>NZ_AP028663.1:5675000-6355000 GCF_041154445.1 Variovorax sp. V118 | reverse complement strand
GATGGCCACACTGTCTCCTCCTGAGACTCAGCGAAGTTGAAATGTTTGTGATGATGCAATCTCCCCGCGGAAAGACGGAAAGACCCCATGAACCTTTACTGTAGCTTTGTATTGGACTTTGAACAGATCTGTGTAGGATAGGTGGGAGGCTTTGAAGCAGGGTCGCTAGATCTTGTGGAGCCAACGTTGAAATACCACCCTGGTGTGTTTGAGGTTCTAACCTAGGTCCATTATCTGGATCGGGGACAGTGCATGGTAGGCAGTTTGACTGGGGCGGTCTCCTCCCAAAGCGTAACGGAGGAGTTCGAAGGTACGCTAGTTACGGTCGGACATCGTGACGATAGTGCAATGGCATAAGCGTGCTTAACTGCGAGACTGACAAGTCGAGCAGATGCGAAAGCAGGACATAGTGATCCGGTGGTTCTGTATGGAAGGGCCATCGCTCAACGGATAAAAGGTACTCTGGGGATAACAGGCTGATACCGCCCAAGAGTTCATATCGACGGCGGTGTTTGGCACCTCGATGTCGGCTCATCTCATCCTGGGGCTGTAGCCGGTCCCAAGGGTATGGCTGTTCGCCATTTAAAGAGGTACGTGAGCTGGGTTTAAAACGTCGTGAGACAGTTTGGTCCCTATCTTCCGTGGGCGCTGCAGATTTGAGGAAGCCTGCTCCTAGTACGAGAGGACCGGAGTGGACACACCTCTGGTGTATCGGTTGTCACGCCAGTGGCATTGCCGAGTAGCTAAGTGTGGAAGAGATAACCGCTGAAAGCATCTAAGCGGGAAACTCGTTTCAAGATGAGATCTGCCGGGGCCTTGAGCCCCCTGAAGAGTCGTTCAAGACCAGGACGTTGATAGGTCAGGTGTGGAAGCGCAGTAATGCGTTAAGCTAACTGATACTAATTGCTCGTGCGGCTTGACCCTATAACTTTGATCAATCTGATCAAGGTGTTATGCCAAGTTGACGCATTCAAAATAATTCGCCAAAAGCTGATTCCAAACTCTATGAATTCGTTTGATTGATCGTGTGATCAATCGGACAACCCTTTATGCCTGATGACCATAGCGAGTTGGTACCACTCCTTCCCATCCCGAACAGGACAGTGAAACGACTCAGCGCCGATGATAGTGCGGGTTCCCGTGTGAAAGTAGGTCATCGTCAGGCTCTTACAGCCCAGAAAACCCCAGTCAGCAATGACTGGGGTTTTTTGCTTTGCGCAATGCAAACGCCAAACGCATAAAAAGCGCTGACTCGAAAGAGCGGGCGCTTTTTTATTGCAGTAAACAACCGTCAATCAGGCGTTGTGAACTCCCGATGCATCGGATTGCGCTGCGCCAACTCCAATCAGCTCTGCAAGCAGCTCCGACGTCAGATCGACCAGCGACTCACCGGCAAAGAATCGAGCCCGGATCCGCTCGAAATAGGGCGTTCCAGCCAGCCACGCACCCCACTCAGCGTGCGACACCGCGTGCAGCTCCAGAAGCTTGAACTTCATCAGCACCTTCATCGCATGACGCGCGTGCTTCTCCGGGTCGCACTGCAGTCCATCCAGCCGCCGGCGCGCCGTCTGCAAAGCTCGGTCGACATCGGTGAAGACGCCTCCATGCCCTGGAATCACCTGGCACGGCGACAACTTCTCGATCAAATCGAGCGTTGCCGCAATGTCCCCGAACGAGGGCTCGCCCATCAGCTCCGGAAATGCGATGCCAAACCCGTTCTCCCAGAGCGCATCCGCTGAAATCAGGGTCCGCGACGCCGGATCGAACAAGATCACCGAGTGCGGATCGTGGCCCGGAGCCCCATGCACTTGCCACGCACTGTCTCCCAGCAGGCATTCAGTGCCGGGCTTGAGCAGTCCAGTGAAAGCAAACCGCGGGCAACTCTGTCCAGTCGCAAGGAAACTCAGGCCCTGCGCATCCCATCGCTCGACCAGCGCCGCCTCTCCAGGCGGAATGTCCGTCCGCACCGATGGATAACGCTCCTGCAATGCCGCGTTCCCCCCGCAGTGATCGCTGTGCAGGTGCGTGTTCAGCACCCGATCAAGCGGACGTTCGCCCAACACCGACTCGACCAAGGCCAGCGTCTGATCGGCATGCGTGGCATAGCCGGTGTCGACCAGCGCCGTTTCCTCGGCTCCGACGAAGAGGATGTTGTTCGAAGACAGCCAGCCCCGCTCGAACACGACGACATTCGCCGGCAGCCCGGCGCTGGCTTCCCCGTGGTGCCCCACGCGCTCAGGCACCGGCGCTGGTGCGCAGCTCGCGCCGCAGGATCTTCCCCACGTTGGTCTTGGGCAGCGACTCGCGGAACTCGATGTGCTTCGGCCGCTTGTAGCCGGTGAGCTGTCCGTTGCAGTACTGGAGCACGGCGTCTTCCGTCAGCGTCGGGTCCTTGCGGACCACGAAGACCTTGATGGCCTCGCCCTGCTTCTCGTCCGGCACACCCACAGCCGCGCATTCGACGACGCCAGGGCACAGCGAGATCACGTTTTCCAGTTCGTTGGGGAACACGTTGAAACCGCTCACGAGGATCATGTCCTTCTTGCGGTCGACGATCCGGCTGTAGCCGTCTTCCTGCATCACGGCGATGTCGCCGGTGCGCATGAAGCCGTCGGCCGTGAAGGCAGCCGCCGTCTCGGCGGGCTGGTTGTAGTAGCCGGTCATCACGTTCGGCCCCTTGATGCACAGCTCGCCCGCCTGGCCGATCGGCAGCGATTGGCCTTCATCGTCCTTGATCGCGATCTCAATGCTCGGCAACGGCAGGCCGATGGTGCCCGTGAACTTCGTGTTCGACACGGGGTTGTTGGTGCCGATCGCACAGGTCTCGCTCATGCCCCAGCCTTCGATCATCGGGCAGCCGGTGGCTTCGAACCACTTGCGCGCCGTGCCTTCGGAGGCGGCCATGCCACCGGCCTGCGACACGAACAGCGTCGAGAAATCGACCGTCTTGAACTCCGGGTGCATCAGCAGCGCATTGAACAAGGTGTTCACCGCCGGCAGCATGTGGAAGGGCCGCTTCTTCAGCACCGCGACGAACTTGTTGAAGTCGCGCGGGTTCGGAATCAGCGTCATGTGCGAGCCCTGGCGGATCACCAGCAGGCACAGCGTCAGCGCGAAGATGTGATACAGCGGCAGCGCGGCGATGCTGTTGACCTTCGCCAGGTCGCCGGCCCGCGCCAATGCGGGCGTGAACCAGGCTTCAGCCTGCAGCGTGGCGGCCACGATGTTGCGGTGGGTCAGCACGGCGCCCTTCGACAAACCGGTGGTGCCACCCGTGTACTGCAGGAAGGCGATCGAATCGAGCGTGCTCTGGTCGGGCCCGAGCGTGCGCCCGCGGCCTTCGGCAATCGCCTGCTTGAACGGCGTGACCGTGCGGCCGTCGCTCAGCGGCAGCTTGTAGGGCGGCACCATCTTGGCCAGGTGGCGCACGGCCACCGTGATCCAGGCGCCGTACAGCCCGCCGAGCAGGTCGCCCATCGCAGTCATCACCACGTGCTTGACCGGCGTGCGCTCGATCACCTGTTCGAGCGTGGCGGCAAAGTTCTCGAGGATGACGATGGCCGTGGCGCCGGAGTCCTTGAGCTGGTGCTCCAGCTCGCGCGCCGTGTACAGCGGATTCACGTTGACGCAGGTGTAGCCCGCGCGCAGCACGGCGCACATCGTGACCGCGAACTGCGGCACGTTGGGCAGCATGATCGCCACCCGCGCACCGGGCGCGAGGCCCTGCGATTGCAGCCAGGCACCCATCGCCTTCGAGAGCGTGTCGAGCTCGCCATACGACATCCAGCGCTCCATGCAGACCGAGAACGGCCGGTCCTTGTAGCGGCCGAAGGCCTCGTCGAACATGTGAGGCAGGGAGCGGTACTGCTCCGGATGAATCTCGTGCGGCACGCCGGCCGGGTAGTTCTGTCGCGCGGATGTCTGCATGCAAGCTCCTTTGGCGCGGATTGTGGGAGCCAATGCCTCCCAGCCGCCAGCGGGCTTGTCCTAGGGGCGCATGCCCGGTGTCGCGCAGGCGATAGCCGCCGTGCGCGCCCGGGTCACAGCGATGCGATCAGGCGTTGCCGGATTCGCCCGGCAGCAGCACGCCGGCCGGGATGTCGGGCTGCACCTCGAGCGCACGGTACAGCGGCGTGAAGTCGGGTGCCGTGAGATCGAAGAGCTGTGCGAAGTTCTCGATCACGAAGTAGTTGGCCTGGTAGGTGTCGATCTTGTATTGCGTGCGCATGGTGCGCAGCAGGTCGAGCGGGAGGCGGTGCGGCTCGGGGCTGCGCACCGCGTGCTGCAGTTCGCCGACCGAGCTCAGGATGCCGGCGCCGTAGGCGCGCAGGCCCTCGGGCTGGCGGATCAGGCCGAACTCGACCGTGTACCAATACAGCCGCGCCAGCTTCTCGCCGGCGCCCAACTCGTGCGCTTTGATGCCGCCCTGGCCGTAGCGCTGCACGTAGTCGGCGAAGGTCGGGTCGAACAGCATCGGCACGTGGCCGAACAGGTCGTGGAACACGTCGGGCTCGACGATGTAGTCGAACTCTTCGGGCTTGCGGATCCAGTCGGTCACCGGGAACTTGCGGTTCGCCAGCAGCGTGAAGAAGGGCAGCTCGGGAATCAGCCCCGGCACCGCGACGATCTCCCAGCCGGTGGCGCGGTGCAGGCGCTCGTTGAGTTCCTCGAAGCGCGGGATGCGGTCCTTCACGCCGAGCAGCGGCAGCGACTTGATGAAGGCGTCGCAGGCCAGGCCCGTCAGCTGCGCGGCCTGGCGTTCGTACAGCCGTTTGTAGGTGTCATGGTCGGCCGCCGTGTAGCTGGCCCAGTCCTGTGGGCAGGTGTAGTCGGCTTGCACCGAACCGCCACGCGAGTAGTCGCCGCGCGGCGGGCGATCGGAGGCGCCATAGACGGCGGGGGTGACAACGGCGGCGGGGGAATCCATGGGGTTTCGGTTTCTCGGGTTACTTGAGCCAGCGGTCCATCACGCGCTGGAAGTCGCCGCCGGCTTGCTGCAGGTGCAGCCATTGGTCGACATACGATTTGAAAGCCACGTCGTCGCGCGGCAGCATCCAGGCCATCTCGCCGTACTGCAGCGGCTTGTCGGGGTTCACGGCGCACAGCCCGGGCTTGAGCTTCTGCTGCGTGATGGCCTCGGCCGATTCGGTGACGAACACGTCGGCGCGGTTCGCCACGATCTCGTCGAAGATCGTGACGTTCTCGCCGTGCAGCGTGAGCCTGGCCTGCTTGAAGTTGGTGCGGGCGAAGCGTTCGTTGCTGCCGCCCGGGTTGAAGATCACGCGGGTCGACGGCTGGTCGATGGCCGCCACGCTCTGGTACTTGGCCACGTCGGCGCAGCGCGCGATGGGCGTCTTGCCGTTGACCATGTAGGGCGCGCTGAAGAAGGCGCGCTTCTGGCGGTCGGTGGTCACCGACACGCCGCCCACGGCGATGTCGCACTTGCCCGCGGCCAGGTCGGGCAGCAGGTTGGCCCACGTCGTCTTGACCCATTCGGGCTTGGCGCCGAGGCTGGCGCTGAAGCCGGCCATCAGGTCGACGTCGATGCCTTCGAACGAGGCGTCGGCCTTCTGGAAGCTGAAGGGCCGGTAGTCGCCCGGCGTGCAGATGCGCAGCACCGCCGCCTTCTGCACCGTGTCCAGGTGCGAGGCGCCCGCGCCGGCCGCGGGCGGCGCCGAGGCGCAGCCCGAGAGCACGACAGCAGCGGCAACTGCCGCGACGAAGGAAGTGACGACAGTCGAAGAAGACGCGTGGCGCATGCCGGGCTCCAGGGCAGTGGTGAAGCGCCTTATTTTGCGGCGCTCAGCACGCCACGGCGCATCTGGTCGAGCTCGATGCTCTCGAACAGCGCCTTGAAGTTGCCGTTGCCGAAGCCGTCGTCGCCCTTGCGCTGGATGAACTCGAAGAAGATCGGGCCCAGCTGGTTCTCGCTGAAGATCTGCAGCAGCAGCGCGTCCTTCTTGCCGTCGATCAGGATCTTGCGGCTCTTCAGCTCGGCCACGCTTTCGCCGTGGCCGGGAATGCGCTTGTCGATCAGCTCGTAGTACGTGTCGATGGTGTCCAGCAGCGTCACGCCGTTGGCGCGCAGCGCGTCGACGCTCTCGTACAGGTCGTCCGAGCCCATGGCGATGTGCTGGATGCCCTCGCCCTTGTACATGTCCAGGTACTCCTGGATCTGGCCGGCCTGTTCCTTGCCCTCTTCGTTGATCGGGATGCGGATCTTGCCGCAGGGGCTGGTCATGGCCTTGCTCTTCACGCCCGTCACCTGGCCTTCGATGTCGAAGTACTTCACTTCGCGGAAGTTGAAGAGCTTCTCGTAGAAATTGGCCCACACGTCCATGCGGCCGCGGTACACGTTGTGCGTCAGGTGGTCGATGTAGGTCAGGCCGTTGCCCTTGCGCGCCAGCGCGTCCTGCGACGACACGCCCGGCAGCGCCTCGAAGTCCACGTCGTAGAAGCCGATGTTGCCGATGTCGCCCGGCTGCGCGCCGTTCTTGCCCGGCCAGCGGTCCACCAGGTAGATCAGGCTGTCGCCGATGCCCTTGATGGCGGGGATGTTCAGCTCGCCCGGGCCGGCCTTGTCAGCGAAGCCCCAGGCGCCCAGCGCGGTGGCGCGTTCGTAGGCCTGCTTGGCGTCCTGCACGCGGAAGGCGATGGCGCACACACTCGGGCCGTGCTCGCGCGCGAAACGCTGGGCGAACGAATCGGGCTCGGCGTTCAGGATGAAGTTGATCGTGCCCTGGCGGTACAGCAGCACGTTCTTGTGGCGGTGCTTGGCGATGGCCACGAAGCCCATGCGCTCGAACACCTTGCCCATCGCGACCGGATCGGGTGCTGCGTATTCGATGAATTCGAAGCCGTCGGTGCCCATCGGGTTCTCCCAGGGCGTGAAGGCGGGGGCGTCGGCGTGGCTCATGGGTGCTGTCTCCGGAAAGTGGGGAAGTTGTGCAGAAAGGAAAACAAAGGCCCGGATTCGGGCCGTGCTGCACTGTAGGTCGGAAGGCGTTCAGGTTTTCTGCGTTTCTGGGCGCCATGGGTGGTCATGACGCAGTAAAACTGCAAAAATGGCGAAATGGAAGCACTCGACAAGATAGATCGGCTCATTTTGCGCATGCTGCAAGCAGATGGCCGTGCCACCTACGACCAGATCGCGGAGCAGGTCAGCCTGTCGCCCAGCGCCGTGCTGCGGCGGGTCAAGCGGCTCGAGGAACACAAGGTCATCGACCGCTACGTGGCCCTGGTCCAGCCCGAGGCGGTCGGCCTGGGCCTCACGGCCTACCTGAACGTGCGGCTCGAAAAGCACACCGAAAGCCACAAGCGCAACCCCATGGACCTGTTCCGCGCCAGCGTGCAGACCTGGCCCGAGGTGGTCGAGTGCGCGGCCCTCACCGGCGACATGGACTACCTGTTGCGCGTGGTGGTGGCCGACATGGCGCACTACAGCCGCTTCATCATGGACACCCTGCTGAAGCACCCCAGCGTCGAAGACTGCAAGACCAGCTTCGTGCTCGATCGTGTCAAAGCCACAACATCTGTGCCCGTTTAACCACAAATTGGTTGCGGAAACACCACGCACTCTGGTATCGAGTCACGAATGCGTCCAGAAAGTGTCCTTGCGGGCTTGGTGATTAAGGGAAAACCCTTACATTGGAGCCATGCTTACCGCCAAGACCCTCCTCAAAGCGTCTCTCGGCCTCGGCTCTTTCCTGAAGGCGCCGATGGTTGAGGCGCAACCGCGCGCCGTCAGCGCGCCCCCACCCGTCATGGTGCCGATCCGTTCGATCGGCCCGCGCGAACGCGAACGCATCGCGCGCCACCTGCTGGACCTGACGCCGCACGACCGCTATCTGCGCTTCGGCTATGCCGCGGCCGACGAGCAGGTCCTGCGCTATGTCGAAGGCCTGGACTTCGACCGTGACGAACTGTTCGGCATCTACAACCGCCGCCTCGACCTGATCGCGATGGCGCACGTGGCCTACGCACCCGGCGACCAGCACAGCGACTGCGCCGAATTCGGCGTGTCCGTGTCGTCGCACGCCCGCGGCCGCGGTTATGGTGCGCGCCTGTTCGAACGCGCCGTGGTTGCCGCGCGCAACGAAGGCGTGGGCATGCTCTTCATCCATGCGCTGAGCGAAAACGCGGCCATGCTCAAGATCGCCCGCAACGCCGGCGCCACCGTGGTGCGCAGCGGCTCCGAGTCGGAGGCGCACCTGCAGCTGCCCACCGCCACCTTCGACAGCCGCATGAGCGAGATCGCGCTGGAGCACTACGCCGCGGTCGATTTCGCGCTCAAGAGCCGCGCCAAGCAGTTCTGGGCCTTCCTGGCGAGCCTGCAGGAAGTGCGCAGCGGCATGCGCGACGCAAGAAGCAAATCGGCGCCCTGAGCGGGCAGGGCCGGCCTATGCCGGCCGGACGGTAGAGCCTGTCATGCGCAATCCGTTATCCTTGTCTCTCTTCAACTCCGCCCTCCCGCAGTGGCCGACCCTCACCCTGAACGCGCTCCCGTTGAACGGGAAGACAAGCGTGGCTTTCTCCAGAAGCTCGCCGAATTCATCCACCCCGGCCCCGATTCGCGCGACGAGCTGATCGAAACCCTCGCCGATGCCGAGGACAACGAGGTGATCGGCGCCGAATCGCGCGTGATGCTCGAAGGCGTGCTGCGCATGGCCGACATGACGGCCGGTGACGTGATGGTCGCGGCGCCGCGCATGGACCTCGTGAACATCGACGCGCCCTTCGACGCGCTGCTGCACGCCGTGATCCAGACCGCGCACTCGCGCTTTCCGGTCTACGAGGGCGAAAAAGAAAACATCATCGGCATCCTGCTCGCGAAGGACCTGCTCAAGCTGCAGCGCGCGCCGGGCCTGAACATCCGCGCCTTGCTGCGCCCGGCCACCTTCGTGCCCGAGAGCAAGGGCCTGAACGACCTGCTGCGCGAGTTCCGCGGCAACCGCAACCACCTGGCCATCGTCATCGACGAGTTCGGCCGCGTGGCCGGCCTCATCACCATCGAGGACGTGCTCGAGCAGATCGTCGGCGAGATCGAAGACGAGTTCGACATCGCCGAGGACGAGGGCGACATCTTCGGCCTGGCCGACCACACCTACCGCGTCTCGGGCGACACGCCCATCGAGCGCGTGGCCGAGGCCTTCGGCATCGTCTTCAATGAAGAACAGCTGAGCGAAGACTTCGACACCATCGGCGGACTCATCGCGCACGAGATGGGCCACGTGCCCAAGCGCGGCGAGCACCACGCCATCGGCGGCTTCGACTTCGTGGTGCTGCACACCAAGGGCGGCGCGGTGCGCTGGTTCCGGGTGTCGCCGGCGCGCGGCGGCGACGCGGCCGACTGATGCCGGCGCCCGCAGCAGCGGCCCCGGCCCGCGTCTCGCCCACTTCTCCCCCTTCCTCCGCCGCCTCCGGGCTGCTTCGCCTGCTCGGCTTCGGCCTGGCGGGCGTGGCGCAGGCCCTGTCCATCGCTTGGCCGGGCGACGGCCGTCCGCTGTGGTGGCTGCAGCTGCTGTCGCTGGCGGGGCTGGTCTGGCTGCTCGACGGCCTGCGCGCCCAAGGCGCGGGCTGGCGCCGCGCCGGCCTGCACGGCTGGGTGTTCGCGACCGCCTGGCTCACCGGCAGCTTCTGGTGGCTCTTCATCTCGATGCACACCTACGGCGGGCTGCCGGCGCCGCTGGCGGTGATCGCCGTGCTCGCGCTGGCGGCGGCGCTCGGGCTCTACTACGCCGTGGCCTGCGCCTGGTTCGTGGTGCGCGGGCCGGCAGGGCGCATCGCGGGCGCCTTCGTGTTCGCCGCGCTGTGGACGCTGGCCGAGCTCGTGCGCGGCAGCTGGTTCACCGGCTTTCCCTGGGGCGCAGGTGGCTACGCCCATGTCGACGGCCCGCTGGCCGCGCTGGCGCCGTGGGTCGGCGTGTACGGCATCGGCGCCGCCGCGGCACTGGCCGTGGCGCTGGTCGCGCGGCGGCTGCCGCTGCGTGGCGTGGTGCCGACGGCGCTGGCCGCGATGCTGCTCGCCGCGGTTTTCGTGCTGCCCAACGTTGTCTCGCCGCTGCCTGCCGATGCGCGCGGCGCGCAGGGCACTGCCGGCACGCTGCAGGTCGCACTGCTGCAGGGCAACATCCCGCAGGACGAGAAATTCATTCCCGGCGGCGGCATCGAAACCGCGCTGCGCTGGTACGCCGAACAGCTGCGCGACGCCAAGGCCCAACTCGTGGTCACGCCCGAAACGGCGCTGCCGCTGCTGCCGCGCCAGCTGCCCGCCGGCTACCTCGACAGCATCCAGGAACGCTACGGCCAGCCGGGCTCGCAGCAGGCCGCCATCGTCGGCCTGCCGCTCGGCGACGGGCCGGGCACCTACCGCAACGCCGTGCTCGGCTTCATGCCCGGTGGCGCGGCGCAGCCCTACGCCTACAGCAAGCACCACCTCGTGCCCTTCGGCGAGTTCATTCCGCCGGGCTTTCGCTGGTTCATCCGCATGATGAGCATCCCGCTGGGCGACTTCGAGCGCGGCGGGCTGGCACAGGCGCCCTTCGTCTGGCAGGGCCAGCGCATCGCGCCCAACATCTGCTACGAAGACCTGTTCGGCGACGAGATCGGCGCGAACTTCCGCGACGAGGCCACGGCACCGACCGTCCTGCTCAACGTCAGCAACATCGCCTGGTTCGGCGACTCGGTCGCCATCGACCAGCACCTGGCCATCTCGCGCATGCGTGCGCTCGAGTTCGCGCGGCCGATGGTGCGGTCCACCAACACCGGCGCCACCGTGGTGATCGACGCCGCGGGCCGCGTCACGCACCAGCTGCCGCGTCTCACGCGCGGCGTGCTCGAAGCGCCGGTCGAGGGCCGGCGCGGGCTCACGCCCTTCGCGCGCTGGGTCGCACCCTTCGGCCTGTGGCCGCTGTGGATCGCGGCGCTGGCGATCGTCGCGCTCGGCGCGGTCTTCTTCCGGCCTGGGCGCACCCGGGGCTGAGGCGCACCGGCGGATGCGCATTCGACGTCGTCGTCCATGAAGCACCACCACCGCCCCAAGCCCGCCGCCCCGCCACCGGCCATTGACGGCGCGGGCGCCTCGCCTGCCAGGGGCTCGGTGCTCGAGGTCTTTCTCGCTTTCCTGAAATTGGGCCTGACCTCCTTCGGCGGACCGGTGGCGCACCTGGGCTACTTCCGCACGGAGTTCGTGGAGCGCCGCAAGTGGCTCGACGACAAGAGTTACTCCGACCTCGTGGCGCTGTGCCAGTTCTTGCCCGGGCCTGCGAGCAGCCAGGTTGGCATCGCCTTGGGGCTCGGCCGCGCTGGTTGGGGCGGGGCGCTGGCGGCGTGGCTCGGTTTCACGCTGCCGTCCGCCGTGGCGCTCATCCTCTTTGCGGCCGGCGTCACGCACTGGGCAGGCTTGGCGCAATCGGGCGCGGTACACGGGCTGAAGGTCGTCGCGGTGGCCGTCGTCGCGCAGGCGGTGTGGGGCATGGCGAAGTCGCTGTGCCCCGACCGGCTGCGCGCGGGCGTGGCCATCGTCGCGGCGCTGCTGGTGCTCGCGGTGCCTTCGGCCATGGGGCAGATCGCCGCCATCGTCGCCGGGGGCGTTGTCGGCCGATGGGCGCTGCCGCCCGGCCACCTGCCCGCTGCGCAACACCACGACCACGGCGTGAGCAAGGCGACGGGCGCCGCGCTGCTGGGCCTGTTCGCCGCGCTGCTCATCGCACTGCCGATGCTGGCCGCGGCGACGGATTGGCCGCCGCTGTCCGTCATCGCGTCCTTCTACCGATCGGGCGCGCTGGTGTTCGGCGGCGGCCATGTCGTGTTGCCCTTGCTGCAGGCGGGCGTGGTGCCGACGGGCCTGGTCTCGAACGACGTGTTCCTGGCGGGCTACGGCGCAGCCCAGGCCGTGCCGGGGCCCCTGTTCACCTTCGCGGCCTTCCTCGGCGCCGCCATGCAGGGGCCGTTCGGGGGCTGGCTGGGCGGCGGGGCGCTGCTGCTGGCCATCTTCCTGCCGGCCTTCCTGCTGGTGGTGGGGGCGCTGCCGTTCTGGGAGACGCTGCGCCAGCGCGATGGCGTCCAGCGCGCGATGGCGGGCGTGAATGCGGCGGTTGTCGGCGTTCTGCTCGCCGCGCTTTACGACCCGGTGTGGACGAGCGCCATCCACTCGAAGGCCGACTTCGGGCTGGCGCTGGCGGCGTTCGGGCTGCTGGTCTACGCCCGCCTGTCGCCGGTGTGGGTCGTCGGGCTGGCGGCGGTAGCGGGCTGGCTGCTGGCCCTCTAAGGCCGGCGCATGACCGCATGCCATGCCGGCATGCAGCGGCATGGCATGCGGGCATGGTTCATGTATCTTCCTCGCCGCCTCGAGAAATCATCCTCAAACCAAGGAGCCCGTATGTACTTTTCTACCCATTTCCGTGCCTTTGCGGCCGGTGCCGCACTGCTCGCGGCCAGCGCGCTCGCGCAGGCCCAGCAGGCGCTGCCCAACGTGGTGATCCTGGCGACCGGCGGCACCATCGCCGGTGCCGGCGCGTCGGCCGTCAACAGCGCCACCTACGCGGCCGCCAAGGTCGGCGTCGAGAAGCTGATCGCCGGCCTGCCCGAGCTGGCCAAGGTCGCCAACGTGCGCGGCGAGCAGGTGTTCCAGGTCGCATCGGAAAGCCTCACCAACGACAACCTGATGACGCTGGCCAAGCGCGTCTCGGCGCTGTCCAAGCAGTCGGACGTGGACGGCATCGTCATCACCCACGGCACCGACACGCTGGAAGAAACCGCCTACTTCCTGACGCTCACCGTGCACACCAACAAGCCGATCGTGGTGGTCGGCTCGATGCGCCCGGGCACGGCCCTGTCGGCCGATGGCGCACTCAACCTGTACGACGCGGTGAACGTGGCGGGCAGCAAGGACGCAATGGGCAAGGGCGTGCTGGTGACGATGGGCGACAACATCGACACCGGCCGCGACGTGAGCAAGAACGTCAACATCAAGACCAGCGCGTTCTCCAGCCAGTGGGGTCCGCTGGGCATGATCGTCGAGGGCAAGAACTACTGGTTCCGCGCGCCGGTCAAGCGCCACACCACGAACTCGGAGTTCAACATCGACACCATCACCGCGCTGCCGCCGGTCGAGATCGCGATGGGCTACGAAGGCGTGTCCTCGGTGGCCATCGACGCGATCGCCAAGAGCGGCGCCAAGGCGCTGATCCACGGCGGCACGGGCAATGGCTCGGTGGCCGACCGCATCGTGCCGAACCTGCAGAAGGCGCGCACCGACGGCGTGGTCGTCATCCGCAGCTCGCGCGTGCCCGACGGCTTCGTGATCCGCAATGCCGAGCAGCCCGACGACAAGTACGACTGGGTGGTGGCGCACGATCTGCGCCCGCAGAAGGCGCGCATCCTGGCGATGGTGGCCTTGACCAAGACCAACAACACCAAAGAGCTTCAGCGCATCTTCTGGGAATACTGATCAACGGTCAGCGTGCGGTGCGGCGCTTGCGGTGCCGCGCGTATTCCAGGCTGCTCACGCACACGAGCAGCCAGCCCAGGCCGGTCAGCAGGCCGGCCGCGACATCGCTCGCGAAGTGCACCTGCAGGAAGATCCGGCTGCAGGCGATGGTGACGATGGCCGCCACCGAGGCCATGGCGGCCGGCACATGCCAGCGCGCCGGCAGTAGCCGCAGCGCCAAGTACAGCAGCATCCCGTAGCTCACGATCGCGCCCGCGCTGTGGCCGCTGGGAAAGCTGAAACTCGTCTCCAGCGCCAGCCCGTGGTCGTGCACCGGCCGGGCCCGCGCAAAGATGTGCTTGAGCGCGGGGTTCAGCACCACGATGCCGCCGAGCGCGGTCACCCAGCCCAGCGCCAGCCCGCGGTGCGCGTTGCGCCACAGCAGCAGCGCGACCAGCCCGCACACCGGCGCGAGCAGTTGCGCGTCGCCCAGGTGCGTGAGCCAGCTGAAGCTCACGAGCGCGCCCCACGGCACATGGGCGGCGATGGCGTCGGCCAGCGCCTGGTCGGCGCGGCCCATGGTGCGGCCGTCGCCCAGGTGCGAGGCAATCCACGCGACCAGCACCGCCGCAGCAAGGATCAGCACGAAACCCAGGCCCAGCCCGAGCGCCAGCCGCGATTCGTCAGGCTCGCCGGTGTCGGGCAGCGGATGGCGCCGTTGCAGCATCCGGCAGGCGAGGCCGGCGCCGAGCACCGACACGGTCAGCGCGAGCGCGAACCAGGCCAGGGCGTGTTCGCCCAGCTGCTGTGCAAGAAGAACCAAGGGGGCTGAAGAAAAAAGAAGAAGGGTGTCCGCAGGAGGCATGCGGCGCAACCCTAAGGGGCCGCCGCGCGGCTGGCAAGCGGAAGCCGCAATAGGTCGACGCGCGTGAAGGCTTTGTCTGCCGCCGAATGGTCCCAGCGCTCGACCACGCACACGCGCTGCGCGCCGTCGCCGGACGCCTCCGCGCGCAGCACGTTCACCGAGTTCGGCGCATCCCAGCGCACGCGCGTCGACACGGCGGTGCCGGCCTGCACCGCCCAGGCCGTGGGCGGGCAGCCCGGAAAACGCTCGTCCAGCGGGCGCACGAAAGGCAGGTGGATGTGGCCGCCGACGATCAGGTCGGCGCCCGCCGCCGTCCAGCGCGCCACCGCCGCCGCGCGCCCGTGCAGTCGGTTCTGCTGGTCTTCGGGCCGCGTCACCAGCACCGGCTGGTGCGTCACGACCACGCGCACCTGCCGGGGCGAAGCCTGTGCCAGCCGCGCCGCGACGCGCTCGACCTGTGCGGGCGACACCTCGCCGTCCTCGTGCCGGTACCAGCGCGTCGTGTTGACCGTGACCACCAGCCAGTCGTCGCAGGCGAACACCGGCTCCAGGTCGGGGCCGAAGGCCTCGGTGTAGCGGTCGTAGGGCGAGAAGACGCGCGCCGCCAGCTGGAACAGCGGGATGTCGTGGTTGCCCGGAATCGCCACCACCGGCGCCGCCAGCCGGTCGGCGAAGGCGCGCGCCGCCGCGAACTGGCGGCGCGTGGCGCGCTGCGTGATGTCGCCCGACAGCAGCACCGCCTGCGGCGCCAGCGCGTGCGCCAGGCGTTCGAGCGCCTGCAGCACCTCGGGCTGCTCGGTGCCGAAGTGCGGGTCGGACACTTGCAGCAGGCAGCTCATGGCCGTGCCGCCTCCAGCTCGGGCGCGCTGTCGGGCCGCACCAGCCACAGCGGGTCGGGCGCCACGCGGAACAGCAGGGGCATGTCGACCCAGTCGATCTCGCCGTCGGTGGCGATCTTCACGCGGCGCGGCGTGCGCAGCCGGCCGGCCTTCACCGTCATCGACTCGAAGGGAAAGCTCAGCACCTCGTCGGCGTCGCCCAGCCGCCCGAGCGCGCCGCGCACCAGCAGCCCCGGCATCGCCAGCAGGCCGACCGGCTTGAGCGCCACCGCGGTCAGCCGGCCCTGCTCGGGCGCCTCGGCGTGGTCGACGCCTGCCTGCATCAGCTGCAACGGGTTGTTGCCCACGAACAGCGTAGGCGTGCGGATGTCGCGCTCGTGGCCGTGCGAGGCGATGCGCAATTGCCAATGGCGATGCCGCCCGCGCAGCACCGTCAGCACGCCCGAGTAGAAGGCGATCCAGCGGTGGCGGCCGAAGCGTGCCTTGTGGCTTTCGCGTTCTTCCAGCAGGTCGGCATACAGGCCCATGCTGGCGTTGACCAGGAACACGCGGTCGTTCACCAGCCCCACCTGCACCGCCCGCGGCTGCTGCGTGAGCAGCACCTGCAGCGCCTGCGCCGTGTCGCGCGGAATGCCGTGCGTGCGGCTGAAGTAGTTGAAGGTGCCCTGCGGCAGCACGCCGAAGGGGCAGCCGCTGCCCAGCGTGGCCTGGGCCACGGCGTTGATGGTGCCGTCGCCGCCCGCGGCCACCACCACGCCGCCCACGGCCCGGGCACGTTCGACCGCCTCGCGCGCCAGCGCCTGCACGCGGCCGGGGCCGTCCACGAGGAACACGCGGTGCCGCCGGCCGTCCGCGGCAAAGGCGTCGTCGATGACCTGCCGGGCCTGCGCGGCGTCTTCGCTGCCGGAGCCGGCATTGAGCACGATGAAAAACGGGGTGTCGGGGCCGATGTGGGGCGGTGCCATGCAGTGAGAGAGGGGGAAAGCGCAGGAAAGTGCCGAAAGCGGCGGGAAACGCAAAAAAGCGTGCGGGGCCGGGCTTTGTCCCACAGCCGCACGGGCTGACGCGGCAGCCGGCATCCCGAGCGGCTGTGGGAGAGATGCCCTCCCGCGAACGTAAAATCGTCGCCTTTCGCGGCCTGTGCCGCGCCACCGTCCCGTCCAATGTCCGGCCCCCGACGCCGGCCAGCTTCATGTTGACCTTCCAGCAAATCATTCTCAAACTGCAGTCGTACTGGGCCAACAAGGGCTGTGCGCTGCTGCAACCGTACGACATGGAAGTGGGCGCGGGCACCTCGCACACCGCCACCTTCCTGCGCGCGCTCGGCCCCGAGCCCTGGAAGGCCGCCTACGTGCAGCCCAGCCGCCGCCCCAAGGACGGCCGCTACGGCGAGAACCCCAACCGCCTGCAGCACTACTACCAGTACCAGGTCGTGCTCAAGCCCGCGCCCAGCAACATCCTCGAGCTCTACCTCGGCAGCCTCGAGGCCCTGGGCTTCGACCTGAAGAAGAACGACATCCGCTTCGTCGAAGACGACTGGGAGAACCCCACGCTCGGCGCCTGGGGCCTGGGCTGGGAGGTCTGGCTCAACGGCATGGAAGTGACGCAGTTCACCTACTTCCAGCAGGTCGGCGGCATCGACTGCAAGCCCATCACCGGCGAGATCACCTACGGCCTGGAGCGCCTGGCCATGTACCTGCAAGGCGTGGACAACGTCTACAACCTCACGTGGACCGACGGCCTGAGCTACGGCGACGTCTACAAGCAGAACGAGGTCGAGCAGTCGACCTACAACTTCGAGCACAGCGACGCCGAGTTCCTCTTCACCGCCTTCGCCGCGCACGAAAAGCAGGCCAAGCACCTCATGACCGAGCAGCTCGCGCTGCCGGCCTACGAGCAGGTGCTCAAGGCTGCGCACAGTTTCAACCTGCTGGACGCGCGCGGCGCGATCAGCGTGACCGAGCGCGCGGCCTACATCGGCCGCATCCGCAACCTCGCGCGCAGCGTGGCGCAGAGCTACTACGACAGCCGCGAGCGCCTGGGCTTCCCGATGGCCCCGCGCGAGTGGGTGGCGCAGATGCCCCCGAAGAAAGCCGCCTGAGCGATGACGACCCCCATGAACAACAAGAACTCCCTGCTGGTTGAACTGTTTGTCGAAGAGCTGCCGCCCAAGGCGCTGAAGAAGCTCGGCGAGGCGTTCGCCGGCGTGCTGCGCGACCAGCTCGTGGCCCAAGGCCTGGCCGAGGCCGGCTCGGTGCTCACGCCCTACGCGTCGCCGCGCCGCCTGGCCGCCCACCTCACGCACGTGGCCGAGCGCGCCGCCGACAAGGCCGTGTCGCAAAAGCTCATGCCCGTGGCCGTGGGGCTCGACGCTTCGGGCCAGCCCACGCCCGCGCTGCTCAAGCGCCTGGCCGCGCTCGGCGCCGACGCCTCGGCTGTGCCGGGCCTCAAGCGCGCCATGGACGGCAAGGCCGAAGCCCTGTTCTACGAAAGCACCGCCAAGGGCGCCACGCTGGCCGAAGGCCTGCAAAAAGCCTTGGCCGAAGCCATCGCCAAGCTGCCGATCCCCAAGGTCATGAGCTACCAGCTCGAAAGCGGCTGCGAATTGCCAGGCTGGAGCAGCGTGAGCTTCGTGCGCCCCGCGCACGGCCTCGTGGCGCTGCATGCCGACACCGTGGTGCCCATCGAGGCGCTGGGCCTGAAGGCCGGCCGCGAAACGCACGGCCACCGCTTCGAGGCGGCGGTCGACCCCGTGGTGCTGCGCGATGCCAACAGCTACGCCCTGCAGCTGCAGGACGACGGCGCCGTCATCGCCAGCTTTGAAGCGCGTCGCGCCGAAATCGCACGCCAGCTCGCGGCCGCTGCCGTGACGGTGGGCGGCGGCTCGGTGCCGATCCACGACGATGCGCTGCTCGACGAAGTCACGGCACTGGTCGAGCGCCCCAACGTGCTGGTCTGCAGCTTCGAGCGCGAGTTCCTCGAAGTGCCGCAGGAGTGCCTCATCCTCACGATGAAGGCCAACCAGAAGTACTTCCCGCTGCTCGACGCGCAAGCCAAGCTCACCAACAAGTTCCTCGTCGTCAGCAACATCAGCCCCGACGACGCGAGCGCCGTGACCGGCGGCAACGAGCGCGTCGTGCGCCCGCGCCTGGCCGACGCCAAGTTCTTCTTCGACCAGGACCGCAAGAAATCGCTGGCCTCGCGCGTCGAGTCGCTGGGCAAGGTGGTCTATCACAACAAGCTCGGCACGCAGGGCGAACGCGTGCAGCGCGTGATGCACATCGCGCGCGGCATTGCCGAAAAGCTCGGCGACGCCACGCTGGCTGCGCAGGCGACCCAGGCCGCCCAACTGGCCAAGGCCGACCTCGTGACCGACATGGTCGGCGAGTTCCCCGAGCTGCAGGGCACGATGGGCCGCTACTACGCGCTGCACGACGGCCTCGACGCCGCCGTGGCCGACGCCATCGAAGACCACTACAAGCCACGCTTCGCCGGCGACGAGCTGCCGCGCAACAGCGTGGGCCTCGTGGTGGCGCTGGCCGACAAGCTCGAGACGCTGGTCGGCATGTTCGGCATCGGCAACCTGCCCACCGGCGACCGCGACCCGTTCGCGCTGCGCCGCCACGCGCTGGGCGTGATCCGCATGCTGATCGAGAAAGACCTCGCGCTGGGGCTCGACGCCCTGCTGCAGGATGCCGCCGCGCAGTTCAGCGCCATCGATGGCTTCGACAGCAGCAAGGCCACGGTCGAGCTGCGCGATTTCATTCTCGACCGCCTCGCCGGCAGCTTGCGCGAGCAGGGCGCGAGCGCGCAGGAAGTCGATGCCGTGCTGGCGCCGCTGCCGCAGCGCCTGGGCGAAGTGCCCAAGCTGCTGGCGGCCGTGCGCGCCTTTGCCGCACTGCCCGCCGCCGCCGCGCTGGCCGCCGCCAACAAGCGCATCGGCAACATCCTGAAGAAGGCGCCCGAGGCCGACGCGCACGTGAGCGAACTGCTGCTGCAGGAGCCGGCCGAGAAGGCGCTGCACGCCGCCATGGCGCAGGTCGTGCCCGCTGCCAACGCCCAGTTCGATGCGGGCGACTACACCGGCTCGCTGCAGACGCTGGCCGCGCTGCGCGAACCGGTCGATGCGTTCTTCACGGACGTGATGGTGAATGCCGAGCAGGCCGACCTGCGGCTGAACCGCCTGGGCCTGCTGATGTCGCTGCACAGCGCGATGAACCGCGTGGCGCAGCTCGAGCGGCTGGCTGTCTGACCCCGTGCCCCATCCCTCCACCAGGAGCGGTTCCGCCATGAAGCTCGTCATCCTCGACCGCAACGGCACGATCAACGTGCACCGCGAAGATTTCGTCAAGAGCGACATCGAGTGGACGCCGCTGCCCGGTGCGCTCGAGGCCGTGGCGCGCCTGAACCATGCGGGCTGGCATGTGGTGGTCGCGTCGAACCAGTCGGGCCTGGGCCGCGGGCTGTTCGACATGGCCTCGCTCAACGCCATGCACGCCAAGATGCACAAGATGCTCGCGGCCGTGGGCGGCAAGGTGGATGCGGTGTTCTATTGCCCGCACAGCCCCGACGAAGGCTGCGACTGCCGCAAGCCCAAGGAGGGGCTGTTCCTGCAGATCGGCGACCGCTTCGGCATCGACCTGAAGGGCGTGCCCACCGCGGGCGACAGCCTGCGCGATCTGCAGGCCGGCGCTGCTGCCGGCTGCGAACCGCACCTCCTGCTCACGGGCATGGGCGCGGCGTGCCGCGGGGTCCACCCGCTGCCTCCCGAATATCCGGCGGACACGAGGGTGCATGAAGACCTCGCCGCCTTTGTCGACTTTCTGCTCGCGCGCGAAGCGCGGGCTGCACTGCAGGTGGCTGTCTGATGGCGTTTATCCGTTCCGTTCTCCACGCCCTGTGGATGCTTGTCACCGTGGTGCCCTGGGGCATCATCATGTGCGTCAGCTCGCTCTGGAAGCGCGGCATTCCGCTGTACTGGATGGCCGAGCAATGGCTCAGCTGGGCCATCGGTGGCGCGCGCGTGCTGCTGGGCATCAAGACCCGCGTGACCGGCATGGAAAACCTGCCGACCGACCAACTCGCCGGCGCGGTGCTGCTGGTGAAGCACCAGTCCACGCTCGAGACTTTCCTCATGCCCACGCTGATGCCGCATCCGCTGGCCTTCGTCTTCAAGAAGGAACTGATCTACGTGCCGTTCTTCGGCTGGGCGATGGCGCGGCTGGACATGATCCACATCGACCGGAGCCAGCGCGCGCAGGCGTTCAACAAGGTGGTGAATCAGGGCCGCAAGCTGCTCGCGCAGGGCATCTGGATCATCATGTTCCCCGAAGGCACGCGCATTCCGCGTGGCCAGAAGGGCACCTACAAGAGCGGCGGCACGCGCCTGGCCTGCGAGACCGGCGTGCCCGTGATCCCGATCGCAGTCACCTCGGCCAAGGTCTGGCCGCGCAAGGCCTTCATCAAGCGCCCCGGCGTGGTCGACGTGTCGATCGGCCCGGCGATCTCGAGCGTGGGCCGCAAGCCCGATGAGCTGATGCGCGAAGTCGAAGCCTGGATCGAGGCCGAGATGCGCCGCCTCGACCCCGAGGCTTACAGCGACACCCCGGCGCAGCCGCAGCAGACGTTGCCGCGCGAAGCGGGCTGACGCGCCACCCTCAGACCCGGGCCCGACATGCGGGGAATGCTGCAGTTCACGATGGACCTCTTCGAGGGGCTGGGGAGCACGCCGGCGCCTGCTGCTGCGCCGCCGCGGCGGCCGCGGAAGAAGGCGCCTGCGCCTGTGCCACCTGCTGCTCCCGCGCCGGTGGTGGCTGTCGCGCCTTCACCTGTCGGACCCGTTGATCCGCGTCCTGCGGTGCCGTTGGCTGACACGCTGACGCTGGCGAATTTCACACATCCGCAGGCCACGCGTGAAGTGGTTCTGGGGTCGGCGCGGGTGGCCTACGAGTTCAAGCGGGGGCAGCGCAAGACCATCGGTTTTCTGGTTGGTGCCGAAGGACTGTCGGTGCGGGCGCCGCGGTGGGTCACGCTGCGCGATGTCGATGCGGCGGTGCGTGAGAAGGCCGACTGGATTTTGCGCAAGCTGGCGGAGACGCAGCAACGCAATGCACGTGTTGAGGCGACGCGGATTGCTTGGGAAGATGGGGCGGAGTTTCCTTTTCTTGGCGAACTGGTGGTGATCCGGCTCGATCCGAAGCACGGGTTTGCCAGTGTGGGCGGGACGCTCGATCCTGCTGTCGAAGGCGGTGGGCCGCGGACGCTGCGGCTGGCTGTGGCGCAGAACGCTGCGCCTTCGCAGATTCGGGATGCGGCGCAGGCCTGGTTGATGCGGCAGGCGCGCAAGCTGTTCATCGAGCGGCTGGATCACTTTGCGCCGCTGCTGGGGGTGTCATGGCAAAAGCTGTCGCTGTCCAACGCTGCTACGCGGTGGGGGAGTGCGAGTGCGGATGGGTCGATTCGGCTGAACTGGCGGTTGATTCACTTTCGCCTGCCGGTGATCGACTACGTTGTTGCGCATGAGTTGGCGCATCTGCGGGTGATGGATCACTCGCATCGGTTTTGGGAGACCGTTGAAAGCGTGGTGCCTGACTATGGGGTGCTGAGGCAGCAGTTGAAGGATGAGGCTGTGCCTCGGTGGGGCTGACTGTGTTCCTTTGCTTCCCGGGGCCGGGTCTCGCCCCGGCGGGCGACTCACTTTCTTTTGCTTCGCCAAAAGAAAGTAAGCAAAGAAAAGGCGACCCCACTGTCTGCGACCCTTCGCTTTGCTACGGGCAACCTGCGGTGCTCGCGTTTCGCGGGGTCTCGCAGAACTCGCTTCGCTCAAACAGCTGCGAGCCCTGATCCGCGAAACGCTGCGCTCCTCGGCGCAGCCAGAGGGGAGGGGGAATGCGGGCCGTCGCTTCGCTCGGCCCGGGAATATCCAACAGCCGAATCCCGTGCCCGTGCCCGTGCTGGTGCTGGTGCTGGTGCTCGCAAGCACATCTGCATTCGCGCCTGCGTTCGCGTTCCAACTAACGCCGCTACCAATCCCAGCCGCAGCAGGCGCAAAGCGCCTGCTGCGGCCCACTGGCCGAGCGAAGCGATGGCCCGTTGGTATCCCAACCCCTTCTGTATGCGCCGAGGAGCGCAGCGTTTCGCGGATCAGGGCTCGCCCTTGTTTGAGCGAAGCGAGTTTGGGCGAGACCCCGCGAAACGCGAGCACCGCAGGTTGCCCGAAGCGAAGCGTAGGGACGCAGACAGCAGGGTCGCCTTTCTTTTGCCTACGTTTCTTTGGCGAAGCAAAGAAAAGTAGGTCGGCCGCCGGGCCGAGACCCGGCCCCGGAACCCAAAAACCTAGCGAGCGTGCGTAACCCCGCCGTCCACCACCAACGTAGACCCCATCACATAGTCCCCAGCCCGCGAAGCAAGGTAGATAGCGGCACCAGCCATATCTTCAGGAGTACCAATGCGCCCAGCAGGAATCCGTCCCTTGACCTCATCCCCATGATCCCGCGCATCCTTGTTCATATCCGAAGCAAACGCCCCAGGAGCAATCGCACTCACCACGATCCGGTCCTGCGCCAACCGCAGCGCCATCCGCCGCGTCAGCTGAATCAACCCAGCCTTGCTCGCCGCATACGAGTAAGTCTCTTGAGGATTCACAGAAATCCCGTCAATAGAAGCAATGTTGATCACCTTCGACAGATGATCCGTAGCCGCCTTCTTGAGCATCGGCGTCAACGCCTTGGTCAAAAAGAACGGCGTCTTCAAGTTCAGGTCGACGACCTTGTCCCACCCGCTCTCCGGAAACTCTTCATAAGGCGCCCCCCAGGCAGCCCCAGCGTTGTTGACCAGGATGTCCAGCGACCCTTCATGCTTCGCATAAGCATCGACCAGCGCCTGAGCCCCTTCCACAGTAGAAACATCCGCCGGCAGCGACACGCAATGCCCAAACGCCGACAGCTCCTTCGCCGTCTGATCGCAAGCCGCAGCCTTGCGCGCCGAGATGTACACGCGCGCGCCCTGCGCCAGAAAGCCCTCGGCAATCATGCGGCCGATGCCGCGCGAGCCGCCGGTGATCAAGGCGCTGCGGCCCTTCAGCGAGAAGAGTTGGGTGGTGTCCATGTGCGTTTGTCTCCTGAGTGGTGGAAGAGAGGAAGTTCAATTCCCGTCAGGAGAAAGCTTAGTCCGCGACGCGCCCGCGCCGCGTCACCTAGGCGGCAGCAGGAGCAGAAGGCAGCGCCAGCCGGCGAGGGCTCTCGAAGGTGCGCAAGGCGCCATTCAGCGGGTCGATAAACGACAGCGACCGCGCCAGCAGCTGCAGCGGCCTGTCGAAGTCGTCGTTCCCCGCAGGCTGCAGCGTGGGATAGAACGGATCGTTCACGATCGGCAAACCCAGCGCCTGGCAGTGCACCCGCAGCTGGTGCTTGCGGCCGGTGACGGGCGAGAGTTCCAGCAGCGCATGGCCATCGCGCGCCTCCCGCAGCACGATGCGGGTCTCGGAGTTCGGCTCGCCGGGCGCTTCGCGCATGCGCATGAAGTGGTCGTCGTCCACCAGCCGGCTGCGGTACACGGCGGGCACCGACGACACGCCCTCGTGCCACGGCACGACGGCCTCGTAGTGCTTGTCGATGCGCCGCTCGGGAAACATCGCCTGGTAGGCGCCGCGCGTCTCGCGGCGCACCGAGAACAGCACCAGCCCCGAGGTGTTGCGGTCGATCCGGTGCAGCGGCACGAGGTCGTCCAGCCCGAGCTTGCGCTTCAGGCGCACCAGCAGGCTCTGCTGCACGTACTTGCCGGTGGGCGTGACAGGCACGAAGGGCGGCTTGTCGACCACCACGAGGTCGTCGTCCTGGTGTAGCACCAGTTCTTCGAAAGGGATGGGCGTCTCGGCGTCGAGCGCGCGGTAGTAGTACACGCGCAGCGGCGATTCGTAGCGCCGCGTGGCGGTGACGGGCACGCCGTGCTCGTCGCACACGTCGTTCGCTTCAATGCGCGACAACCAGGCCTCGCGCGAGATGGCGGGAAAGCGCTCGACGAGAAACTCGGCGATGGTGGACCACGGCCCGTGCGACAGCGCCACGCAGCTCGGGCTCACGCCGTCGCGCGTGGGCATGGGGACGACGAAGCGGGGGCGCGTCATGGCGCGGCGGTGTCCAGCACCGACAGCACCTCGGCGAACGACGGCCGCGCCGCCACCTCGGCTTGCAGGCAGCGCGCCGCGAGCGTGGTCAGGGGCGAAGAAGAAGCCGCATCGTCGCAGCGCTCCGCCAGCTCTTCGAGCAGGCAGCCGAAGGCGCGCATTTCTACGCCCTGCAGGGCCTTCGCCAGGTCCGGGTCGAGCGCGCCGGTCATCCAGCCCGCGCCGAAATCGCCGAGCCGCCCGCCGTCCTGCGCGTGCCACAGGATGTTGTGGGCGTACAGGTCGCCATGCAGCAGGCCGCGCGCATGCAGGTGCGTCATGGCCGACGCGATGTCGCGCGCGATGCGCAGCGCGGTGTCGGTCGTCCAGCGCGCGTCGTCGGCGTAGACGTCGCGGGTGCACGAGGCCAGGCTCGGTGGGCCGGCCAGGGTGCGGAACGAGGGCGGCACCAGCGCCATCACCAGGCCTTCGGTGCCGTCGGGGTGGCCGTCGATGCGGCCTTGCGCGGCGATCAGCGTCGGGTGCGCGCCGGCCGCGATGCAGGCCGCCATCTCGCTGTGCGGCCAGCCGTCGCTGGTGACGGCGCCCTTGAACAGCTTCACCGCCACGGGCAGCTCGGCGCCATCGGCCGTGGCTAGCGTGGCGCGGTGGATCACGCCCGAGGCGCCTTCGCCGAGCTTCGGGCCGAGCGTGAGGTCGCGCCAGTCGACGTGCGGCACGGTGGGCGCGTCGATGGCGGCGTCTTCGGTCGGCGCATCGAACGGGTTGCCCGCGCAGGCCAGCCAGGCCAGGCGCGGCAGGGTGGGCAGCCACTCGGGCAGCGCCTCGAAACGGTTGGCCGACAGGCGCAGCAGCTCGAGTTGCCGGCAGCGGGCCACCGACGGCGGCAGGGCGCGCAGGCGGTTGCCGGCCAGCATCAGCTTCTGCATGCGGGTGCAGTCGCCGAGGGTGTCGGGCAATTCTTCGAGCGCGTTGTCGGTCAGGATCAGCCAGCGCAGCGAGGGCGGCAGCGCCTCGGCGGGCACGTGGGCGATGCGGTTGGCCTTGAAGCCCACGATGTCGAGCTGGCGGCACTGGCCGATGGAGGCCGGCAGTTCGGTGAAGCGGTTCTCGGAGCAGAACAGCACGCGCAGCTTGTGCAGCCGGCCGAGGTCGTCCGGCAGCGCACTGAGCGCATTGCCCGTGAGGTTCAGCGTTTCGAGGGTGTCGGCGAGCGCAAAAATCTCGCGCGGGAACTCGGTGAGTCCGCACGAGAGGTCCAGTCGTCGTGCGCCAGCCAGCCGGCCGGCGCGCAGCTCAGCCAGCGTGTTCGACATTGTCATTCCCAGAGTCTATGCGGCCGCCGCCGGGCCGCCCCAAGGCGAGCCGCGCCTCCCCCTCGGGGGGTGGAGTTACACGCAGCGAAGCGAAGTGAAAAGCCGGGGGGGCCTCAGGCTGCGCCGAAGCGGTAGATGCCGTCGGCATCGAGCGTGCGCTTCACCTGCCCCGAGAACCACAGCAGGTGCAGGTGGGCCACGGTCTCGCCCATGGCGAAGGTGATCTGGTGCAGGTCGAGCTCGCGCTTGAACAGGATCGGCAGGCCCTCCGACGCCGTGATCGGCCGCGCGAGGCAGGCTTCGAGCAGCTCGGCCAGGCGGTCGCGGTGGTGCTCCTGCAGCTGGTCGACGCGGCGGTGGATGCCGGTGAAGGGCTTGCCGTGCGAGGGCAGGCCCAGCGTGTCGGCCGGCAGGGCCTTGAACTTGTCGATGCTGTCCAGGAACAGGCGCAGCGAATTGGCCTCGGGCTCGCCGGCGTGCACGCTCACGTTGGTCGAGATGCGCGGCAGCATCATGTCGCCGCCCAGCAGCAGCTTCGGCTCGGCGCAGTACAGCGCGATGTGCTCGGGCGCATGGCCGTAGCCGCTGATGCAGCGCCAGTCGCGTCCGCCGATGCGGACGATGTCGCCGTCCATCATGCGCACGTAGCGGGCGGGCACGCTGGGCACCATGTTCGTGTAGTAGCTGGTGCGCGCGCGGATCTTGGCGATCGACTCGGGGTTGGTCAGCCCGTGCGAGGCGAAGAAGTCGGCCGCCGCGTCGCCGCCCGCGAGCGTGTCGCCGGCGCTGCACAGCACGCGTGCCACGTGGTAGTCGGTGGCGCTGATCCACAGCGGCACGTTCCAGCGCTGGCACAACCAGTCGGCCAGGCCGATGTGGTCGGGGTGCATGTGGGTCACGATCACACGCAGGATCGGCAGGCCCTGCAGCTGCGTCTCGAAAATCTGCTCCCACTGCGCGCGGGCCTCGTCGTGCGCGATGCAGCAGTCGACCACCGTCCAGCCCTCGACGCCGTCGATCGTGTCGCGCAGCAGCCAGAGGTTGATGTGGTCCAGCGCAAAGGGCAGTCGCATGCGGATCCAGCGCACGCCGGGCGCGACTTCCAGTGCTTCGCCGGCGGCGGGCAGGGTGTCGCCCAGGGGGTAGTGGAGTTCGCGTTCGAGGAGGTTCATGTATGATTGACGTTTACGTAAACGTCATGGGTTGAGGCAACATTGTAGAGAATGCGCCGCCAACCTGCTGTCGCCCCCGCAACCCTTGCCGCCCATGCCCGCGCAGACCTTCACCATCAGCCAGCTCGCCAAGGAGTTCGACCTCACGACGCGCGCCATCCGCTTCTATGAAGACATGGGCCTGCTGTCGCCGGAGCGGGCCGGCCTGCAGCGCGTGTACAGCGCGCGCGACCGGGCGCGGCTCACGCTCACGCTGCGCGCCAAGCGCCTGGGCCTGACGCTGGTCGAGGCGAAAGACATCCTCGACATGTACGACAGCCCGCGCGACACCGTGCCGCAGCTGGAAAAATTCCTGGGCGTGCTCGGCGCCCACCGCGCGCAGCTCGAGGCGCAGATGGCCGAACTGCAGGCCAACCTCGCCGAAGTGCGCGAGCACGAGAAAAAAGGCCGCGCCACGCTGGTCAAGGCCCAGAAGGCCGCCAAGGCCGTCCAGGACGCCCGAGGTGGCGAGAACACGCCCGACACGACGACTCACTGACAATAGACCACCATGCCCTCCGACAACCTCGACGACCTCTTTGCCCACAACCGTGCCTGGTCCGCCCAGATGGAGCGTGACCGGCCCGGCTTCTTCACCGGCCTTGTCAAGCAGCAGACGCCGCGCTACATGTGGATCGGCTGTTCCGACAGCCGCGTGCCCGCCAACCAGATCACCGGCCTGGAGCCGGGCGAAGTGTTCGTGCACCGCAATGTCGCCAACATCGTGGTGCACTCCGACCTCAACGCGCTCTCGGCGATCCAGTTCGCGGTCGAGCACCTGAAGGTTGAGCACATCATGGTCGTCGGCCACTACGGCTGCGCCGGCGTGAAAGCTGCGCTCAGCGGCAAGCGCATCGGCCTGGCCGACAACTGGATCCGCCACATCCAGGACGTGCGCGACCGCCACAGCGTGATGCTCGACAGCCTGCCCGAAGACGTGCGCGTCGACGCGCTGTGCGAGCTCAACGTGGCCGAGCAGGTGGTCAACGTGGCCGTTAGCACCGTCATGGTCGATGCCTGGGCGCGCGGCCAGAAGGTGCGCATCCACGGCTGGACCTTCGGCGTGCACGACGGCCTGCTGCAAGACCTCGGCCTGAGTGTCGAGGGCGACAAGCCGCTCGACGCCATTTACAAGGCCGCCGTGCAGCGCATCCGCTACAAGTGGAGCAAGCCGGCAGGCGTTTCGCCGTCGGCGCAGGCGGGTGCCGACGGTACCGAAGGCACCGAGACGCCGCCAGCCGCCTGAGTTCGCTGCCGCTGCCACCGTCGGTACTGCCGCCATGTTCCCGCAGCGCCTCGATTCGCCGCTGGCCTACGACATCGCGAAGGCGATGATCGACGGGTTCAACCGGCATTACCGGCTGTTCCGGGCCGAATCGGCGCGCGCCAAGCACCGCTTCGAAACCGCCGACTGGCATGGCCAGCAGCGGGCGCAGCGCGAGCGCATCGAGTTCTACGACCTGCGCGTGAACGAGGCCGTGGCCCGGCTCGAAAAAGAGTTCAAGGCCGGCGACCAGCCCATGGAGGTCTGGCACCAGGTGAAGCTGCACTTCATCGGCCTGCTGGTGAACCATCACCAGCCCGAGCTGGCCGAGAGTTTCTTCAACTCGGTCACCACGAAGATCCTGCACCGGGCCTACTTCCAGAACGACTTCATCTTCGTGCGACCGGCCATCAGCACCGAGTACATCGAGCCGCGCGGCGCACCCACCTACCGGCCGTACTACCCCTCGCAGGCCACGCTGCCCGACATCATTGAGCAGATGCTCGACGACTTCGCGTTGCAGGGCAGCTACGCCAACAAGCGGCGCGACGCCGAGCGCGTGGCGCACGTCATCCTGAACCGCTTCCACCAGGTCAAGCTGCGCGCCAACTTCCAGCTGCAGGTGCTGTCGGGCCTGTTCTACCGGAACAAGGGCGCCTACGTGGTCGGCAAGATCATGAACGGCTTCACCGAGATCCCGTTCTCGCTGCCCATCCTGCACGACACCCACGGCAAGTTCTACATCGACGCGGCGCTGTTCGGCGAGGACGACCTGCAGATGCTGTTCAGCTTTGCACGCGCCTACTTCATGGTCGACATGGAGGTGCCCTCGGCCTGGGTGCAGTTCCTGCGCTCGCTCATGCCGCGCAAGCCGCGCGCCGAGATCTACAACGCGCTCGGCCTGGCCAAGCAGGGCAAGACGCTGTTCTACCGCGACTTCCTCTCGCACCTGAACTACTCGAGCGACCGCTTTCGCATCGCGCCCGGCATCAAGGGCATGGTCATGCTGGTGTTCGACCTGCCCTCGTTCCCTTTCGTGTTCAAGGTCATCAAGGACTTCTATCCGCCGCAGAAGGACACCACGCGCGAGCAGATCAAGGGCAAGTACATGCTCGTGAAGCAGCACGACCGCGTGGGCCGCATGGCCGACACGCTCGAGTACAGCAACGTGGGCTTTCCGCTCGATCGCTTCGAGCCCGAGCTCATCGAAGAGATTCGCAAGTTCGCGCCCAGCCAGCTCGAGATCGGCGACCGCGACGGCAACGGGGAGATGGAGGTCGTGCTCAAGCACGTCTACATCGAGCGCCGCATGATCCCGCTGAACATCTACCTGCAGGAAGCCTTCGACGCGCTGGCCCATCCCGAGAGCCCGGCCCAGGCCCGGCGCGCCAAGGACCAGCTGGAGCACGCGGTCATCGAGTACGGCAATGCCATCAAGGACATGGTGGCCGCCAACATCTTCCCCGGCGACATGCTGTGGAAGAACTTCGGCGTCACGCGCGGCGGCAAGGTCGTGTTCTACGACTACGACGAAATCGAATACGTCACCGACTGCAAGTTCCGCAAGGTGCCCACGCCGCGCAACGAGGAAGACGAGATGAGCGGCGAGGTCTGGTATTCGGTCGGCCCGAAGGACGTGTTCCCCGAGACCTTCGAGCCCTTTCTGCTGGGCAACAAGGACGTGCGCGCCGCCTTCATGGCGCACCACGCCGACCTGCTCGACGCCGCCTTCTGGCAGCACCACAAGGAACGCATCCAGGCCGGCCAGATGCTCGATGTGTTCCCGTACGAAGAGTCGCAACGCTTCCAGCACGAAGGCCACGCGACGCATTTCTGACCGCCCGTTTCCGTTTTCGTTTTGTCTTTGATTTCACTTTCACATTCCTGAAGGAGACCTCCATGTCCGAATCCATCGTCATCGTCGGCGCCGCCCGCACCCCCATGGGCGGCTTCCAGGGCGACTTTTCGTCCCTCTCCGCGCACGACCTGGGCGGCGCGGCCATCAAGGCGGCCGTCGAGCGCGCCGGCATCGCGCCCGAGAGCGTGGGTGAAGTGCTGTTCGGCAACTGCCTCATGGCCGGCCAGGGCCAGGCCCCGGCGCGCCAGGCGGCCTACAAGGGCGGCCTGCCCGACAGCGCGGGCGCCGTCACGCTCAGCAAGATGTGCGGCTCGGCCATGAAGGCCGCGATGCTCGCGCACGACCTGTTGCTGGCCGGCACGCACGACGTCATCGTGGCAGGCGGCATGGAAAGCATGACCAACGCGCCCTACCTCATGCTCAAGGGCCGCGGCGGCTACCGCATGGGCCACGACAAGATCTATGACCACATGATGCTCGACGGCCTCGAAGACGCCTACCAGCCGGGCCGCTCCATGGGCACCTTCGGCGAAGACTGCGCCGCCAAGTACAACTTCACGCGCGAGCAGCAGGACGCCTTTGCCATCGCCAGCGTGCAGCGCTCCAAGGCCGCCACCGAATCGGGCGCCTTCAAGGACGAGATCACGCCCGTCACCGTGAAGGGCCGCGGCGGCGACACCGTCATCTCCATCGACGAAGGCCCGGGCAAGGTCAAGCTCGACAAGATCCCCACGCTCAAGCCCGCGTTCAAGAAAGAAAACGGCACCATCACCGCCGCATCGAGCTCGTCCATCAACGACGGCGCCGCCGCGCTGGTCATGATGACCGAGTCGCACGCCAAGAAGATCGGCGCCAAGCCGCTGGCGCGCATCGTCGGCCATGCCACGCACGCGCAGCAGCCCGAGTGGTTCTCCACCGCGCCGGTCGGCGCCGTGCAGAAGCTCTTCGCCAAGACCGGATGGAGCGTGAAGGACGTCGACCTGTGGGAGGTGAACGAAGCCTTCGCCGTCGTGCCCATGGCCCTCATGCACGAGCTCGACGTGTCGCACGACATCGTCAACGTGAACGGCGGCGCCTGCGCGCTGGGCCACCCCATCGGCGCCAGCGGCGCGCGCATCATGGTCACGCTGCTGCACGCGCTGAAGGCGCGCGGCAAGAAGCGCGGCGTCGCCACGCTGTGCATCGGCGGCGGCGAAGGCACCGCCGTCGCGCTCGAATTGCTATAACGCCAGGAGCCGCCGGCGCCCGGGAGAGGGCGCCGGCCGGTTTTCCACCCCGGACAGTTCAAACAAAACCATGCGTAGAGCAGGAGATTTCATGCGCCCATCCATTCACCGTACCGCCGTTGCCGCCGTGCTCGCTACCGCCTTCGTGGCAGGTGGCGCCTGGGCCCAGAAGCGCGACAACGTGCTGTTCCAGGCCGCCACCGACGAGCAGCCGGCGGTGATCAAGACGCTCGAGAAGCTCGTCAACATCGAGACCGGCACCGGTGACGCCGAAGGCATGGCCGCCGCCGGCGCGTACCTCGAAGGCGAACTGAAGAACCTCGGCTTCACCGTCACACGCAGCAAGTCGGCCGGCCTCGTGGTCGGCGACAACATCGTCGGCAAGCTCAAGGGCCGCGGCGGCAAGAACCTGCTGCTCATGTCGCACATGGACACCGTCTACACCAAGGGCACGCTCGCCAAGGCGCCGTTCCGCATCGAAGGCGACAAGGCCTACGGCCCCGGCATCGCCGACGACAAGGGCGGCAACGCCGTCATCCTGCACACGCTCAAGCTGCTCAAGGACTACGGCGTGCGCGACTACGGCACCATCACCGTGCTGTTCAACACCGACGAAGAAAAAGGCTCCTTCGGCTCGCGCGACCTGATCCAGGAAGAAGCCAAGCTGGCCGACTACGTGCTCTCGTTCGAGCCCACCAGCGCCGGCGACGAAAAGATGTCGCTCGGCACCTCGGGCATCGCCTACGTGCAGGTCAACATCACCGGCAAGGCCTCGCACGCGGGCGCCGCGCCCGAGCTGGGCGTGAACGCGCTGGTCGAGGCTTCCGACCTCGTGCTGCGCACCATGAGCATCGACGACAAGTCGAAGAACCTGCGCTTCAACTGGACCATTGCCAAGGCCGGCAACGTGTCGAACATCATCCCGGCCAGCGCCACGCTGAACGCCGACGTGCGCTACGCACGCAACGAAGACTTCGACGCCGCCATGAAGACCCTCGAAGAGAAGGCACAGCAGAAGAAGCTGCCCGAGGCCGACGTCAAGGTGCTCGTCACGCGCGGCCGTCCGGCCTTCAACGCAGGCGAGGGCGGCAAGAAGCTGGTCGACAAGGCCGTGGTCTTCTACAAGGAGGCCGGCGGCACCGTGGGCGTCGAAGAGCGCACCGGCGGCGGCACCGACGCGGCCTACGCGGCGCTCTCGGGCAAGCCCGTGATCGAAAGCCTGGGCCTGCCCGGCTTCGGCTACCACAGCGACAAGGCCGAGTACGTCGACATCAGCGCGATTCCGCGCCGCCTGTACATGGCCGCGCGCCTGATCATGGACCTGGGCGCCGGCAAGTAAGCCTCGCACCCACCGACAAGAAAGAACTGGAGACAACGCCATGCTGCTCAGCGCAGACCAGGAAGCCATCCGCGACGCGGTGCGCGATTTTTCGCAAGCCGAGTTGTGGCCCAACGCCCCCAAGTGGGACCGCGATCACAGCTTTCCGAAGGAAGTGCACCAGGGCCTGGCCGCGCTGGGCGCCTACGGCATCTGCGTGCCCGAGGAGCATGGCGGCGCGGGCCTCGACTACCTCACGCTCGCACTCGTGCTTGAAGAAATCGCAGCCGGCGACGGCGGCACCAGCACCGCCATCAGCGTGACCAACTGCCCCGTCAACGCCATCCTCATGCGCTATGGCAACGCGCAGCAGAAGAAGAAGTGGCTCGAGCCGCTGGCCCAGGGCCAGATGCTCGGCGCCTTCTGCCTCACCGAGCCGCAGGCCGGCAGCGACGCCTCGAGCCTGCGCACCACCGCGCGCAAGGACGGCGACGGCTACGTGATCGACGGCGTCAAGCAGTTCATCACCAGCGGCAAGAACGGCCAGGTTGCCATCGTCATCGCCGTGACCGACAAGGGCGCCGGCAAGCGCGGCATGAGCGCGTTCATCGTGCCCACCGACGCGCCCGGCTACAACGTCGCGCGCCTGGAAGACAAGCTCGGCCAGCACAGCAGCGACACCGCGCAGATCAACTTCGACAGCTGCCGCATCCCGGCCGAGAACCTCATCGGCGCCGAAGGCGAGGGCTACAAGATCGCGCTCGGCGCACTCGAAGGCGGGCGCATCGGCATCGCCGCGCAGAGCGTGGGCATGGCCCGCAGCGCCTTCGACGTGGCCGTGACCTACGCCAAGGAGCGCCAAGCCTTCGGCGGCGCCATCTTCGACCAGCAGGCCGTGGGCTTTCGCCTCGCCGATTGCGCCACGCAGATCGAAGCCGCACGCCAGCTCATCTGGCACGCCGCCAGCCTGCGCGACGCCGGCCGCCCCTGCCTGAAAGAAGCCGCCATGGCCAAGCTCTTCGCCAGCGAAATGGCCGAGCGGGTGTGCAGCGCCGCCATCCAGACCCTGGGCGGCTACGGCTACGTGAACGACTTTCCGCTCGAGCGCATCTACCGCGACGTGCGCGTGTGCCAGATCTACGAAGGCACGTCGGACATCCAGAAGTTGCTGATTCAACGCGCGCTCGCGTGATCGCGTGAGCCGGCGCCGCGGCCGACCCTGGGGCTCGATCGCTGCGGCACTCGTGCTCGCGGCGCTGGCCGCCTGGAGCGTCGTCATCGAGCCGCGCTGGGTGGCCGCGCGTGTCGAGCCCTTGGGCTCGGCGCAGTGGCAACCCCCGGCCGGCCTGAAGGTCGCCGTGGCCAGCGACTGGCACCTCAGCACGCGCTCGCTGTGGCGCGTGACCAGCGCCGACCGCGCCGCGGCCATCGTCGACCAGATCAACGCGGCGCAGCCCGACGTGATCCTGTTGCCCGGCGACTTTCTTGCCGGGTCCGGCGACGACGAAGACCTTTCCATCGAAACCATGGCCGCGGTGCTCGGCCGCCTGAAAGCGCCGCAGGGCGTGTACGCGGTGCTCGGCAACCACGACTGGTGGCACGACGGCGAACGCACCGCCAAGGCCTTGTCCGCGCAGGGCATCCGCGTGCTGGAGAACACTTCGGCGCGCCTGCCCGGGCACGAACTCTGGGTGGTCGGCATCGGCGACGACTCCACCGGCCACTCGCAGCCCGACAAGGCCCTGGCCGGCGTGCCACCCGGCGCCGCCACGCTGGTCATGATGCACGACCCCTTCAGCTTCGCCGGCATGCCGCGCACGCAGGGGCTCGTGGTGGCGGGGCACACGCACGGCGGGCAGATCAGCGTGCCGGGCTACGGCGCACTGGTGGTGCCTGGGCGTGCGCCGCGTGAATGGGCCTACGGCTGGGTTGCGCACGGGGACAACAAGCGCATGTACGTGACCAGCGGGCTTGGCGTGAGCATCCTGCCGGTGCGGTTCAACATGCGGCCTGAGTGGGTGATGTTTCGGTAGGGTGGTGCCAATCGCTGGAGCTTGACGAGGCTCTTCGAGACCGCTTACATTGCCTTCGCCTCGTGATGAGCGGGGCCGGGTTTAGCAGCCCGCTGACATCCTGCGACGAAAGCCGCAGTTACCGCACAGGGTCTGCGGCTTTTTCGTTCGTGCTCCTTTTTAGGCGGCTCGAATGGGAGGGCTCGCGCCCTGCCGGTTTCCGCAAGGATGTCCCGGTCTGCTAACCCGTTCGAGCCGCCGCCCTCGTTTAGCAGCGGGTGCGTCGGTTGTTGCAAATCGACATCCTTGGAGGCCTATGGCCACTGCTCCAAATGCGGGCACCGACGCCGGTTGCCCTTGCGCGTCTCAACGACCCACTGCCTTGTTCAAGCCCTTTGAATGGGTTGAAGGCGAAGGGCTCTCTCCTTCACTGCAAGGCCATGCTGCTTTCCTCAACGATGCGCGTGATTTAGTGCAGGGCGCTCAGACGTTGGTACAGCTGCTGGGCTGGGATGAGGATCGACGCGACGTCGCTACTTCTGATGCAGACGCCGCGCCGCTTTTCGATGCATGTCAGCGCAGTTCGCTGCAGCGGTTTCTTGCGGTTTCGCTGGGGCTTCTGCATGCGCGGATTGAAATGCAGTGCGAGGCGTTGGACGAATAGCAGAACGCTTGTATGCCGCTTTTTCGCCTTGATCCAAGGCCGACTGCATGTTGCTCAAAGACCAAGCTTCGCAATCCCTCATCAAGGGGCCGCTCAGGCGGTCGCCTTGATTTGAATCTCGCCCAAGTCAAGTACGCCGTAGTTTGGATATGAGCCGAATGACGCGAGGGCGCCACGACTTCAAATTTCTCTGCCTCGCCCGCAAAACGCGTCTGTAATATCTCGCGACCTAATACTGTACTAAGACACATGAACCGTGGCCGGCTGACCCCATCTGCGCTTTCTCGCGCGACCTTCGCATTGAGCATCGGCCTTGCTGCTGTCCTGACCGCCTGCGGCGGTGGTGGCGGTGGTGGTAGCGGTAGCGGTTTTCCCCTTGTGGGACTCCCTGTCGCCCCAGCACCGGCTCCGGCGCCGCCCGCGCCTTCTCCTCCGGCACCTGCGCCGTCGTACTCGATAAGCGGCAAAGCCTCCGGGCTCAAGGCTCCGCTGAATCTGCGCCTCAATGGTGCTGATGAGTTCACGGTCAAGGCCGATGGCGCGTTCACGGCCCCTGTGTCTATTGCCGCAAACAACCCGTACGAAATTACTGTCGCTGCTCAGCCGGTAGGTTCGCAATGCGCGGTCATCAATGGCTCAGGCACGATCACTGCGCCGGTGACCAACGTTCAGGTGGTCTGCTCTGCGTTGGCCTATGCAGTCGGCGGCAACGTCACCGGCCTGACGGGTAACTTGGTGTTGCAAAGCGGTGGCCAACCCGACCTGACGGTCAATGCAAACGGGCCGTTTGTGTTCCGTGATCCCTTCCCGCATGGGGCGGCTTACGCCGTGAGCGTCAAGACCATGCCCGCGGGGCAGACCTGCGTTGTCTCGAATGGAACAGGAACCGTTGCCGGAGTCGTTTCATCGATTGTGGCCACCTGCAGCGATATTCCTCCTGTACCTGTGCCGGCGACGCCCGATCAACTCAGCTATACGGCTTCGGTGAAGGCCTATAACTTCACGTGGACTGCCGTACCGGGAGCGACGTACTACCGCATCAGCTTGGATTCCACGGGGACGAGCACTTTCGATCTGATTGCAGACAACATCAAGGCGACGGCCTTTTCGCTGCAGAACATCGAGCTAACGAACCCCCCTCGCGCCGAGCGGTATGGGCTCCAGGCCTGCAATGAAAGTGGATGCAGTGCCTATTCGCATACGCTTGCGGTCCCCTCCGTACAAGAAGCCATCGGGTACTTCAAGCCTTCGTCCGGCGCTGCCGGACACATGGAGTTCGGCCGGGCGATGGCCGTGTCCCGCGATGGAAACTGGATGGTGGTGGGGGCGGCAGGGACGGGCGCTGGTTTCGTCGAGCTTTACTCGCGCCGCAGTGGCCAGTGGGCTTTCGAGACGCGCCTCACGGCTTCCAATGCCGACACGGGCGATGCTTTTGGCACGTCTGTGGCGATCTCGGAGGACGGCAGCGCCGTTCTCGTTGGGGCGACTGGCGAGTCGAGTTCGGCCGTGAATGTCGGCGGCAACAAGTTCGACAACGTGATAGCCGGGGCCGGAGCTGCATATGTCTTCGAACGCTCGGGATCCACTTGGACTGAAGCCGCCTATCTGAAGTCCGGATTCGCATTGATGAACGAAAACTTCGGCTTGAACGTTGCGCTCTCGGCGGACGGATCGATCGCGTGGGTTTCCGGAAACGGCCTTGCACTGCAGGGCTATCAGAAGAGTGCAGGCGCGTGGAGTCGTTTTAACTCCGGCAGCTATGCGACATCGGGCGCGGCTCGCTCGTTGGCCGTGTCGGCCGATGGACTCACCCTTGTCGTAGGTCTGCCCAACGACCCTAGTGCGCTCAACAACTCGCCCAATGACTCCACGGCGCCCGGCGCTGGCGCTGTGCTCGTCATGAAGTGGACCATCCCGACGATCACTGCGATGTACTACCTGAAGGCGGCAACCCCGGAAGCCGGTGCGAATTTTGGCGCTTCCGTCGCCGTGTCCGCCGATGGGCGAGTTGTCGCGGCTGGCTCACCACTCAAGACGGTGACGGGGCTTGCAAAGGCGGGTGCTGTCACCTTGTTCACGTTCAGTGGAGTTGACTATTCGAGGGGCCCGGACGTCAACATGACCACGCCAGCCGGCGGACCAGTTGCGGGCGTGGACTTTGGGCGCTCCGTTTCGTTGTCCTCTGACGGCATGGTCTTGGCGGTGGGGGCCCCGCTGATGAGCGCCCTCGGCACGGGCATCAATCCCCTCCTGCAGTTCGGGGCACCTGCCTATTCAGGCGTTGCCTTCCTGTTCGCGAACAAGAGTGGGACCTGGACTCCGACCGCATGGGTGACCACTGCGCCCATGCGCACGGACGCGCACCTTGGACAAGCCGTTTCTCTTTCTGGGAACGGCAAGACATTGGGTGTCGGTGCGCCTGGCGAGCAGAGCCTAGGAAACGGGATTGGAGGCGACGAATCCAAGGGCTCGGACATCGGCGTTGGAGCGGCATTCCTGTTCTAAGGCGGTGCTCTCGGCGCATGGTGCGGACGGCCTGCGCTTTGGAGCCGTCCTCGCTTTCAGCGTCGCGCCGTGCGTGTGCTGACAAGTCATGGCCCTGGCAGGCTTGACTTGCGCATGGGCGGGGCTCTGCCAGGGTTGCTGCGCGGACCGAAGAAGTCCATCGAAATACCAGCATGGCAGTTCCTCGGCCGTCTCTTACCCAATGCCATGCTGCCGTAGCGCCTCAGCTTCATCGCCAGTGATCCACCCGAACACCTTCGCGCTGGCGCCTTCAAGCCGCACCAGATAGACATTGGTGAAGTCGATCACCTTCTGCGCGCCATCGAACTTGTAGATCGCTCGCCACTCCACGCGGGCGAGCCCGTGGAGTTCGTCGATCGCCGAGACGTCGAGCTTGCGCACGTTCATCCGTTGCACGCCAGTCTCGCGGTAGTGCTTGAAACCCTGCGCGGACACTTTCCTGAGGTCGTCGTCGTTCTTGCCCGCGAAGACACCGGCGGGCGAGGCCGCAATGAAAGCCTCCGCGTACAGCGCAGCGACGGCTTCCAGGTCGGCTTCACCCGTCAGTCCCGCATTGAATTCGCGCTCATAGCGGTCGAACAGCTCTCGCGCCGCCGATTGAATCGGGTTGGGTGAGGTTTCGTTCGCCATGGCGATGCACTCCTTTGCGATATCAACGCGCTTTCTACTCCCGACTCGCTCTCTGCGGCAACGTGTGGGTGGGCGTCCAGCGCCTGCAGACCCATGCGAGCCCAAGCTCGTCCTCAAGTCAGCCGGGCATGCCCTGAAGCCTCCCCACACCCCACCTTCAACCCCCGCCGCGCCAAGTGTTCCAATAGAGCCCTTCATGAGCGCCACCGACCCCACTCCCGGCCCCTGCCCCTGCGGCCGCACCGACCGTCGCGACAAGCCCATCGGCTACGCCCTGTGCTGTGGGCGCTACCTCGACGATTTCGAGAACACGCCGGCGCCCGACGCCGAATCGCTGATGCGTTCGCGCTATTCGGCCTTCGTGCTGGGCCGCGCCGACTACCTGCTCGCCACCTGGCACGCATCGAAGCGACCGGCTTCGGTCGAGTTCGAGCCGGGCGTCAAATGGCTGGGGCTGGACATCCGCTCGCGCTCGGTGCTCGATGCCGACCACGCCGAGGTCGAGTTCGTCGCCCGCCAGCGCGGCGCGACGGGCGTGGCGTTCCGCCTGCACGAGCGCAGCCGCTTCGTGCGCGAGGACGAGCGCTGGTATTACGTCGACGGAGACCTGCACCAGCCCCCGGGTTGACGGCGGCGGGCTTCGGCCCGCACAATCGGCCCCGCTCCGGGGTGCACGCATGTGGCGTGCTGAGATGGCAAAGCTGCCGACCCGCGAACTTGATCCGGGTCATACCGGCGTAAGAAGAGCTGCACTCCCTGACTTCGGTCCGTCACTCCCTTTTCTGGTGGCGGGCCTCCCGAGGTCCACTGAGCGATTGCGGAGCACCCTTTCCCTCAACAAGGAGTGCCTCCGATGAATGCCCCCGATAAATTCACCTCGCTGCTGTCGCTGACGCGCGAACCCTTTCCCGCCTCGCACAAGTGCGTCATTCCGGGCAGCCGGCCCGACCTGTTCGTGCCCGTGCGCGACGTGGCGCTGACCAACGGCGAAACCGTCTCCCTGTACGACACCTCGGGCCCCTACACCGACCCGAAGGTCGAGATCGACGTGCGCCGCGGCCTGCCCGACGTGCGCAGCGCCTGGGTCATCGAGCGCGGCGACACCGAAAGCTATGAAGGCCGCACGCACCACGCGCTGGACGACGGCGCGAAGAACGAAGACCGCGACGCGCAGCGCCTGGCCGAACTGCGCGCCGGTGCCTCGGCGCTGCAGCGCACGCCGCGCCGCGCGAAGTCGGGCGCCAACGTCACCCAAATGCATTACGCACGCCGCGGCATCGTCACGCCCGAGATGGAATACGTGGCCCTGCGCGAGAACGGCAAGCGCGAATGGATGGCCGAGTATCTGGCCAACGAGGAGCGCGCCAAGCGCGTGGCGGGCAACCCGATGGGCGCGAGCATTCCGCGCATCATCACGCCCGAGTTCGTGCGTGACGAGGTGGCCCGCGGCCGCGCGATCATTCCCGCGAACATCAACCACCCCGAGGTCGAGCCGATGGCCATCGGGCGCAACTTCAAGGTGAAGATCAACGCGAACATCGGCAACTCGGCCGTCACCTCGAGCATCGAGGAAGAGGTCGAGAAGCTGGTGTGGGCCATTCGCTGGGGCGCCGACAACGTCATGGACCTGTCGACCGGCAAGAACATCCACACCACGCGCGACTGGATCGTGCGCAACTCGCCGGTGCCCATCGGCACGGTGCCGATCTACCAGGCGCTCGAAAAGGTGGGTGGCGTGGCCGAAGACCTCACCTGGGAGATCTATCGCGACACGCTCATCGAGCAGGCGGAGCAGGGCGTCGACTACTTCACCATCCACGCGGGCCTGCGCCTGCCGTTCATTCACCTCACGGCCGACCGCATGACGGGCATCGTGTCGCGCGGTGGCTCGATCATGGCCAAGTGGTGCATTGCGCACCACAAGGAGAGCTTCCTCTACACGCACTTCGAGGACATCTGCGACATCATGAAGGCCTACGACGTGAGCTTCTCGCTCGGCGACGGCCTGCGCCCCGGCTCGGGTGCCGATGCGAACGACGAGGCCCAGTTCGCCGAGCTGCGCACGCTGGGCGAGCTCACGCAGATCGCCTGGAAGCACGACGTGCAGACCATGATCGAAGGCCCGGGCCACGTGCCGATGCACATGATCCAGGCCAACATGGACGAGCAGATCAAGCACTGCCACGAGGCGCCGTTCTACACGCTCGGCCCGCTGACCATCGACATCGCACCGGGCTACGACCACATCTCCAGCGCCATCGGCGCCGCGATGATCGGCTGGGCCGGCACGGCGATGCTCTGCTACGTAACGCCCAAGGAGCACCTGGGCCTGCCCGACCGCGACGACGTGAAGCAGGGGATCATTGCCTACAAGATCGCCGCGCACGCGGCCGACGTGGCCAAGGGTCACCCGGGAGCGCGCTCGCGCGACGACGCGCTGAGCAAGGCACGCTTCGAGTTCCGTTGGCAAGACCAGTTCAACCTGGGCCTGGACCCCGACACGGCGCGCGAATTCCACGACGAGACGCTGCCGAAGGACTCGAGCAAGGTGGCGCACTTCTGTTCGATGTGCGGCCCCAAGTTCTGCTCGATGAAGATCACGCAGGAAGTGCGTGAGTACGCGGCCAAGAAGGGCGTGGCCGAGGCGGCTGCCATGGCCGAGGGCATGGAAGAGAAGTCGAAAGAATTCATGGCCGGCGGCGGCGAGATCTACATCCCGATCCGGCCAGTGGCCTGAGATGGCCCGATAGCCTGAGTCTGCCCGTGCGGAAAGGGGGCGTTGCTACCATGGGGCCAGACCCCTGAACTCCAGCCTCGCAATGACCCCTTTCCCCTTTTCCGCCGTTCTCTTCGATTGCGACGGCGTGCTCGTCGATTCCGAACCCATCACCAACCGCGTGCTTGCCGACATGCTCGGCGAACTCGGCTGGCAGCTCACGGCCGAGGAATCGATGAACATCTTCACCGGCAAGGCCGTGAAGGACGAGACGGCGCTCATCGAGGCCAAGACGGGCTTCAAGATCACCGACGACTGGCTGCGCGGTTTCCGCGCCCGCCGCAACGAGGCGCTGGACCGCGACCTCGTCGCCATTCCCCACGCACCCGCCGCCATCCGCGAGATCCACGCGCGGCTCAAGGGCCGCATTGCCTGTGCCTCGGGCGCCGACCGCCACAAGGTCGAGCTGCAGCTGGCCAAGGTCGGCCTGCTTGACTGCTTCGAGGGCCGTATCTTCAGCGGCCACGAGATGCCGCGCTCCAAGCCGCATCCCGACGTGTACCTGGCCGCGGCGGAAGCGCTGGGTGTCGACCCGAAGCGCTGCGCGGTGGTCGAAGACACGGTCACCGGCGCAATGGCCGGCGTGGCCGCGGGCGCCACGGTGTTCGGCTACAGCACGGGCGAGTCGGGCCACAGCGGCCCGGGCGCGCTGCGCGCCGCGGGCGCCGTGGCCGTGTTCAGCGACATGACCGGGCTGCCCGCGTTGCTGGCCGGCTACGGCCTGCAGGCGGCCTGAGTTTCTGGTGCAATGACGCCCGTCAGCGTGTGGCGCGCCCGTCGCCTTCACGCGCTCCTTCCCACGAATTCGCAAGGACCCTGCCCATGACCTCCGAGTACCAGACCGAGCAACCCGACCGCAGCGAGATCGACGCGCTCCAGGGCCCGGCCGTGGTGGAGTTCGGCACCAACTGGTGCGGCATCTGCAAGGCCGCGCAGCCGAACATTGCCGAGGCTTTTGCCCAGTACCCGAACGTGCGCCGCATCAAGGTGGAAGACGGCAGCGGCCGCCCGCTGGGCCGCTCGTTCAACGTGCGGCTGTGGCCCACGCTGGTGTTCATGCGCGACGGGCAACAGGTCGCGAAGCTGGTGCGGCCGGAAGACAGCCAGTCGATCGCCGATGCGCTGGCGCTGATCGATTCGCCGGCCTGAGTTTCGTTCGTTGTCCAGGGCGACGCTCCCGCCGACGGGGAGCCTTGCTCCGCGAATGTCCTCCGCCCTTCGGGCTCCCCCCTTGATTTCGCTGCGCAAGGCACCCCATCGACGTGAGCGTGGGGCAGTGCGGTTGTTGATCGACCGGCACAACGACAGCGCTCAGCGGGCGCAGGACACTGGGTGCTTCCCGCAGCGAAATCAAGGGGGAGGCCGCAGGCCGGAGGACATTCGCGGAGGGAAGTACCCGGTGGCCTGTGCACGCGCCCTGAACAAACACCCTACAGCCCCAGCTGCCGAAAATCCCGAGGCGCGTGCCCCGTCCACTGCAGGAACGCACGCGAAAAGCTCTTTTCGTTACGAAAGCCCACCGCCAGCGCCACCTGCTTGATCGGCCGCGTGGTCCGGCGCAGCTGCTCCACCGCGAGTTCGTGCCGCACCTCGTTCTTCAGCACCTGCAGCGAGGTGCCTTCCTCATGCAGCTGCCGATGCAAGGTGCGCCCCGACACATTCAGCAGCCCCGCCAGTGCCTCGGCAGTGGTCGCCTCGCCGGCGCGCGCGCGCAGCAGTTCGCGCACGCGCTGGCCCAGCAGGCGGTCGCGGCGGTACTGCAGCACCGTGAGCGGCAGGGCGCGCTTGAGCATGGTGCGCAGCGCGCGTTCGTCGCGCAGCAGCGGCAGCGCGAGGTAGCGCTCGTCGAAGCTGATGCTGGCCTGCGGCGCGTCGAAGTGCACGTCGGGCGTGAACATCAGCGGGTAGGCGTCGCGGTGCGGCGGCGCCGCGAACGGAAAGGTGGCCTGGCGCAGCGAGATGCGCGAGTCGATGGCCCAGCACACATACCCGTGCATGAAGCGCAGGCTGGTCACCAGGCAGAACTCGCGGAACGCGGGGTCGAGCGGGCGGTTCTCGGTGATGCGCAGCGTGGCCACGCCGCCGGTCACCTCCAGCGCCAGCGTGATGTCCTCGGTCAGCAGGCGGTGGTGGCGGCACCAGCGTTTCATGGCCACGCCCAGGTCGGGCGAGGTGAGCGAGGCGCGGCACAGCATGCCGTAGCTGCCCCAGGGCAGGCGGCGCGAGAACCAGCCCAGCGCCTCGTCGTCCAGCTCCTGCATCGCGTGGCCCGACAGCGCCTCGAACTGCGCGGCCGTCACCCGCGCGCCTGGGCGGGCCAGTTCGCGCGGCGCGATCTGTGCCGCCTGCAGGGCCTGCGCCGGGTCCTTGCCGTAGCGGGCATACCCTTGCACGATGGCTCGCACGAAGGCCATCGGCGTGACGGCGCGGGCGGGTCGCAGGAAGGCGGGGGACGACGTGGTGGAGGGCATCGGTCGTGGCGCAATTTGCAACCATTGTGGCGCCAATTGCGGCGCCACGAGGCGTAAGCTGCGTTTTTTCAAGCGCCATCCGCGCGGGCAGCCTGCGCGCCGACCCCTTCAGAGGAGACAAGACTCATGCACGATTTCGGCCTCAACTTCGACCTGGGCGACGACATCGACGCGCTGCGCAGCGCGATCCAGGACTTCGCCGCCAACGAAATCGCGCCCCGCGCCGCCGAGATCGACCGCGACAACCTGTTCCCGCACGACCTGTGGCAAAAGCTCGGCGAGCTGGGCCTGCACGGCATGACGGTGAAGGAAGAATTCGGCGGCACCGAGCTGGGCTACCTGGCCCACATCGTGGCCATGGAAGAAGTCTCGCGCGCCTCGGCCTCGGTGGGCCTGTCGTACGGTGCGCACTCCAACCTGTGCGTGAACCAGATCCACCGCAACGGCAGCGAAGCGCAGAAGAAGAAATACCTGCCCAAGCTGGTGAGCGGCGAGCACGTCGGCGCGCTGGCCATGAGCGAGCCCAACGCCGGCTCCGACGTGGTGAGCATGAAGCTCAAGGCCGACAAGAAGGACGGCTACTACGTGCTCAACGGCGGCAAGATGTGGATCACCAACGGCGGCGACGCGACACGCTGGTCATCTACGCCAAGACCGAACCCGAAATGGGCGCGCGCGGCATGACCGCCTTCATCGTCGAGAAGAACTTCAAGGGCTTCTCGGCCGGCACCAAGCTCGACAAGCTCGGCATGCGCGGCTCCAACACCTTCCCGCTGTTCTTCGACAACTGCGAAGTGCCCGAAGAGAACGTGCTCGGCGGCGAAGGCATGGGCGCCAAGGTGCTGATGAGCGGCCTGGACTACGAGCGCGCCGTGCTCTCGGGCGGCCCGCTGGGCATCATGGCCGCCTGCATGGACGCCGTGATCCCCTACATCCACGAGCGCCAGCAGTTCGGCCAGAGCATCGGCGAGTTCCAGCTGATGCAGGGCAAGATCGCCGACATGTACTCGACCTGGCAGGCCACCCGCGCCTATGTGTACGCCGTGGGCAAGGCCTGCGACCGCAACGACCATGCGCGCACCTTCCGCAAGGACGCGGCCGGCGCCATCCTGTATTCGGCCGAGAAGGCGACCTGGATGGCCGGCGAGGCGATCCAGACGCTGGGCGGCGTGGGCTACACCAAGGATTTCCCGGTCGAGCGGCTGTGGCGCGACGCCAAGCTGTACGAGATCGGTGCGGGCACGAGCGAAGTGCGCCGCATGCTGATCGGCCGCGAGCTGTTCAGCGAAACCGCATAAGCCGCGCTGCACACCCTCACCCCACCCTCTCCCCGCAGGGAGAGGGCGCCAGACAAGGAGACAAGACGATGCCACTGACGCAGAGCCTGGCCCAAGGCGCCACGGACGTCCCCCTCATCGAGCAAGCCATCGGCGACTTCTTCGACGACATGGTCGAGAAGCAGCCTGAACGCGAAGCCCTCGTCAGCCGCCACGAAGGCCAGCGCTTCACCTACCGCGAACTGCAGACCGCGTCGAACAAGCTGGCCAGCGCGCTGCTGAACCTGGGGCTCGTGCCCGGCGACCGCGTGGGCATCTGGTCGCACAACAACGTGCCCTGGGTGCTGATGCAGATCGCCACCGCCAAGGTCGGCCTGATCCTCGTGAACATCAACCCCGCCTACCGCACCTCGGAGCTCGAGTACGCGCTCAACAAGGTCGGCTGCAAGGCGCTGGTGACGATGGCGCAGTTCAAGACCAGCGACTACTTGGGCATGCTGCGCGAGCTGGGCCCGGCCAAGCTGCCGCTGCTGCAGCACACCTTCTGGATCGACAAGCCCGGCCAGGGCGACGAGCAGCCCGGCATGCGCCGCTTCAGCGAGCTGCTGGCCGGCGGCGATGCGGCCGACGCGCGCGTGGCCGCCACGCAGAAGACGCTGAAGGCCACCGACCCCATCAACATCCAGTTCACCAGCGGCACCACGGGCTTTCCCAAGGGCGCGACGCTCACGCACCGCAACATCCTGAACAACGGCTTCTTCATCGGCGAGTGCATGAAGCTCACGCCGGCCGACCGCCTGTGCATTCCGGTGCCGCTGTACCACTGCTTCGGCATGGTGCTGGGCAACCTGGCCTGCCTCACGCACGGCTCGGCCATCGTGTACCCGAACGACGGTTTCGACCCGCTCACCGTGCTCGAGACGGTGCAGGCCGAGAAGTGCACGGGCCTGCACGGCGTGCCCACGATGTTCATCGCCGAGCTGGACCATCCGCGCTTCAAGGAGTTCGACCTCTCGACCCTGCGCACCGGCATCATGGCCGGCTCGCCGTGCCCGATCGAAGTGATGAAGCGCGTGGTCAACGAGATGCACCTGGGCGAGATCACCATCGCCTACGGCATGACCGAGACCAGCCCCGTGAGCTGCCAGAGCAGCACCGACACGCCGCTGGACCGCCGCGTGTCGACCGTGGGCACCGTGCAGCCGCACCTCGAGGTGAAGATCATCGACCCCGAGACCGGCGCGATCATGCCGCCGGGCCAGTCGGGCGAGCTGTGCACGCGCGGCTACTCGGTGATGCACGGCTACTGGGAAGACGAGCCCAAGACGCGCGAGGCCATCGACGCCGAGCGCTGGATGCACACCGGTGACCTCGCCACCATGGACGCCGAGGGCTACGTGAACATCGTCGGGCGCATCAAGGACCTGGTGATCCGCGGCGGCGAGAACATCTACCCGCGCGAGATCGAAGAATTCCTGTACCGCCACCCGAAGGTGCAGGACGTGCAGGTGGTCGGCCTGCCCGACAAGAAGTACGGCGAAGAGCTGTGCGCCTGGATCATCGTCAAGCCCGGCCAGACGGCCACCGACGCCGAGATCCGCGACTTCTGCAAGGGCCAGATCGCGCACTACAAGGTGCCCAAGTACATCCAGTTCGTCTCCGAGTTCCCGATGACGGTGACCGGCAAGATCCAGAAATTCAAGATCCGCGACGCCATGACCGAGCAGCTCGGTCTCAGCCAAGAAAAGACAGCATGAGCAAACTCGAAACCAAACTCAACGCACGGTCGGCCGACTTCCAGGCCAATGCGGCCGCGATGCGCGCGCTGGTCGACGACCTGCAGCAGCAGTTCGCGAAGGTGGAGCAGGGCGGCGGCGAGGCCGCGCGCGCCAAGCACACGGCGCGCGGCAAGCTGCTGCCGCGCGACCGCGTGGCCGAGCTGCTCGACCCGGGCACGCCTTTCCTCGAGATCGCGCCGCTGGCCGCGCATGCGATGTACCTCGATGCCAAGGGGGCCGAGTCGGCGCCGGGCGCCGGCATCATCGCGGGCATCGGCCGCGTGAACGGCGTGGACTGCATGATCGTGTGCAACGACGCCACCGTGAAGGGCGGCACCTACTACCCGATGACGGTGAAGAAGCACCTGCGCGCACAGGAGATCGCCGAGCAGAACCGCCTGCCCTGCATCTACCTCGTGGACTCGGGCGGTGCCAACCTGCCGAACCAGGACGAGGTGTTCCCCGACCGCGAGCACTTCGGCCGCATCTTCTACAACCAGGCCAACATGAGCGCCCAGGGCATTCCGCAGATCGCGGTGGTCATGGGCTCGTGCACGGCCGGCGGCGCGTACGTGCCGGCGATGAGCGACGAATCGATCATCGTGAAGAACCAGGGCACCATCTTCCTGGGCGGCCCGCCGCTCGTGAAGGCGGCCACCGGCGAGGTCGTGTCGGCCGAAGACCTGGGCGGCGGCGACGTGCACACGCGCCTGTCGGGCGTGGTCGACCACCTGGCGCAGAACGACCTGCACGCGCTGGCACTGGCGCGCTCGGCGGTGGCCAACCTCAACGCGAAGGCCGCCGACACGCCGCAAGGCGCCGCGGTGCGCGCGCCCGACTTTCCGCGTGAAGAGCTGTACGGCGTGATCCCCACCGACACGCGCAAGCCCTTCGACGTGCGCGAGATCATTGCGCGCATCGTCGACGGCAGCGAGTTCCACGAGTTCAAGGCCCGCTTCGGCGCCACGCTGGTCTGCGGCTTTGCCGAGATCGAGGGCATGCCCGTGGGCATCATCGCCAACAACGGCATCCTGTTCAGCGAGTCGGCGCAGAAGGGCGCGCACTTCATCGAGCTGTGCTGCCAGCGCAAGATCCCGCTGGTGTTCCTGCAGAACATCACCGGCTTCATGGTGGGCCGCAAGTACGAGAACGAAGGCATCGCGCGCCACGGCGCCAAGATGGTGACGGCCGTGGCAACCGCCAACGTGCCCAAGTTCACGATCATCATCGGCGGCAGCTTCGGCGCCGGCAACTACGGCATGTGCGGCCGTGCGTACAGCCCGCGCTTCCTCTGGATGTGGCCCAACGCACGCATCAGCGTGATGGGTGGCGAGCAGGCTGCGAGCGTGCTGGCCACGGTGAAGCGCGACGGCATCGAACTGAAGGGCGGCAGCTGGAGCGCCGACGAGGAAGAGGCCTTCAAGGCGCCGATCCGCCAGCAGTACGAAGACCAGGGCCACCCCTACTACGCCACCGCGCGCCTGTGGGACGACGGCATCATCGACCCGGCCGACACGCGCCGCGTGCTCGCACTGGGCCTGGCCGCATCGCGCAACGCGCCGATCCCCGAGCCGAAGTTCGGCATCTTCCGCATGTGACGAGGGGCACCGCATGAGCAGCACCTTCACCAAGCTGAACCTCGCCATCGACGGCGCGGTCGCACGCATCTGGCTCGACCAGCCCGACGCGCGCAACGCCTTCGACGACGTCGTGATCGCCGAGCTGACGCAGGCTTTCCTCGAAGCCGGCGCCGCGCCGCAGGTCAAGGCTGTCGTGCTCGGCGCGAACGGCCCGGCCTTCTGCGCGGGCGCCAACCTCAACTGGATGCGCCGCATGGCCGACTACACGCGGGGCGAAAACCTCGCCGACGCGGGCAAGCTGGCCGACATGCTGCGCACCATCGCCGAATGCCCCAAGCCCACCATCGCGCGCGTGCAGGGCGACGTGTACGCGGGCGGCATGGGGTTGGTCGCGGCCTGCGACATGGCCGTGAGCGTCGACACCGCGTGGTACTGCCTGAGCGAAGTGAAGATCGGCCTCGTGCCCGCGACCATCAGCCCGTACGTGCTGCGTGCGATGGGCCCGCGCGCGTCGCAGCGTTACTTCCTCACGGCCGAGCGCTTCACCGCCGCCGAGGCGCACCGCATCGGCTTCGTGCACGAAGTGGTGGCTGCCGACGCGCTCGACGCCAAGGTCGACGAGCTGCTGAAGGCCCTCACCGGCGCCAGCCCCGCCGCCGTGCGCGCCTGCAAGCAGCTGATCGCCGACGTGGCCGGCCGCGACATCGACAGCGCGCTCATCGCGAAGACGGTCGAAGGCATCGCCGACATCCGCGCCAGCGACGAAGGCCGCGAGGGCGTGCAGGCTTTCCTGCAGAAGCGCAAGCCGTCCTGGCTCGCCGGCTGACAGCCCACCAAGGACCGCCATGAACGCACTCGACATGCCGCAACTGCTCGCACTGGCCGCCGCCATCGGCTGGGCCAGCGGCGTGCGCCTGTACCTCGTCGTGCTGCTGACCGGCCTGGTCGGCTACTTCGGCTGGGTGCCGTTGCCCGCGGGGCTGCAGATGCTCGCGCATCCGATCGTGCTCGCGGTCAGCGGCTTCATGGTGTTCGTCGAGTTCTTCGCCGACAAGATCCCGGGCCTCGACTCGCTCTGGGACGTGGTGCACACCGCCATCCGCATCCCCGCCGGCGCGGCGCTCGCGGCCAGCGTGTTCGGTGCCGACCACGGCGCCATGGCCGTCGTCGCGGCGCTGCTGGGTGGCGGCTTCGCGGCCACGGCGCATGCGGCCAAGGCCACCACGCGCGCGGCCATCAACACCTCGCCCGAGCCGTTCTCGAACGTCGGTGCGTCGCTGGTCGAAGACTCGATGGTGCCGGCCGGGCTGTGGCTCGCAGTGGCGCATCCGCTGGTCTTTCTGGTGCTGTTCGTCTTCGTGTTCGTGCTCAGCGTGTGGCTCATCCGCAAGAGCTGGCGTTTTCTGCGCGCGCTGTTCGGCCGCGTGGCACGCATCTTCAGTGGCCGGCCCGATCCGGGCGTCACGTCCGCCTTTCAACTGAAAAAGAATCCTCCGGGAGACACTCCGAATGTTTAAGAAGATCCTCATCGCCAACCGTGGCGAGATCGCCTGCCGCGTGGCCGCAACCGCTCGTCGCATGGCGGTTCGCACCGTGGCGGTGTACTCCGATGCCGATGCGCACGCCAACCATGTGCGCGCCTGCGACGAGTCGGTGTACCTCGGCGGCAGCGCCCCGAAGGACAGCTACCTGCGCTGGGAAAAGATCCTCGAGGCCGCCAAGGCCACGGGCGCCGAAGCCGTGCACCCGGGCTACGGCTTCCTCAGCGAGAACGAAGAGTTCGCGCAGGCCTGCGCCGACGCCGGGCTGGCCTTCATCGGCCCGCCGCCCTCGGCGATCAAGGCCATGGGCCTGAAGGCCGAGTCGAAGCAGCTGATGGAAAAGGCCGGCGTGCCGCTCGTGCCCGGCTACCACGGCAGCGACCAGGACCCGGCGCTGCTGCAGCGCGAGGCCGACCGCATCGGCTACCCGGTGCTCATCAAGGCCAGCGCCGGCGGTGGCGGCAAGGGCATGCGCGCGGTCGACAAGGCCGCCGATTTCGAGGCCGCACTGGCCTCGTGCAAGCGCGAAGCCATCAACAGCTTCGGCGACGACGCGGTGCTGATCGAGAAGTACGTGCAGCGCCCGCGCCACATCGAGATCCAGGTGTTCGGCGACACGCAAGGCAACTACGTCTACCTGTTCGAGCGCGACTGCTCGGTGCAGCGCCGCCACCAGAAGGTGCTGGAAGAAGCGCCCGCGCCCGGCATGACCGAGGCGATGCGCAAGCAGATGGGCGAGGCCGCCGTGGCTGCCGCCCGCGCCGTGAACTACGTCGGTGCAGGCACCGTCGAGTTCATCGTCGAGCAGCGCGAAGGCGGCGAGATGAACTTCTTCTTCATGGAGATGAACACGCGCCTGCAGGTGGAGCATCCGGTCACGGAAGCCATCACGGGCCTCGACCTCGTCGAATGGCAATTGCGCGTGGCCTCGGGCGAGCCGCTGCCCGCCAAGCAATCGGAACTGCAGATCCACGGCCACGCCATCGAGGCGCGCATCTGCGCCGAGAACCCCGACAACAACTTCCTGCCCGCCACCGGCACCTTGCGCGTGTACCGCAAGCCGCAGGCGACCGCCTTCCAGCGCAGCCGCGTGCGCATCGACGACGGCGTGCGCGAAGGCGGCGAGATCTCGCCCTTCTACGACTCGATGATCGCCAAGCTCATCGTGCACGGCAGCACGCGCGCCGAAGCGCTGGCCCGGCTCGATGCCGCGCTGGCGCAGGTGCAGATCGTGGGCGTGTCGACCAACGTGCAGTTCTTGCGCGGCATCCTGGCGACCGAGTCGTTCTCGAAGGCCAACCTCGACACCGCGCTCATCGAGCGCGAGCGCGCCGTGCTGTTCGACCGCGAGCCGCTGGGCCTGCCGCTGGCCGCGGCCGCCGCCATCACGCGCACGCTGGTCACCGAGTGGCCGACGCAGCTGCCCGACCCCTTCGAACGCCGCGACGGCTGGCGCGCACACGGCGAGTACAAGCGCCGCTTCGACTTCGAGTTCCGCGGCGCCGAGCACAGTGCGCTGCTGACCTACCGCCGCGACGGCGGCCTGCACCTCGAAGTGGGCGGTGTCGAAGGCCCGCTCACCATCGGGCGCTTTCCCACGGGCGAATTCGAGCTCGAGTTCGCCGGCACGCGCCAGACCCTCGACGTGCACCTGGACGGCGCCACCGCCCACGTGTTCGCGGCGAAGGGCGCCACGCGCCTCACCGCCATCGACCGCCTCGCCCACGCGGGCGACACCCACGCCGAAGGCGGCCGCCTCACGGCGCCGATGCCCGGCAAGGTCGTGTCCTTCGCGGTCAAGGCCGGCGACAAGGTCAGCCGCGGCCAGCCGCTGGCCGTGATGGAAGCCATGAAGATGGAGCACACCATCGCCGCGCCGGCCGACGGCACGGTGGAGGAGCTGATGTTCTCGCCGGGCGAGCAGGTGGCGGAAGGCGACGAATTGTTGCGAATGGCGGCTGCCGCTTAACCCCGATCCGGGCGCTCGCCCGTATCAGCGGTGGTAGTCATTCTTTTCAAGGAGTCCTGATGAGCCGCCGCACCCTTTCCCTGTCGACACCTCGCGCCGCCGTGCGCCACCGCGCAGGCGCTGTCCTGCTGGCCCTGGCGGCCGCCCTGTCGCTGGCCGGCTGCGACCGCCAGCGCAGTGCCGAGTCGGCCGCGCCGGCCTCCGCGCCTGCGCCCATGCAGGCGCCGCCGATGGGCTACGGCGGCGGCATGGCCATGAAGGAACAGAGGGCGCGTGCACCGCAGGCCGAGATCGCCGCGTCGCAGTCCGACGAGGCGCGGGGCGGCAGTAGCGAGACCGCGCTGCAGCGCTTCCTGGCCGTGCGTCAGGACCTGAACGTCGAAGTGCCGGCCGAACAGCTGGCCGACGCCTGGGGCAAGGTGCGCGACCTGTGCGGCACGCTGAAGTGCGAGCTGCTGTCGTCTTCGCTGCTGCGCGAGACGGCGCAGCAGCCGGGCAACGCCCTGCTCGAGATGCGCGTGGAACCTGCCGACGTCGACAAGCTGCTCGGCGGCCTGGCCGGCGTGGCGAACGTGGTCTCGCACACCACCACCAGCGAAGACAAGACCTCCGAGGTGATCGACGTCGAGGCCCGCATCAAGAACCGCACCGAGTTCCGCGACAGCCTGCGCGTCATGCTGCGCGACACCGTCACCAAGCGCACCATGGCCGACCTGCTGGCGATCCAGCGCACGCTGTCAGACACCCAGGCCGAGCTCGACGCCATCGCCACCCAGCGCAAGGTGCTGGCGCAGCAGACCAGCAAGCAGCACATCCAGATCCAGTTCACGCCCAAGCGCGCGCTGGTGAGCGGCAGCGACGGCTACAGCCCGATGGCGCACGCGCTGCGCAACGCCGGCGACGTGCTGGCCGAAAGCGTGGGCGCGCTCATCACCTTCGTGGCCGCGGCGCTGCCGTGGCTGCTGCTGGTGGTGCTGCCCGTGGGGTGGCTGGTGCGGGTGCTGTGGCGTCGTCGCCGGACCGGCAAGGCCTGAGTCCGGTCAGAAGCGAAGTGGTGCGTCAGCCCACCACCACTTCACTGATCTGCATCACCGGCGCGATGTCGGTGTAGTTCTTCACGTCGCCCATGATCTCCTTCACGTGCGGGCCGAAGGCCTTCTGGAAGGACTCGACCGATTCGGCGAACACGTGGCACATGCCGACATACGTGGGCGGCGAGCCCGGTGCGCCGCCGCCCAGGCCTTTGTCGATGGTGTACGAGAGGCAGGCGTCGCCCATGCGGGCCTTGAGCATCGGCATGTGCTGGTCGCGGTAGTAGTCGTGGTCGAACCGCGCGCCGGGGGTGTGGGGGTACATCACGCTGACTTTGATCATTCGAGGGGTCTCCTTTGTGGCTGAATGCGGTCGAGCATAGGAGATGGCGCGCGGCGCAACAAGCCGGTGCCTTCTAAGATGGCGCCCATGCGAATCTCCGTCTACCTCACCGACAACCGTCCCGATCCCTGGATCGATGGCCTGAAGGCCGAACTCCCCGAAGCCACCATCGAAGCCTGGACGCCCGGCGCGCCGCAGGCCGACCACGGCGTGGTGTGGGCGCCGCCTCAGCAGTTCCTCGACGAGCAGCCCGACCTGCGCGGCCTGTTCAACATCGGCGCGGGCGTCGATGCGCTGCTCAAGCTCAAGGTGCCGGCGCACACGCGCATCGTGCGCCTGGACGACGCGGGCATGTCGGTGCAGATGGCCGAGTACGTGTGCCACACGCTCATCCGCCACTTCCGCGAGTTCGACGTGTACGAGGCCGATGCGCGCGAGGGCAAGTGGAGCTACCGCAAGCCGAAGCTGCGGCGCGATTTTCCGGTCGGCATCATGGGCCTGGGCGTGCTCGGCGAGCGCGTGGCCAAGGCGGTGGCGCAGTTCGAATTTCCGGTGCTCGGCTGGAGCCGCTCTGCCAAGGCCATTGACGGCGTGCAGGTGTTCAGCGGCGAGGCGCAGTTCGACGAGTTCCTGGCCTCCACGCGCGTGCTGGTCAACCTGCTGCCGCTGACCGAGGCCACGCGCGGCATCCTGAACCGCACCACGCTGGGCAAGCTCAAGCCCGAGGGCTACCTCATCAGCATCGCGCGCGGCGGCCACCTGGTCGAAGACGACCTGATCCCGATGCTCGACGCCGGCCAGCTCGCGGGCGCCACGCTCGACGTGTTCCAGGTCGAGCCGCTGCCGGCCGACCACGCCTTCTGGCGCCACCCGAAGATCACCGTCACGCCGCACGGCTCGGCGCGCACGCTGCGCGAGGAGTCCATCGCCCAGATCGCCGGGAAGATCCGCGCGATGGAGCAGGGCCTGCCGATCGCCGGCATCGTCGATCCCGTCCGCGGCTACTGACGGCCCTGCGCCGACGACGACGGTCCGGCTGACATGCGGCCGGCGGGGGAAAACCCCGACGCTTTTGTTTTTCACATACGAGAAAATTTCTTCATGGTTGTGAAAACAGCGTTCCGCGTGATCGAGATCGTCGAGCTCTTTGCCCGGGAGAAGCAGCCGCTGGCCCTGTCCGAGATGGCGCGGCTGCTCGACATGCCGGTGTCCAGCTGCCTGGGCCTGATCCGCACGCTCGAAGAGCAGGGCTACATGTACGAGACCGGCCGCCGCCAGGGCTACTACCCGACGGGCCGGCTGCTCGCCATGGCGCAGGTCATTGCCGCGCACGACCCGGTGCTCGACCGGGTGAAGGCCACGCTCGAAGAACTGCGCGACGCCGCCTGCGAAACGGTGGTGTTCGGCAAGTTTCGTGATGCGGAAAACGTCGTCTATCTCGACGTGCTGAGCGCGCCGCAGCGCATCCGCTACACGGCCGAGTCGGGCGAAACGCGCCCCGCGTACGCCAACTCGCTGGGCCGCGCGCTGCTGTCCACGCTCGCGCCCGAAGCGCGCCGCAAGCTGCTCGAGGGCATGACGCTCGCGCCGCTCACCGACGCCACGCTCACCACCGCCGACGCCATCGAGGCCGAGCTGCAGCGCGGCGCCGCGCGCGGCTGGTACGGCAACCTCGGCGAAAGCATTCCCGACCTGATCGGCCTGGCCTGGCCGCTGCGCATCGGCGGCGAGGCCTACGCGATCTCGGTGGCCGGCCCGCGCTACCGCATGGAAGCGCGCATCGACGACATCGCTGCGATGCTGCGCTCGGCCTGCTTGGCCATCGAACCCAAGACAGAGAACCCCCGATGACTGAAACCGCTGCGCGCTACTTCGTCCGCGAGGACGAGATCACCGGCTACCACCCCGCCAACCACACCGGCACGCTGAACAAGCGCCTGATCGGTCCCGAGACGGTGGGTGCCAAGCAGCTCGAGGTGCTGGTGGGCCACATCCAGAAGGGCAAGGGCGCGCTGCCGCATGCGCACCCGGGCATCGAACAGGTCTGCTACATGCTCGAAGGCCGCGCGGTCGCCGAGGTGGGCGGCCAGCGGCAGGAGCTGCATCCTGGCGACAGCTGCTTTTTTCCGGCCGACGCGATGCACACCTTCACGGTGGTGAGCGACGAACCGGTGCGCGTGCTGGTGATCTACAGCCCGCCGTACGAGGAATCGCCGGAGCGCGTGATCCGGCCCTGAACGACAACCCCGGAGACACAACCATGCAGACGAAGAACGCGACAGAAACAGTCGCGGTGGAAAGCCGCCGCCGTTTCATTTCCATCGGCGCTGCGGCGGGCCTCGTGGGCGCCGCGCCCTGGGCCTTCGCGCAGGACGGCGGCTATCCGAAGCAACCGATCAAGCTCGTCGTGCCCTTCGCGGCCGGCAGCGGCACCGACGCGGTGGCGCGCATCACCGCGCAGATGCTGGGCGAGGCGCTCAAGGCCTCGGTGATCGTCGACAACCGGGCCGGCGCCAGCGGCGTGATCGCGGCCGAGCTGGTGGCCAAGGCGCCGCCCGACGGCTACACGCTCTTCATGACGACCAACACCACGCACTCGGCCAACCCGAGCCTGATGAAGTCGCTGCCCTACGACCCGGTGAAAGACTTCGCGCCCGTCAGCCGCATGGGCAACCTGCCGTTCATGCTGGTGGTGAACAACGACCTGCCCGTGAAGAGCGTGGCCGAGCTGCTGGCCTGGGGCCGCGCGCATCCGGGCAAGCTGACCTACGCCAGCGGCAACAGCACCGGCATCGTGAGCGGCGCCACGCTGTCGCGCATGAGCGGCATCCCGATGCTGCACGTGCCCTACAAGAGCACGCCGCCGGCCATTGCCGACCTCATCGGCGGGCAGGTGTCGATGATGGTGGTCGATCTCGCCGCGGGGCTCGCCACGGTCAAGGCCGGCAAGATGCGCGCCATTGCGGTCACCACGCAGGAGCGCACCAAGCTCTTTCCCGAACTGCCGCCACTGGCCGACACGCCCGAGCTCAAGGGCTTCGACATCACCTCCTGGAACGGCGTGTTCGCGCCGGCCGGCACGCCGCGCGATGTTGTGCTCAAGCTCAACAAGGCGCTCGCGGAGATGGCGAACGGCACGGTGTTTCGCGAGCGCGTGAGCCGGTTGGGTTTCGATGCGTTCGGCAGTACGCCGGAAGAACTCGGGGCCTTCACCGTGTCCGAGCTGGCGAAGTGGAAGAAGCTGATCCAGGCCGCGGGCATCCAACCCGAATGAGCGCGACCGGACCTCTCGGCCCCCTCGAAGGCATCCGCATCCTCGACCTCACGGCCGTGGTGATGGGCCCGTACGCCACGCAGACGCTCGGCGACCTCGGCGCCGACGTCATCAAGGTCGAGCCGCCGTCGGGCGACAACCTGCGCGCCGTCGGCCCGATGCGCCATGCCGGCATGGGCGCGATGGCGATGCACCTGAACCGCAACAAGCGCTCCATCGTGCTCGACCTCAAGCAGCCGGAAGGCCGCGAGGCCTGCCTGCGGCTTGCGGCGGGCTGCGATGCGCTCATCTACAACACGCGCCCGCAGGCGATGGCACGGCTGGGGCTCGGCTACGAGGCCGTGGCCGCGGTCAATCCGAAGATCGTCTACCTCGGCGCCTTCGGCTACGGCGAAGAAGGCCCTTACGCCGGCAAGCCCGCCTACGACGACCTGATCCAGGGCGCGGCCGGCGTCGCCTCGCTCTTCGCGCAGCAAAGCGGCGGCGCGCCGCGCTACGCGCCCGTCACGCTGGCCGACCGCGCCGTGGGCCTGCAGGCCGCCATCGCGCTGCTCGCCGCCGTGCTCAGCGCGCAGCGCACCGGCAAAGGCCAGGCCGTGGAAGTGCCGATGTTCGAGGCGCTCTCGCAGTTCGTCATGGGCGACCACCTCGGCGGCCACAGCTTCGAGCCGCCGCTCGGTCCCACCGGCTACGCGCGCCTGCTCGCGGAGCACCGCAAGCCCTACGCCACGGCCGACGGTTACCTCGGCGTGCTCATCTACAACGACAAGCACTGGCAGGCCTTCTTCGACGTGATCGGCCGGCCCGAGCTGCGCAGCTCGCCGATGTTCGGCACGCACACGGCGCGCGCCGCCAACATCGGCGCGGTCTACGCATTCGTCGCTGAGGTGATGGCCACGCGCGGCAGCGACGAATGGATGGCGCTGCTGGAAGCCGCCGACATTCCCGTAGCGCGCCTGCACACCACCGAGAGCCTGCTCGACGACCCGCACCTGCGCGCCGTCGATTTCTTCCCCGAGTTCGACCACCCGAGCGAAGGCCGCATCCGCACGCTCGCGCCCGTCGGCCGCTACAGCGCCACGCCCGCAGCGATCCGCCGGCCCGCGCCGCGCATCGGCGAGCAGAGCGTCGAGCTGCTGCGCGAAGCGGGCTACGCGGAAGAAGCCATAGCCGACATGCTCGCGCGCGGCGTGACGCTGCAGCCGGACCCCATGAAAGACAGCGAATGAATTTCTCCCTGAACGAAGACCAGCGCTCGCTCGTCGCGGCCATCGAGCGCCTGTGCGAAGACTTCCCCATCGACTACTGGCGCGACCACGACGACCGCGCCATGTTCCCGCACGAATTCCACCGCGCCGTCGCCGAGAGCGGCTGGCTCGGCATCGCCATGCCCGAAGCGCAGGGCGGCGCGGGGCTGGGCATCACCGAGGCGGCGCTGATGATGCGCGCCATCAGCGCGTCGGGCGCGGGCATGTCGGGCGCGTCGTCGGTGCACATGAACATCTTCGGCCTCAACCCGGTGGTGGTGTTCGGCACCGAGGCGCAGCGCCAGCGTTTTTTGCCGCCGCTGATCGCGGGCACCGAGAAAGCCTGCTTCGCCGTGACCGAGCCCGACGCGGGGCTCGACACCACGAGCCTCAAGACGCAGGCGGTGCGCCAGCCGAACGGCAGCTACCTGCTGCACGGCCGCAAGATCTGGATCTCGACCGCGCAGGTGGCCGACCGCATGCTGATCCTCACGCGCACCACGCCGCTGGACCAGGTGAAGAAGCCCACGCAAGGCCTCACGCTGTTCTACACGGCGCTGGACCGCAGCAAGGTCGAGGTGCGCGAGATCCACAAGCTGGGCCGCGCGGCGGTCGACTCCAACATGCTCTTCATCGACGGCCTCGAGGTGCCCGAGGAAGACCGCATCGGCGAGGAAGGGCGCGGCTTCGAATACATCCTGCACGGCCTGAACCCCGAGCGCATATTGATCGCCGCCGAAGCCATCGGCATCGGCCGCGCCGCGCTGCGCATCGCTTCGCAGTACGCGCAGGAGCGCGTCGTCTTCGGCCGGCCTATCGGCCAGAACCAGGGCGTGGCGCATCCGCTCGCGCGCGCCTGGGCCAACCTGGAGGCGGCCGACCTGATGATGCTCAAGGCCGCCACGCTGTACGACGCGGGCGAGCCCTGCGGTATCGAGGCCAATGCCGCCAAGTACCTCGCGGCCGAGGCGGCGCACGACGCCTGCCAGAACGCCGTGCTCACACTGGGCGGCATGGGTTACGCGAAGGAATACCATGTCGAGCGCCTGCTGCGCGAGAGCTACATCCCGCGCATCGCGCCGGTCAGCCCGCAGATGATCCTGAACTTCATCGCCGAAAAAGCACTGGGGCTGCCGAAGTCGTACTGACCCACTTTCCATGAACGCCCACGCCACCATCACCCGCCATCTCGTCGTCCACGGCCTCGTGCAGGGCGTGGGCTACCGCTGGTCGATGGTGCAGGCCGCGCAGAGGCTCGGCGTGCGCGGCTGGGTGCGCAACCGGCGCGACGGCAAGGTCGAAGCGCTCGTGGCCGGCGAGGCCGATGCGGTCGAGGCGCTGGTGCACTGGACGCGCCAGGGGCCGGCCGGTGCACGCGTGGAGGCGGTCGATGTGAGCGAGGCCGAAGCCGCGAGCGATCTGCCCGACGGCTTCGTGCAGCGCGAGACCGTCTAGCGGCTGCTTTCCTGCGGGGCCGACCGGTTGGCACCATTTGCAACCCCACAGGCGCGCATTGCTACCTTCCGCGACTTGTGTACCAAGCAGCGCGCGGCCATGTGTCGGACAATCGAAGCCGGTTTTTCATCATCCTCCCGCGACAGCGACACCAGAGACATCCCATGAAACTCCCCGCCCAGGTCAAGCTCGTCGACGTCGGTCCGCGCGACGGCCTCCAGAACGAAAAGCAACCCGTCTCCGCCGAGGTCAAGATCGGCCTCGTGCACCGCCTGCAGGACGCCGGCCTGAAAGAGATCGAGGTCACCAGCTTCGTTTCGCCCAAGTGGGTGCCGCAGATGGCCGACAACGCCGAAGTGATGCATGGCATCACGCGCAAGCCGGGCGTCCTCTACTCGGTGCTCACGCCCAACATGAAGGGCTTCGAGGCCGCCATTGCCGCGCCGCGCGAAGAGTGGCCCGACGAGATCGTGGTGTTCGGCGCCGCGAGCGAGGCCTTCAGCCAGAAGAACATCAACTGCTCGATCGCCGAGAGCATCGAGCGCTTCGCGCCCGTGGTCGAGGCCGCGCGCGCCAAGGGCATCGCCGTGCGCGGCGCCATGTCGTGCACGGTGGGCTGCCCCTACGAAGGCGAGATCGCACCGGCCAAGGTCGGCTACCTCGCGCAACTGATGAAGGGCATCGGCGTGCAGCGCGTGGACGTGGCCGACACCATCGGCGTGGGCACGCCGCGCAAGGTGCAGGCGGCCATGGAGGCCACGCTGGCGCACTTCGATGTCGACGCCATCTCCGGCCACTTCCACGACACCTACGGGCAGGCGCTGGTCAACACGCTGGCGGCGCTCGAGCTGGGCGTGTGGAACTTCCAGTCGTCCTCGGCCGGCCTGGGTGGCTGCCCCTACGCCAAGGGCGCGACGGGCAACGTCGCGACCGAAGACGTGGTCTACATGCTGCACGGCATGGGCATCGCCACCGGCATCGACCTGGACAAGCTCATCGACGCGGGCGTGTACATCAGCGAAGCGCTGGGGCGCGAGCCGAACTCGCGCGCCTCGAAGGCGATCCGCACCAAGCGGGCCGGCTGAGCCTTCTTTCTTCTCAGCGCCCGAAGGCGCGCAGCCCCAGCAGCAGCACCACCGCCGCGGCCAGCAGCACGGTGGTGCACTGCCAGAAGAGCACCGGGCGGCGCTCGATCAGCGGCGGCATCCGCGCACTCAAGAACTCCGGGCCCGGCGCGCGCAGGTCGTGCGCGAACTCCGACACCGCCTGCTGCCGCTTCGCGGCCTGCGGGTGCAGCGCCTTCTGCAGCACGGCATCGACCCAGGCGGGCAGCTCGGGCCGCAGGTGGCGCACGGGCACATAGCGCAGCCGCCCCACGTCGGCTTGCGTGCGGATGCGCGACACCTGCAGGCCGTAGGGCAGCTGGCCGCACAGCATCTGGTAGACGATCGCGGCCAGCGAGAACAGGTCGGAGCGCGCGCTGCCGCCGTGGCCGGTGAAGTATTCGGGCGCGGTGTACTGCAGCGTGCCTTCGATGGCGAGCGCGCGGGTTTCGCCGCTGCCGTCGGCCAGGCCGGCCACGTGGGTCGCGGCCAGGTCGATGATCTTCACGGTGCCGGCGCGGTCGATCATCACGTTCTCGGGCCGCAGGTCCTGGTGCAGCATCTCCTTGCCGTGCAGCGCCTGCAGCCCGCGCGCCAGCTGCGCGACGATGCCGCGCACGCTGTCCAGGTCGGGCCGGGGGTGGTCGACCATCCACTGCGCGAGCGTGTGGCCGTCGACGTATTCCATGGCCACGTACAGGTGCGCGCGCGGGCGCTCGACGGCGCTGGCCTTGAGCACGTGCGGGCTGTCGATGCGCCGCGCCACCCATTCCTCGAGCACGAAGCGGTCGAGGTAGCCGGGGTCGTCGCGCAGGTCGACCGACGGCAGCTTCAGCACGGCGGGCTGGCCGGTGGCGTCGTCGGTGGCCAGGTAGACGTGGCTGCGCGCGCTCATGTGCAGCTCGCGCACGAGGCTGAAGCCCTCGAAGCGCGCCCGCGGCGCGAGCGCCGGCGGCATCGCCAGGCCTTCGCGCTGCAGCTGCGCGGGCGGCGCGGCGGCGTCGGGCAGTTCGTCGATGCGCAGCAGCTGCACGGTGATGTCGTCGGTGCTGCCCCGGGTGCGCGCGGTTTCCGCGAGCCAGCGCGCTGCTTCGTCGAAGTCGTCGGCGTGCAGCGCCAGCGCCTCGTGCACGGCGGCGGCGTCCAGGTGCGTGTAGGCGCCGTCGGTGGCCAGCAGGTAGACCTCGCCCACCTCGGCCTCCCAGCAGCGGTGGTCGATTTCGACATGGGCGCCCGCGCCCAGCGCGCGCCCGAGGTACGACTCCACCGACGACACGCGCACGCGGTGGTCCTCGGTGAGCTGTTCGAGCGCGCCGGCATGCAGCCGGTGGATGCGTGCGTCGCCCACGTGCAGCAGGTGCGCGTCGCGGCCCTTGAGGATCAGCGCGCTGAAGGTGCAGACGTAGCCGCTGTCCTTGTCGAAGCGCGCGTCGCTGCGCATCGTCTGCGCATGCAGCCAGGCGTTGGTGGCGCCCAGCACGCGCTGCGCCGCGCGCTGCACCGACCAGGTGTCGGAGGTGGCGTAGTAGTCGTCGAGAAAGCCGCGCACGGCGGCCGCGCTCGCCACCTGGCTCACGCGGCTGGAGCCGATGCCGTCGGCCAGCGCCACGGCGATGCCCTTGGAAAGAAGCAGCGCGCCCTCGGGCAGCATGGCGCCGTGGAAGTCCTGGTTGACCGGCGCGTAAAGCCCCGCCAGCGAATGCTGGCCGAGCGTCACGCGCAGCTGCTTGCGCGGCGGCGCGGGCATGCGAACGATGCGGTGGCTCAGCCGGCGACGCGCTTGGCCGCCGTCTTGTAGTGCGTGGCGTACAGCGTGAGGCCCACGAAGGTCAGGCCGCCGACGAGGTTGCCGATCACCGTGGGCAGTTCGTTCCAGATCAGGTAGTCCATGAAGGTGAACTTGCCGCCCAGCATCAGGCCGGCGGGGAACAGGAACATGTTGACGATGGAGTGCTCGAAGCCCATGTAGAAGAAGACCATCACGGGCATCCACATGCCGATGGCCTTGCCCGACACGGTGGTCGACATCATGGCCGCGACCACGCCGGTCGAGACCATCCAGTTGCACATCACGCCGCGAATGAACAGCGTGAGCATGCCGGCCGCGCCGTGCGCCGCATAGCCGACGGTGCGGCCTTCGCCGATGTGGCCGAGCTTCTCGCCGATGGCGTTGGGCGCCTCGCTGAAGCCGAAGGTGAAGATGATCGCCATGAACACCGCCACCGTCAGCGCGCCCGCGAAGTTGCCGACGAACACCAGGCTCCAGTTGCGCATCACGCCGGCCCAGGTGGCGCCGGGGCGCTTGTCGAGCACGGCCAGCGGCGCCAGCGTGAACACGCCCGTGAGCAGGTCGAAGCCCAGCAGGTACAGCATGATGAAGCCGACCGGGAACAGCATGGCGCCGACCAGCGCATTGCCGGTGTTCACGGTGATGCTCACGGCGAAGGCCGCGGCCAGCGCGAGGATGGCGCCGGCCATGTACGAGCGGATCAGCGTGTCGCGCGTGGACATCAGCAGCTTGGATTCACCGGCATCGACCATCTTGGTCACGAATTCGGCAGGGGCGAGGTAGGCCATTCGGGGTCCTTGGAGAGAGGCTGAAAAAATCGGAAGAGGGCGAAGCGGCGTCAGGCCAGCGCGACGAGCACGCGGCCGTCCTCGACGCGCACCGCATGCGCGCGCACCGAGTGCTCGGGCGCCTCCAGGCATTCGCCGCTGCGCAGGTCGAAGTGGTTCTTGTAGAGCGGCGAGGCCACGACGATGCGCTCGCCCAGGCTGCCGACCAGCCCGCGCGAGAGCACGCTGGCGCCGGCCTTCGGGTCGACGTTGTCGATGGCGAAGAGCGAGGGCTCCTGGCCGACGCGGAAGATCGCGACATGCACGCCGTCGACCAGCGCGCACACGCCGGTGTCGGGGAGGATGTCGCCGGCGGCGCACACGGCGGTCCAGGTCTGGGTGTCTGTGGTCATGGTGGGCTTTCTTCCTTGTCGTTGGCTCAGGCGGCGCTGGTCTCGCGGCGCTCTTCGGGGCGCGCGGGGCGGTTCTGGCCGCGCTCCTGCACGAAGACGATGTGCTCGTCGGGCTTCTCGCTGTTCACGAAGGAGCGGAAGCGCTGGCGCGTGGCGGGGTCGTTCACCGCGGTCTTCCATTCGCACTGGTAGGTGTCGACCACGTGCTGCATCTGCGCCTCGAGCTCGGCGCCCAGGCCCAGCGTGTCCTGCAGCAGCACGCCCTTGAGGTAGTCGAGGCCGCCCTCGAGGTTCTCGCGCCAGGTGCTGGTGCGCTGCAGGCGGTCGGCCGTGCGCACGTAGAACATCAGGAAGCGGTCGATCATGCGGATGAGGTCGGCCTTGCTCAGGTCGCTCGCCAGCAGCTCGGCGTGGCGCGGCTTCATGCCGCCGTTGCCGCACACATAGAGGTTCCAACCCTTGTCGGTGGCGATGATGCCGACGTCCTTGCCCTGGGCCTCGGCGCATTCGCGGGTGCAGCCCGACACGCCGAACTTGATCTTGTGCGGCGCGCGCAGGCCCTTGTAGCGGTTCTCCAGTTCCACGGCCAGGCCCACGCTGTCGTCCACGCCGTAGCGGCACCAGGTGGAGCCCACGCAGCTCTTCACCGTGCGCAGCGACTTGCCGTAGGCATGGCCCGACTCGAAGCCGGCCGCGATGAGCTCTTCCCAGATGGCCGGCAGCTGCTCGACGCGCGCACCGAACATGTCCACGCGCGCACCGCCGGTGATCTTGGTGTACAGGCCGTACTTCTTGGCGACCTGGCCCACGGCGATCAGCCCCTCGGGCGTGACCTCGCCACCGGGCATGCGCGGCACCACGGAGTAGGTGCCGTCCTTCTGGATGTTGCCCAGGAAGTAGTCGTTGCTGTCCTGCAGGCCGGCCAGGTCTTTCTTGAGCACGAACTCGTTCCAGCACGAGGCGAAGATGCTCGCGGCGGTCGGCTTGCAGATGTCGCAGCCCAGGCCCTTGCCGTGCTTCGTGAGCAGGTCGGCGAAGCTGCGGATCTCGCCCACGCGGATGAGGTGGTACAGCTCCTGGCGCGAGTAGGGGAAGTGCTCGCACAGGTGGTTGTTCACGGCCATGCCGCGCTTGGCCATTTCCATCTTCATGACCTGCGTGACCAGCGGCACGCAGCCGCCGCAGGTGGCGCCGGCCTGGGTGCAGGCCTTCATCTCGGCGGGCGTGCACACGCCCTGGCCCACGGCCTCGCAGATCCGGCCCTTGGTGACGCTGTTGCACGAGCAGATCTGCGCGCTGTCGGGCAGCGCATCGACGCCCAGGCCCGGCTTGGCCTTGCCGTCGCTCGACGGCAGGATCAGGAACTCGGGCTCGTCGGGCAGCGCGATGCCGTTGAGCGCCAGCTGCAGCAGCGTGCCGTACTCGCTGGCGTCGCCGACCAGCACCGCGCCCAAGAGCTGCTTGCCGTCTTCGCTGACGACGATCTTCTTGTAGACCTGCTTGCGCTCGTCGATGTACTGGTAGGCGCGCGACTTCGGCGTCTTGCCGTGCGCGTCGCCGATGCTGGCGACGTCGACGCCCATCAGCTTGAGCTTGGTGCTCAGGTCGGCGCCGGTGAAGGCGGCGTCGTCCTGGCCGGCGATGTGGCGGGCGGCCACGCGGGCCATGTCGTAGCCCGGCGCGACGAGGCCGAAGGTCTGTTCGTTCCACGACGCGCATTCGCCGATGGCGTAGACGTTGCGGTCGCTGGTGCGGCAGTGGCTGTCGATCGCCACGCCGCCGCGCGGTCCCACGGCCAGCAGGCTCTGGCGCGCCAGTTCGTCGCGCGGGCGGATGCCGGCGGAGAACACGATCATGTCGGTCTCCAGGTGCGTGCCGTCGGCGAACACCATGCGGTGCCGCGCGCTCGCGCCGTCGACGATCTCCACCGTGTTGCGGCCGGTGTGCACGTGCAGGCCCAGCGCCTCGATGCTGCCGCGCAATGCACGGCCGCCGCCTTCGTCGACCTGCACGGCCATGAGGCGCGGCGCGAACTCGACCACGTGCGTTTCCAGGCCCATGTCGCGCAGCGCCTTGGCGCATTCCAGCCCCAGCAGGCCGCCGCCCACCACCACGCCGCTGCGCGATCTGGCGCCGCAGGCCTTCATGGCGTCGAGGTCCTCGATGGTGCGGTAGACGAAGCAGTTCGGCCGGTCGCGACCCGGCACGGCCGGCACGAAAGGGTTGGAGCCGGTGGCCAGCACCAGCTTGTCGTAGGCGATTACCTCGCCGTCGGCGGTGGTGACGGTGTTGTTGCGCCGCTCGACGGCCACGGCCCGCGCGGCCAGACGCAGCGTGAAGCCGCTGCGCTCGAAGAAGCCGGGCTCGACCAGCGACAGGTCGTCGGCCGTCTTGCCAGAGAAATATTCGGACAGGTGCACCCGGTCGTAGGCCGGGCGCGGCTCTTCGCACAGCACGGTGACCTGTGCGTCGGGAATGCCGAGCGTGTGGAGTTGCTCGAGGAACTTGTGGCCGACCATGCCGTGGCCGATGACTGCGATCTTCATTGGGGGTCCTGCACGCAACCGGCCCTGGAAGGCGCCCCCGCAGCCGCTGTCGAACAGACAGCGTCGTTGGGGCCCCCGCGACGGAACGGATGCGAAATGGGTTGGAGCAGACGAACCGGCGGCGGGCGGCCATCGGTGCGCTTGAACCCCGCCGTCGTTAGCGGAGGCATTGCGAACCCGCCGCAGAGGCCGGTGGGTCGCCACCGTGTTCAGCAATAAGCGTGCCGCGCTCAAAAGCCCGTGTGGCGGGGCTTATCGGCCGGTGGCGCACCGAAAGCGGACCGGGGCCGGCACGCCGCGCACGGGCGTCGTGCGCCGGCGCTCTCCGCATTGGTGCGCCGGGGTTGAAGGGCGGATGGGGCGGCGGCGTCGGTGCGCGGGGCTTTTCCGTATGCTCGGGGCCTTGCAACGCAGGGCGCACGCCCCCACGAACCCCGAAGAACTTGCCATGTGCGGCTCCGAACTCCATTCCCTCCCTGAAGGTGTCCAGCGCGTCTCCCGCGTGCTGCAGGACGCCGGCCACCCCCATGCGCCCCGCATGCTCGACGACGCCTGCCGCACCGCGCAGCAGGCCGCCGACGCGCTGGGCATCTCGGTCGGGCAGATCGCCAAGAGCATCATCTTCCGCCGCAAGAGCGACGAGGCTGCGGTGCTGGTCATCACCTCGGGCGACAAGCGCGTCGACGAGAAGAAGGTCGATGCCATCGTCGGCAAGACCGGCCGCGCCGACGCCGACTTCGTGAAGGCGCGCACCGGCTTCACCATCGGCGGCGTGTCGCCGGTGGGGCACGTGACCAAGCCCGTGGTGCTGATCGACCGCGAGCTGTTCCGCTTCGAGGAGATCTGGGCCGCCGCGGGCCATCCGCACGCCGTGTTCCAGCTGCACCCGACCGATTTAGAGAAGCTCACCGGCGCGCCGGTGGCCGACGTGGTGTGAACTTCGACGAAGCGCATGCGCTCGCCGAGCGCGCAGGCACCGTGCAGCGCATGGACGGCGAGGTGCCCTCGCCGTGCTCGTCGGTGTGCCGCATGGACCGCCTGAGCGGCTTCTGCGAAGGGTGCCTGCGCACCATTCCCGAGATCGCCGGCTGGAGCAAGATGGAAGACGACAGCCGCCGCCAGGTGTGGCGCGCGATCGAACTGCGGGCCCAGGCCGGCATCTGGCGCGTGCCCGAACCCACCACAGGAGACCACGACGCATGAAGCACATCGACTTCTATCTCGATTTCATCTCGCCCTACGCGCACCTGGCGTTCGAGCAGCTGCCCGAGGCGCTCGAAGGCCTGAGCGTGAGCGTGGCCTACAAGCCGGTGCTGCTGGGCGCGCTGCTCAAGCACCACGGCCAGCTCGGGCCGGCCGAGATTCCCTCCAAGCGCAGCTGGACCTACCGCCACGTGCTGTGGCTGGGTCAGGCGCACGGCATCCCCATCGAGATGCCGGCCTCGCACCCCTACAACCCGCTGCCGCACCTGCGCCTGGCCGTGGCCACGGGCGACGACGGCAGCATCAGCCGCCTCGCGGCCGAAACCCTCTTTCGCCATGTGTGGCGCGGCGGCGAAGAGGCGGGCGACGCCACGCGGCTGGCCGCGCTCACGGCGCAGCTGCAGCCGAAGCGCGACGTGAACGGCGACGAGAACAAGGCCCTGCTCAAGCGCAACACCGACGAGGCCGTGGCGCAGGGCGTGTTCGGCGTGCCCTGCTACGTGGTCGACGGGCGCCTGTTCTGGGGCTTCGACGGCCTGGCGATGCTGCGCGCCTACCTGCAGGGCGATGCCTGGTTCGACGGTCCGCAATGGACCGGCGCCGACCAGCGGCCCTCGTTGCTGCGCAAGAGCTGAGGCTTTTTTGCTGCTTCGCAGCAAGGACTGAGGACAAACCCGCACAGGGTCCTTGTTTCTTACAAGCTGAAACGTGCGGCGCGGGTTTCACCCTAAACCGTAAGCGCCCGTTCAGTTTCGCGAAAGCCTCGGGTCAGTCGCGCCTCCAAGAATGCCTCCACGGTCCCGAATGCCGGGAACCGATGGACGCATACATACACACCAGGAGACGACGATGGCAGCCACGCTAGATTCAAGGGGAGTGCCGCATCCGGCCCCCCGGCCCATGTCCGCGGAGGAGAAGAAGGTCATCTTCGCCTCCTCGCTCGGCACCGTGTTCGAGTGGTACGACTTCTATCTGTACGGTTCGCTCGCCGCGATCATCGCGAAGCAGTTCTTCAGCGGCCTGGATGCGGGCGCGGCCTTCATCTTCGCGCTGCTGGCGTTTGCCGCCGGCTTCCTGGTGCGTCCATTCGGCGCCATCGTGTTCGGCCGCCTGGGCGACATGATCGGTCGCAAGTACACCTTCCTGGTGACCATCCTGATCATGGGCCTGTCGACCTTCATCGTCGGCCTCTTGCCCAGCTACGCGACCATCGGCGTCGCGGCGCCGGTGATCCTGATCGCGCTGCGCATGCTGCAGGGCCTGGCGCTCGGCGGCGAGTACGGCGGTGCCGCCACCTACGTGGCCGAGCACTCGCCGCACGGCAAGCGCGGTGCCTACACCTCGTGGATCCAGACCACGGCCACGCTCGGCCTGTTCCTGAGCCTGATCGTGATCCTGGGCGTGCGCACCTGGCTCGGTGAGCAGGCCTTCGGCGAGTGGGGCTGGCGCATTCCGTTCCTGGTCTCCATCCTGCTCCTGGCCATCTCGGTGTGGATCCGCCTGACGCTGTCCGAGTCGCCGGCCTTCCAGAAGATGAAGGCCGAGGGCAAGACCTCGAAGGCACCGCTCGCTGAATCGTTCGGTCAGTGGAAGAACCTGAAGATCGTGATCCTGGCGCTGATCGGCCTCACGGCCGGCCAGGCCGTGGTCTGGTACTCGGGCCAGTTCTATGCGCTGTTCTTCCTGACGCAGCAGCTCAAGGTCGATGCGACCACGGCCAACCTGATGATCGCCGCCGCGCTGCTGCTGGGCACGCCCTTCTTCGTGGTGTTCGGCACGCTGTCCGACAAGATCGGCCGCAAGCCGATCATCATGGCTGGCTGCCTGCTGGCCGTGGTCACCTACTTCCCGGTCTTCAAGATGCTGACCGAAGCCGCCAACCCCGACCTGGCCCGCGCACAAGCTACGGCCGGCGTCACCGTGACGGCCGACCCGAAGACCTGCTCGTTCCAGGGCAACCCGGTGGCCCGCGAGATCGACTTCAAGAGCTCGTGCGACATCGCCAAGCGCTACCTCGTGCAGAACTCGGTGAGCTACGAGAACGTGGCCGGCGCGCCCGGCTCCGCGGCCGTCGTGAAGATCGGCGACAAGACCGTCGAGGCGGCCACCGGCGTGGTCGCGAACTCCAAGTTCGACGAGACCAGCGTCAAGGCCATCGCCGCCTTCAAGAAGGGCGTGGCCGAAGACCTGAAGGTCGCCGGCTACCCGTCCAAGGCCGATCCCGCCAAGATCAACAAGGTGCTGACCATCGTGCTGCTGTTCTGGCTGGTGCTGCTGGTGACCATGGTCTACGGCCCGATCGCCGCGATGCTGGTCGAGATGTTCCCCACGCGCATCCGCTACACCTCGATGAGCCTGCCGTACCACATCGGCAACGGCTGGTTCGGCGGCCTGCTGCCGACCACCGCCTTCGCCATCGTGGCCTCGACTGGCAACATGTACAACGGCCTGTGGTACCCGATCATCATCGCGGGCATCACGCTGGTGATCGGCACGCTGTTCATCCGCGAGACCAAGGACGTGGACATCTACGCCAACGACTGATCGGCGGCATCTGGAGGGGGCCGCGCGGCGGCTGCCCTCCGTTCAACAAAGAGGCTTCATGCCCCGCGGCATGAGGCCTTTTTCTTGAACCCTCTTCATCCCCCGTTTCACCTTTTCAGGAGACAGTACCCATGTGGAAAATCGTTGTCGGCTTCGTCATCTTCGCCGCCATTGCCCTGTATGTGATTTCGATGGGCGGCGACAAGATCGACATGTCCGGCGAGAAGCACGGCGGCGACACGACGCACGCCCCCGCACCGGCGGCCACGCCGGCGCCTGGCGCGTCGGCACCGGCCGCCGCGGCCTCCGCCGCGAAGTAACGCAACGGGGCGCGCGTCAGCGCTTGAAGCGGCCTTCGCTGATGATCGCGAGGTCCGCGAAGTCGATGCCGCTGTGGTCCTGCGGCGAGTAGCTCACCTCGAGCCCGCCGCCCAGGTCGTAGCCCTTGAGGCTTTCGAGCGCCGCCAGCACCTTGGCGCGCGTGGGCTTGGGGCCCGCGCGGCGCAATGCCTCCACCAGCACCTTGGCCGAGGCGAAGCCTTCGAGCGCGGCCGGTGACAGCTCGCCCTGGCCCTTGGCGCGGGCGAGCGTCAGCGCCTCCTTCACCATCGGCTGGCCCATCGAGCGTTCGCTGGGGAACACCTGCGTCACGATCACGCCGCGGCTGGCGTCGCCCAGCTGCTTGATGAAGCCCGACGAGGCGTTGTTCGACAGCGTGACCACCTGCGCCGCCGAGCCCGCGGCGCGCAGCGCCTTGATGCCGTCGACCACCGCCACGCCCGAGCCGATCCACACCACCGCCTGCGCGTCGGCCTTCATGATGGCGGGCACGATGGTCTTGTAGTCGGGCTTCTCGCGGTCGGCCGGCACGGTCGCGATCGGCTGGGCCTTGCCCTTGGTGAAGCCGTTCATCGCGCCCTGCAGCGCATCGGCGCCGAACGAGTCGGTCACGTGGACCACGGCGATGCGCGTGAGGCCGATGGTCAGCAGGTGCTGCACCGCCTTCTCGGCCTCGCGCTGGTAGGTGGCGCGCACGTTGAACACGTGCTTTTGCAGCGGCTTGTGCAGCACCATCGCGCCGGTCGAGGGGCCGATGAGCGCCACCTCGTTCTTGTCCAGGTAGGGGATGATGGCCTGCGAGTGCGGCGTGCCGCGGCTCATGAAGAGCGCGAGCACCTTCTTGTCCTCGATCAGCACGCGCGCGTTATCGCCCGCGCGCTTGACGTCGAAGGCGTCGTCCATGCGGATGACCTCGATCTTCTCGCCGTGGATGCCGCCCTGGGCATTGGCTGCGTCGATCACCAGTTGTGCGCCGCCGATGGTCTCGTTCACGCTGGCGGCCACCGAACCGGTCATGCCGGCGGTCTGGCCGATCACGATCTGGGCGGAGGCGCCCATCGCGTACAGCGCCAGCAGGGCGGCCACGCCGAGCGCGTGCCGTGAACCTGCCACTTTCTTCTTCGTCATGAAAGCCTTTCGGAGCCTTCGGGAGACTCGCTGAACAATTGTGAAAACAAATGTCGCATTTGTTTCATAAAGTGTCTTAAGGCGAATCCGGACAAACCCCTGCGCGGGCGCCGCCCATGCGCCGGCGTAGGCCGAAGCGTCACGAAGCACTCCCTAGAATGTTTGCCCCACCCCCCAAGGCACTCATGACACAGGGCTCCATCCGGATTCGCGGCGCGCGCCAGCACAACCTCCAGAACCTCGACCTCGACATCCGCACCGGCGAGATGACCGTGGTCACCGGGCCCAGCGGCTCGGGCAAGTCGAGCCTCGTGTTCGACACCCTCTACGCCGAAGGCCAGCGCCGCTACGTGGAGACTTTTTCCGCCTACGCGCGCCAGTTCCTGGACCGCATGGACAAGCCCGCCGTCGACAAGGTGGAGGGCGTGCCGCCCGCCATCGCCATCGACCAGACCAACCCGGTGCGCTCCTCGCGTTCCACGGTCGGCACGATGACCGAGCTGAACGACCACCTGAAGCTGCTCTACGCGCGCGCGGCCCAGCTCTTCGACCGCGAGACCGCGCTGCCGGTGCGCCACGACTCGCCCGACAGCATCTATGCGCAGATCGCCGAGCGCGCGGCGGCCGCGGGCGACCCGCGCATCGTCATCACCTTCCCGGTCGAGCTGCCGGCCGGCACCACGGCGGACGAAGTGACGCAGTGGCTGTCGGCCAGCGGCTTCACGCGCGTGCAGGCCGAGCGCGAGGTGGCCACGCCCACCGGCCCGCGCAAGGTGCTCGACGTGGTGGCCGACCGCTTCCGCATCTCGAGCGCGGAGCGGGCGCGCGTGGTCGAGGCGATCGAGGTGGCGCTCAAGCGCGGCAGTGGGCGCGTCACCGTGCATGCGACGGGCGCCGAGGAAAACGCACCGACCGACGTCTGGAAGTTCTCCACCGGCCTGCACTGCCCCGAGAGCGACATCCGCTACACCGACCCCATCCCGTCGATGTTCTCGTTCAACTCGGCGGTGGGCGCCTGCGACACCTGCCGCGGCTTCGGCCGCGTGATCGGCGTCGACCTGGGGCTCGTGATCCCGAACGACAAGCTCACGCTGCGCGCCGGCGCCATCAAGACCATCCAGACGCCCGCGTGGAAAGAGGCGCAGGACGACCTCATGCGCCACGCCGAGGCCGCCGGCATTCCGCGCGACACGCCGTGGAACAAGCTCACCGAGGAGCAGAAGCACTGGGTGATCGAAGGCACGCCCAATTACAAGGACGGCAACTGGAACAAGCAGTGGTACGGCGTGCGCCGCTTCTTCGGCTACCTGGAGAGCAAGGCCTACAAGATGCACATCCGCGTGCTCTTGTCGAAGTACCGCAGCTACACGCCGTGCCCCGTGTGCAGCGGCGCGCGCCTGAAGCTCGACCCGCTGCTGTGGCGCATCGGCAGCAAGGACGACGCCGACGCCGTGCTGCCGCCCGAAAAGCGCTTCCTGCCCACCGGCGCGAAGTGGAGCCGCGCGCAGCTCGAAGCGCTGCCCGGCCTGTGCCTGCACGACCTGATGCTGCTGCCCATCGAGCGGCTGCGCAAGTTCTTCGACCGCGTGGAGCACCACGGCAACGGCAGCCCCGCCAGCGAAGGCGAGGCGCAGGCGCTGAAGCTGCTGTTCGAAGAGATCACCACGCGCCTGCGCTACCTGCACGACGTGGGCATCGGCTACCTCACGCTCGACCGCCAGAGCCGCACGCTCAGCGGCGGCGAGGTGCAGCGCATCAACCTCACGACGGCGCTGGGCACCTCGCTGGTGAACACGCTGTTCGTGCTCGACGAGCCCAGCATCGGCTTGCACCCGCGCGACATGAACCGCATCACCGAGGCCATGCTGCGCCTGCGCGATGCCGGCAACACGCTGGTGGTGGTCGAGCACGACCCGGCCGTGATGCTCGCGGCCGACCGCGTGATCGACATGGGCCCCGGTCCCGGCGCGCGCGGCGGGCAGATCGTGTTCGACGGCGGCACCGACCAGCTGCGCGACGCCGACACGCTCACCGGCCAGTACCTGGGCGGGCGCAAGAAGATCGGCATGGGCTTCAAGCGGCTCGTGAGCGAGAACACGCACCGGCTCATCCTCGAAGGCGTGCGCGAGCACAACCTGAAGAACATCACGGTCGACTTTCCGCTCGCGCGCCTCGTGTGCGTGACCGGCGTGAGCGGCTCGGGCAAGTCCACGCTCATCCAGGACGTGCTGGCGCCCGCGCTCATGCGCCACTTCGGCAAGGCCACCGAGACGCCGGGCGCGCACGACCGCATGCTCGGCGCCGATCACCTGGGCGACGTGGTCTTCGTCGACCAGTCGCCCATCGGCAAGACCGCGCGCTCCAACCCCGCCAGCTACGTGGGCGCGTGGGACGCCATCCGCGAAATCTTCGCCACCGCGGCGCTGTCGCGCCAGCGCGGCTACACCGCGAGCAAGTTCAGCTTCAACTCCGGCGACGGGCGCTGCCCCACCTGCGGCGGCTCGGGCTTCGAGCACGTCGAGATGCAGTTCCTGTCGGACGTGTACCTGCGCTGCCCCGACTGCGACGGCAAGCGCTACCGGCCCGAGATCCTCGAAGTGAAGATCGAGCGCAAGGGCCGCGGCTACAACGTGGCCGACATCCTGGAGCTCACCGTGGCCGAGGCCGCGGCGCTGTTCGACACCGACCGCGACGTGCTGCGCGTGCTGCAGCCCATCGTCGACGTGGGCCTGGACTACGTGAAGCTGGGCCAGCCCGTGCCCACGCTCTCGGGCGGCGAGGCGCAGCGCCTGAAGCTCGCGGGCTTCCTGGCCGAGGCCGCCAAGAGCGCGACCGCGAGCCGCCAGATGGTGGCGCGCAAGGGCACGCTGTTCCTGTTCGACGAGCCGACCACCGGCCTGCACTTCGACGACATCGCGCGGCTCATGCGCGCGCTGCGCAAGCTGCTCGACGCGGGCCATTCGCTCATCGTCATCGAGCACAACCTCGACGTGATCCGCGCCAGCGACTGGCTCATCGACCTCGGTCCCGAGGGCGGCGACGCCGGCGGCCAGGTGGTGGCCGAGGGCACGCCCGAGCAGCTGCGCGAGAACCGTGCCTCGCTCACCGGCGCGGCGCTGGCCGACTACGAACTCGCCGTCGGCCCGGGCGCCTACAAGGTGGCCGAGCGCGCCGCGCGGCGCTACATCGCCAACGCCAAGACGGCGCCCGGCGGCAACGCCATCGAGATCGTCAACGCGCGCGAGCACAACCTGAAGAACCTCAGCGTGGACATTCCGCGCGGCAAGTTCAGCGTGGTGACGGGCGTGAGCGGCTCGGGCAAGTCGACGCTCGCGTTCGACATTCTTTTCAACGAAGGCCAGCGCCGCTACCTCGAATCGCTCAACGCCTATGCGCGCAGCATCGTGCAGCCCGCGGGCCGGCCCGAGGTGGACGCGGTGTACGGCATTCCGCCGACCGTGGCCATCGAGCAGCGCCTGTCGCGCGGCGGCCGCAAGAGCACGGTGGGCACCACCACCGAGGTGTGGCACTTCCTGCGCCTGCTGTACGTGAAGCTGGGCATCCAGCACTGCGTGCACGACGGCGCGGCCGTGCAGCCGCAGACGCCCGACAGCATCGCCGCGCAGCTGATGCGCAACTTCAAGGGCCAGCACATCGGCCTGCTCGCGCCGCTGGTGAGCAACCGCAAGGGCGTGTACACCGAGCTGGCCGACTGGGCGCGCCCGCGCGGCTTCACGCACCTGCGCGTGGACGGCGACTTCCTGCCGACCACGGGCTTTCCGCGCATCGACCGCTTCAAGGAACACAGCATCGAGCTGCCCGTGGCCAGCCTCGACGTGCTGTCCTCGCAGGAGAACGAACTGCGCGCGGCGCTCACCAAGGCGCTCGAGCACGGCAAGGGCGTGGTGCATGTGCTGAGCGAACTCGACGGCCTGCGCGCCGCCATGATGGCGGGCGTGTCCGCCGTGGGCATCGGCCGCGTGCAGGTGTTCTCCACGCTGCGCGCCTGCCCGGTGTGCAGCACCAGCTACGCCGAGCTCGACCCGCGCCTGTTCAGCTACAACAGCAAGCACGGCTGGTGCCCCGACTGCGTGGGCACGGGCGTGAAGCTCAGCAAGGACCAGCGTAAGGTCTTCGACGATTCGATCCGCGACGACGACAGCAAGGGCCGCGAACAGACCTTCGCCGAGCCCGAGGTCGAAGACCTCGCCGACGTGGCGTGCCCGACCTGCGAAGGCACCCGCCTGAACGCCACCGCGCGCGCCGTGGGCTTCGGCACCGCGGCCGACGGCTCGGGCGGCATCGGCATCACGCACCTGGCGCGCATGAGCGTGACCGAGGTGCGCCAGTGGTTCGAAGGGCTGGTGCTCAACGGCCGCGAAGCCGAGATCGCGCGCGACCTCGTGCCCGAGATCAAGAGCCGCCTCGAATTCCTGGAAGAGGTGGGCCTGGGCTACCTCACGCTCGACCGTGGCGCGCCCACGCTCTCGGGCGGCGAGGCGCAGCGCATCCGCCTGGCGGCGCAGCTGGGCAGCAACCTGCAGGGCGTGTGCTACGTGCTCGACGAGCCGACCATCGGCCTGCACGCGCGCGACAACCAGATCCTGCTGAACGCACTGCACAAGCTCGGCGAGAAGGGCAACACGCTGGTGGTGGTGGAGCACGACGAAGACACCATCCGTCGCGCCGACCACATCATCGACATTGGCCCCAGCGCCGGCAAGCGCGGCGGCCGCCTCGTGGCCGAGGGCACGGTGGCCGACATCCAGAAGGCCGGCGATTCGCAGACCGGCCGCTACCTGCGCGACGCCATCAAGCACCCGCTGCAGGCGCGCCGCCTCATTCCCTCGCCCGATCCGAAGGCGGAAGACAGCGGCAACTGGCTCACCGTGCACGGCGCCGACCTGCACAACCTGCAGGACGTGACCGCCACGCTGCCGCTGCACCGCCTCGTGGTGGTCACGGGCGTCAGCGGCTCGGGCAAGTCGACGCTCGCGCGCGACGTGCTGCTGGCCAGCGTGCAGGGCATCGTGGTGCAGCGCATGACCAAGGCCGGCCGCGACGCCGATGCCGCGGGCAAGCGCCCGGCCTGGACCGGTTGCCGCGGCGTCGACGGCTACGAGGTCATCGACCGCGTGCTCGAGGTCGACCAGACGCCGATCGGCAAGACGCCGCGCAGCTGCCCCGCCACCTACATCGGTTTCTGGGACACCATCCGCAAGCTCTTCGCCGACACCCTCGAGGCCAAGGCGCGCGGCTACGGCCCGGCGCGCTTCAGCTTCAACACCGGCGAAGGCCGCTGCCCGGGCTGCGAAGGCGCGGGCGTGCGCACCATCGAGATGAGCTTCCTGCCCGACGTGAAGGTGCCCTGCGAGGTGTGCCACGGCGCGCGCTTCAACCCCGAGACGCTGGCCGTGAGCTGGCGCGGCAAGAGCATCGGCGACGTGCTGAAGATGGAGGTCGACGAGGCGGTGGAGTTCTTCGCCAGCATGCCCAACATTGCGCATCCGCTGCAGCTGCTGAAGGACGTGGGCCTGGGCTACCTCACGCTGGGGCAGCCGTCGCCCACGCTGTCGGGCGGCGAGGCGCAGCGCATCAAGCTGGTGACCGAACTGAGCAAGGTGCGCGACGACATCACCCGCCGCGGCCAGAAGGCACCGCACACGCTGTACGTGCTCGACGAGCCGACCGTGGGCCTGCACATGGCCGACGTCGAGAAGCTGATCCACGTGCTGCACCGGCTGGTGAACGGCGGCCACAGCGTGGTGGTGATCGAGCACGACCTCGACCTGATCGCCGAAGCCGACTGGATTCTCGACCTCGGGCCCGAAGGCGGCAACGCCGGCGGGCGCATCGTGGCGGCGGCGCCGCCGGAGGAGATGGTGCGATTGGGTACGCACACTGGCGTAGCTCTAAAGGCCGTGTTGGCACGTTGACGCGCACAGGCGCACAATGGCTTGAACCCTTGGCGCAGGCGCATCCTGAATCAGCCATGGTGGAGACCGTGTGAACGGATGAAGCGCCGTGTCAGGGCTACGCAAGGAGCCGCGCCATGACCCGCTTCATCGATGTTCACAGCCTGGTTCGCCTGGTGGATGAGACCGGCGTCCCGGAATTCCTCGTCACGCTGGCCGACGCGCTGCGCGACGACTTCCTGCGATGGCGCGAGTTCGACAAGAAGGCGCGCGTGGCCAGCCATTCGCACCTGGGCGTGATCGAGCTCATGCCCGTGGCCGACGACGGCGCCTATGCCTTCAAGTACGTCAACGGCCACCCGCACAACACGCAGGTCGGCCTGCCCACGGTCATGGCCTTCGGCGTGCTGGCCGAGGTCGACACGGGCTACCCCGTGCTGCTGTCCGAACTCACGCTCACCACCGCGCTGCGCACGGCCGCCACTTCGGCCATGGCCGCCAAGGCGCTGGCGCGGCCCGACGCGCGCAGCCTGGCGCTCATCGGCAACGGCTCGCAGAGCGAGTTCCAGGCGCTGGCCTTCCATGCGCTGCTGGGCATCGAGCAGGTGCGCGTGTTCGACATCGACCCGCGCGCCACCGACAAGCTGGTGCGCCACCTCGCGGCCTGCACGCCGATGGAGATCGTGCGCGCCGACTCCACCGCCGAGGCGGTGCGCGGCGCCGACATCGTGACCACCATCACCGCCTACCAGGGCCACGCGACCGTGCTCACGCCCGACATGATCGAGCCCGGCATGCACATCAACGCCGTGGGCGGCGATTCGCCCGGCAAGACCGAGCTGCACCCCGACGTGCTGCGCGGCGCGCGCGTGTTCGTCGAGTACGAGCCGCAGACCCGCATCGAGGGCGAGATCCAGCAGTTGGCGCCCGACTTCCCGGTGCACGAGCTGTGGCGCGTGCTGCTGGGCGAAGTGCCGGGCCGCGAGCGGCCGGAGCAGGTGACGGTGTTCGACTCGGTCGGCTTCGCGCTGGAGGACTACACGGCGCTGCGCTGCATCCAGCAGCTGGCACTGGAGCGCGGCGTGGGCCGGCAGATCGCGCTGGTGCCCGAGCTCGACGACCCGAAGGACCTATTCGGTCTCACCGCCTCGGGGCGGCGCCGGGCGGTGCTGCGGCGTGCGGCATGATGGCAGGCCCTGTCGTCACGCCCTTCGCCGCTTCATGCTCACCATCTACAACGACCAGCACGCCCTGCACCAAGGCCAAGTCGAAATGTTCCGGGGCGAGCTGGTGCCCTGCTTCGAGGTGCCCGCCCGCGTCGACCATGTGAGGCACGAGCTGGAGCGGCGCGGCCTCGGCCCGCTGCAGGCGCCCGACGCGTTCGACGACGCGCTGCTGGCGAAGGTGCATGCGCCGCGTTACCTCGACTTCATCGCCCATGCCTGGGACGAGTGGGTGGCGCTCGATGCCGCCAATGCCACGCGCGACGCGCTGCCCTCGTACTGGCCCACGCGCGGCATGCGCACCGATGTGCTGCCCCAGAGCTTTCCCGCGCGCCTGGGCCTCTTTTCGTTCGATGCCGGCACGCCGCTGATGGCGGGCAGCTGGGCCGCTGCGCGCCATGGCGCGGCCTGTGCGTGGACGGCAGCGCAGCGCGTCCTCGGCGGCGAGCGCAGCGCCTTCGACCTCACGCGCCCGCCGGGCCACCATGCGGGCGCGGACTTCTTCGGCGGCTACTGCTTCGTCAACAACGCCGCCGTCGCCGCGCAAGCGCTGCGCGATGCGGGCGTCGAACGCGTGGCCGTGCTCGATGTCGACTACCACCACGGCAACGGCACGCAGGCCATCTTCTACGAACGCAGCGATGTGCACTTCGTCAGCCTGCACGGTGACCCGCTGACCGACTACCCGTACTACCTGGGCCACGCCGACGAGCGCGGCGCAGGCGCGGGCGAGGGCTTCAACCACAACCTGCCGCTGCCGCGCGGCACCGATTTCACGGCCTGGCGCGCGGCGCTCAAGACGGCGCTCGACGGCATCGCGAAGGTGAAGGCCGGCGCGCTCGTGGTCTCGCTCGGTGTCGACACCTTCGAGGGCGACCCGATCTCGGGCTTCAAGCTGAAGAGCGACGACTACCTGCGCATGGGCGAAGACCTCGCGCGCGCGGGCCTGCCGACGGTGTTCGTGTTCGAGGGCGGCTATGCGGTGGCCGAGGTGGGTGTGAACGCGGTCAATGTTCTCGAAGGCTTCGCGCAAGCCGCGGGCTGAAGGCGGAGTTGCTTCGGCGACAGCAGTCGGGTGAGCCCCGATTGCTGCACCGGGCGGGGCAGGGCCCAATGCGCGGCTCGATCCACGCTTCAGGAGCCTTCCGTCATGTTTCGCCGTTCCCTTCTCCGTGCCGCCACGCTGGCCGCCTGCGGCCTCGCCGCGCCGCTGGCGGTGCTTGCACAGGCCTTTCCCGCGAAACCCATCAAGCTCGTGATCGCCTTTCCCGCGGGCGGCCCGACCGACATCACCATGCGCCAGCTGGCCGACAACGCCAGCAAGATCCTGGGTCAGCCCGTGATCATCGACAACAAGCCCGGCGCCGGCGGCACGCTGCCCGCGCAGGCGCTGCAGACCGCGCAGCCCGACGGCTACACCGTCGCGCAGATTCCGCTGGGCGTGTTCCGCCTGGGCTACACCACGAAGATCAACTGGGACCCGCTCAAGGACATCAGCTACGTGCTGAACGTCACCGGCTATGCCTTCGGCATCGTGGTGCCGGCCGACAGCCCCTTCAAGACCTGGGCCGACTTCGTCGCCTACGCCAAGGCCAACCCCGGCAAGCTCACCTACGGCTCGACCGGCAACCTGACCAGCCCGCACCTCACGACCGAGATCGTCGCGCAGAAGGCCGGCATCCAACTGCAGCACGTGCCCTACAAGGGCAGCGCCGACCTGATGCTGGCTGTGGTCAGCGGCCAGCTCATGGCGGCGGCCGACAGCACCGGCTTCGCGCCGCAGGTCGAGGCCGGCAAGCTGCGCGTGCTCAACACCTGGGGCGAGAAGCGCCTGGCCAAGTTCCCCGACGCGCCGACGCTGAAGGAGCTGGGCTACGACGTGGTGCAGAACTCGCCCTTCGGCATCGGCGCCCCCAAGGGCACCCCGCCCGAGGTCGTGAAGAAGCTGCACGACGCCTTCAAGCAGGCGATGGAAGAGCCGAGCTACGTGGCCTCGCTCGGCCGCTACGACATGCTGCCCAACTACATGAGCTCGGCCACGTACACCAAGTTCGCGCAGGACACGGTGGTGCGCGAGAAGGTGATCATCGACAAGCTGGGGCTGGCGAAGGAGAAGTGAGGCAGGGCTCCGACGCAGCGGGCGCAGTCGCGCCCCTGAACACGTATTTCACCAATTTCTATGCATGTCGCAGATGACGTGCATAGAAATCAAGATTTTCTATACACGTCCGGGCTAACATGCAAAGAAACTTGCATGGCCCATGTCCGCCCTCGACCCCCTTGAAACGCTCGATCCGTCGCGCTTCGACACGCCGGCGATCCTGAAGAAGCTCGCCAGCGCCAGCCGGCGGCTGGCCGAGCTCAAGGGCATCGCGGCGGTGATTCCGAACCAGGGCATCCTGATCAACACGCTGGGTCTGCAGGAGGCGAAAGCCAGCTCCGAAATCGAGAACATCATCACCACGCACGATGAGCTGTTCAAGGACGACGTGCTGCCCGAGGCCTTCGACAACCCCGCTGCCAAGGAGGTGCTGCGCTACCGTCAGGCGTTGCGCGTCGGGTTCGAGCGGGTCGGCAACGACGGCTTGATCACGGTCAACCACATCGTCGAGATCCAGGCCGAACTGGAGCGCAACCATGCGGGCCTGCGCAAGTTGCCCGGCACGGCGCTGAAGGACGGTGCCGGTCGCACGGTCTACCTGCCGCCGCAGGAGCCGGCCGAGATCGTGGCGCTGATGCGCGGGCTGGAGCGCTTCATCAACGAGCGCGAACTGTTCGCTGTCGATCCGCTGATCAAGATGGCGCTGATCCACCACCAGTTCGAGAGCATCCACCCTTTCTACGACGGCAATGGCCGCACGGGGCGCATCCTCAACGTGCTCTACCTGGTGAAGGAGGGGCTGCTCGATATTCCCGTGCTCTATCTGAGCAGCTACATCGTGCGCCACAAGGCGGACTACTACCGGTTGCTGCAGGCCGTGCGTGACAGCGACGCATGGGAGGCGTGGGTGCTCTACCTGCTGGAGGCCGTGGAGGAAACGGCCGGCCAGACGATGGCGACCATCTACGCCATCAAGGCCGCACTGGCCGACTACAAGCACCGCATCCGCGAGGGCTACAAGTTCTACAGCCAGGACTTGATCAACCACCTGTTCACGCACCCCTACACGAAGATCGAATTCGTGCAGCAAGACCTGCAGGTCTCGCGCCTCACGGCGACCAAGTACCTCGAGGCGCTGGTGGAGGGCGGCTTCGTGCAGAAGCAGAAGGTCGGTCGCAGCAACTACTACATCAACCGGGCGCTTGCGGCGATCCTGCAAGGCGAGCCAGAAACCCTTCGGTCATCGAGCTGACGCTCGCAAGGTCTTGGCCAAGAGCTGTGCCGCGTTGCGACGCCTACCCCGATCCGCGACCGTTGTCCTGAACTCACCCCCTATGCCCCTCCGTAATCTAGGCGTTAACCCTATGTAATCCCTTTGTCTTCCAGCGCAGGAAAACTCGGACCCAGTCTCGCGGCAACAAGGCCCGGACGTCCCAAAGTCGCGCCCGGTCTCGGCGCAGCGACATCCCCCTCCTGGAGTGACACCAATGAAAAAATCCCTGCTTGTTCTGGCTGCCATCGCAGCCTGCGGCGCCGCGTCGGCGCAATCGACCGTGACCCTGTTCGGCGTGGTCGATGCCGCCTACCGCAACGTAGCGAACAAGAGCGTTTCGACCACCCCCTTCGGTCCCGCCTACAGCGTGAAGGCCAGCCGCAGCGAGCTGGCGAATTCGGGCCTGAGCTCGAGCCGCCTCGGTTTCCGCAGCGTGGAAGACCTGGGCGGCGGCTTGTCGGCCAGCTTCTGGCTCGAAGCCCCGATCACGAATGACGACGGCGCCACCGGCGTCTCCAACTTCACCCGCCGCTCGACCGTGAGCCTGGCAGGCAGCTTCGGCGAACTGCGCCTGGGCCGCGACAAGACCGCGACGGTGATGAACGAAGAACAGTTCGACCCGTTCGGCGACACCGGCATCGGCGGCTCGCTGATCATCGACGCCAACGAAGCCAGCGTGCCGGGCAGCGGCTACGGCAGCAACGGCACCTACAAGCGCGCCAGCAACATGGTGCAGTACTTCCTGCCGCGCCTGGGCGGCTTCTACGGCAATGTGGCCTACGGCCTGGCCGAGCAGACGCGCCTGTCGCCCGACACCGCCGCCAGCACCAACACCGGCCGTCACATCGGCGGTCGCCTGGGCTACACGACGGGCCCGTTCGACATCGCCGCCAGCTACGCGCAGAACGACACCAGCTTCACGACCGGCAGCGGCGCCGCCGCCGTGGCACGCCCGGGCAAGGTCAAGACCTTCAACCTCGGCGCGACCTACGACTTCGGCGTGGCCAAGCTGTTCGGCGAGATCTCGCGTTCGAAGGACGAGCGCAACGCGCTGAACATCTTCACGCCCGGCCAGGACGTGGACCTCACCGGCTACCTGCTGGGCGTGACCGTGCCGATCGGCCCGGGCGTGATCCGCGCGTCGTATTCGCAGGTCAAGTACGACTTCAACCGCGTGCCGGTCTTCGGCGTGAACAACGCCGACCCGAAGGCCAGCAAGCTCGCGCTGGGCTACGTGCACAACCTGTCCAAGCGCACCGCGCTGTACGGTACGGTCGCGCGCGTCAGCAACAAGAACGGCGCGGGGCTCACGGTGGGTGCAGGCCCGTCGTACGCCACCACGTTCAACCGCACCGCGCTGCAGGCCAAGAGCTCGATGGGCTACGAGTTCGGCATCCGCCACACGTTCTGATGTCCTGAAGGGTCGCGCATCGCGCGACCCTCACCACTGCAAGTTTCTCCAAGGGTCGTTCAACCGGTCCATTCGGCCCGCCCTGCGCGGGCCTTTTTTTCGTGCGCGGCTCAGCGCGCCGACAGCACCGCCTGCGCGGCCTGCGCAAACCCCGCGCCGCGCTCGCCCTGCGTCACGTAGCGCGGCAGGTGCTCCAGCTGCGGCACGAAGCGCGCGACGTTCGCCACGCCGATGCTGTGCGCGAAGCTGCGGAACATCAGCTGGTCGTTGGTGGAGTCGCCCACGTAGGCCCAGCGGTCCATCTCGTCGTCGAGCGTGCGGCCCCACAGTTCGCGCACGATCCAGCGCGCGCCCTCGAGCTTGTCGTTGTCGCCGTACCAGCCGTTGATGTGGATGCTGCTCACGGTGGCGTGCATGCCTTCGCCGCGCATCAGCGCGACGACGCGCGCGATGGTGTCGTCGCTCAGCGTCACGAACTCGCTGTGGTCGATGGCGATGTCGGTCTCGCGCCCCGGCGAATCGGTGGCACGGCCGGCGCCCGGAATCTCGCGCTCGATGCGCGCCAGCACGGCCTGCATGCGCGCGAAGTTGGCGGCGCGCGTGGCGGCGTCCTGCTGGTAGCGCTTCTCGACACCGCCATCGGCCGCCGGGCGCAGCGCCACCGCGCCGTTCTCGGCCACGATGGCATCGACCGGCCAGCTGTTCACGAAAGGCAGGCTCCAGCCCACGGGTCGGCCGGTGATGGCGACCACCGCCAGGCCGGCGGCCTTCAGGTCGGCCAGCGCCTTCAACGCATCGGGCGTGATCGCGCCGTCGGTGGTGAGCGTGTCGTCGATGTCGGTGAACACGCCGACCAGCGCCGCGCGTGCGTCGGCGGGCCAGCGCGTGAGCGGCAGCAGGTGGTGGGGCGAGGCGGGCAGGGGAGGCGAAGACATGGACAGGATTCTCGAAAGGGCCCGTGATCGTACCGGCGCTTTCGTGTAGCATCCCGCCCCCGCCGCGCTTTCGGGCCGGCGCGGCACCTTCCACCATGCCTCACATCCTCGTCGACAACCTGCGCAAGACCTACCGCGTGTCCGAGCGCGACCCCGGTCTGCGCGGTGCGCTGCGCGGCCTGCTGCAGCGCCGCCACCGCACGGTGGAGGCGCTGTCGGGCGTGTCGTTCGCGCTGGAGCGCGGCGAGCTGCTGGGCTTCATCGGGCCCAACGGCGCGGGCAAGTCGACCACCATCAAGATCCTCTCGGGCATCCTGCGGCCCGACGGCGGGCGCGTGGAAGTCGACGGCCGCGACCCCTTTGCCGACCGCGAGCGACACGTGGCGCGCATCGGCGTGGTCTTCGGCCAGCGCACGCAGCTGTGGTGGGACCTGCCCGTGGGCGACGGCTTCGACCTGCTGCGCGACATCTACCGCGTCGACCCGCAGCGCTACCGCCGCACGCGCGACGAGCTGGTCGCGCTGCTGCACCTGGAGCGTGTGCTCGACCAGCCGGTGCGCCAGCTCTCGCTGGGCCAGCGCATGCGCGCCGAGATTGCGGCGGCGCTGCTGCACGAGCCCGACATCCTGTTCCTCGACGAGCCGACCATCGGCCTCGACGCGCCTTCGAAGCTCGCCGTGCGCGACTTCGTGCGCCGCGCCAACCGCGAGCGCGGCACCACCGTGCTGCTGACCACGCACGACATGCACGACATCGAGGCCCTGGCCCAGCGCGTGATCGTGATCGGCCACGGCCGCGTGCTGGCCGACAGCCCCGTCGAGGCGCTGCGCGCGCAGGTGATGGCCGAGCGCCGGCTGGTGGTCGACTTTGCACAAGATGCCACGCTGCCCGCGCAGGTCGACGGCGCCACCGTGCATTCGCGCGACGGCCAGACGCTGGTGCTCGACTTCGACCCCAAGCAGACCCCCGCGCCCGCGCTCATCGCGCGCATCGCCGGCGCGCACGCCGTGGAAGACATCCGCCTCGAAGGCCTCGCGATCGAAGCCGTGATCGCGCGCTTCTACGCCATGCACGGAGCGGCCGAGGCGTGAAGCCGGCGATGGGCCCGCGCGACCTCGCCCGGCCGTATGTCGCGGCGTTCGTCTCGCGCTTCCTGCAGATGCTGCAATACCGCACGGCGGCGCTCGCGGGCTTTGCCACGCAGTGCTGGTGGGGCGGCATCAAGGTGATGGTGTTCGCCGCGTTCTACAGCGGCAGCGCCATCGCGGGCGCGGCCTCGTCGATGACGCTGGCCCAGGCCATCACCTACACCTGGCTCGCGCAAGGCCTGCTGGTGCTGATGCCTTGGCTCGGCGACCCCGAGGTGGCGCAGGCCGCGCGCACCGGCGCGGTGGCCTACGACCGCCTGCGCCCGGTGGACGCCTACGCGCTGTGGTTCGCGCGCACGGCCGGCTGGATCGCGGCGCGCCTGCTGCCGCGCGTGGCACTGATGGCGGCCTTCGCGGCGGTCGCATTGCCGCTGGTGGGGCTGGGCGACTGGGCCTGGCAATTGCCTGCGAACGCGATGGCCGGCGCGGCGTTCCTGCTGTCGGTGGTGCTGGGCCTGTTGCTTTCGACCGCGATGGTGATGCTGCTCAACGTGGCGACCACGGCGGCGCTCAACGAGCGCGGCATCCAGGCGGTGGCGACGCCCGTGGTCATCGTGTTCTCGGGCAACCTGCTGCCGCTGGCGCTGCTGCCCGACGCCTGGCAGACCGCGCTGCTGGTGCAGCCGCTGGCGGGGCTGTTCGATATTCCGGCGCGGCTGTACTTCGGGCACCTGAGCGGCTGGCATGCGCTGGGCGCGCTGGGGCTGCAGTGCTTCTGGATCGTCGCGCTGGTCGCGTTCGGGCGGATGGCGATGGGGCGCACGATGCGCAGTCTGCAGGTGCAAGGTGGCTAGGGTGACGGGCGCGCGCAGGGAGTCACTCCCGCCCTCGGAGGCAGCGCTGTCGTATGGTGGCGGGTGCGACAACCCCGCCCCTGCCATGCGCCCCGTCATTCCCGTTGAAGCCGATGCGCCGACGCCCCTCGCCGTGCGGACCGTGACCTGCGCGATCGACCAGATCGCCGTGGCCGATCTGCCGCGCAGCGCCAGCTCCCCACTCTTCGAACGCCTTCGCCGCTCCGTGCGCGGCGTGACGCTTCGCACGCCGCCTTCGCACGAGGCCGCGCGCTGGCACACGCACACGATCGGCGGCGTCGCGCGGCGCTTTGCCCAGCCCCTCACGTTCACGCCGTACGCCTCCGTGAAGCCTTGTTCGGCACGTTGCGGCTTCTGCTCGGAAAACCTGCGCAAGACCGACGGCGGAACCTCGGCATCCCGGCTGCGTCCGGCGCCCGACTACTTCGACGGCCTGTCCCGCGCGCTGCGGGCCTTGCGCGACGTGCCGCTGTCGTGGTCGCTCTCGGGCCTGGAAACGAGCGACGACGCCGACTGGATGCTTCGGCTGCTGCACACGCTGACCGCGGGCGAAAGCGAAGGCCCGGTGGTCGAGGACCGTGTGCTCTACACCAACGGCGCAGGCTTTGCCGGCCCGCAGGGCGAGGTGCTGCGGCGCGCGCTGCAGGGCTTCGGAATGAGCTGGCTGGAGCTGTCCCGCCACCACCACGATGGCGCGGTCAACCAGGCCATCATGCGGTTCCGGCCCGAGGTGGCCATCGGCGACCCCGCCGTGTTCGAACGCACCGCGCGCCAGCTCGCCGATGCGGTGGCGCTGCGGCTCGTGTGCATCCTCCAGCGCGGCGGCGTCGCGCAGCCGACCGACGTGGCCGCGTACCTCGCGTGGGCACGGCAATGCGGCGCCGGCACCGTCGTCTTCCGGGAGTTCTCGCGGCTCGACGACGGCTACCGCGACAACGCCACCGCGCGCTATCTGCGCACGCAGCGGGTCTCGATGGACGCACTGCTGACGGCCTGCCTCGACGACCCCGACATCTCGCGCGGGTGGACCCTCGAAAGCCTCACCGAGGGCTACTACTTCTGGAACCTGCGCCTGCGCACCGACAGCGGCCTGACGGTCGTCTTCGAAAGCGCCGACTACGGCGCCATGCACGCGCGCCATGCGACCGGCGATGTCTACAAGCTCGTCTACTTTGCCGACGGACAGTTGTGCGCCGGCTGGGAGCCGGGGCACGACGTGCTGCTCGACACGCGCACCGCGAAGGCCTGTCCATGAGCAGTCACAGCTGGCTGATGCTCGACCATGAATCGCCGCGCTACCGGCTGCCGGACGACCTGCGCACGCGGGACCCGATGGGCGGGCGCGATTGCGGATGGCTCGAGCAGATGCTGCCCTTCGTGCGCCGGTTCTCGCAACCGGGCGACACGGTGTTCGATCCGTTCGCCGGCTTCGGCACGACGCTGCTCGCGGCGCGCCTCGAGCAGCGCCAGGCGCTGGGCTGCGAAGTCGATGCCAACCGCATCGACCTCGTCCGCGAGCGGCTGTCACGCCACGGCCTCGCACACGGCACGACGCTCCTGCACGCCTCGTGCGATGCGCTCGAAGACGCCGCGCTCCCGCCCTTCGACCTGTGCCTGACGAACGTGCCCTACTTCGGTTGCCGCTGGACCGGTGCGCAGGCAACCTCCCAGCTTTACGGCAGCCCGAGCTACGCGCAGCACCTCGACGGCCTGCGCAACGTCTTCCACCGCGTCCGTGCCGGATTGCGCGAGGGCGGTGCCTGCATCGCGATGGTGGAGAACCTGCGGATCGGCGATCGCGTGCTGCCGCTGGCCTTCGATCTCGCGCGCATCCTGGGTTCGCTCTTCACGATGGAGGAGGAGCGCGTGCTGGTCTATCCGCACGACGCGGCAGACAGCGACACCGATGCCCGCACCGACTGGCGTCACGAACACGCGCTGGTCTTTCGCAAGCAGCGCGAGCGCATCGACCTGCCGGCCACGGCCGCGCTGCTCGATGCCATGCGCGCCGCAGGACACGCCTTCACGCTGTTCGGCAGCTTCGCGCGCTGGCAGCAGGACCCGCAAGGCACTGCGCCCGCAGACGCCGACATCCGCGTCGACGCCGACCCGCAGCGCCTGGATGCCCTGCTGGGATGGTTGCGTGCGCACGGCTTCTCGGTGACGAGCTGGGGCGATCCGGTCACCATGCCCCTTCACCTCGACAGCTACCGCAGCCGCTTCTATTTCCGCGCCGACCGCATCGATGCCCGCGGCGCATTGATCAGGCTCGACATCTGCTACGAGCAATGAGTGGCATGACGCAATCCGCACAGCGGTGGATCGACCGGCCCAACGACCGCGATCGGTGTGCGCAGGGCACTGGGTGCTTCCCGCAGCGAAATCAAGGAGGAGGGCGAAGCCCGGGGGACATTCGCGGAGGGAAGTACCCGGTGGCCTGTGCACGCGCCCTGAACCACGGCGCAACAAAACGAGAGAACCACTGAAGATGGGCGCCCTCCCTCTCTTCTTCCGCCTCATGGCCGCCTCCATCAGCGGCCAGGCGAGATACCCCGCATTGGCTTTGCTGCTCACCCTCGGCCAGTTCCTGGGCACAGGCATCGAGGTCGTCGCCGTTTGGGCGCTGTTCCATCGCTTCGGCGAGGTGCAGGGCTGGGGCATCGGCGAGGTCGCGCTGTTCTACGGCCTCGTGAACTGCATGTTCGCCCTTGCCGATGCACTGGGCCGCGGCTTCGACGTGCTGGGCACCGAGTTCCTGCGCACCGGCACCTTCGACCGCTTGCTGCTGCGCCCGCGCCCGCTCGCGCTGCAGCTCATGGGCCATGACGTGCGCATCAGCCGGCTGGGTCGTCTGCTGCAGGGCCTGCTCGTGCTGGCCTTCGCGACCGTGCAGGCCGACATCGCATGGACCCCCAGCGCCGTGGCAATCGCAACGTTCGCCCTGGCCGGCGGCATCGCGCTGTTCCTCGGCATCCTCGTGCTGCAGGGCACGCTGTCGTTCTGGACCGTCGAGAGCCTGGAGATCGCCAACGTGCTCACCTATGGCGGCGTGCAGGCGGCGCAGTACCCGCTGGCGCTCTATGCGCAGTGGTTCCGCCGCGTGCTGACCTTCATCGTGCCGCTGGCCTGCGTGGCGTATTACCCGGTGCTGGCGATCCTGGGCAAGCCCGATCCGCTGGGCGCGCCGGCCTGGGTGGGGTGGGTGTCGCCGCTCGCGGGCTTCGTGTTCCTCGCGGCGGCATTCGGTGCGTGGCGCCTCGGGCTGCGCCACTACACCTCGTCGGGCAGCTGATCAGCCGGCGCTCTGCAGCGCCAGACCCGCGTGCTCGCGCAGCGGATGGAAGTGGATCTTCGGAAAACGCTCCTGCGCCAGCCGCACGTCGTACGGCGAGGTGCACAGGAAGGCCAGCGTGTCGGCCGCATCCTTGGCCATGCGCACCGGGTAGGCGTGGACGAACTCGCGCAGCTCGGCCGGGGTGTCGGCCGTGATCCAGCGCGCGCCCGTGTACTGGCAGCCTTCGAGGCGCACGTCGGCGTCGTACTCGGCCTTCAGGCGGTGCTGCACCACTTCGAACTGCAGCTGGCCGACCGCGCCCAGCAGCATCGGGCCGCCGACCTCGGGGCGGAACACCTGGATCGCGCCTTCCTCGCCGAGCTGGGCCAGGCCCTGCTGCAGCTGCTTGGTGCGCAGCGGGTTCTTCAAAATCACGGTCATGAACAGCTCGGGCGCGAAGAAGGGCAGTCCGGTGAACTGCAGGTTCGCGCCGTCGGTGATGGTGTCGCCCAGCTGCACGCCGCCGTGCGTGGTGAAGCCCACGATGTCGCCCGCGTAGGCCTCTTCCACCGCCTCGCGGCGCTGGCTCATGAAGGTCACGACGCTGGTGGGGCGCAGCTCCTTCGCGGTGCGCTGCACCTTGAGCTTCATGCCCGGCGTGTACTTGCCCGAGGCCATGCGCACGAAGGCGATGCGGTCGCGGTGGTTGGCGTCCATGTTGGCCTGCACCTTGAAGACCACGCCCGCGAAGTCCTTGTCCTCGGGCTGGATCTCCTTGACCACCGGCTGGCGGTTGACCAGCGTGGTGCTGGTGCGCGACTGCGGCGAGGGCGCCAGGTCGACCAGTGCGTCGAGCACTTCCATCACGCCGAAGTTGTTCACGCCCGAGCCGAAGAACACGGGCGTCTGCTTGCCCGCCAAGAAGGCCTCGCGGTCCCAGGTGGGGGAGGCGCCGGTGGCGAGCTCCATGCTTTCCATGGCGTACTCGAAGTCGGCACCGAAGCGCTTGACGAGCGTGTCGCGCTCGCTCAGCGGGATGGTCTCGAAGTCGTGCGGCAGCCGCTCGCTGCCCGACTCGAACACCGTCATCGCCTGCGTGCGCAGGTTCATGATGCCGCGGAAGCTCTTGCCCTGGCCCACGGGCCAGGTCATGGGCACGCAGGGCATGCCGAGTTCGCGCTCCACTTCGTCGAGGATGTCCAGCGGCTCGCGCACTTCACGGTCCATCTTGTTGACGAAGGTGATGATGGGCGTGTCGCGCTGGCGGCAGACCTCGATCAGCCGGCGCGTCTGCGCTTCCACGCCGTTGGCGGCGTCGATCACCATCAGCGCCGAGTCGACGGCGGTGAGCACGCGGTAGGTGTCTTCCGAGAAGTCCTTGTGGCCGGGCGTGTCGAGCAGGTTGATCACGTGCTCGCGGTACACCATCTGCATCACCGACGAGGCCACCGAGATGCCGCGCTGCTTCTCGATTTCCATCCAGTCGGAGGTGGCGTGGCGCGAGGCCTTGCGCGCCTTCACCGAGCCGGCGATCTGGATCGCGCCCGAGAACAGCAGCAATTTTTCGGTCAGCGTGGTCTTGCCGGCGTCAGGGTGGGAAATGATCGCGAAGGTGCGACGGCGGCGGGTTTCGGCGAGAAAAGACAAGGTGGGCAATCTGCAGGGGAATCCCCCGATTTTAGGAGGCCGCCCCGCCAACCCCGGGCTGTAGGCCTAAAACGCCTCCGTCACCCCGTACGCCCGCATCTGCGCCTCGACCTGCGCCGCATCCTGGCTCAGCACCACGAGGTCGTGCGCCTTGCCCTCGCGGTCCTTCACGTGGCGGGTCAGCAGGGCCTCGGGCCGGAAGCCCAGGGCCTGGAAGACGGCGATGGCGCCGCGCTGGTCGACGGTCATCTGGGCGACGATCTTTTCCTGCCCGTGGGCGAAGGCCAGCGCGCAGCCCTCCTGCGCCAGCTGCTGGCCCAGGCCGCCGCCGCGCAGCGCGGGCGACACCAGCACGCGCAGCTCGGCCACGTGGCCCGACCACGAATGCGGGTCGCGGATGACGGCGGCGCAGCCCAGCACGGCGCCGTCGCGCACGGCGAGCACGCTGTCGATGTCGCCGCGCGCGATGGCGCGGACCCAGGCGGCCATCACCTTGGGCTCGGTGATGTCGCGCGGCAGAAAGAGCAGGTCGTGCGCCGGCAGCGCCTGGGCGAAGGCCAGCACGGCGGGGGCGTCGGCGCCGGTCATCAGGCGCAGGGCGATGTCGCCGTCCGCGTGGGCGACGGTGCGCGGGTAGGTGCGGGAAGAAGATGCGGTCATGGGAGGGTGTTCGATGGTTGTCTTCGTCAGGTGGAGCGCACGCCCAGCCACTCGTCGAGCTTGGGCCACAGCCGCCGCACGGCGTTGGTGCCGGCCGCCAGGCTCACGTGGCCGCCCTTGAGCACCACCTCTTCCTTGTCGGTGGAGCCGATGCCGGCGATCAGCGGCTGGCCCGCCTCGTAGGGCACGATGTGGTCGTGTTGCGCGAGCGCGTGCAGCACCGGCACGGTGATGTTCTTCAGCAGCACGGGGCGCCCGCCGAGCACCAGCTCGCCCTTGTGCAGCTTGTTGTCCCATATGAGTTCCTTCACCGTCTGGCGGAAGTACTCGCCGGCCAGCGGCAGCATCTCGGCGCCCCAGCGGTCGAACATGCGGTACGACTTGACGAACTCGTCGTTGGCCATGTTGTCCCACAGCTGCACCAGCCCGGCACCGCGCCCGGCGGGGCGCAGCATGTCGAAGGAGGCGAACAGCATCTCGGGCGGCACGTTGCCCACGGTGTCGATGAGGCGGTCGACGTCGAAGTAGCGCCGGTCGGACCACGCATGAAAGAGCTTCATGCGGCTGAAGTCGATCGGCGTGGTGAAGAGCGCGAGGTTCTTCATCGGCCCGCCGGGGTGCAGCGCCGCATACAGCGTGGAGAGCACGCCGCCCATGCAGTAGCCGGCGATGGTCACATCTTCTTCGCCCGAGTCTTCCTGCACGCGGCGGATCGAATCGGGAATGAAGTCGAGCACGTAGTCCTCGATGCGCAGGCGCTTCTCGTCGGGGCGCGGCGCGTTCCAGTCCATCACGTAGACGTCGTAGCCCTTGAGCAGCAGGTACTCGACCATGCTCTGGCCCGGCGCGAGGTCGAAGATGTAGGCGCGGTTGGTGGTGGCCATCACCATGAGCACCGGCACGCGGTAGATCTCGTCGACCATCGGGCGGTAGTGGTACAGGCTCAGCGTGCCGCGCCGGTGGATCTCGTCCTTGGGCGTGAGGCCGACGGCAGGCGCGGTCGAGGTCAGGAAGTCCAGCCCCTTGATGTTGCGCTGGATCGTGCGTTCGATCTCGCCGCGGATGTCGGGCAGCTGGAAGGTGTCGGGCGGCGCGCTCATGGGCGGCGCTTTCCGGCGGGGCGTTTCTTCGGGGCGGCGGCCTTGGCTGCCGGTGCAGGCGCTGCCGCCGCTGCAGGCGGCTGCTTGGTGCGACGTGGCCGGGGCGGGGCGGTGGCTGCGTCGGCAGTCCGCGCGGCAGGCCCGGCCCCGCCTTCCAGCGCGCGCCGGATGCCCGCCAGGTGGTCGTCGATGCGGTGCAGCTGCTCGCCCAGCGCCTGCAGGTCGGCGCGCGTGGGCAGGTTCAGCAGCGTGAGGTAGCGCGCCATCAGGTCGCCCACCGCCTTCTGTGCGGTGAGCGAGGCGTTCATGCCGCCGTGCATGCCCTGGCGGAACGGGTCCGAGGCCATGGCTTCGTTGGCGAATTCGTTGGTGCTTTTTTCCCACTGGGCCGTGAGCTCGCGCCACAGGGCCATGGGATCGAGGGACGGAAACTGGCTCATGAAAAACACCTCCGTCTGGGTTTGTCGTTGTCTCTTTTTTCTTTTCAGTGATCGTCGCGCCGCGCCGCCCGTGCGGTGTGCGCGGCGATGGCCTCGATGATCTGCGGCCACATCGCGATCGGCAGCGCATGGCCCATGCGCGGAATGCGCAGCAGCGTCGCGCCGGGAATGGCCTCGGCCACGTCGATGCCGCAGGCCACGGGCACCAGCGGATCGACGTCGCCGTGGATCACCAGCGTGGGCACCTGCACCGCGCGCAATGCCGGCTTGCGGTTGCCCGACGCAAACACGGCCGCCAGCTGCCGCGCCACGCCGCCCGGGTTGAGGCCGCGCAGGAAGGCCAGTTGCGCGCGTTCGGCGTCGCGTGCCTCGTCGAGCGGAAAGGCGTCGGGGCCGCGCAGCACGCGCCACAGCTTGGCGTGGTGCGGCAGGTAGGCCTCGAAGCTGGTCGGCGCGGGCGCGAACAGCACCGCCAGCGCCTCGGGCGTGGGCGGCGGCAGGGCCGGGTCGCCGGTGCTCGACATGATGCTGGTGAGCGAGCGCATCCGGCCCGGGTGGTGGATGGCCATCTCCTGCCCGATGGCGCCGCCCATCGACGCGCCCACGACGTGGGCGCGCGCGATGCCCAGCGCGTCGAGCAGGCCGGCACAGTCGTCGGCCATGTCGCGCAGCGTGTAGGGCACCTGCAGCGGCCGCCCCGCCATGGCCTGCAGCATCAGCGCCTGGATGTCGGGCAGGCCGGCGTGCGGCAGGTGGGTGGAGTGGCCGATGTCGCGGTTGTCGAAGCGGATCACATGGTGGCCGCCGGCCTGCGCCAGGGCGGCGCAGAACGCGTCGTCCCAGGCGACCATCTGGGCGCCGAGGCCCATGACCAGCAACAGCGGCGGCGCCTCGGGGTCGCCGAAGCTGTCCCAGGCCAGTTCGATGCCGTTGGCGCGGGTGCGCCGTTCGGTGCGGGGCGCGACGGCGGTCATGCGGGCCTTTCTTTTCTTCTTGTTACTTGCGCTGCAGCAGCTTCGTGACCTCGTCCACGTTGGCCTGGATGCGCTGGCGCACCACGTCGAAGGCGTCGGCCTGCGACTTGGCGGCCAGGGTGGCCAGCTCCTTGATGTCGTCGACGGCGCGCTGGAACGACTGGCGGCCCAGCTCGTCGAGCTTTGCGAGGTTTTCCTTCGGGTCCTTGCCGGGCATCGCCTTGGCGGCGGTCTGCCATTCGGCGATTGCCGTCTTGATCATCTCGGTCTGTCGCTGCACCACGGTCTGCAGGCCCTGGTAGGACTTCTCGTTGGCCTGCATCAGCGCCTGCAGGTCCTTGCGGCCGCTGTCGAGCAGCTTGCCGGCGCCGCCGGTCAGGTTCAGGTTCTGCAGGCGCTCGGCCATGCCCTTGAGGTTCTTCATCGGATCGAGCATGTCCGCGGCGGACGGCGCCGCCTGCTTCGCGCCGGCGCTGCTGGCGGTGGTTTTTTTCGCGGCGGCTTTCTTGGCAGTGGCCATGGTGCGGAATCTCCTGTGTCGGGTGATGAAAACAATCGAACGGGTGGATGCAGGCAGCGGCCGGGCGGCCGGGGCCCGCCGCCACGATACGCCGGGCCGGCGCGGCTCAGGGCGCTCCAAGCGCGGATTTGCCTGCGGAGTTTCCCGGGGTGGCCCGCGCCGCGCGGCCCGGCCTGGCGGGCGCCCGCGCTTTCCGTGATGTGGGATGCCCCGGTCGATTGGCGGGCCGGGCGGCCGCGACTACAATCCGGCGCTCCGAGGAGCGTTGCAGCGCCGTCAGGCGTGAGGCTCGGACCACATCGCAACCACGCTCACCCGCTGTTCTCGCGGTGAGTCTTTCTTCCCCGTACGCAGTGGCATCTTTCAAACCAGTTTTGGAGTTCACATGAGCGCTGTACTCAAGCCCACCCCCGTCTCGACCGCCGACCAGGCGATTGCCGACCTGTCCCTTGCCGCCTGGGGCCGCAAGGAAATCAAGATCGCCGAAACCGAGATGCCCGGCCTGATGGCCATCCGTGAAGAGTTCTCGAAGGGCCAGGCCCTGAAGGGCGCGCGCATCACGGGCTCGCTGCACATGACCATCCAGACGGCCGTGCTGATCGAGACGCTGCAAGCCCTGGGCGCCGAAGTGCGCTGGGCCTCGTGCAACATCTTCTCGACGCAGGACCACGCCGCCGCCGCCATCGCCGCCGCCGGCACGCCGGTGTTCGCCATCAAGGGCGAGTCGCTGAAGGACTACTGGGACTACACCCACGCCATCTTCGACTTCGGTCCCAAGGGCTCGAAGGGCGAAGGCCCGAACATGATCCTGGACGACGGCGGCGACGCCACGCTGCTCATGCACCTGGGCCAGCGCGCTGAAAAAGACCTGGGCGTGCTCGCCAACCCGACCAGCGAAGAAGAACGCATTCTGTACGCCGCCATCAAGGCCAAGCTGGCCGTGGACGACACCTGGTACACCCGCAAGTCGGCCGAGATCATCGGCGTGACCGAAGAGACGACCACCGGCGTGCACCGCCTGAACGAGATGAGCGCCAAGGGCACGCTGCTGTTCCGCGCCATCAACGTGAACGACTCGGTCACCAAGAGCAAGTTCGACAACCTGTACGGCTGCCGCGAATCGCTGGTGGACGGCATCAAGCGCGCGACCGACGTGATGATCGCCGGCAAGGTGGCCTGCGTGGCCGGCTACGGCGACGTGGGCAAGGGCTCGGCCCAGGCCCTGCGTGCACTGTCGGCGCAGGTGTGGGTCACCGAAATCGACCCCATCAACGCCCTGCAGGCCGCCATGGAAGGCTACAAGGTCGTGACCATGGAGTACGCCGCCGACAAGGCCGACATCTTCGTGACCACCACCGGCAACCGCGACGTGATCCGCCACGAGCACATGGCCGCCATGAAGGACCAGGCCATCGTCTGCAACATCGGCCACTTCGACAACGAGATCGACGTCGCGTCGATCGAGAAGTACGAGTGGGAAGAGATCAAGCCGCAGGTCGACCACATCACCTTCCCGGACGGCAAGAAGATCATCCTGCTGGCCAAGGGCCGCCTGGTGAACCTGGGCTGCGGCACGGGCCACCCGAGCTTCGTGATGTCGTCGTCGTTCGCCAACCAGACCATCGCCCAGATCGAGCTGTTCACCAAGCCCGACGCCTACCAGGCCGGCAAGGTCTACGTGCTGCCCAAGCACCTGGACGAGAAGGTTGCGCGCCTGCACCTGAAGAAGGTCGGCGCCATGCTCACCGAGCTGACCGACTCGCAAGCCGCCTACATCGGCGTGGACAAGAACGGCCCTTACAAGCCGGACACCTACCGCTATTGATCCGCGTGCGCGCCGATCAACTGTTGGTAGAACGCGGCATGGCCGCGTCGCGTTCGCAGGCCGTGCGGCTCATCGCCGGCGGCATGCGCTGGCGTGACGCGGGCACGAGCGACGCGTGGCGCAACGTCGCCAAGAACAAGGACGAAGTGCCCGAGTCGGCCGAGCTCGAGCTCGCCGACGCCGCCGAGGCACGCTATGTGTCGCGCGGCGGCCTCAAGCTCGAAGGCGCGCTGAAGACCAGCGGCGTGGACCCGACCGGCAAGCTCTGCCTGGACGTCGGCCAGTCGACCGGCGGCTTCACCGACTGCCTGCTGCAGCATGGCGCCGCCAAGGTGGTGGGCGTCGACGTGGGCCACGGGCAGCTGCATGCGCGCATGCGCGAGGACGAGCGCGTGGTCGCCATCGAAGGCGTCAATGCGCGGGCGTTGTCGCCGGCCGATCTGCAGGTGGACGATGGCGAGGACGACGAGGTGGGTGAGGCGCTCGAAGCTGTCGAAGCCCCGGCCGAGCCGCGCTTCGACCTCATCGTCGGCGACCTGTCCTTCATCTCGCTCACGCTGGTGCTGCCGGCCGTGGTGCAGTTCCTGGCCGACGACGGCCAGTTGCTGATGCTGGTCAAGCCGCAGTTCGAACTGCAGCCCGGCCAGGTCGGCAAGGGCGGCATCGTGCGCGACGAGGCGATGTACGCTGTGGTCGAGAAGCGCCTGCACGACGCCTGCGCGGCGCTCGAGCTGAAGGTGCTGCGCTGGTTCGACAGCCCGATCGCCGGGGGCGACGGCAACCGCGAGTTTTTCATTCATGCCGTTCGTGCTGCTGCCAAGGCGGGCGACGGTTCCTAAGGAGACGCAGGTGCGCCTTCCGCTGAGTTTCGAATTCTTCCCGACCAAGACGCCCGAAGGCGCGGTCAAGCTGCGCGCCGTGCGCCAGCAGCTCTATGTGCGCAAGCCGCAGTTCTGCTCCGTCACGTACGGCGCGGGCGGCTCCACGCACCAGGGCACCTTCGGTGCGGTGCAGGAGATCCTGGCCGAGGGCGTGGATGCCGCGAGCCACTTCTCGTGCATCGGCGCCACGCGCGCCACCGTGCGCGAGCAACTGGCCGAGCTGAAGGCCATGGGCGTGAAGCGCCTGGTGGCGCTGCGCGGCGACCTGCCCAGCGGCTACGGCATCGGCGGCGAGTTCCAGTACGCGAGCGACCTGGTCGCCTTCATCCGCGAGGAGACCGGCCGCGACTTCCACATCGAGGTGGCCTGCTACCCCGAAGTGCATCCGCAGGCGCGCTCGCCCGAAGCCGACCTGCAGGCCTTCGCGACCAAGGTGAAGGCGGGGGCCGACTCGGCCATCACGCAGTATTTCTTCAGCCCTGAGGCCTACTTCCGCTTCGTCGACGACGCGCGCAAGCTGGGGCTCGACACGCCGATCGTGCCGGGCATCATGCCCATCACCAGCTCGACGCAGCTCATGCGTTTTTCGGACGCGTGCGGCGCCGAGATCCCGCGCTGGATCCGCCTGCGGCTGCAGGGCTTCGGCGACGACACGGCCTCCATCAAGGCCTTCGGCCTGGACGTGGTGACCGACCTGTGCGAGCGCCTGCAAGCGGGCGGCGCACCCGCGATCCACTTCTACACGATGAACCAGTCGGCGGCCACGCTGGCCATTCTGGAGCGCCTGGATTGAGAGGGCTGCGCGCGGTCGCCGTCGCGGTCTCCTGCGTGCTCGCAGGGTGCACCATGCCGCCTGCCACGCAGGAGAAAGACGCGGACACCGCCGCCGCGCCGGCGGCGTCCGGCAAGCGGCTGCAGCCGCTGGGACGCGGCCTGGCCGTGCCGCCCGGTGCCGCCCCGCGCTCGGCCGTGCCGTCGGTGCGCTACGACCTCGCGGTGTCGGGCACCGGCGAATCGCTCGACGATGGCGTGCCCGGCGATGAGCCGCGCGAGATCTTCGAGCGTGGTGGCGCGTCGTGGTACGGCATCCAGTTCCACCAGCGCAAGACCGCCAACGGCGAGCGCTTCGACATGGGCGCCATGACGGCGGCCCACAAGACGCTGCCCTTCAACACGCGCGTGTGCGTGCGCAGCCTGGTCAACGGCAGCGAGGTGCTGGTGCGCGTCAACGACCGCGGGCCCTTCACGCCGGGCCGCATCATCGACCTGAGCCGCGCCGCGGCCGACCGCATCGGCCTCACGAGCATGGGCATCAAGCAGGTGGCGCTGTCGGTCATCGACCGCGAGGGCATGCGCTGCGGCGGCCAGGCCGTGGCGGCGGAAGATCTGCAGCCCGCGCTGTTGCCCGAGGCGCCGACGTCGCGCGTGCGTGCGCCGGCCCCTGCGCGCAAGCGGGTGCTCGTGCCGCCGCGCAAGCGCCGCTGAGCGGCCGGCCTCAGCCGCCGCTCTCGAGCGAGTAGGCGGCGTTACGGTCCTGGGCCAGGCGCTCGGCCAGCTGCGGCAGCGCCTCGGCCAGTTGTGCCTTCAGCGTGTAGGGCGGGTTGATCAGGAACATCCCGCTCGCCGGCAGGCCCGGGCGCTGCGTTTCGCCCGAGGCGGCGTCCTTCGTGATCTTGCTCGACTTGACCGTCAGCGTGGCGTGCAGCCACGGCTTGCCGGCCTTGGTCGCCATCGTCTTCAGGCGGCGCGGCAGGTCGTGCGCCTCGGGGCGCGGAATGATCGGATACCAGACGGCATACGTGCCGGTGGCGAAGCGCTTGAGCGCCTCGGCCGCGAAGTCGAGCACGCGGCCGTAGTCGGTCTTCATTTCGTAGCTCGGGTCCATCAGCACCAGCGCGCGGCGCGAGGGCGGCGGCAGGAACTTGGTGGCGCTGCCGAAGCCGTCGTCGCGCAGCACGGCGATGCGGCGGCCGGCCTCGAGCTGGGCGATGTTGGCGTCCAGCGTGCGGGCGTCGGTCGGGTGCAGCTCGAACAGCTTGAGCTTGTCGTGGTCGCGCAGCAGGTGCTGCACGATGAACGGCGAGCCGGGGTAGACGCGCGCGCCGCCCTTGGGGTTGAAGTCGTGGATCACGCTCAGGTAGCGGGCGATGGCTTCGGCGACCGGCTTGTCTTCGGCGGGGGCTGCGGGCTTCTTGCCCGCCGACTTGGCGGCGGGGGCGGGCGTGGCGGGGGCTTTTTCCGGTTCGGCGAAGAAGCGCAGCACGCCGTCGGCCGCCTCGCCGCTGGTGCCGGCGTAGTCGCCGTCGAGCCGGTACAGGCCGGCGCCGGCGTGGGTGTCGACGACGGTCAGCGCGGCGTCTTTTTCAAGCAGGTGGTCGAGGGTGGCAATCAGGACCGTGTGCTTGAGCACGTCGGCGTGGTTGCCGGCATGGAACGCGTGGCGGTAACTGAACATGGAATGAGGCCTGAAAAAGTGGAAAGGGGAGCGCTAGACTCGCGCGGCGCTACATTGATTTACAAAACACAACGAGGGGCAGCAATGCGAGGAGCCGGATGGCGATTTTGGGGCCTGTGCGTCGGCGCGGGTGTTTTGTCTATTTTGACGGGCTGCGCCTCCGTGACCCACGGCACCACGCAGAACGTGAAGGTCGAGACCCTGTCGCCCGAGGGCAAGGTGGTCGACGGCGCCCGCTGCCGGGTCTCCAACGACCGCAATGATGCGGTGGTGCGCTCGGGCCTGACCCTGCCGGTGCGGCGCTCGGGCGAGAACCTGAACATCGAATGCACCCAGTCCGGCCTGCCGCCGGCCCGCGGCCAGGCGATTTCGCGCGTCAACGTGGGCCTGGTCGGCAACGTGATGATCGGCGGCCTGGTCGGCGTGGCGATCGACACCGGCACCGGCGCGGGCTTCAACTACCCGAGCTGGATCCAGCTGATCTTCGGCGAGGTGCGCAGCTTCGACCGCAGCGCGCAGACCGGCGACGAAGCGACGGCCGGCATGAAGATCGGCACGACCGAGATGGCGGCCGCGCCGGCGCCGAAGACGGCCGTGGCAGCGCCTGTGCCTGCGCCCGCGCCCGCGCCGGCCGTGGTCGCGCCACCGCCGCCTCCCGTGGCGGTTGCACCGCCCGCTCCGGTGCGCCCCGCACCTGCGGCGCCGCCCGCCGCACCCGACGCCCGCGTCTCGATGGACGACCTGCGCGGCCTGCTGCCCGCCAAGCCGTGAAGCCGATCTGGAAGAACGCCGCGCCGTGGCTGTGCGCCGCGGGCGCCTTGCTGGCCGCCGGCCAGGCCGCCGCGCTGGAGCCCGATGCCCTGTTCGCCAAGCTGACGGGCAGCGTCTGGGCCGTGCGCACCTTCGATGCGCAGGAGCGCCCGCTGCGCGCCGGCAGCGCCGTGGTGATCGCGCCCGGTCGCCTCGTCACCAACTGCCACGTGCTCGCCAAGGCCAGCAATTTCGTGGTCAAGCGCGACAACGTCACCTACGGCGCCACGCTCGAATACCCGGACCCGGGGCGCGACCTGTGCCAGATCAAGGTCGCCAACTTCACGGCAACCCCGGTGACCCTGGCGCCCGCCGGCGGTGCGCGGGTGGGGCAGCGCGTGTACGCCATCGGCAACCCGCGCGGGCTGGAAAACACGCTCAGCGAAGGCCTGTTGTCGGGCCTGCGCGGTGGCGACGGCGAGGCGCGGCTGCTGCAGACCACGGCCGCCATCGCCCCCGGGTCGAGCGGCGGCGGGCTGTTCGACAGCGACGGCCGCCTGCTGGGCATCACCACCTTCTCTGCCCGCGACGGCGGCAACCTGAATTTCGCGATGCCGGCCGAGTTCCTGGCGGAACTGCCGGCCCGCGCCCAGGCGCAGCTGGCGGCGCGGGCGCGTGAGCCCGAAGGCGGCGCCCGCCGCAGCGCCGGCGTGGCGCTGGCGGAGCCGCTGCGCGCCGGCGACGCGCTCGAGTACGTGCGCACCGACCGGCTGACGGGCAACCGCATGCCGGTGATCTATCGGGTGGACCGGGTCAACGGCGACGAGGTGTCGTTCAACGCGGGCAGCCGGATCGAGAAGACCAACGGGCAGGTGGTGTCGATCACGTCGCCGATTGGCGGCATGTACGACAGCGCGTCGCCGCCGGGCGGCTGGGCGCCGAAGGACGAGGTCCAGCCCGGCATGCGCTGGCACCTGGACTACGTGACGACCACCGACGACCGGCTGCGGCATGAACTCAATGCCTCGGTGGGCGCTGAACACACGGTGCGCGTGGACGGCGTGGAGCTCAATGTGGTGCGCATCAGCTATGAAGGCTGGATCTACGCCTCCGCTGGCACGGGCGCCGCCCTGACCGGCACGCCGTTCAAGGTGGCCGTCCTGTACAGCCCCGACCTGAAGCGGATCGTCCAGTTCGAGGCCAGGCACCGGCGCGCCTATGCCAGCGTGACCAACGAGAGCCTGGAACTCGTCCGCATCCAGCGCTGAGGCCCCCGGAAGCCCGGAAATTGGCCGTTTGGCCATTTCTTCATATAATCGCGGGCTTCGCAGCGTTTTTGTAGCCCCGCGGCGAAGGCATGCCAGCTGCCCTTTCATTGGGCGGAAGGCGTGAAAACCCACCTAAGAGATTCCCATCAGAGGAACGCCGACCGTGGAAAAGGGCTCGCCAAACCCTCTTTCAAGAGAAAAACTCATGACCAAAACGTTCAGCGCCAAGCCCGCTGACGTGACGCACGAGTGGTTTGTGATTGACGCGACCGACAAGGTCCTCGGACGAGTAGCCAGCGAAGTTGCTCTCCGTTTGCGCGGCAAACACAAGGCCATTTACACGCCTCACGTCGATACCGGTGACTACATCGTCATCATCAACGCCGCGCAACTGCGCGTCACCGGCGCCAAGTCGATCGACAAGGTGTACTACCGTCACTCGGGCTACCCGGGCGGTATCACGGCGACGAACTTCCGCGACATGCAGAACAAGCACCCGGGCCGCGCCCTGGAAAAGGCTGTCAAGGGCATGCTGCCCAAGGGCCCGCTTGGTTACGCGATGATCAAGAAACTCAAGGTGTACGGTGGTGCTGAGCACCCGCATACCGCCCAACAGCCCAAAGTGCTGGAACTGTAAGGAGCCTTGAGAATGATTGGTGAATGGAACAATGGCACCGGCCGTCGCAAATCCAGCGTCGCCCGCGTGTTTCTGAAAAAAGGCACCGGCAAGATCACGGTCAACGGCAAGGACATCCAAGCGTTCTTCGGCCGTGAAACCTCGATCATGATCGCCAAGCAGCCCCTGGCGCTGACCAACAACCTCGAAGCTTTCGACGTGATGGTCAACGTGAACGGCGGCGGCGAATCGGGTCAAGCCGGCGCCACGCGCCACGGCATCACCCGTGCCCTGATCGACTACGACGCTTCGCTGAAGCCCGTCCTGAGCCAAGCCGGCTTCGTGACGCGTGACGCACGTGAAGTCGAGCGTAAGAAGGTCGGTCTGCACTCCGCCCGTCGCCGCAAGCAGTTCAGCAAGCGCTGATCCCCTGCTCGTTGCGAGACAAGAAGCCGCCCTCGGGCGGCTTTTTCGTGGCCGCGTCCCCCAGGTGCCCCTGGTGGATGCGGCGCCCGACCCCACTTGCGATGGGTGCTCGCCACAGTCGGCCTGCCGAAAATGCGGCATTGCAGTAGCATCCGTCCCATTGGCCGCCCAAGCGGCCCCCCAAGGAGTTTCACCCCATGAGCGCTGTTGCCGAAAACATCCAGACCCAGATGCCCGAGCCGATCGTCTTCACCGACAGCGCGGCCGCCAAGGTCGCCGACCTGATTGCCGAAGAGGGCAATCCCGACCTGAAGCTGCGCGTGTTCGTGCAGGGTGGCGGGTGCTCGGGCTTCCAGTACGGTTTCACCTTCGACGAGATCACCAACGAAGACGACACCACCATGACCAAGAACGGTGTGTCGCTGCTGATCGACGCCATGAGCTACCAGTACCTGCTCGGCGCCGAGATCGACTACAAGGAAGATCTGCAGGGCGCCCAGTTCGTCATCAAGAACCCGAACGCCACCAGCACCTGCGGCTGCGGTTCCAGCTTCTCGGCCTGATGCCTGGATGCTGCTGACCAGCCCCCTCGAAAAAGCCGCCTCCGGGCGGTTTTTTGCTGCCTGTCGTTTTTCCGAGTCCACGCCTTCCCGATGAGCCCCGAAACCGCCGTCCCCGTCGATCCCGCCCGCAAGAGCCTGCTGTGGCTCGTGGCCGTGGGCTTTTTCATGCAGACGCTGGACGCCACCATCATCAACACGGCGCTGCCCGCCATGGCCGCCAGCCTGGGCGAGAGCCCGCTGCGCATGCAGTCGGTGGTGGTGGCCTACGCGCTCACGATGGCGATGCTGATCCCGGCCTCGGGCTGGATCGCCGACCGCTTCGGCACGCGGCGCGTCTTCTTCTGCGCCATCGTGCTGTTCGCGGCCGGCTCGGTGCTGTGCGCGCTCTCGCAGGGGCTGGGGCAGCTCGTGGCGGCGCGGGTGGTGCAGGGCCTGGGCGGGGCGCTGCTGCTGCCTGTGGGGCGCCTGGCGCTGCTGCGCACGGTGCCGCGCGGCGAGTTCCTGCAGGCGATGAGCTTCGTGGCCATTCCGGGGCTCATCGGGCCGCTGCTGGGGCCCACGCTGGGCGGCTGGCTGGTGCAGTACGCCTCCTGGCACTGGATCTTCCTCATCAACGTGCCGGTGGGGCTGGCCGGCTGCATCGCCACGCTGCGCTACATGCCGGACCTGCGCGGCGCCCTCCAGAAGCGCTTCGACGGCGTGGGCTACGCGCTGCTGGCCTTCGGCATGGTGGCGATCTCGCTGGCGGTCGACGGCGTGTCGGGGCTCGGGCTGCGCCAGGGCGGGGTGATGGCGGTGCTGATCTTCGGCTTCGCCAGCGTGGTCGCCTACTGGCTGCACGCGGCGCGCACGCCCGAGCCGCTGTTCTCGCCCGCGCTGTTCGGCATCCCGACGCTGAGCATCGGCCTGCTGGGCAACCTGTTCTCGCGCCTGGGCAGCAGCTGCATGCCCTTCCTGGTGCCGCTGCTGCTGCAGGTGTCGATGGGCTATTCGCCGGTGCGCGCCGGGCTGATGATGCTGCCGGTCGCGCTGGCCGGCATGGCGATGAAGCGCTTTGCCACGCCGCTGATCACGCGCCACGGCTACCGCCGCGTGCTGGTGGCCAACACGGTGCTGGTGGGCTGCACCATGGCCAGCTTCGGCCTCACGGCGCCGGGGCAGCCGGTGCCGCTGCACCTGCTGCAGCTGCTGGTGTTCGGCGCGGTCAACTCGCTGCAGTTCACGGCCATGAACACCATCACCCTGAAGGACCTCGACGGCGGCATGGCCAGCAGCGGCAACAGCCTGCTGTCGATGGTGCAGATGCTGGCGATGAGCCTGGGCGTGGCCGCGGCCGGCGCCGTGCTGGCGGGCTACAACGGCGTGTTCGGCACGGCCACGGCGATGCAGACGCTCGATGCGTTCCAGGCCACGTTCGCGACCATGGGGCTCATCACGGTGGCTTCGGCGCTGATCTTCTGGCATCTGCCGGCAGAAGTGCGGGCGGCACAGCCTGCGCAGCCGGAAGTCTCCGGCCAGGGCTGACGCAGATCAGGCGGGGTAGATCGCGCCGAGCACCCGCGCCCCGCGCGCGCCGGTCACGCTCGCGAGGTTGCCGGGTTCGCGCCGGACGGTGCGCCGGGCCAGCCACGCAAAGGCGGCCGCCTCGACCTGCTGGGGCGGCAGGCCGTGTTCCGACGACGCCTGCACCTGCACGCCGGGCAGCAGGGCGCGCAGGCGCGCCATGAGGTGGTCGTTGAGCGCACCGCCGCCGCAGACGATCAGCAAGGCGCTCTCTTTTTGATAGCTTCGCAGCGCTGCCGCGCAGGTGCTGGCGGTGAGTTCGGCCAGCGTGGCCTGCACGTCGACAGGCGCCCAGGCGGCCGTGCCCAGGTGGCCGGCCAGCCAGTCCGGGTGGAATAAATCGCGCCCCGTGCTCTTCGGCGGCGCCTTGGCGAAATACGGCTCGGCCTGCAGCCGGGCCAGCAGCTCGGGCAGCACGCGCCCGCTGGCTGCCCACTGGCCGCCTTGGTCGAAGGGCTGGCCGAGGTGGCGCTGGCACCAGTGGTCCATCAGTGCGTTGGCGGGGCCGCAATCGAAGCCCAGCAGGGGGGCGGTGCCCGCTGGCGCGCTCGTGGCGGGCAGCAGGCTCAGGTTGGAGATGCCGCCGAGGTTCAGCACGGCGACGGGCGCGTCGGGCTGGGCGAACAGGGCCTGGTGAAAGGCCGGCACCAGCGGGGCGCCCTGGCCGCCGGCCGCGAGGTCGCGGCTGCGGAAGTCGGCGACCACGTCGATGCCGCTCAGTTCGGCCAGCAGCGAGGGGTTGTTGACCTGCAGCGTGTAGCCCGTGCCGTCGAACTCGAGCGGCCGGTGGCGCACGGTCTGGCCGTGGGCGCCGATGGCGGCGACGGCTGTCGGGGCGGTGCCGGTGCGGGCCAGCAACTGCGCGACCACGTCGGCATACACCCGCGCCAGGCCGTTGCCGGCCAGGGCCGCGCGGTGCAGTTCGTTGTCGCCGGGGGTGTTGAGCGCCAGCAGCTCGGCGCGCAGCGGGGCGGGAAAGTCGGCGCTGGCGTGGCCGATCACCGCGAGGTGGCCGTCGTCGGAGAAATCGGCGATGACGCCGTCGACCCCGTCGAGCGAGGTGCCCGACATCAGGCCGATGAAGCGTTGCTGCGGCGGCTGCGGTGCGGCGGCCATGCCCAGGGGAGCGAGGCTCAGTCGGCGCTGGCCTGGATCACCGAGAAGGCGGCGGCCAGCTCGGTGCGGGCGCCCACGGCGATGCGTTCGAAGGCCGGACGCAGGGCGGCGGTGATCGGTGCGCCGCCTTCCTGCGCGATCGTGGTCGGGTCCTGGTAGGCCCCGCCGACGCGGTATTCGAAGTGCAGGTGCGGGCCGGTGGCCCAGCCGGTGGAGCCGACGGCGCCGATGGTCTGGCCCTGGCTCACGCTCTCGCCGGCCTTCACGTTGATGCGGCTCAGGTGGGCGTAGGCCGTCTGCTGGTTGTTGCGGTGGTTGATGATGACGATGTTGCCGTAGCCGCTTTGCGTGCCGGCGAAATCGACCGTGCCATCACCGACCGTGCGCACCGCGGTGCCCGTGGGCGCCGCGTAGTCGATGCCGTTGTGCTGGCGCCAGCTGTTCAGGATCGGGTGCATGCGCATCGCGAAACCGCTGGACACGCGCGAGAACTCGACCGGCGAAGCCAGGTAGGCCTTGCGCAGGCTGTCGCCGTTCGGGCGGTAGTAGCTGCCCTTCTGGCCCGCGCCCGGGGGCTGGAACCAGACGGCCTGGTGGACCTTGCCGTTGTTCTCGAACTCGGCCGAGAGCACGCGGCCGCTGCGCAGCGCCTGGCCGTCGGCTTCGAAGGTCTCGTAGACCACGGCGAAGCGGTCGCCCTTGCGCAGCGAGCGCACGTCGACGTCGCCCGCGAAGATGTCGGCCAGCTGGCTCGCCACCGCGTCGGGAATGCGCGAGTCGTCGGTGGCGGCGAACAGCGAGCTGCGGATGGTGCCGCTGGCCAGGCGCGTGCCCGGCGTCAGCATGTCGCGCTCGGTGCGGGCGACAAAACCGGTGGGCGTGCGCTCGACGACGAAACGCTTGAAGCCGCCATCGGCGTCGGGAATCCAGCGGGCGCTCAGCTTCTGCAGCTGGTTTTCCTGCGTGGCTTCGGCCGTCACGGTGCGGCCCACGCGCGCGAACAGCGCCATGCGCGCCTCGGCGTTGCCGCGCACGAAGGCGGTGGCGGCGGGGTCGGAGATGCCCAGGCGCTTCATCAGCGCCTCGGCCGTGTCGCTGGAGCGCGAGACGTCGGTGCGGAACAGCGTGAAGCTGAAGTTCTCGAGCGACGCCGACTGGTCGGCGAAAGACACCGGCGCGGTGGCTTCGAGCACTTGCTGGATGGGGAGGTCGGACGCGTCGGGACCGAGCGAGGCGACCGCGAGGGTGCCGGCGCTGAGCAGCATCGCAGCGATCGCTGCGGTGATCTGCTTGGGGTACGTCCGGAATGTGTACGCCACGCGGGAAGCGAGAAGCTCCTCGGCGGCAAGGATGCCGTTGATCAAACTGTGGATTCCAACTCAGGTTCTGCAGGTCCGTGCTGCAAGGCCCAGTGCGTTCAGGGCGGCAGGAGACGGTGCGGAAAAAAGCGCCGCTTAGAATCCGGCGCTTGAAAAGTCGGGCTGAGTATAGCTTCGGCCACCGGAAAAACCGCCAAAAAAGCCCATGAACGCCGAATCTGTTACATCCACCAGCCTCTCCGATGGTGTAAGACAAGCCCTCGAAATATCCCTCCGTGGCGCTGACGAGCTGCTGCCCCAGGACGAGTGGGTCAAGAAGCTCCAGAAGGCGGAAGCCAGCGGCAAGCCGCTGCGCATCAAGCTGGGCCTGGACCCGACCGCACCGGATATTCATATCGGACATACGGTGGTGCTCAACAAGATGCGCCAGCTCCAGGACCTGGGGCACCGCGTGATCTTCCTGATCGGCGACTTCACTTCCCTGATCGGCGACCCCTCGGGCCGCAACAGCACCCGCCCGCCGCTCACGGCCGAGCAGATCCGCGCCAACGCCGAGACCTACTTCGCCCAGGCCAAGCTGGTGCTGGACGAGTCCAAGACCGAGATCCGCTACAACTCCGAGTGGAGCGACCCGCTGGGCGCGCGCGGCATGATCCAGCTGGCGGCCAAGTACACGGTGGCGCGCATGATGGAGCGCGACGACTTCAACAAGCGCTTCAAGGCCGGCCAGTCGATCTCGGTGCACGAGTTCCTGTACCCGCTGATGCAGGGCTACGACTCGGTGGCGCTGCAGAGCGACCTCGAACTGGGCGGTACCGACCAGAAATTCAACCTGCTCGTCGGCCGCCATCTCCAGCAGGAATACGGCCAGGAGCCGCAGTGCATACTTACTATGCCGCTGCTCGAAGGGCTCGATGGCGTCGAGAAGATGTCCAAGAGCAAGGGCAACTACATCGGCATCAGCGAAGACGCCAACAGCATGTTCGCCAAGGTGCTGTCGATCTCCGACACGCTGATGTGGCGCTGGTACACGCTGCTGAGCTTCCAGTCGGTGGCGCAGATCGAGGCGCTGAAGGCCGAGATCGCGGCCGGCCGCAACCCGAAGGACGCCAAGGTGGCGCTGGCCAAGGAAATCACCTCGCGCTTCCACAGCGCGGCGGCGGCCGATGCGGCGGAGCAGGACTTCATCAACCGCAGCAAGGGCGGCGTGCCCGACGAGATTCCCGAGGTGGCGCTCAGCGGTGCCCCGCTGGGCATCGGCCAGCTGCTCAAGCAGGCCAACCTGGCGTCGTCGTCGGGCGAGGGCAACCGCCTGATCGACGGCGGCGGCGTGCGCATCGACTCGGTCGTGGTGTCTGACAAGGGCCTGAAGCTGCCCGCGGGCAGCTACGTGGTGCAGGTCGGCAAGCGCAAGTTTGCGCGGGTGACCCTGAGCTGATCGCAAAAAAAGGCCCTTCGGGGCCTTTTTCAATGGGGGCAGGGCGGCGGGGTCAGCGGACCTCGATGGTCACGCGCCGGTTGCGCGGCTCGTCCACCTCGTCGGCGGTCGGCACGGCCAGGTCGCGTTCGCCGCGGCCGACGGCCTCGATGCGGTTCGCCGGAAACTGGCGCTCCACGAACAGCTGCACCACTTCCTGCGCGCGGCGGCGCGACAGCTGGTCGTTCTGCTCGCCGGCCCCCTTGGTGTCGGTGTGGCCGGTCACCACGATGTCGCCGCCGCTGCGGGCCAGCGCGGCGGCCAGCGCCTCGGTCATGATCTGCTGCGACGCCGCCGTCAGCGTGGTGGTGCCCACCTCGAAGAACACCGTGTAGCGCTGCGGAAGCGGCGGGCGCATGTCGAACAGGGGCTTGTTCTCGGCCTGGACCTTGGCCGCGTCGGCCTGGTCGACCACCGGCGCACCGCTCGCGCCCACCGCGGCCGTGGCGCGCTGGTAGGGCTTGGAAAGCACTTCTTCGCCGTCCTTGGCACGCACCACCACGGCGGAGGGCGTGCCGTCAGCCTGGGGCAGGAGCACCACGCGCGTGCCCGGCGAGGAGCAGGCGGCCAACAAAAGGGCGACCAGCGCGGTCGCGGGAAGAAGGGGGGAGCGGCGTGGCGGTGTCTGCATCTTTTCAGGGTTGGCCGTCGGTCTGCACGATGAAGTCCGTGCCCCGAATGCCGATGGTGGCGGTCTGGGTTTCGACGCGCACGGCGTCGGGGTTGGTCTTGCCGATGAGGCCGGTGATCATGCGCATCGAGCCGCGCAGCAGCGACACGAGCATGCCGCCGTCGCGGGTGGTGCCGTCGAAGTGGAATTCCTTCAGGTCCATGCGCGAGGACGGGCCGACCATCAGCGTGGTGTTGTCGCGCAGCACGACGGCCGCCGACGAGTCCGGGCCGGTCACGATGCGGTCGACCGCGCCCAGCGCGTCGCCGGGAGCGGCCGTGCGCGTGGCGCCGGCGCTGTCGAGCAGCTGGACGTTGCCGCGCACCGTCTTCACGAACCCGGCCTGCTGGGGCGCGGCTGCTGCTGCGGGCGCTGCGGCGGGCGCCTGGGCCTGGGCCAGGGTGGCTGCGCCGACGATGGCGAGCCCGAGGGCGGCGGTCAAAAATTTCTTCATCATTTGCCTCTCTGTGACTGATTGCTTCGCAATGAGCGCAAATATTAAGGCGAAGGCGTTACATATGGTCACGCGGCTGATAATTCAGCCGATTCCTGCGACGTAATGCCCGCCTGCACAGGCCCTTTTTACCTGATCTTGTTCTTTCTGCATGACGTTGACCCCTAAAACGCTGCTTCGCGTCTCTGTCGCGGTGGCCCTGATCACCATCCTCCTGAAGGGATGGGCCGGCTACCTGACGAACTCGATGGGCCTGATTTCGGACGCCATGGAGTCCTGCGTCAACCTCGCCAGCGCGATGTTCGCGCTGGCCATGGTGACCATCGCCGAGCGCCCGGCCGACGAGGACCATCCCTACGGCCACCACAAGGCCGAGTACTTCTCGTCCGGCTTCGAGGGCCTGCTGATCGTGGCTGCCGCCGTCGCCATCCTGTGGGTGTCGGTGCTGCGGCTGCTGTCGCCGCAGCCGCTGGAGCAGTTGGGCTGGGGCTTGGCGCTGTCGGTGATCAGCTCGGGCTTCAACGCGGCCCTGGCATTCGTGCTGTTCCGGGCGGCGCGCGCGCACCGCTCCATCGCGCTGGAGGCCGACGGGCGCCACCTGATGACCGACGTGTGGACCTCGGTCGGCGTGCTGGTCGGCATCGTGGCCGTGCATTTCAGCGGCTGGCTCTGGCTCGACCCGCTGATCGCCATCGGCGTGGCGCTCAACATCGTGCGCGAGGGCTTCAAGCTCGTGTGGCGCTCCTCGCAGGGCCTGATGGACGAAGCGCTCGACGCCGAGACGCTCGCCACCGTGCGCGCCACGCTCGACGCCTTCGCCGCCAACCATGCCGAGGGCGACCGCCTGCGCTTCGACGACATGGTGACGCGCGGCGCCGGCCAGCGCCGCTTTGCCGACCTGCACATGCACGTGCCCGGCGACTGGACCCTGCAGCGCGCCGCCAACCTGCGCGACGAACTGGAGCAGGCCCTGATGGACGCCGTGCCCGGCCTGCGCGTGACCATCCAACTGCTGCCGCTCACCATGGAAGCGCGCGCCACCCGACTCGAGGACCACCATTCATGAAAGCCGTGCTCCAGCGCGTCGCCCACGCCCGCGTCGACATCGCGGGCCAGACCGTCGGCGCCATCGAGGCCGGCCTGCTGGTGCTGCTGTGCGCCGAACGCGGCGACGGCGACAGCGTGGCCGACCGCCTGCTCGCCAAGATCCTCAAGCTGCGCATCTTCTCGGACGAGGCCGGCAAGATGAACCGCAGCGTGCAGGACATCGGCGGGGGCTTGCTGGTCGTGAGCCAGTTCACGCTGGCCGCCGACGTGAGCGGCGGCAACCGCCCCAGCTTCACGCTCGCGGCGCCGCCCGACGAGGGCCGCCGGCTCTACGAGTACTTCGTGGCGCAGGCGCGCGGCGCGCACCCGGTGGTGGCGACCGGCGAATTCGGCGCCGACATGCAGGTGCACCTGCTGAACGACGGGCCGGTCACGATCCCGCTGCAGATGACTGCGTAGGCCGAAGCACGGCCTCCCACGCCACCTTCGGTTCGTCGTAGCGCAGCACGCGCACCTCCTCGAGGTGCTGCAGCTGCCAGCCGTCGGCAAACAGCCGCTCGACCGCGGCGCGGTCGAAGAAGCGCTTGGGAATGCCGTCCACCGTGTAGAAGACATCTTCGTCCCGCCCGCTGGCCGACGGGCCGCGCGCGCCGTGGTGCAGGTCGTTGACCGAATTGAGGCGGCACAGCAGCACGCCACCCGGCCGCAGCACGCGGTGGATGCGCCGCACCAGCGCCAGCGTCTCGTCCCACGCGAAGTAGTGCAGCGACAGGCTCGCGAGCACGGCGCCGACCGTGGCGCCCTCCGCCAGCGGCCACGCCTCGCGGAAATCGCCGCAGTGGAACTCGGCGCCTGTCGGCACGCGTTGCCGCGCCTGCGCCAAGGCGTCGGACGACAGCTCGACCGCCACCACCCGCAGTCCGGCATCGACCAGCGTGGCGGTGTCGCGACCCGCTGCGCAGCCCAATTCGAGCACCGGCTCGTCGCCGGCACATTCGCGCAGCAGCGGCAGCCAGCGCGGCAACCAGGGATCGGTGTCCGACACTGACGCGGCCTCCGCTCAGCGCCCGTACGGGCTGCGGATGCCCAGGCCCGCGAGGATCTCGATTTCGTACGCTTCCATCTCGTCCGCGTCGGCTTCGCTGGTCTCGTGGTCCCAGCCCTGCGCGTGCAGCGTGCCGTGCACCAGCAGGTGCGCGTAGTGCGCGGCGAGCGTCTTGCGGTTTTCCTTGGCCTCGCGTGCCACCACGGGCGCGCACAGCACCAGGTCGGCCATCACGACCGGGCCCTGCGCATAGTCGAAGGTGAGCACGTTGGTCGCGTAGTCCTTGCCGCGGAATTCGCGGTTCAGGCGCTGGCCTTCTTCGGCATCGACGATGCGCACGGTGATCTCGCCGTCGATGTCCAGCGCATGGCGAATCCAGCGGTTCACGCTGTGGCGCGGCAGCGCGGCGCGGTGGCGCTCCACGCCCTTGAAGCGCCCGAACTGCAGCGACAGCGACAGGGCCGGAAGCAGAGAGGCCGCCATGTCAGTGGCCTCCCGAGCGCTTGCGCTGCCCGTCGTAGGCATCGACGATCTTCGCCACCAGCGGGTGGCGCACCACGTCGGCGCTCGTGAAGTGCGTGGTCGCGATGCCGGCCACGCGCTTGAGCACGCGCTCGGCGTCGATCAGGCCGCTCAGCTGCTGCTTGGGCAGGTCGATCTGGCTCACGTCGCCCGTCACCACCGCCTTGGCGCCGAAGCCGATGCGCGTGAGGAACATCTTCATCTGCTCCACCGAGGTGTTCTGCGCCTCGTCGAGGATCACGAAGGCGTTGTTCAGCGTGCGCCCGCGCATGAAGGCCAGCGGCGCAATCTCGAGCACGTTGCGTTCGAAGGCCTTCTGCACCTTCTCGTAGCCCATGAGGTCGTACAGCGCGTCGTACAGCGGGCGCAGGTAGGGGTCGACCTTCTGCGTCAGGTCGCCCGGCAGGAAGCCCAGGCGCTCGCCCGCTTCCACGGCAGGGCGCGTGAGCACGATGCGCTGCACCGCCGCGCGCTCCAGCGCATCGACCGCGCAAGCCACCGCCAGGTAGGTCTTGCCGGTGCCGGCCGGGCCGATGCCGAAGGTGATGTCGTGCTTGGCGATGTTGTCCAGGTACAGCGCCTGCGTGGGCGTGCGCGCGCGCAGGTCGGCGCGGCGCGTGACGAGCATGGCCGCGTCCTCGTCGCTCATCGAGCCGTCGCCGGCCAGCGTGAGCTGCACCACGGCCGGGTCGATGGCGCGCTGGGCGATCTCGTACAGCGCCTGCAGCACCTCCATGGCGCGCTGCGCCGGGGCCTTGGGGCCGTCGACCTTGAACTGCTCGTGGCGGTGCGCGATCTTCACGCCCAGGGCGTCCTCGATGCGGCGCAGGTGCGCATCCAGCGGGCCGCACAGGTGGCCGAGGCGCGAATTGTTCAGGGGGGTAAAGGTGTGTCGCAGAATCACGCCGGACATTTCAAGGAAAAAGGGCACCCATGATAGGCAAACTGACCGGCACGCTCGCAGAGCGCAACCCCCCGCAGGTGGTGGTGGACTGCAACGGCGTCGGCTACGAGGTCGACGTGCCGATGAGCACGTTCTACAACCTGCCCAACGTCGGCGCGAAGGTGTCGCTGCTCACGCACTTCGTCGTGCGCGAGGACGCGCAGATTCTCTACGGCTTCGGCACCGCCGAGGAGCGGGCGGCCTTCCGCCAGCTCATCAAGATCACCGGCGTGGGCCCGCGCACCGCGCTGGGCCTGCTCTCGGGCATGAGCGTGGGCGAGCTGGCGCAGGCCATCACCACGCAGGAGCTGGGCCGGCTCGTGAAGATCCCGGGCATCGGCAAGAAGACCGCCGAGCGGCTGCTGCTGGAGCTCAAGGGCAAGCTGGGCGCCGACATCGGCCTGCCGGCGCATGCCGCCTCCGACGCGCAGGCCGACATCCTGCAGGCGCTGGTGGCGCTGGGCTACAGCGACAAGGAAGCCGCGCTCGCGCTGAAGGCGCTGCCGAAGGATGCGAGCGTGAGCGACGGCATCAAGATGGCACTGAAAGCCCTGGCGAAGTGAGTTGGCGCGAGGCGTGGTCGCGCGCGCAGGCGCTGCGCCACGAGTCGGCCGAAACCGACGCCGTGCTGATGCACACGGCCATGGCCTTGTCGGTGCCGATCATCTGGCTCTACGGCTTCGCGGGCGTGGCCTACGGCCAGCTGCCGATGCTGACGCCGGCCGGCTTCGTCGACATGCCGGGCGTCTGTGCATGGCTCACGGCGGTCATGGCGTTCGCGGTCGGCATCTTGTTCATCGACTGGCTGGTGCGCGGTGACCTGGCACCGCCGCCGGTGCCGACGTCGATCGTCGTGCGGCACTGGCAGTCGGGCTGGCCCCGGTCGCCGGCGTTGCCGCCCGAGCCGTCGCCCGGCTTCCTGCAGGGCAGCGCGTCCCCGTTTCGCAGCGTGTGCCTGCTTGTCGCGGCCGTGGCCTGCGTGTCGGCGCTGGTGTTCAGCGGCCTCGACACGCTGGGCTGGTCGGTCGTCGCGCGACCGGGTGGGCTGGCGCCGCGCGCCGAGTGGCCGCTGTACCCGCTGCCGTGGATCTGGCCCTGGCTGCTGCCGCTCGCGCGCCAGCCCTTCGCGCTCGGCACCGTCGCGGTCGGCGCGGTGCTGCTCGTCGCGGCGATCTTCATGCGCTGGCGCCGGATGCGCGGCGCGTGGTTTCCGTTCTTCACGGCGCTGCCGATCCTCGTGGCACCGCATTTCCTGGGCGCCGCGGGCTTCGACTACGCCGCCGCGCGCGGGCTCGGCGGCCTGAGCGAACCCGCACTGGCGAGTGCGCTCGCGCAGCATCCGGGGCGCTACAACGTCTACACTTTCCTGAGCCTGTGGGGCGGCATCGGTGCCGGCACGGTCGGCCTGGTGCTCGGCTTCTGGTTCGGCCGCTCGCGGGTCATGGACGAGGACTGAGCGCTGGCCCGGCGCCCTGCAAGGAGACACCCTCTGTGAGCGCTTCTTTCTTCGATTCGCCCGCGCACCTGAGCGGCGGCCCGCTGACGCCGCGGATGCGCGCCGAGATGCCGTTCGAGCTCGTCGGCCCGCGCCTGCAGGCCGTGTGCGGCAACTTCACCCCCGTGCCCATGCCGCGCCAGCAGACCGTCTCGGGCGGCATCGAGGTGCGGCGTGCCGGCGGTGTCGACGTGGCGCTCATCGGCCAGAACCTGCAGCGCGTGCACCGCGACGCGCAGGCCATCCGGCGCGACGACCGCGAGCATTTCTTCCTCGTGTTCCAGGACCACGGCGGCGCGCTCATGTGCCAGGGCGCGCAGCAGATCGCGGTGCAGGCCGGCGACATCGTGCTGATCGATTCGGCGCGGCCCTCGGAGTTCGTCTACGACGGCGCCAGCTCGCAGCAGGTGTCGGTGCACCTGCCGCGCGCCGACATGCTCGCACGCTTCGGCCCCGCGCTGCAGGGCGGCGTGTGCGTGCGGCGCGGCGACGCGCTGGGCTTCGCGATGCGCGCCATCCTCGCGCGCCTGCTCGACAGCGGGCAGTCCGACGACGCGCACCTGGTCGAGGCCTTTCTCGGCGTGTTCGGCTCGGTGCTGGTCGAGCGTGCGCGGCAGGCGCCCGCGCTGCTGTCGCGCAACGCCGGCGAGGGCGTGCTGCGCCGCGCGATGGACCACGTGGCGCTGCAGTTCCACGATCCGGCCTTCCACGCGGGCGAACTGGCGCGGCACCTGGGTGTATCGCCGCGGCTGCTGCAGCGGGCCTTCGAGGCGCTGGGCGTTTCGCCGAGCCGCCACATCCTCGACACGCGGCTGGCGGCGGCGCGTGCCGCGCTCGACGCGGCGGCCCGGCAGGGCGGCCCCGCGCCGGCCATCGCACAGGTCGCCTACGACTGCGGCTTCAACGACCTGTCGTTCTTCTACCGCGAGTTCCGCAAGCGCTACGGCGTGCCGCCGGGGCGCCTGGCGCTTGGACCCCTGACGCACTGACGCACTGACGCCTGAGTCCATTCGCTGACGCCTGGCTCCAAGACGCCGGCCCCTGCTTTTCCTACAGTGACCTGGCGCGCCCGCCCTGCGGCGGCGCGCGCCAGCGTCAACCCAACCAGGACAAAGCAATGCAAGAGACAAGAATGACGATCGGTGGTCGCGCGGTGCCAGGCACGGCCTCCTTCGAAGTGCGCAACCCCGCCAACGGCCAGGTGATCGGCACCGCGCCGAACGGTTCGCGCGACGACCTCGCCGCCGCCGTGGCCGCCGCGCAGAAAGCCTTCACGAGCTGGTCGCGAAAGTCCGACGACGAACTGGCCGCCGCCTGCCGCGCCGTCACCGAGAAGATCGGCGCGCACGCCGAAGAGCTCGCGCGCCTGCTCACGCTGGAGCAGGGCAAGCCGCTCAACGGCCTGGGCTCGCGCTGGGAGCTGGGCGGCGCCGCGGCCTGGGCCGGCGCCACCGCGGCGCTGTCGCTGCCGCCGCGCGTGCTGCAGGACAACGCGCAGGGCCACGTCGAGATCTTCCGCAAGCCCGTGGGCGTGGTCGGCTCGATCACGCCGTGGAACTTTCCCGTGCTGATCGCCGTGTGGCACGTGCTGCCGGCGCTGCGCACGGGCAACACGGTCGTCATCAAGCCCTCGCCGTACACGCCGCTGGCCACGCTACGCTTCGTGGAGCTGCTCAACGAGGTGCTGCCCGAAGGCGTGGTCAACAGCGTGAGCTGCGACGACCGCACGTCCAACCTCGGCGCCGACATGGCGAGCGACCCCGTCATCCGCAAGATCGTGTTCACCGGCTCCTGCGCCACCGGCAAGAAGGTGATGCAGTCGGCCGCCAGCACCATGAAGCGGCTCACGCTCGAGCTCGGCGGCAACGACGCCGGCATCGTGCTGCCCGATGCCGACCCCAAGGCCATTGCCGAAGGCCTGTTCTGGGGCGCGTTCCTCAACAACGGCCAGACCTGCGCGGCCATGAAGCGCCTGTACGTGCACACCAGCATCCACGACGAGGTGTGCGAGCACCTCGCGGCCTTCGCGAAGCAGGTGCCGATGGGCGACGGCATGGACGAGAAGAACGTGCTCGGCCCGGTGCAGAACCGCATGCAGTTCGACAAGGTCGCGCGGCTCGTGGCCGACGCGAAAAAGAAGGGCCAGGTGCTCACGGGCGGCGAACCGGGCGAGGGCCTGTTCTTCCCTGCGACGATCGTGGCGGGCCTGAAGAACGGCGATGCGCTGGTCGACGAAGAACAGTTCGGGCCCGCGCTGCCCGTCATCCGCTACACCGATGTGGAAGAGGCCATCCGCGCCGCCAACGACAGCGAAAACGGCCTCGGCGGTTCCGTGTGGTCCAAGGACATCGAGCACGCCAAGCGCATCGCGTCACGCCTGGAATGCGGCTCGGTGTGGATCAACAAGCACGGCGCCATCCAGCCCAACGCGCCCTTCGGCGGTGTGAAGGGCTCGGGGCTCGGCGTGGAGTTCGCGGAAGAAGGGCTGAAGGAGTACACCGACGCGCAGGTGATCTTCTCCTGACGCGTTGCAGAGCGTGGCGCGCGCCACGCTCTGTTCAGGTGCGCAGCGCGGCGGTCAGTGCGCCGAGCAGCGCATCGGTCTCGACCAGGCTCGGCGGGTGGATCGGCGCCGGCCAGGTGCTGTGGATCGCGACCACGAGCCGTTCCTTCGGATGGATGTAGACCTGCTGGCCGAAGATGCCGAGCGCGGCGAACAGGCCGCCGTCGAGTTCGGGCAGCGCCTTCTCGCCGGTCGGGAAGGTCCACCACTGGTAGCCGTACCCCATCGGCTCGAAGCCCGCGAGCGTGCCGGGCGCAAGGTGGCTGGCCGCGTCGACGCGCGTGGCATCGGCCACCCAGCTGTCGGGCAGCACCTTGTGGCCGCCGGCCACGCCGCCACCGAGCACGAACAGGCCGAAGCGCCCGAAGTCGCGCAGCGTGGCGTTCACGCCGCTGCCGGTGAACTCCTGGCCATCGACCGCATCGAGCTGCCAGTAGGCGTCGGCCTCCATGCCGAAGGGCGCCCAGATTTTTTGCGAGAGGTAGTCGCTGATCGGCCGGCGGATCGCGCTGGCCAGGATCTCGCCGACCAGGCAGGTCTCGCCGGTGCTGTAGTTGAAGCGCGTGCCTGCCGGCGCCACGCGCGGGCGCTGCGCCATGAACTTCAGCACCGCGCCCTTTTCGCGCGTGAGCTGCACGCGCATGAGCTGGCGCCGGTCGGAGCCGGCGTCGAGGTAGTCCTCGTTCCAGGCCACGCCCGAGCTCATCTGCAGCACCTGCTTCACCGTCACGTCGTCATACGCCGAGCCATGCAGCGCGGGCAGGTAGCGCACCACCGGATCGTCGAGGCTGGCGATGTGGCCATCTTTCACAGCCGCGCCGACCAGCGTGGAGGTCAGCGACTTCGCGACCGAGAACGACAGCCACTTCGTCGCCGCGTTGTTGCCCATGGCGTAGCGCTCGAGCACGACGTGGCCGTCCTTGATCACCAGCAGGCCGGCCGTGTGGTTGCGCGCCATGAACGCGTCGATACCGAAGTGCTGCGCGTCGATGGGCCTGCCCTCGGGCAGCGGATGCACGTGCGTGCCGCGCCGGATCGCGCGCGTCGCGTAGAGCCGGTCCATCTGGCGGTAGGTCGGCGCCTGCAGCGCGGGCGCCAGCGTCATCAGGTCTTCGTAGCGGCCGATGGCCTCGTTGTTCGCGGCGGTCATTTTGCGGGCCGGTTCAGCCCCAGCGTCGGCGTCTCGTCGAAGAAGTTCCAGGGCTTGAGCAGCGCATGCACCCATTCGGTCGGCATGATCGGCCACTCCTCGGCGCGCGCGACGTGCGTGGTGCCGGTGGTGAGCCACACCACGTTGTCGGTGTTCACGATCTCCTGGTTGTCGGCCGTGAACTGGCCCAGGCCCGTGTCCTTGTTGGAGCGGTTCGGGTACTTGCCTTCGGGGAACAGCTCCTCGGGGTCGTAGCGCGTCACCCAGAGCTGGCGGTCCATGAAGCTCAGGCGGTGGTTGATCCACTCGTCCTTCGCGAAGTTGGCGCCCTTGGCAATGGGGTGCGTGCCGCCCGCGTACGGAATGAGCTGGTAGGACACCGGGTTGCCGACCTTGTTGTTGCGCGACGGGTTGCTCAGCAGGCGGATGGTCGATGGGTCGAACTTCTGCGCCGCCTGCTGCTCGGTGCGCACCGTGCGCTGCACCGTCTGCATGGTGCTGGTGCGCGGGCCGCCGCGCGTGTTGGGCAGCACCACGGGGTCGACCTCGGTGAGCGTGTTCTGCTCGCCGTCCACATCGAGGTCGAGGCGGAAGTTGTAGATGTGCTGGTGCGTGGTGCCGACGATGTGGTGGTCCAGCAGCGTGCCGTAGCGCGTGTCCTCGGCGGCCGTCGGGTCCTGCATGGTGCGCGCCTTCACGCCCTTCACGGCCTCGATGCCGGTGGCGCCCGCGTGGATGCCGATGGTGCCGTTCTCGGCGAACACCCAGTCGAACAGGTAGTCGTAGTTGCCCACCGTGCTGATCCAGCGCACCACCAGCTCGCGCCGCTCGGTGCTGATGTTGGGCTTGCCCATTTCCTGGTGCTTGAACTCGGGGTCGGCATAGCGCTCGAAGACGGCGATGGCGCGCGGCACCTTGGTGGGTGCGCCGGTGTAGTCGGCCAGCGTGGCGTCCAGCAGCACGGCGTTCTGCGGCGCGTCCTTGTTGGGCTCGATGGGCGAGGTGAGCGTGCCCATGCCGTACTCGCCCGAGTCGAGATACGCCTTGAAGTACCAGCCGGTGTCGGGGTCGCCGTAGGGCACGATCATGCCGCCCAGCGAGCCTTCGTACATCACCTTGCGCTTCGTGCCCTTGTCGTTGTACGTGACGGTGGAGAGCACCAGGCCCACGCGCGAGTCGAGCCGCACATGGAAGTCCCAGTTGCGCCAGTGCATCGTGTGGCCGGTGATCGTGTAGTTCTTGCCCTCGGGCTCGGTGATCTCCAGCGGCTTGGGCGCGGGCGTGGCCGCGCGGTCGCGCCCGTCGTAGGGCGTGGGCTTGAGCGGCACGGGCACCAGGCCGCCGTCCTCGATCTTGATGACCTTCTTCTGCTCCAGGTCGACCACCGCCACCAGGCCCTCGATGGGATGCGCCCAGTAGTTGCCGTCGCCCACGTCCAGGTAGCTCACCACCTTCAGCAGGCGGTCTTCCTGGCGCAGCGAGTCCTTGCCGTCGAAGTAGCCCACGGTGAGCGGCGTGGCCACCACCTTCTTCACGTCGGCGATGCCGCGCGTGGCGAGGGCCTTGGCGTAGTCGGGGCTGGCCTCGATGGCGCTCTGCACGCTGGCGAAGTCGTCCAGCAGCACCATGCCGTGCGCGCCCTCGATGGGTTTCCATGCGGTGAGCGTGCGCGCCGCGAGATCGACCGTGCCCTCGATGACCTTCTTGCCGTCCAGCGCCACGAAGGCCGCCTGGCGCGGCGCGCGCACGGGCTGGCCGGTGAGCGCGAAGTTCCAGACCTCGTCCTTGGGCGGGCGCTTCACGCTGATCTCGGTGAAGCGCAGGCCGGCCTTGTGGCGCCCCGAGGCCTTCAGCACCTCGAGCGTGGCCTGGATCTCGGCTTCGGTGAGCGGGTTCAGCGGGTTGGGCACGCGCTCGACCACGAAGGTCTTGTCCAGGCTGGACTGGAACACCTGGTTCACGAAATCGTGCGGCACGTAGGCCGCGCCCTTGCGCATGACCACGGGCACGTCCAGCTGCATCGGCTGGCCGTTGACCAGCGCCGTCTTCGAGCCGGGCTTCAGGCGCACCAGCGTGCCGTTGCGCGCCACGGTGAACACGTTGGCAAAGCTGTCCCAGCGCAGCGTGCCGCCGAAGTCCTCCACCGTCTTCTTCAGCGGCACCATGTGGGCCGCGCCGCCGTGGGCCAGGGCCGGCTCAGTGCTCAGGGGGCCGAGGGCGAGCGCCAGGGCAGAGGCCAGGGCGGTGCCCAGGAGACGCCGTGCGGCGCCGCGGCCGGGCGTTCGGTGGTAGCTGCTGCGCATGGCTGCATCCTTCTTCGCGTGTTGTGGTGGACAACCGCGAAGGTAAGAGCGCCGCCGGCGCGGGCGTTATCAAGATTTGGCAAACCACCGCGCGCGCGTGGCGGACGGCAGCTCGCCGAACAGGCGCGCGTAGTCGATGGCAAAGCGCGACAGGTGCCAGAAGCCCCAGCGCGCGGCGATGTCGCCGATGGTGTCCTCGCGGCAGGCCTGCATCTCGCAGCGCACGCGGTTCAGGCGCATCACGCGCAGGTAGGTGACGGGGCTCAGGTGCAGCACGTCCTCGAAGGCGTACTGCAGCGAGCGGCGCGACACGCCGGTGGCCGCGCACAGGTCGGGCACGCTGATGGGCTCGTCGGCGTGCGCCTGCATGTACTCGCGCGCCTTGGCCACGATGTGGCGCCGCGCCGCCGCGCTGGCGGGCAGCCGGGCCTCGAAGGCCTTCGAGCCCATGCACTGCAGCACCGCGTCGGCCAGCGACAGCGACAGCATGTGGCGCGCGGCCGGCTGTTCGAGCTGCGCGAGGTTGTCGCGCGCCAGCGACAGGGCGGCGCCCAGCAGGCGGGTGAAGGCGGTTTCGTCGAAGCCGGGGTGCTGCACCGGCGCGGGCGCCGGCATACGCAGCTCGAAGTCGGGGCCGAACAGGGTGGTGGCCAGCTTCGCCAGCGGTTCGGTGTCGACGCACACGGCCATCAGGTCCATGCCGGCGCCGGCCAGCAGCTCGAACTCGCCCCGGGGCGGCAGCGCGCTGAGCTGGCGCCCGCCCAGGTCGTGGCCGCAGTACCAGCTGCCCGGGGCGGCCGTCTCGGTGAGCGCGAAGGCGATGGCGCCGGGGCGGCCCCGGCCGCGCTGCAGCACGGTCTGGTTGGCGCGCTCGTGGAAGACCTGCACGAAGTCCAGGTGCAGGTCTTCGGCCAGCCCCTCGAAGCGGCCGTTGGACAGCTGCTCGTAGTGCTGGTCCCAGGCGCCCACGCCCGAGGCCTGCGCCTGGGCTTCGGCGGTGAGTTGTCGGCTGAAGTGAAGAAGCTCGGTCATGGTGCGCGCTGGCGCAGTTGCCATCGCGCAGCCGATGAGCAGAAACCGTGCCTGTCACGGCGCAGTGTGTGGGAAGCGCCGCCGGCCGACCATGTTGCTTACCCTTGGTCAGGGCCGCTCAGGCGTTCATTCGAGCGTCAGGCCGATGTCCTTCACCAGCGCGCCCCAGTCCCGCAGGTCGCTGCGGATGGTGGCGGTGAACTGCTCGGGCGTGTTCTGCGGCAGGTCGTTGAAGTTCAGCTCGTACATGCGGCGCACCACCGCGGGGTCGCGCAGCACCTGGTTCACGGCCTCGTTGAGCTTCTTCACGACGGCGGGCGGCGTCTTGGCCGGCGCCAGCAGGCCGTACCAGGCGTAGGTGGTGAAGGGGTAGCCGCTCTCGGTCATGGTGGGCACGTCGGGCAGCATCGGGATGCGCGAGGGGCCGCTGTTGGCCAGCGCGCGGATGCGCCCGGCGCGCACGATCTCCACGGTCGAGGAGATGTCGGCGAAGGCCGCATCGACCTGGCCGCCCACGAGGTCCTGCACGCAGGGGCCGCTGCCCTTGTAGGGCACGTGCGTCATGACGAGGCCGGCCTGCTTCTTGAGGCTTTCCATCGCCAGGTGGCCGCCCGAGCCGTTGCCCCACGAGCAGTAGCTGAGCTTGTCGGGGCGCGCCTTGGCGTAGGCAACGAACTCCTGGATGGTCTTCACCGGCAGGTCCTTGCGCACCAGCAGCAGGTTGCCGCCGCGCCCGACCTGGGCGATCGGCATGAAGTCCTTCAGCGGGTCGTAGGGCAGCTTCTTGTAGAGGCTGGGGTTCACCACCATCGTCGCGGCGTAGGTGAACAGCAGCCGGTAGCCGTCGGGCGTGGAACGTGCCACCACCTCGCTGCCGAGGATGCCGTTGGCGCCCGGGCGGTTGTCGACCACGAAGGGCTGCTTCAGGATCTTGCCGAGGCCGTCGCCGATCAGCCGCGCGATGGTGTCGGTGCCGCCGGCCGCCGCGGTGGGCACGACCAGCGTCACGGGCTTGTCGGGGTAGCTGTCGGTCTGTTGTGCGCGGCTGGCCGTGGCCAGCAGGGCCAGGGAGCAGGCGGCCAGCAGCGTGCGCAGGCCGAAGCGGAATGGTGTTGTCGTTGTCATGGTCCGTGTCTCCGATGGAAAGGCTTCAGCGGATGCCGAAGCGCGCCTGCGTGCCTTGTTCGATCATGTCCGCGCCCACGCGATACAGGTTGCGCGAGACGTAACTGGGCACTTCGCGTGCCCGCTCGCGCAGCCATTCGGCCTTGAGCGAGCGCGCCTCGGCGATCTCGGTGGCCTCGCCCTCGGCGGTGGCCAGCAGGTCGATCACGTGCAGCGCGAGCTGCCACTGCTTGTTTGCCGCCAGCGCACGTGCCTGGTCGATCACGCCGCGCTTGTCGGTGATGGCGTCGGCCACCGCGCGGCCGATGGCCTCGGGCGCGGCCGGGTGCAGCGAGGTCGGGTTGCGGTCCCACCAGCCGTTCTCCGAGCGGTAGATGTCGCGCACGATGTAGCCGGGGTCGCCGTAGGTGGGCTTCATCCACTCGACCGCGAACAGCTCGTCGGGAAAGCGGATGCGCGCCAGGATGTCGCGCTCGTTGAGCCCCTCGTTCATGAGCCGCACCACCTCGGCGCGCACCCAGCGCAGCGCGCGGGCCGTGTGCACGAGCACGTGCTGCACCTGGTCTTCGCCCTCGAGCGTGGCGCCGAATTCGCGCACCGCCTTGCGCGGCTTCAACGCCGCCAGCGCCTCCAGCGTGTCGGCCCAGCGCACCGTGTCGCGCATCGTGCGAAAGGGCGTGCCGATGTTGGGAATGGAGTCGATCAGCGCCGCGCCGCCGTACAGCACGCGCTGCGCCGGGCTCCACAGCGCGATCGCGTCGTCGGTTTCCGAGGGCGCCCAGCGCAGCTCGATGCGGCGTTCGCCGCTGCCGATCTGAAGCACGTCGTCGAAGGTCTCGGTGGGCGGGTGCGTCACCAGCCGGTGGTCGAAGAAGCCGGCGGGGCGGTTGAACTGGATCTCGGCCATGCGGTGCTGCAGGGCCAGCGTCTCGCGGTAGCGCGCCAGGCGGCGCGGCACGTTGCGGTGCGCAATGATGCGCGGCGGCGCATCGCCGCGCGCGGCGGCATGGGCCAGCCACATCGGCACGCCGGCGTTGTAGCCGATGTGGCCGTGGCTGAAGCACAGCGCATGCACCGGCGCGTCGCTGAGCTGGCGCAGCGCGTCGATCATGCCCTGCGTCACCGAGCCGCCCGGGCCGGCGTCGATCACGACCAGGCCCACGTTGGTTTCGGCCACGAACGATTGGCCCTGCCCGCGCAGGATGTGCAGGCCCGGCGCGACGGTCTCGGTGCCGGTGCCGACGATGAGGAAGGGCTTTTCTTCTTCTGTGGCTTGGGGTTTTTCAGCGGTGGCGCTCATGCGGAATCCTTGGTGACGGTGAGGGGCGGCAGCTGGTAGCGGCCGTCGAGCAGTTCGGCGCGCGGCACGTAGGCGCGCAGGCACAGGTAGAAGCTGCCTTCGGGGGCCGGCAGCCAGTTGGCGAATGCGGCCTCGCCTTCGGGGCGTGCGTGCTGGATGTGCAGCGTGAGCCCGCCGTCCGCGTCGCGCCGCAGCCCCGGCGTGCGGTCGCCGACGGCGTAGCGGTCGATCGGGTTGTCGACCAGCATGTAGTCGCGCGTGTCGTACATCGTGAGCGACCAGAAGGCGTCGACCGGCGGCAGTGCGTCGGGCGCGAAGCGCAGCGTGTAGCGGCGCTGGCCGGTGAGCGCTTCGCCCGTGGCGTCGTGCCAGGCCATCGGGTAGGTGGCCTCGCGGCTTTCGAGCATGCCGATGTACTTGAGCGCGATCAGCGCGCGCGCCAGGTGGTCGTCGCCGAAGGAACCTTCCACGAGCGGCATCTGCACCCAGCCCGAGGCCGTGGTGCGGCCCGACTGCGCCTTGCGCAGCCGTGGCAGCACGGTGTCGAGTGCTGCCTGCAGCGCGGCGCGCTGACTGTCGTCGAGTGCACCTGTGCCAGGCCCGATCCCGAGCGCCGCATAGCGCGCGAGCCGCGCCGCATCACCAGCCGGCGGTGCGTTGTCGCGCAGCGCCGCGTTCACCTGTGCGGCGAAGTGTTCGGCCGTGAGCGGCGCCTTCGGGTCGCAGGCCGGATCGAAGGCGCGCGGCGCCGAGCGGCGGCCGGCCTCCCAGTCGGCCAGCGTGCGCACGAGAAAGCCGTCCTGCAGCGCGTTGACGGCCGGCACGTCCTGCGGGCCGTCGACCAGCAGGCGTCCGATGATCCACAGCCAGCGCGTGGGCGCCTCGATGCGCGCGCCCGGCGCGTCGAAGGCCGCGGGCAGCGTGCCGCGCCATCCCGGCGGCGTGACCACGAAGGCGCGCGCCGCCGTGCCCGTGAGGCGCTGGCCCAGGTGCGCGAAGGGGTTGGTGAAGAAGTCGAGCAGGCCCAGCACGTAGTAGCGCCCGGCCGTGTCGGGCACGTCGATCACGAGCGGGCCCTCGCCCAGGTCGAGCCAGGCGTTGGTGTAGAGCGTGTCGTTGTTCGGCGTGACGACGCGGCTCTTGCCCGCGCCCAGCAGCTGGCGCGCGTGCGTGAACACGTTGCACCAGCGCAGCGGCTTGGGCGCCTCGCCGGCGGCGTCGGTGCGCTGCGGCGAGGTGGCCGCGCGCATGCGGCACATCTCGTACAGCGGGTAGGCGTAGACCACGGCCTCTTCGGCGAGGGCGTGAAGGGAGTCGGTGTGCGGCTGCATCGTGCTCATCCCTGTTGTGCCTGCAGCGCCGGGATGCGCCAGCCCTGCACGCCCTCGCGCGGGTAGTACATGCGCAGGATCAGGTAGAAGCGCCCGGCCGGCGCGGGCAGCCAGTTGGCGGCATCGGCGGGGCGCGCGTGGCTCACCACCAGTTCGAGGCTGCCGTCGGCGTTGCGCTTCAGCCCGGGCGTGCGGTCGCCGATGGCGTGGCGGCGGATGTCGTTGGGGTAGAGAAAGCGGTCGCTGTCGTACAGCGTGACCGACCAGAAGGCGTCCGCGGGCGGCAGGTCGCCGGCCTCGAAGCGCATCGTGTAGCGGCGCTGGCCGTCCAGCGGCTCCTGGGTCGCGTCGTGGTGCGCGGCGGCGTACACCGCCTCGCTGGTGGCCAGCGCGCCCAGGCCCAGGTAGGCGGTGCGCGCGCGGCCGAGGAACTCGTTGCCGTAGCGGCCGGTGGCCGGCGTCATCGACCAGGGCTTGGGCCGGCGGTTGCGGCCCACGGCGCCGACCAGCTGCACGCCCTCGGCGAAGCCTTCGATCAGGCCTTCGCGCAGCGGTGCTTCGAGTGCGTCCCACGAGAACGCGGCATTCGCCAGCAGCCCGCCCTGGCCGAACCACGCCGCGAGGCCGCGGTCTTCCACGCGGCCCGGCGCCTCGGCCAGCGCATGGCACACGTTGGTGAAGAAGCGCGGCGCCACTTCTGCGGCCGGCTCGCCGTGCTCGAAGGCGGCGGCCATGGCGTCTTCGTGCGGGCCGGCCCACTGTTCGATGGCGGCCGGGCGGCCCTGCAGCACGGTGCCGGGCGCGGGTTGGAGCTGGATCTCCGACTGCAGCGCGCGCGCCGCCGGCCAGTCGCTTTCGTCGCCCACCAGGATGCGGCCGATGAGCCAGACGAGGTTCGTCGGGCAGCGCACCACGCGGTGGCCGGCGAGCGATTCCGGCACCGTGCCGCCGGGGCCCACGAGCACCACGGTCTCGCCCTCGGGGTTGCAGTTGCGCGGGCCCAGGTTCTCGAAGTTCTCGGTGTAGGCGTCGTACAGCGGCAGCACGAAGTAGCGCCCCGGGTGCCGCGCCGACGCGGGTACGGTGAGCAGCATCGGCCCGTGCGCCAGGTGCAGCCAGGCCATGGTGTAAAGCAGGTCGTTGGCGGGCGTGACCACGTCGCGGTCTTCGTGGGTGGACGGGCGCGGCGCGTGGTGCAGCGTGTTCAGCGGCGCGCGCACGTCGGAGCCGGCCGAGGCGCCGCTGCGGCGTTCGGCGCGCGGCGCGGTCTGCATGGCGCAGGTGCGGTAGGTCTCGGTGAGCGGATAGCCGTAGACGAAGGCGGCCAGGCCGATGGAGCGGGCGAGCGCCTTGCGGGCGGCGGCGATGTCGGGCACGGGAGCGGGAGCGTTCATGGGAAAGACCTCGGGGTTCGGAAAAAGGGGAGAGGGGAAGGCGGTTCAGTCGAGCTTCACGCCCGTGGCCTGCGTGAGCTTCAGCGTCACGGGCAGGAAGGCCTTGTAGGCCGCGGCGGCCTCGGGCGGCAGGTTGCCCACGGGCTCGGCGCCGAGCTCCTCGATGCGCCGGCTCACCTCGGGCTGGCGCACCACCGCGCTGACCTCGCGGCCCAGGCGCTCGACGATGGCGTCGGGCGTCCTGGCCGGCGCCATCAGCGAGGTCGGGCCGGTCATGGCGTAGACCTCGTCGGCATAGCCCTGCTCGGCGAAGGTGGGCACGTCGGGCAGCGCGCGGGCGCGCCGGGGGCCGGCCACGGCCAGCGGGCGCAGCTTGCCGGCCTTGATGTACGGCTGCAGCGTGGTGACCGAGCCCACGGTCATCTGGATCACGCCGCCGATCAGGTCGATCGCCATCGGGCTCTCGCCCTTGTAGGGCACGTGCATCGTCTGCAGGCCGTAGGCCTTGTCCATGTAGACCTGCACCTGGTGCGGCTGCGTGCCCGGGCCCCACGAGCCCATCGAGTACTTGCCGGGCGCGGCCTTGGCGGCGGCGATCAGGCTCTTGAAGTCGGTGGCCGGCACCGACGGGTGCACCGCCAGCACGGTGCGCGTGGTGGCGATGTCCGACACCATGCGCAGGTCGGTGCGCGGGTCGTAGGGCAGCTTGCTGTAGAGCACCAGGTTCGCGGTGACGGGGCCTGGCACCGTGAGCAGCAGCGTGTGGCCGTCGGGCGGGCTCTTGGCGACGTAGTCGGTGCCGATGATGCCGCCCGCGCCGCTGCGGTTCTCGACCACCACCGGCTGGCCCAGCCGCTTCGACAGGCCCTCGGCCACGAGCCGCGCGAGGATGTCGGTCGAGCCGCCCGCCTGGTACTGCACGATGATGCGCACGGGCTTGGAGGGAAAGGGCGCCTCCGTGGCTGCCGCCGCCGCGCTTGCCGCGAGCGCCAGTGCCGCGCCCGCGCCGAGCGCGCGCGAAAGGCCGTTCTTCGATGTCGTCGTCATGCGATGTCTCCGGTGGTGGTTGTCGTTCTTCAGCGTGCGCGGCCGACGACCAGCGCGTCGACCGCCACGCAGCCGCCCTCGGCCTGCGGACGCGCGATCAGCGGGTTGATCTCGGCGCTGTCGAGCGAGTCGCCCGCGCGCTGCGCGAAGTCGGCCAGCGCGCACAGCGCGTCGGCGATCGAGTCGAGGTCGACCGGCGGGCGGCCGCGCGCGCCGTTCAGGATCGCGAAGGCGCGCAGTTCGCGCACCATGGCCAGTGCGTCGTCGCGCGTGATCGGCAGCGCGCGCAGCGACACGTCGCGCAGCGTCTCGACGTGGATGCCGCCCAGGCCGAACATCAGCACCGGCCCGAACACCGGGTCGCGGTGCACGCCCGCGATGCATTCGACGCCGCCCGTCAGCATGCGCGCCACCAGCGCGCCGTCGAGCCGCGCCTCGGGCCGTGCGGTGAGCGCGAGGTCGCGCGTGCGCTCGAAGGCCGCGCGCGCCTGCGCCGCGCCGCGCAGCCCGAGCGCCACGCCGCCCACGTCCGACTTGTGCGGGATATCGGCGCTGACGATCTTCACCACCACCGCCTCGCCGAGCGCCTCGGCGGCGGCCGCGGCTTCGTCGGCGCTGCGCACCACGCGGTGCGCGACCACGGGCACGCCGGCATCGGCCAGCAGCGCGAGCGCGTCGGGCTCGGACATCGTGCCGGGCGCGAGCGTCAACGGCGCCTTGGTTGATGCGGGCGTTGCAGCCACCGCAGCCGCAGGCTTCAGCCCTGCGAGCGCAGCGATCGTGCGGATGCCGTCCGACGGGTCGGCGAACACCAGGCAGCGCATCGCTTCGAGCTCGGCGCGACGTTCGGGCGACAGCAGCGTGCTCACCGCCAGCAGCGTGTCGGGATACGCCTCGCGCAACGACGCCACGAGCGAGCGCAGCACCGGCCAGAACGCGTCCGACGCGCCCGCAGCGGCCAGGAAGCCCATCCACGAGGCGAAGCCCTGGTCGTCCAGCATCACGCGCGCCGTGCGATCGATGAGCGTCATGTCGTTGGTCACCTGCCCCGTGATGTCGACCGGGTTGCGCGGCGCCGCGAAGGGCACCCAGCTGCGCAGCGTGTCCTGCGCGGCCTCGCTCAGCGGCTGGGCGTCGAGGCCCTGTGCCGAGGCCTCGTCGGCCATCAGCGCGCCGACGCCGCCCGAGAGCGTGAAAAGACCGATCGAGCGGTCGCGCGGGCGGCCCGCCACGGCCGCGCTGTGGGCCAGGTCGAAGAACTCCGTGAGGTTGCGCGCGCGCAGCACGCCGTACTGGCGGAACACGGCGTCGTACACCGCGTCGTCGCCCGCCAGCGCGGCGGTGTGCGAGGCGGCGGCCTCGGCGCCCAGCGCGGTGCGCCCGACCTTGACCATCACGACCGGCTTGCCGTTGGCCTGTGCCAGGGCCAGCGCCGCGCGCAGGCGGGGGCCGTCGCGGCAGCCTTCCATGTAGGCCATGATCACGTCGGTGTCGGGGTCCTGCGCGAGCCAGGCCAGGCAGTCGGCGACCTGCACGTCGGCCTCGTTGCCGGTGGTGGCCCACAGCGACAGGCCGACGCCGCGCGCCCGCGCCATCGCGTAGGCGTAGGCGCCGAACGCGCCCGACTGGCTCACCAGCCCGATGCGCCCCGGCATCACGCGGCCCACGCCGGGCGCCGGCGAGAAGGTGGCGTACACGTGGCGCGCGATGTTCATGAAGCCCAGGCAGTTGGGGCCGACCAGCCGCACGCCCGCGGCACGCGCCTTGTCGCCCAGCCGCGCCTGCGCCGCCGCGCCCTCGGCGCCCACTTCGGCAAAGCCCGAGGAGAACAGCACCACGCCCTTCACGCCCGCCGCGATGGCGTCGTCGAGCGCGCCGTCGACCAGCGCCGACGGCACCGCGAGGATGGCCAGGTCCACCGGCTGGCCGATGGCGCGCAGGCTCGGGAAGGCCGGCAGGTCCTGGATGCGGTCGGCGTTCGGGTTGACCGGGTACAGCGCGCCCTCGAAGCCGAAGCGGCGCTGGTAGTCGACGGGAATGCCGCCGATCTTCTGCGCGTTGGACGAGGCGCCGACCACCGCGATGGCGCGCGGCGCGAACAGCGCCGAGAGGGATTCGGCTTGCGAAGAGAAGAAGTCCATGGGCATGGCGGAGGGTTCGGAAGTCAGAAGTTGTGGCGGATGCCGGTGGCCAGCACGCGCACGTCGTTGCCGCTGTTCGGCGTGACGGCGATGGTCGCGAGCGAGGCCGAGGCGCCGTGCCGGTTCAGCAGGCGCAGCCAGCGCGCGTAGACCACGGTGCGCTTGCTCAGGTAGTAGTCGTAGCCCAGCGTCCAGGCCAGCTGCGAGCGTTCGCTCTCGGCCACCTTGCGCTGCGTAGCGCCGAAGATCAGGTTCGAGGCCGGCGTCACGTTGTAGGTGGCGCCCAGGTTCACGAGCTTCGCGGTTGGCACGCCGGGCAGGCTCGAGGCGTTGCGCACGTAGCTGGCGTACAGCTGCAGGCCGATCGAGGGCAGCTCGTAGGAGCCGGTCAGCGCCTGGTAGGTCGTGGTGGCGGGCGAGGCCACGGGCGCCGCCGCCGAGCCCGAGCGCGCGCGCTGGAAGGCATAGGCGATGTAGTAGGGCTTGCGCGCCCAGCCGATGTTGCCGCCGTAGACGTTGCCGCTCTGGTGGCTCGGCGCGCTCGATTCGCCGGGCGCGTAGGCCAGGTCGGCGAAGAACTCCATGCTGGCCGGCGTGCGGTAGCGCACCATGTTGCTGGCGCGGGCCGCGAAGGGCGTGAGGCCCGGTTGCGCGTCGGTGGCGGCCACCAGGTTGATGGGTGAGAACACCGAGTTCAGGCCGTAGGGGTCGGCCTTGAACAGCGCGTAGAACATCGGCGTGTACATGCGGCCCGCGTCGATCTGCCCCCACGGCGCCGAGAACCCGACGAAGGACTGCCGGCTGAACGACATCGCGGGGCCGGGCAGCGTGCCATTGCCGGTGTCGGGCGCAAAGCCGCTCTCCAGCGTGAAGTGCGCGCCCAGGCCGCCGCCCAGGTCCTCGGTGCCGCGAAAGCCGATGCGCGAGGCGGTCTGGCCGCCGTCCTCCAGCCGCGTGGAGGAGGCGGGGCCCGACCTGGCGTGCGCCACGTACAGGTCGAGCGTGCCGTAGATGCTCACGGTGCTTTGCGCGGACGCAAGGGCGCAGGCCGCGAGCGCGAGGGCCGCGGTGGCTGTCTTCTTCATTTGGGTTGTCTCCGGTGTGGCGAGCCGCTAGGCGGTGCCGCCTGTGTGCTTGTCGATGTCCGGGGCTTACGATAGAAATGAAGGGCCCCCGAATCTGTCAACGCTTTGACAGATTCGTGAACACCAGGGCAGGGAGAACCCGCTGACCCGACCACCTGCAACCACCCCTCCCGACGCCGAAGACAGCGCCGAGCTGCTCGACCGCGCGCTGCGCTGGAACGAGCTGTTCTCCCAATGGCCCGACGCGCGCCGCGCCGAGCTCATGAAGTCGGCGCGGCTGGTGCGCTACCGCCGCCGCACGCAGGTGCTGGCGCGCGACCGCCACAAGCGCGAGCTGCTGGCGGTGGTGTCAGGCTGCCTGGAGATCAGCAGCATGAGCCCGCAGGGGCGCAAGTACGTCAACGCGCTGCTCGGGCCCGGCCAGGTGGCGCCGCTGGTGCGCCTGCTCGAGGACGTGCCGCTGCCCTACGACTACCACGCGCACGAAGACTCGGTGATCGTCCACCTGCCCAGCGACGCCGTGATCGCGGTGCTCGACGCCGAGCCCGCGCTGTGGCGCGGCGTGGCCCGGCTGGGCCTGAAGCGCCAGCGGTTGAGCGTGGTGCTGCTGCAGAACCAGATGCTGAACTCGGTGCGCGGGCGCGTGGCCGCCACGCTGATGAGCGTGATCCACTTCTACGGCATGCAGGTGGAGGCCGCCGCGAGCCTGCCGGTGCGGCTGTCGCAGAACGACCTCGCGGCGATGCTGGGGCTGTCGCGCCAGACCATCAACAAGGAGCTGGGGCGCCTGGTCGCGGAAGGCGTGATCGACATGAGCTACAAGCGCATCCGCATCGTGGACCCCGACCAGCTCGCGGTCATCGCGACCGGCACCGGGCCGCAGTGAGCGGCGCGCACCGCAGCGCGCAGGCTCAGGGGTGGATCTTCTCGCCCTTGGCGAGCATCTCGACGAACTGCGCGATGCGCCGGGCGCGCGTCTCGGGCTTCTTCGCGCCCTGCGTGCGGAACAGCACGGCGAAGCGGTTGCGCGCGTCGAGCGTGGCGAAGAAGGCCTTGGCGGCGCGGTTGGCGTCGAGCGCGGCCTGCAGGTCGGGCGGCACGGTGGCCACGCTCGGGGCGTCGTAGGCCGCCTCCCAGCGGCCATCGGCGCGGGCACGCTCCACCTCGGCCAGGCCGCCGGGCTGCATGCGGCCCTCGTCGATGAGCTTCAGGGCCTTGTCGCGGTTGATCTTCGACCAGATGCTGCGCGCGGTGCGCGGCGTGAAACGCTGCAGGAAGAACTGCGCGTCCTGGCTCTTGCGCTGGCCGTCGATCCAGCCGAAGCACAGCGCGATCTCCAGCGCCTCGGGGTGGTCGACGGAGGCGATGCCGCTGGCTTTTTTCGCGATGCGCAGCCAGACGCCGGCGTGGCTCGCATGGTGTTTCTTGTACCAACGCAGCAGCGCGGCGGCGTCGGCGCATTCCAGCGGCGTCTCGTCGACGATGCGGTCCACCTTGACCGCGGTCTTCTTCGCCGCCGGGCTCATGGCACCCACCAGTAGCGCAGCGCGTGGAAGTAGATCGGCGCCGCGAAGATCACCGAGTCGAGCCGGTCGAGCATGCCGCCGTGGCCTTCGATCATGGAGCCCCAGTCCTTCACGCCGCGGTCGCGCTTGATGGCCGACATCACCAGCCCGCCGAAGAAGCCCAGGAGGCAGATCATGAAGGCCATGAGCGCCGCCTGCCACGGGTTGAAGGGCGTGGCCCAGTACAGCGCCGCGCCCATCGCGGTGGCGCTGGCCACGCCGCCGATCAGGCCTTCCCAGGTCTTGGAGGGCGACAGCTCGGGCGCCACCTTGCGCTTGCCGAAGAGCTTGCCCCACACGTACTGCAGCACGTCGCTGCCCTGCACCACGATGACCAGGAAGGCGATCAGCAGCAGGTTGCGGCCCTCGAAGCCCGGAATCTGCAGCGTGAGCAGCGCCGGCACGTGGCTGATGCAGAACACGCACACCATCAGGCCCCACTGGATCTTCGAGGTGCGCTCCAGGAAGCGCTGCGTGTCGCCACCCACGGCCGCCAAAATCGGCAGCAGCAGGAAGGCGTAGACCGGGATGTAGATCGAGTACAGCCCGTACCAGTCGATCCAGATCAGGAAGTACTGGCCCGGCAGCGCCACGAAGAAGGCCAGCGCGATCGCGCCGTGGTCGCCGCGCCGCGTGTAGGCCAGGCTGATGAACTCGCGCAGCGCATAGAACGAGATCAGGTAGAACAGCACGATCACGCCGCCCTTGCCGAAGGCAAAGGCCAGGCCGATCACCGCCACCATGACCCACCACGCGTTGACGCGCGAGTTGAGGTTGTCGATCACCGAGTGCGGCTGGCCGTGCGCCACGCGCCACTTGAGCAGCGCGCCGATGGCCGAGGCCAGCACGAGCACGCCGAAGACGCCGCCGAAGAGCTTGAAGGTGGTCCAGGCGAAGGGGGACATTTCGATCACGAGGCGGTCCCTCCGTTTTGTTCGATGCGGTCGTACTCCGGGCGCAGGTCGAGCATGGCCGTGCGTGCGCGGGCAAGGAAGGCGACCTTGTCTTCGCCTTCCTCGAGCTGGATTGGCGCGCCGAAGCGCACCGTGCAGGCCAGCGGAATCGGCACCAGCGTGCCCTTGGGCAGCACGCGTTTCAGGTTCTCGATCCACACCGGCACCAGCCGCACGGTGGGGCAGGCGCGCGCCAGGTGGAAGAGGCCGCTTTTCAGCGGCAGCAGGATGTCGTCGCCCGTGTTGCGCGTGCCCTCGGGGAACATGATGAGCGAGTCGCCGCCTTCCAGCGCCTCCTTCATCTGGTCGACCGGGTTGCCGCCCTGGCCCGAGCCGTCGCGGCGGATCATGAGCGCGTTGAACACGTCCTTGCCGATGAAGTTGCGCAGCTTCGAGGCCTCCCAGTAGTCCTGGCCCGCCACGGGCCGCGTGAGCGCGCGCAGGTCGGAGGGCAGCGTGGCCCACAGCAGCACGAAGTCGCCGTGGCTCGTGTGGTTGGCGAAGTACAGCGTCTGCTCGGCCTTGGGCGTGGTGCCCGACCAGATGGCGCGCACGCCGGTCAAAAGGCCGGCCGCGCCGATGATGAGCTGGCCCGCCACCACCGCGAGCCCGCGGCGCACGATGGCGCTTGGCCGGGCGCCGTCGTCGCTGCTGCTGTCGTTCTTGTTGTTGCCGTTGTCGTTGTTCAAGCGAGTTCCTGTGTCATGAGGGCGAGCAGGAAGAGCGCGTTCTGGCAGGCGATCACGATGGCGTGGCGCTGCATCAGTTGGCGGGTTCCCTGCACGCGGTCGGCGAGCGCGCGGGCGTTGGGCTGCGGCGGCGGGTCGCGCAGCCCGAGCACCGACAGGGCGTTGTCCATCGCGCCCAGCGAGGCGATCTGGCCGTTGGCCAGGCCTTCGAACAGCGCCTGGTCCAGCCGCAGCCGGAAGGCGAAGTAGCGTTCGAGCACGCCCAGCACCATCACCGCGGCAAAGGCCAGGATGGCGGTGTTCGAGAGCCCGCGCAGCGTGAGCGCCAGCACCAGGGCGGCGATGCAGGTGAGCGCGAAGCCCCAGAGGGCGAGCATGGCCGCCGCGCGCAGCAGGCCGGCCAGGGTGGTGCAGGTGGCGCGTTCGTTGTCAGTCATGGCGCGAAGGGGCTGAGTCAGGCATGGGGGCGAGCGCGGCACGCCAGGCGGCGTGCAGCACGATCTGCGGGCGGGCGCGGCGCACGGTGTCTTCGGCCCGCGCCAGGCCGTGGTCGCGGCCCAGCCAGGCGATCACGGCGGCGGCGCTGCGCGAGAAGCCCAGCGCGCAGCAGACCCACACGGCCGAACCGTCGGCCACCGCCGCGCGGCGCTGGCCTTCGATGACGGCCGCGGCGCGGCGCAGGCGCACGGGCGGCGGCACCACCAGGTCGAGCAACGGCACGCAGCGCGCACGGGCGGGCGGCACGCTGGCCGGCAGCTGCAGCTCGGCGCACAGGCTCACGAGCCGGGGCTGGCCGGCGGCGAGCCATTCGGCCTGCGTGGGGCGCCGGCCCAGGCGCAGGCCGGGCACCACCTCGACCGAGGCCGGCAGCTTGCGTGTCCAGAGCCACACATTGAAGGCCGCGGCCAGGCGGTAGGGCGCGAACAGCCAGCGCGCCGCCCAGCCCATGCGGCCGTGGCCGTCCATCTGGAAGCCGCGCGCGCCGAAACCGAGGTAGTTGAGCGCCACCAGCGCGAGCGCCGCCGCCGGCCAGGCCAGCCACAGCGCCACGCCGCCGGTCGCCAGCGCCGCGAACAGGCACAGCGTCGCGCCCACGGCGTAGAAGCCCGCGAGCTTCAGCCGCTGCGGATCGCGCGCCAGGCGCCACGCGCGCAGCATCGACACCCGGCGCGCCATCGGCCACAGCCACACGCAGAAGACGCCCAGCAGCGCGCCGGTCGGGATGTCGATGAAGTGGTGCTGCCAGGTCGTGAGCACCGAGGCGCAGATCGCGAAGGCCCACACATGCAGCACGAGCCGCGCCCACAGCGGTCGGATGAAGCGCCGGTACCAGTCCCACAGGATCACGGCCAGCGCGATGTGCAGCGAGGGCGCCTGGTTGTAGGGCTGGTCGAAGCCGCGCAGCGCATTGAACAGGAAGGCTGGCGCGCCCTCCACCGGCGGCTGGCCGAAGCTGAAGTGCAGCGGCCAGAGGATGAAGCAGGTGCAGGCGATGAGCGTGGCGCTCACCAGCCGCAGCGCATGCCGGTCGAGCGTGTGGCGGTCGCGCGCCAGGAACAGCGACAGCGCATAGAAGACGTTGATGGTCCAGTACGGAAAGATCGTCCAGGCCCAGAAGGGCACCTGCCGTTCCCAGTCGAAGGCCATCGAGGGCACGCTGGCGCGCGTGGTGGCCCACCAGTTGGCGAAGCCGTAGGTCGCGTAGAACAGCGGCCCCAGCAGCACCAGCCACGCGGCGGCGCGTTTCCACGGCCGGGGCGCGCGCCGGGCGGTCATTGCGCGACGCGCACCGCCAGCGACACCGTGAAGATGCCCCACTCGTCCACGCGTTGGTCGATCTTGCGGAAGCCCGCTTCTTCGACCAGCTGGTCCATCTCGGCCTGCGTGCGCCGGCGCATCACCCAGGCTTCGCCCTGGCGGTGGCTGGTGAGCGCGCGGGCGATCATTTCGAGCTGCGGGTGCCAGGGCTGGCCGGTGTAGACCAGGTAGCCCCGGTCTTCCACCGCGTCGCCCACGCCCGCCAGCGAGCGGCGCACCATTTCGTTGTCGGGGAACAGCTCGTACAGGCCCGACACCACGGCCAGCGTGGGCCGCGGCGTCACGCTCGCGAGGCTGATGCGGTCGAAGGCGTCGGCCTGCACGAACTGGGCGACATCTTCCAGGCCCTTCTCGGCGATCAGGGCCGTGCCGTCGCGCACGTTGATGTCGCTGTAGTCGCGCAGCAGGATCGAGCTGGCCTTCACCGGGCTGGCCAGCACCGCGTCGAGCACGTAGCGGCCGTGGCCGGCCGCGATGTCCATGAGGCGCACCTCGCGGTGCATCTCGACCAGCCGCTCCATCGCGATGCGCAGCAGCTCCTCGACGTGGATCTTGCGCTGGCGGATGCCGCGCCAGCCGATGGAGTCGAGGTAGGTGCGGTCGACCGAGCGGCCCAGCGCGCCCTTGCCCTGCGGCTGGTTGCGGTAGACGTAGTCGAGCGTGCTGCCCGAGTCGAAGCCCGTGGCGTGGCCCAGCGCGATGCCGCCGGACAGCGCGCCGCCCACGCGCAGCCCGCCGCGCGTGATCGCCCAGTAGGCGCCGCGCGGCGACAGGGGCGAGAGCGGTTCGGCCAGCGCGCGCGATTCGTCGGCCGTGTTGCCGTTCAGGTGCGCCTCGCGCAGGTCGACCGGCACGGCCGGCTCGTCGAAGCGCTGCAGGATGAATTCGCGGATCGACGCCACCGCGGGCGCCCGGTCTTTCTCGCCCAGCGTGTCGTGGAAGAAGCCCGGCAGCACCGTCTTCGTCTTCACGGCGCTGCCCAGCCGCTCGAAGAACTGGTGCTGCGGCTTGTGGTGCACCACCCAGTCGGCGCCCGAGATGAGCAGCTGCACCGGCAGCGTGATCGCGTTGGCGTCGGCCACCACGCGGTCGGCCGCCTCGTACAGGCCCAGCAGGATGTTGACGGCGATCGGGCGCGAGATCAGCGGGTCGTTCTTGTAGCTCTCGATGCGCGCGGGGTCGTGCGTGAGGAACTTCGGCTTCACGTAGCTGTTCACGAAGAACAGCCCGCGCAGCTTGTGCATGAGCGCCAGCCCCGGCCGCGCGAACGGCACGTAGAGCTTGACCTTGAAGGCCGGCGAGGCCAGCGTGAGGCCGCGCACCTTGGGGGCGTAGTCGTGCGCCCAGGTGGCGATCAGCACCGCGCCCACGCTCTGCGCCACCACGTGGATGTCGTGCTCGGGCACGCCGTGGGCGGCGGCGATGTGCTGCACGAAGGTCTGCACGTCGCGCACCGAGGTGCCGAAGCTGGGGCTGTAGCCGCGCTGGCCCGGCGACAGGCCATGGCCGCGCGCGTCCCAGGCGAAGAAGTCGAAGTCGGGCAGGTTCAGCTCGTCGACCAGGTGCGCCATGCGCGCGCCGTGCTCGTGGCCGCGGTGGAACAGCAGCACGGCGCCGCGCCGCACGGCGCCCGTGGCCGGCCAGTGGCGGTAGAACAGCGATTCGCCGTCGTGCGTGCGGAAATGATGTTCGGCGGCGACGCGGGGTGTGGAAAGGGTCATGAAGAAGGGTCTTCTTTATTTATTTGTATGGGGGTGTTTCAGGCGGCAGGCGCTTCAGCCTCGGCCAGGGCGCGGCGGATGCGGTTGACGACCGTCCAGGCCACCAGCGCGGCCACGAGCGGCATCAGCAGGGCGGTCCAGCCCGGCAGCGGCCCGCCGAGGGCGACATACAACCCGAGCGCGCCGAACACGAAGGCCCGGTCGCTCTTGCCCATCGGCCCGTCGTAGCGGCGCGAGGCGCCCACCGTGGGGCCCAGCGCGCCGGCGAATTCGCTCAGCCCGGCCAGCACGATGACCATGCCGACCCAGAACGGCGCGAACGGCGCCACCAGCGCGAAAGGCAGGTAGAGCGCGGCGTCGGAGACCACGTCGGTGAGTTCGTTGAGGAAGGCGCCCAGCCGGCTTTGCTGGTGGTGTTCGCGCGCCAGCATGCCGTCGATGGCGTTGAAGGCCATGCGCAGGAACATCCAGGCGGGGATCAGGCCGAAGGCCGCCAGCGAGGGCGCGGCGAAGAACAGCCAGAGCCCGAGCCCGACCGACACCGCGCAGGCCGCCAGCGTCACCTGGTTGGCCGTCACGCCCATCGCATGCAGCCGGACCACGAGCGGTCGCAGCAAGGCCTGGAAACGCGGTTTCAGTTCGTAGATGGACACGCCTGACCTTCCCCTCGTCTTGTTGTATGGCCGAACATTCTGCCAGTGTGGCCAAGGACTAAACTCATCGCCGAAGACCCACCCCCAATGACCATCCAGACCGACGATTTCGCCCCCGCCCCGCAACGCGTGGTGTCCGCCGCCCCCGCCTCGCCCAACGAGGAGGCGATCGAGCGGGCGCTGCGGCCCAAGCTGCTCGACGAGTACGTCGGCCAGGCCAAGGTGCGCGAGCAGCTCGAGATCTTCATCGGCGCGGCGCGCAAGCGCAAAGAGGCGCTCGACCACGTGCTGCTGTTCGGCCCGCCGGGCCTGGGCAAGACCACGCTGTCGCACATCATCGCGGCCGAACTGGGCGTCAACCTGCGCCAGACCTCGGGCCCCGTGCTCGAAAAGCCCAAGGACCTGGCGGCGCTGCTGACCAACCTCGAGCCCAACGACGTGCTCTTCATCGACGAGATCCACCGCCTGAGCCCGGTCGTCGAGGAAATCCTGTACCCCGCGCTGGAGGACTACCAGATCGACATCATGATCGGCGAGGGCCCCGCGGCGCGCAGCATCAAGCTCGACCTGCAGCCCTTCACGCTGGTGGGCGCCACCACCCGCGCCGGCATGCTGACCAACCCGCTGCGCGACCGCTTCGGCATCGTGGCGCGGCTGGAGTTCTACACGCCCGAAGAGCTGGCGCTCATCGTGCGCCGCAGCGCGGGCCTGCTCAAGGTCGAGACCGACGCCGCCGGCGGCTTCGAGATCGCGCGCCGCTCGCGCGGCACGCCCCGCATCGCCAACCGCCTGCTGCGCCGCGTGCGCGACTACGCCGAGGTCAAGGGCAACGGCCGCATCACCGAGGACATCGCGCACAAGGCGCTGGCCATGCTCGACGTCGACCCGCAGGGCTTCGACCTCATGGACCGCAAGCTGCTCGAGGCCGTCATCCACCGCTTCGACGGCGGCCCGGTCGGCCTGGACAACGTGGCCGCCAGCATCGGCGAAGAGCGCGACACCATCGAAGACGTGATCGAGCCCTACCTCATCCAGCAGGGCTACCTGCAACGCACGCCGCGCGGGCGCATCGCCACGCTCGCGGCCTACCGCCACCTGGGCGTGGTGCCGCCTTCGGGCCGCGCCGATGGCCCGGACCTGTTCGGCGCCTGAAGAGACTTCCATGCACACCCACGACATGAGCGCCTGGCAGCACGACCACCATTTCGGCGCCGGCAACGCCGCCGCCGAACGCAGCACCCGCCTCGTGATGTGGATCACCGCCGCGATGATGGTCATCGAGATCGGCGCCGGCTGGTGGTTCAACTCCATGGCGCTTTTGGCCGACGGCTGGCACATGAGCTCGCACGCGCTGGCCATCGGCCTGAGCGCCTTTGCCTACGCCGCCGCACGGCGCTACGCCCGCGACCCGCGCTTTGCCTTCGGCACCTGGAAGATCGAGGTGCTCGGCGGCTTCGCGAGCGCGCTGCTGCTGCTCGGCGTCGCCGCGCTCATGGTGGTCGGCTCGCTGGAGCGGCTGTGGTCGCCCGTGGCCATCCACTACCCCGAGGCCATCTCGATCGCGGTGCTGGGCCTGGTGGTGAACCTGGTCTGCGCGCGGCTCTTGGGGCATTCGCATGACCATCACGGCCATGACCACGGGCACGGCCATGACCACCACCACGGCCACGACCACGCACACGGCCACGACCTCAACCTGCGCTCCGCCTACCTGCACGTGGTGGCCGACGCCGCCACCTCGGTGCTCGCCATCGCGGCGCTGCTGGGCGGCTGGTTCTACGGCTGGTCCTGGCTCGACCCGGCCATGGGCATCGTCGGCGCCGTGCTCGTCGCCGTCTGGGCCAAGGGCCTGCTGAAGGAAACCGGCAAGGTCCTGCTCGACCGCGAGATGGACCACCCCGTCACCGAAGAAATCCGCGAAGGCGTCGAGACGATGCTGGCCGATTCCGAAACCCGCGTGGCCGACCTGCACGTCTGGCGCGTCGGCCGCGATGCGTACGCCTGCGCGCTCACGGTGGTGACGCATTCGGCCACGCTCACGGCCGACCAGGTGCGGGCGTGCTTCTCGATGCATGAGGAGATCCGGCACTCGACGGTGGAGATCCAGCGCTGCGCTGAGTAGAGGAAGAGTTCTGCGGTCGCAGTCGCAACCTGTCTATCCATGAGAACGATGGCTCCGGCCTGCTTCAGAAATTCACGTGGACCCGTTTGCCGTGAGCGAACGCAAATCGGCAGAGCTGCATGAGCTTCCTTGATGCTTCTTGCGCCAGGACAGGCATCGGAAAAGCGCTCAAGTCACGAAACAGCACCTGGGTCGTTTTCGGCGCCATGTTTCTTTTCAGCCTTCCCGGCTGTAGCGTCCGCAAGGATTCGCCTGAAGAGCGCATCGGCAATTTCCAGTTCCAGTACGTGGATTTCACCGGCTACTTGCGTCCGGCTGATCCCTCGTACCTCATCGTCCGCCATGGCCGCCTTTTCCCGAAGGAGGTGAAGGCGCCTGATGAGTCAGGTCGGTTCATCGCGATCGAAGCACGTTTGGCGGGCCCCCATCCAACATGGCTGGTGAGCAGTGCTTCCAACTTCTATTTCCTCAAGGAAGCATCGGATGGTTCGGTTGCGGTCACTCCGCTTCCGACCACGGCAAGGGTGATACCGAACGCATGGATCGCCAACGGAATTGCCACCACCCGACTCGATGCGGGCCGTTGGTTTGTTCACGACGCCAGAACGCACGAGCTGACGAATGGACGAGCGCCGCCATACACGGGGCGAATTCTCGATGAGCGCTCGCTCCAGATTCAGTTGCTGCCGCTTCAATCGATTCCCGGGGTGGATTTCGATCTGGACGAAATCGTTTCGGTGTCGCCTGACAACAGCACGGTAGCTTGGTTCTCCTATCTGTTCTCATCAGGGGAGAAAAAAGGCGCTCTCACCGTCGTCGACAAAGACGGTGAAACGATGCCGTTCACCAAGTTGGATCCACTGCTCTACGACGATGCATCTCCCCTCAACGATGCCTGGACGCCGTGGTTCAACACCTTTGCCAGCTGGCGTCGCACGACGGAAGGTCGCTGGGTCGTCGATATCGACCACGAAAAAGTGGCGGAACTGGTGGAAAAGCGGCGCCGAGAGAAAGAGGCTGAGGACGCTTGCCGCAAGCGTCAGCTCGAGCGGCCACTCGACTTGCGCGAGACCTCGACGACGGGGCCAGTCGCCGCCGTGGAGTCGATTCTGGACTGCGATCCGAACGCCGGAAAAAACGCACATCGGCTTCCTTTGCGCCGCAATGCAACAGATGGTCGCTTCTGATAGGGCGAGCGAAATCTACTCACTTCGAGGAGATTTCGCATGCCGCACGATCAACATCTGCGCCGTGTAGTACGTCGCCAGCACCCACAGCGACGCCAGCGGCAGCGGCGACACGAACCGGTTGATCGCCAGCAGCGCGTCGCTCAGCATGAAGAAGCAGGCGCCCACCGCCACCCACAGCGCGGTGGGGTCGCTTGAACGCAGCACCGCCGCACGCCCGATGGCCTGCGCCGCCATGCAGGCGATCACCATCACGTAGAAGCCGACCGGAATGCGCAGCGCCACCGGCAGGCCGCCCTGCCACAGGAAGGCGTACATGCCCGCGCCGATCAGCAGCGTGGCCGCCAGCGCGCGAGGCCGCGGAAAAAGCCCGACGCCGATGCGGAACAGCGCGATGTACGCCAGGTGCGCGAGCAGGAAGCACACGAGCCCGGGCACGAAGAAGTTGGCCGGCCCCATCAGCAGCACGTCGCCTGCGAGTGAGAAGACCAGGCCGGTCAGCAGCAGCGCATCGAAGCGCGTCATGCCGCCGGGCTGGCGTTGCGCGCGGCGGGCCGCGAAGGCGATCGCGATGGCCAGCGCCAATGGCTTGAAGAGGAAGTGCAGCCAGCCGATGCCCAAGGCCGCGCTCGCCGTGGCCAGCGCGGCGGCCTCGACCAGCAGCACCTCGGTGACCGAGAGCCGCCCCTGCAGCACCGCGCCGACCGCCCACAACCCGGCCGTCAGCGCGGCCAGCCAGACGGCGGCCTGCGGCAGCGGCACGGCGTCGGAGTACCAGAGGAACACCGTCACGCCGGCCAGCAGCGCGAGGAACTGCGGGCCTGCGAACCACTGCACGCCGCGGCTCACCACGGGCTCGTAGCGCGTGACCTTCGCGATGTCGAAGGCCGGCTTCGGGTAGCGCGCCGCCACGTCGTCCGGGCGCCAGCCGGGCGGCTTGAACCACACGCGCAGCTTGTCGGACCAGCGGCGCGCATGCCATGAATCCCTGGCGAGCGCCCAGTAGACCTCGGCGTTGGCCCACAGCGGGTCCCAGCTTTTCAGCTCGCCGCGCGTGCCGTACACGCAGCGCTCGTCTTCTTCGCGGAAGGTGCCGAAGAGGCGGTCCCACACGATCAGCACGCCGCCGTAGTTGCGGTCGAGGTAGCGGTCGTTCACCGCGTGGTGCACGCGGTGGTTCGAGGGCGAGCAGAACCAGCGGTCGAACCAGCCGAGCTTGCCGACCTGTTCGGTGTGGACCCAGAACTGGTAGAGCAGGTCGATGAGCGCCACCACGACGAACACCAGCGGCGGCACGCCGGCCACGGCCATCGGCAGGTAGAAGAGCCAGCCCAGCAGCGCGCCGCTCGAGGTCTGGCGCAGCGCGGTCGACAGGTTGTAGTGCTGGCTCTGGTGGTGCACCACGTGCGCGGCCCACAGCACGGCCGACTCGTGGCCCATGCGGTGCAGCCAGTAGTAGCAGAAGTCGTAGAACACCAGCGCCAGCAGCCAGCCGTACCAGGTGGTCCAGAACTCGCGCGCCGCCTCTTGCGGAAAGAGCGCCACCGCCGAATACACGGCGGTGTAGATGCCGATGCGCAAGAGCCCCGTGAGCACCGCGCTGATCTGGCTCAGCATGCCCAGCCCGATGCTGTTCACGGCGTCGGCCAGGCGGTAGGTGTCCTGCCCGGTGCCGCGCCGGGCGCGCGCGCGGCCGACCGCGAACTCGATCGCGATCAGCAGGAAGAACACGGGGGACACGAGAACGATGATCTGGCCAGAGCGCATCGTCCGATTGTGGCGTTGCCCCGGTGCCACGCGTCACCGGGATGTCACGGAGTCGCCATCGTGCGGTCACGCGCGGCTGCGAACCTGCCGGACCATGCAACGCGACGACGCTTTCCTTCGCGCCTGGCGCGACACCGCGATCCAGCCTCCCGAGCCGGAGGACGACGATGCGGCGCGTCCGGCGCTGCGCTATCGCACCCTCTGGATCTCCGACCTGCACCTGGGCACGCCCGGCTGCCAGGCCCGGGCGCTGCTCGACTTTCTCAAGCACACCGAGTGCGAGACCCTGTTCCTGGTCGGCGACATCATCGACGGCTGGCAGCTCAAGCGCCACTGGTACTGGCCGCAGGCGCACAACGACGTGATCCAGAAGCTGCTGCGCAAGGCGCGCAAGGGCACGCGCGTGATCTTCATTCCGGGCAACCACGACGAGTTCGCCCGCAAGTACCTGCACCACAACTTCGGCGGCATCGACGTGGCCGACGAGTGGATCCACGAGACCGCCGACGGCCGCAAGCTGTGGATCATCCACGGTGATTTGTTCGACGGCGTGATCCAGTGCGCCAAGTGGCTGGCCTATGTGGGCGACTCGCTCTACGAGTTCACGCTCAAGCTCAACCGCCACCTCAACTCGCTGCGCGCGCGCATGGGGCTGCCGTACTGGTCGCTCTCGAAGTACCTCAAGGGCAAGGTCAAGCGCGCCGTGAGCTACGTGGGCGACTTCGAGAACGCCGTGGCCCGCGAGGCCCGCAACCGCGGCGCGCAGGGCGTGGTGTGCGGCCACATCCACCACGCCGAGATGCGCGACATCGACGGCATCCTGTACTGCAACGACGGCGACTGGGTGGAAAGCCTCACCGCGCTGGCCGAGCATGCCGACGGCACGCTCGAGATCATCGACTGGGCGCAGCACATGCCCGTCGGGACGCAAGCGGTGCCGGCGCGCGAAGCGGTCGCGGCCTGAACGTTCGGCCCGGCATGGGCCTCAACTGAAGAAAAAAGCGCTCACCGCCGCGGTGGGGCGCCCACGTTCGTCCGATCCGACGATGCCGCGCCGGCCCGCGCGCCGCACACTTGCCGGGTGTGAACCCTGTGAGACAACACCATGGCCTGGACCCTCAGCGCGGCGGAGACCGCGTTTCGCGACGAGGTTCGCGACTTTCTCGCGCGCGAGCTGACGCCTGAGCTGCGTGCCGCAGGGCGCCGCTGCTCCGGCATCTTCACCGACTACGCCGACGGCAACCGCTGGCACCGCGTGCTGGCCCGGCGCGGCTGGAGCGTGCCGCACTGGCCGGTGGAACACGGCGGCACCGGCTGGACGCCGATGCAGCACTACCTCTTCGCGAGCGAGCTGGCCGCGGCCGACGCGCCGCCGCGCGCGCCCATGGGCCCCGGCATGGTCGCGCCGGTGATCATCGCCTTCGGCACCGAGGCGCAGAAGCAGGCCTGGCTGCCGGGCATCCGCTCGGGCGAGGACTACTGGTGCCAGGGCTACTCCGAGCCGCAGTCGGGCTCCGACCTGGCGTCGCTGCAATGCAAGGCGGTGCGCGACGGCGACGACTACGTCATCAACGGCACCAAGATCTGGACCACCCACGCGCAGTACGCCAACCGCATGTTCTGCCTTGTGCGCACGGCCTCGGGCGGCAAGGCGCAGCAGGGCATCAGCTTCCTGTGCTTCGACATCCCCCAGGCCGGCCTGACGATCCGCCCGATCATCAGCATCTCGGGCGACCACGAGCTCAACCAGGTGTTCTTCGACGACGTGCGCGTGCCCGCCAGCGGCCTCATCGGCGAGGAGAACCAGGGCTGGACGGTGGCCAAGTACCTGCTGCAGCACGAGCGTGGCGGGGCCTGGGCGCCGATGCTGCGCGCGCGCCTGCGCCGGCTGCGCACCGCCGCCGACAGCGCTTTTGCTGCCGCGGGCGAGTCCGCCGCCGACGAGGCGCGCGAGATGGCGCTGCGCCTGGCCGAGATGGACTGCGCCATCGACGCGGTCGAGGCCACCGAGCTGCAGTCGCTGCGCGCCCAGGCCCGCGGCGAGCCGCACGGCATCCGGCCTTCGATGGGCAAGGTGATGGGCTCCGAGCTGCGCCAGCGCCTGACCGAACTCGGCGTGGAGATCGCCGCCCACTACGCGGCGGCCGACCTGCCGCTGGACGACGGCCTGCAGGGCGCGCTGGCCGTGCCCGAGGAGGCGGTGTTCTCGATGTCGGCCTACCTCAACGACCGCGCCGCGTCGATCTACGCGGGCTCCAACGAAGTGCAGCGCAACATCATCGCGGCCCAGTTGCTGCAATCCCGCTGAGGCCCGCTTGCCATGACCACCCTCACCGACCAAGACGACACCCTCGCGATGCTGCGCGACAGCCTCGCGCGCTACCTCGACGACCAGCACGGCTTCGAGCAGCGACTTCATGCACTGGCCGCCGCCGACAACGCACCGCCGCCGTTCTGGCAAGGCCTGGCAAGTGACCTCGGGCTGCTGGGCGCGGCCCTGCCCGAAGCGCAGGGCGGGCTGGGCCTCGGCCTGGCCGCGCACCTCGCGCTGCTGCCCACGTTGGGCGGCGCGCTCGCGGCCGAGCCGTATCTTTCGACGCTGGTGATCGGCGCCGGCCTGCTGCAGCGCCATCCGGGCGCGCAGGCCGATGCGCTGCTCGCGCGCGTCGTCGCGGGGCAGGCCGTGCTGGCCTTCGCGCACGACGAGCCGCACAGCCGCCATGCACGCGACGACGTGCGCACGACGCTCGTGCGCGAGGCCGGCGGCCGGCTGCGGCTCGACGGCCGCAAGGCCGTGGTGCAGGCCGCGCCGTGGGCCAGCCATGTCATCGCCACGGCGCGCAGCGACAAGGGCTTGTCGTTGCTCGTCGTGCCCAAGGACGCACCCGGCGTGCAGCTGCGTGCCTACCGCACGCGTGACGGTGGCCGCGCGGCCGATATCGCCTTCGACGCGGTGCGCCTGAACGCCGATGCCTTGCTCGACGAGGAAGGCGCAGCACTGCCGCAGATCGAGCAGGCGCTCGACGAAGCCACGCTCGCGGTTTGCGCCGAGTCCATCGGCATCCTGCGCCGGCTGATGCGCGACACGCTCGACTACGTGCGCCAGCGCAAGCAGTTCGGTGTGCCGATCTCCAGCTTCCAGGTGCTGCAGCACCGGCTGGCCGACATGCACATGGCGCTCGAGCAGGCCGACGCACTCACCGCCAGCGTGGGTGAGGCACTGGCTACGGGCGCCGACGCGGCCTCGCGCGCACGCGCCGTGTCGTCCGCCAAGGTCGCGGTCGCCAAGGCCTGCCGCGCCGTGGGGCAGGGCGCGGTGCAGCTGCATGGCGGCATGGGCATGACGGAAGAACTCGCCGTCGGCCACTACGTGCGCCGCGCCACCCTCATCGAAGGCCAGTTCGGCCCGCCCGCGTGGCACCTGCGCCGCGTGGCGCAGCTGCAGCAACAACAACAACCCCTCTCACAGCACTAACCCCATGACAGCACTGGACGACCGCACGCCGGTCATCGTCGGCGTCGGCGAGATCACGCACCGCACCAAGGAGGCCGCCGAAGGCCTCGAACCCATCGAGCTGATGGCCCGCGCCATGCGCGCCGCCGCACAGGACAGCGGCGCCGCCGCGTTGCTGGCCGGCCTCGACTCGCTCGACGTCGTCTGCGAGTACTCGTGGCCCTACACCGACGCGCCCGCGCTGCTCAACGCGCGGCTGGGCTGCAGCCCGGCGCGCAGCGTCTACGGCGTCACCGGCGGCGAAGCGCCGGTGCGCTACATCCACGAGGCCGCGCTGCGCATCGCGCGCGGCGAGAGCAAAGTCGCCGCCATCACCGGCGCCGAGGCGCGCTACACGGTGGACGCCGCCGCCAAGCTCGGCATCGCGCTCGATTGGACGCCGCGCGACGACAGCGTGAAGCTGGTGCGCGGCACCGACATCTGCCACCCCGTGGCGATCAAGCTCGGTGCGGCCATGCCGACCACCATCTACCCGTTCTACGAGAACGCCGCGCTCGCGCACTGGGGCCAGACGCCGCGCCAGGCGCAGGACGAGTCGTCGCGCCTGTGGGCGCGCTACTCCGAGGTGGCCGCCGCCAACCCCTACGCCTGGCTGCGCAAGCCCTTCACGCCCGAAGACATCGCGCGCGTCGACGCGGCCAACCGCCTCATCGCCTGGCCCTACACCAAGCACATGGTGGCCAACCCGCTGGTCAACATGGGCGCGGCCGTGCTGCTCACCAGCGTGGGCCATGCGCGCGCACTCGGCATTCCCGAAGACCGCTGGGTCTACGTGTGGGACGGCGCCGCCGCGCGCGAGCCGCGCGACTACCTGCAGCGCGACCAGTACCACCGCTCGCACGCGCAAGACATCGTGATGGAAACCGTGCTCGCGCAGGTCGGCGGAGACGCCTCGGCCTTCGAGATGCTGGAGCTGTACAGCTGCTTCCCCATCGTGCCCAAGATGGCGCGCCGCACGCTGGGCCTGGCGCCCGAGGCGCGCATGACCTCCACCGGCGGCCTGAGCTTCTTCGGCGCGCCGCTCAACGACTACATGACGCACGCCGCCGCCGGCCTGGTGCGCGCGCTGCGCGCCGCGCCGAAGGGCAAGGCCGCGCTGCTCTACGGGCAGGGCGAGTACGTCACCAAGCACCACGCGCTGGTGCTGGGCTCCAGCCCGCCGCCGCAGGGGCTTCCGAAGCCCGACTACGACGTGCAGGCCGCCGCCGATGCGCGGCGCGGCCCGGTGCCGCCACTGGTGCTGCAGTACGCGGGCGCCGCCACGCTGGAGACCTTCACCGTGGTCTACGGCCGCGACGGCCAGCCTTCGCAGGGCATCGTGATCGCGCGCACGCCGGCCGGCGAACGGCTCATGGCGCGTGTCAAGGCCACGGACGCGGCTTCGCTGAAGGTGCTGATCGACCTGGACCGCAGCCCCGTCGGTTGCAGCGGCACCGTGACGGCCGGTGCGGACGATCTCTTGAACTGGAGCGTGTCATGAGCGCAGTGACTGTCGAACGCCTGCCGGGCCAGGTCGCCCTCGTCACCATCGACCGCCCCGAGGCGCGCAACGCCGTCAACGGCGACGTGGCGTCGGGCCTCGAAGCCGCTGTCGATGCCACCGAGGCCGACGACGACATCCGCGCCGTGGTGCTCACCGGCGCCGGCCGTGAGGCCTTCTGCGCGGGCGCCGACCTGAAGGAAGTGTCGGCCGGGCGCGGCAGCGCGCTGCGCACCGAGCGTGGCGGCTTCGCGGGCTTCGTGTACCGCGAGCGCAGCAAGCCGTGGATCGCCGCCGTCAACGGCAAGGCGCTGGCCGGCGGCACCGAGCTCGTGCTGGCCTGCGACCTCGTCGTGGCCGTGCGGCAGGCCGCCTTCGGTCTGCCCGAGGTGCTGCGCGGGCTGATCGCCGCGGCGGGCGGGCTGTACCGGCTGCCGCGCGCCATTCCGCCCAACATCGCGCTCGAGCTGATCCTCACGGCGGGGCAACTCGATGCCGAGCGCGCGCACGGCTTCGGCCTGGTCAACCGCCTCGTGGATGACGTCGATGGGCTGCGCGAAGCCGCGCTGTCGCTGGCCGCCGAGATCGCGCGCAACGCCCCGGTGGCGGTGCGCCAGAGCCTGCGGGTGGCGCGCGAGGCGAACAGCGGACTCGACGAGGCCGCGCTGCGCGCCCTCACGCGCGATGCCTTCGAGCGCGTGGCCGCGAGCGAAGACTTCAAGGAAGGCCCGCGCGCCTTCATCGAGAAACGCGCGCCGCGCTGGACCGGGCGCTGAACCCGGGAAAGAGACCGCCATGTCCGACAGCGAAGCAGACGACATCCTCCTCGACCGCAGCCGCGCAGGCATCGCACTGCTCACGCTGAACCGCCCCGCGCGCCTCAACGCACTGAGCCAGCCCACCGTGCGGCGCCTGTGCGCCGCGCTCGACGCACTGGCGCAGGACGACAGCGTGCGCGTGCTGGTGCTCACCGGCGCCGGGCGCGGCTTCTGCGCCGGCTGGGACCTCACGACGCCGCTCACGCGCCGCGACGACCAGCCGCTCGAAGGCGAGCCCTCGGTGGCCGACCTGATGGCGGGGCAGGAGCTGTTCGCCGGCATGGTGCGGCGGCTGCGCGCGCTCGACAAGGTGGTGATCGCCGCCGTCAACGGCGTGGCCGTGGGCGCGGGCTTTGCGCTCACGCTGGGCGCCGACATCCGCGTGGCCGCGCGCTCGGCGTCGTTCCATGTCGGCGCGGTGCGCATCGGCCTCACGGCCGGCGAGTGCGGCATCAGCTACCACCTGCCGCGGCTGGTGGGCGCCTCGCGCGCCTTCGAGCTCATGCTCACGGGCCGCCCCGTGCCGGCCGACGAGGCCGAGCGCATCGGCCTGGTCGCCGCGCTGGTCGACGACGACGCGCTGCTGCCGCGCGCGCTCGCCCTGGCCGCCGACGTGCTGCGCAACAGCCCCTACGCCACGCGCCACACCAAGCAGCTCATGTGGGCCAACCTCGAGGCACCGAGCCTGGACGCCGCGCTCGAGGTCGAGAACCGCGCCCAGGTGCTGGCGCTGAAAACCGAGGATTTCCGCGAGGCCGCCGCCGCCTTCGCGGCCAAGCGCGCACCCGTCTTCACGGGGCGTTGAAACGTCTTTCCGCGCTTTCGTCGCTTCCGACGATGCGACGCCGGCGCCCGCGCGCCAAGATGCCTCTACACAACAGGCCGCCGGGTGCGCGCCAGAGGAGACACACATGGCAGGACCCCTGAAAGGACTTCGGGTCGTCGAGATGGCCGGCATCGGCCCCGGCCCCTTTTGCGCGATGCTGTTCGCCGACATGGGCGCGGAGGTGCTGCGCATCGCGCGCCCCGGCACGCGGCGCGACCCCCACGACATCCTGGCGCGCGGGCGCAGCACCTGGGAGGTCGACCTGCGTGCCCCCGACGCCGCCGCGCCGGTGCTCGACGCCATCGCGCGCGCCGACATCCTCATCGAGGGCTTCCGCCCCGGCGTGATGGAACGCCTGGGCCTGGGCCCGGCCGAATGCCTGGCGCGCAACCCGCGCCTGGTCTACGGCCGCATGACCGGCTGGGGCCAGCACGGCCCGCTGGCGCACGCGGCCGGCCACGACATCAACTACATCGCCATCAGCGGCGCGCTGCACGCCATCGGCCGCTCGGGCGAGGCGCCCGTGCCGCCGCTGAACTACGTGGGCGACTTCGGCGGCGGCGCCATGCTGCTGGCCTTTGGCCTCTTGGCCGCGCTGCACGAGGTGAAAGGCTCGGGCCAGGGCCAGGTGGTCGACGCCGCCATGACCGACGGCGCCGCCCTGCTGTCGGCCATGATGTACGGCTTCAAGTCGGCCGGCCAGTGGAGCAACCAGCGCGGCGAGAACCTGCTCGACGGCGGCGCCCACTTCTACGACACCTACGCCTGCGCCGACGGCAAGTACGTGGCCATCGGTTCCATCGAGCCGCAGTTCTACGCCCTGCTGCGCGAGCGCTGCGGCCTGGTCGACGACCCCGCCTTCGACGCCCAGATGGACGCCGACCGCTGGCCGCTGCTCAAGCTGCGCCTGGCCGACGTGTTCCGCACCCGCACGCGCGACGAGTGGTGCGTGCTGCTCGAAGGCAGCGACGCCTGCTTCGCCCCCGTGCTCGACTGGGACGAAGCGCCGCAGCACCCGCACAACGTGGCGCGCGGCACCTTCGCCACCGTGGGCGGCGTGGTGCAGCCCGCGCCCGCGCCGCGCTTCAGCCGCACCGCGCCGGTCGTGCCGCCGGCCGTGTCGCCCGACGACGGGCCCGCGCTGCTCAAGCGCTGGGGCGCGGCAGCGCCCGTGGCCGAAGCCCGCTGACGTCCTTGTTTTCCGGGCATGCGCGTTCGCGCATGCATGGCATTTCCGCACCGCACCGACAGGAGCCTTGTCCATGCCCACCACGCCACCGCCGCTGTACCTCACGCAGGCCCTGCACCGCGCCATGCAGTGCAGCCCGCGCGCCGTCGCCACCGTGTTCCAGGGCCGCACGCGCACCTACGGCGAACTCGGCGAGCGCGTCGCGCGCCTGGCGGGCGGGCTGCGTCGCCTGGGCGTGCAGCCCGGCGACCGCGTGGGCGTGCTCGCGCTCAACGCCGACCGCACGCTGGAGTACTACCTGGCCGTGTGGTGGGCCGGCGGCGTGGTCAACCCGGTCAACACGCGCTGGAGCGTGGCCGAGATGGCGCACTCGCTCGACGACTGCGCGACGCACATCCTTTTCGTGGACGACCAGTTCCTGGCGACGGCGGACGCGCTGCGCGTCGCCGCACGCGCCGTCACCACCTGGGTCTACATGGGCGAGCGCCAGGCGCCCACGGGCATGACCGATTGCGAAGCGCTGGTCCGCGAGAGCGAGCCCGTGCCCGACGCGCTGCGCGGCGGCGACGACCTGGCCGGCGTGTTCTACACCGGCGGCACCACCGGCCGGCCCAAGGGCGTGATGCTCAGCCACGCGGCGCTGGTGATCAATGCGCAGGTGTCGATGCTCGGCGCCTTCTTCGACGACAGCGCGCGGCTGTTGCAGGTGGCGCCGCTCTTTCATCTGGCGGGGCTGTCGTTCCTGCTGCGCGGCGTGCTCATGGGCTGCGCGCAGATCATCCTGCCGGGCTTCTCGGTGGACGGCATGCTCGCCGCCATCGAGCGCGACCGCGCCACCAACCTCATGGCCGTGCCCGCCATGCTGCAGATGCTGGTGGACGACCCGCGCACCGCGCAGGCCGACCTGTCGAGCGTGCGCTTCGTGGGCTACGGCGCCTCGCCGATCACCGAGGCACTGCTGGAGCGCGCCTTCGCGACCTTCCCGCAGGCCGAGTTCGCGCAGGGCTACGGCATGACCGAGCTGTCGGCCGGCGTGAGCTACCTCACGCGCCACTACCACTCGCCCGAAGGCCGCAAGCTCGGCAAGCTGGCCTCGGCCGGGCAGGCGCTCTCGGGCATCGACCTGCGCGTGTGCGACAGCGACGGCCGCGAGGTGCCGCGCGGCACCGTCGGCGAACTCACGGTGCGCAGCCCGTGCGTGATGCAGGGCTACTGGAACCTGCCCGAGCAGACGGCCGCCGCGTTGCAGGGCGGCTGGATGCACACCGGCGACGCCGCCCGCATGGACGACGACGGCTTCGTCTTCATCGTCGACCGCTACAAGGACATGATCGTGAGCGGCGGCGAGAACATCTACTGCGCCGAGGTCGAGGGCGCGCTCGCGCGCCACCCCGCCGTGGCCGCCGCCGCCGTCATCGGCGTGCCCGACGAGCGCTGGGGCGAGGCCGTGCATGCGGTGGTGGTGCGCAAGCCGGGCAGCGATGCCGATGCCGACGCGCTCATCGCCCACTGCCGTGAATTGATCGCCGGCTACAAGTGCCCGCGCAGCGTGGCGTTCGTCGACGCGCTGCCGATCTCGGGCGCCGGCAAGGTCATGAAGTACCGCCTGCGAGAGCCGCACTGGGCCGGCCACGCACGCCGGGTTGCCTGACGAAAAAAACCACCAAGGAGACGACACCATGTTCCTCACCCAGCCCCTGCACAAGGGCCGCCGCGAGAAGGCCCGCGAGACCGCCGTGGTCTGCGGCAACCACCGCCTGGACTTCGCGACCCTCACCGACCGCGTGGCGCGCCTGGGCGCCGTGCTGCAGCAGCTCGGCATGGCGCGCGGCGACCGCGTCGGCATGATGAGCCTGAACTCGCACCGCTTCGTCGAGTTCTTCTTCGGCACCTGGTGGGGCGGCGGCGTCATCAACCCGGTGAACATCCGCTGGAACCCGAAGGAGGTCGCCTACTCGCTGGACGACTGCGACACGCGCATCCTGCTGGTCGACGACCTGTTCGCGCCCATGGCCGGCGAGCTGCGCAAGCTCTCGACCTCGCTGCGCACCGTGGTGTACTGCGGCGACGGTCCCGTGCCCGAGGGCATGGTCGGCTACGAGGCGCTGCTGGCCGACGCGCAGCCGATCGACGATGCGCCGCACAGCGCCGACGAGCTGGCCGCCATCATGTACACCGGCGGCACCACCGGCCGGCCCAAGGGCGTGATGCTCACGCACGGCAGCCTCTACATCAACGCGCTGAGCTCGGTGGCCGCCGTGCCGCGCGAGACGCGCAACGCCGCCGTGGTCATCGCCGTGCCCATGTTCCACGTGGCCGGCTGCGGGCTGTCGCTGCAGAGCATCCTGCGGCTGGTGCCGCAGCACGTGGTGCCGATGTTCGACGAGGTGGCGATCCTGCAGGCCATCCAGGCCGCGCGCGCCACCGAGATGTTCCTCGTGCCCACCATGATCAAGCGCGTGATCGAGCACCCGCGCTTTGCCGAGTTCGACCTGTCGAGCCTGCAGATGCTGCTGTACGGCGCCGCGCCCATCGACGTGGCGCTGCTCGAGCAGGCCATGGCCGCGCTGCCCGCCACGAGTTTTTCGCAGGCCTACGGCATGACCGAGCTGTCGCCCACCGTGGCGGTGCTGATGCCGCACTTCCACCTGCCCGGCCCCGACCGCAACCGCCTGCTGCGCGCGGCCGGCACGCCGGTGCCCGTGGCCGAGATCCGCATCGTCGACGGCGAGGACAACGAGTTGCCCCCCGGCCAGGTCGGCGAGATCGTCGCGCGCGGCCCGATGGTCATGAAGGGCTACTGGAACAAGCCCGCCGAGACCGAGGCGGCGCTGCGCGGCGGCTGGATGCACACCGGCGACGGCGGCTACATGGACGAGCACGGGCTGTTGTTCGTGGTCGACCGCATGAAGGACATGATCGTGAGCGGCGGCGAGAACGTGTACTCGGCCGAGGTCGAGAACGCCATCGCCCAGATGCCGCAGGTGCTGATGTCCGCCGTCATCGGCGTGCCCGACGACAAGTGGGGCGAGCGCGTGCATGCGGTGATCGTTCTGCGCGAGGGCATGCCGCTCACGGCCGACGACGTCATCACGCATTGCCGCGACCAGATCGCCAACTACAAGTGCCCGCGCAGCGTGGAGTTCCGCGATGCGCTGCCGCTGTCGGCGGCGGGCAAGCTGCAGAAGTTCCAGCTGCGAGAGCCTTTCTGGGCCGGTAAAGAGCGCCGCGTCGGCTGAACCCCATTCCCCTCATTCCAAGACACTGAAGGACACCCCATGCCCATCGATTTCCGCCGCTCGTGGAGCGACGAAGAACTGGAGCTGTACCGCGACAACGTCGTGCGTTTCGTCGAGACCGAAGTCGTGCCCCACGACGAAGAGGCGCGCAAGCGCGGCCACGTCGGCCACGAGGTGTGGCGCAAGGCCGGCGCCCTCGGCCTGCTGTGTTCCGACATTCCCGAGGCCTACGGCGGCGCGGGCGGCGACTTTCGCCACGAGGCCGTGTTCTACGAAGAGAAGGCGCGCCGCGCGCTCAGCGGCATGGCCAGCTCGGTGCACACCATCGTGGCGCACTACTTCCTGAACCACGGCACCGAGGAACAGAAGCAACGCTACCTGCCGCGCATGGCGCGCGGCGAGCTGGTCGGCGCCATCGCCATGACCGAGCCCGGCGCCGGCTCCGACCTGCAGGGCGTGCGCACGCGCGCCGAGAAGCAGCCCGACGGCAGCTACCGCATCCGCGGCTCCAAGACCTTCATCACCAACGGCTTTCTCGCGGGCGTGGTGCTGGTCGTGGCCAAGACCGACCCGACGCAAGGCGCCAAGGGCACCTCCATCCTCATCGTCGAGACCGAAGGCTGCGAGGGCTACCGCGTGGGCCGCGTGCTCGACAAGATCGGCATGAAGGCGCAGGACACCTCGGAGCTCTTCTTCGACGACGTGCACGTGCCGGCCGACGCGCTGCTCGGCGGCCAGGAAGGGCAGGGCTTCTTCCAGCTCATGAGCGACCTGCCGTACGAGCGCACCATCATCGGCGTGAACGCGCTGGCCACCATGGAAGGCGCCTACCAGGCCACGCTCGACTACGTGCGCGACCGCAAGGCCTTCGGCAAGCCGATCGCCGAGTTCCAGAACACCAAGTTCAAGCTGGCCGAGATCGCCACGCAGATCAAGGTCGGCCGCGCCTTCATCGACCGCTGCGTGGAAGACCTCGTGGCCGGCAAGCTCGACACCGCCACCGCCTCCATGGCCAAGCTCTGGGCCTCCGAGACGCAGGGCCGCGTGGTCGACGAGTGCCTGCAGCTCTTTGGCGGCTACGGCTTCATGACCGAGTACATGGTGGCGCGCATGTACGCCGACGGGCGCGTGCAGCGCATCTACGGCGGCACCAACGAGATCATGAAAGAAGTGATCTCGCGCGCGCTGTGACGGCGATGAACGAGGTGCTGCAGGTCGAGCGGCGCGGCGAGGTCGCCTGGCTCACGCTGAACCGCCCCGAGCGCCTGAACGCGCTCGACCCGGCGCTGGTGCGCGCGCTGCGCGCGTACTTCGAGGGCCTCAGCGCGCGCAGCCCCGAGCGCGTGGTCGTGCTGCAAGGCGCGGGCCGCGCCTTCTGCGCCGGGCTCGACCTGAAGGAACAGGTGGGCGGCGAAGACCTCGGCGTGGCCGACATGCTCGAACAGCAGAAGGGCATCCGCGACATCATGCTCGCCATGCGGCGCTGCCCGCAGCCCATCGTCAGCGTGGTGCAGGGCGCGGCCAGCGGCGGCGGCTTTGCGCTCGCGCTGGCGTCGGACGTGCGCCTGGCCACGCCCGACGCGCGCATGAACGCCGCCTTCATCCGCATCGGCCTGTCGGCCTGCGACGTGGGCGTGAGCTACTTTTTGCCGCGCATGGTCGGCAGCTCGGTCGCGGCCGAGTACATGCTCACCGGCCGTTTCATGGACGCCCAGCGCGCGTACGCACTGGGCCTCGTGAGCCGCGTCGATGCGCTGCCCGCACTGCAGGCCGAGGCGCAGGCGCTGGCCGACGACATGCTCAACGCGACGCCCGTGGCGCTGCGCCTGACCAAGGAGGCGCTGGGCATCGCCGTGGACGCCGGCAGCATGGAAGCGGTCATCGCCATGGAAGACCGCAACCAGGTGCTGTGCACCCAGACCCGCGATTTCCGCGAAGGCATGACCGCCTTCCTCGAGAAGCGCGCGCCCGTCTACACGGGGCGCTGAGCTTCATTCCCGAACTTCGATGGACCGCACACAAGGATTTCCATGACCCTCGACGACCTGATGTTCAAGCCCGGCCTGCTGGCCGGCCGCCGCTACTTCGTGACCGGCGGCGGCAGCGGCCTGGGCCGCGTGATGAGCGAGGCGCTGCTGCTACTCGGCGCCCACGTCTACATCTGCGGACGCCGCGCGCCGGTGCTCGAAGAAACCGCGGCCGAGCTGATGCACCTGCACGGCGGGCGCGTGACGCCCAAGACCTGCGACATCCGCCACGACACGCAGATCACCGAGATGCTCGATGAAATCTGGGCCGACGGCGGCGCGCTCGACGGCCTCGTCAACAACGCCGCGGGCAATTTCGTGAGCCGCACCGAAGACCTGTCGCCGCGCGCCTTCGACGCCATCTCGAGCATCGTCTTTCGCGGCAGCTTCTGCATGACGCTCGAATGCGGCAAGCGCTGGCTGGCCGAAGGCAAGGCCGCGTCGGTGCTGTCGATCCTCACCACCTGGGTATGGAACGGCTCGCCCTTCACCGTGCCCTCGGCCATGTCGAAGGCCGGGCTGCATGCCATGACGCAGTCGCTCGCAGTCGAGTGGGCGGGCCGCGGCATCCGCTTCAACGCCATCGCACCGGGCCTGTTTCCCACCGAGGGCATGAGCGCGCGCCTGAACCCTGGCGGCGGCGAGCACAAGGCCGAGCGCAACCCGATGGAGCGCAACGGCCGCATGCCCGAGCTGGCCAACCTCGCGGCCTACCTGCTCGGCCCGGGCTCGGAGTACGTCAACGGCCAGACCATCGCCATCGACGGCGCGCAGTTCCAGGCCACGGGCGGGAATTTCTCGCGCATGTCGCAGTGGCAGGACGAGGACTGGAAACGCGCGCGCGAACACATCGCGGGGCGCGACGCGCAGGACAAGCGGCAGCGGCTGGCGGCCTGAAGCGCCGCAACCTAGGGAAAAACTTCAGCGTCAGGATTCCAAAGTATCGGAACAAGCCCCGACGAGATCACAAAGAACGACCCCTCTTTCCAGAATTTAACGACCGTTAACCGGCCCGTGCGCGACGTCTTCACGACGTGGTTTCACCGGCAGGGCAACGGTCTTTTCATTCCATTCCAAGACAGAGAGGGTTCGTTCCGTCATGACGAGATCACCGAAGTTCAAGCGCAGGGCCGTGGCCCGCGCCGCCGTGTGCGTGCTGGGTTCGATGCTGGCCTCCGCGGCCGGCGCACAGGCCTATCCGGGCGACCCCGGCATGATCGGCAACCCGGCCAGCTGGCGCACGAAGGAGTTCCTGTCCGACTGGGGGCTCGGGGCGATGAAGACCGAGCACGCCTATGCGGCGGGTTTCACCGGCAAGGGCGTGAAGCTGGGCGTCATCGATTCGGGCTTCGACGTGCGCCACACGCGCGAGCTGCCGCTCACGCGCTTCACGGCGCTGGTGACGGCGACGTCCAATGGGGCCTACAGCCAGTTCGCGGCGGATGGCTCCGTGCTGAACAGCAACAACGTGGGCAACGGTTTTCATGGTACCCATGTGTCCGGCACGGTGGGCGCCAGCCGGGACGGCCAGAGCATTGCCGGCAACATGCACGGCGTGGCATTCAATGCCAACGTCGTCGTGGGCAATACCAATGCGCCCGATGCGCTGAGTTCGGAGGCCGGACTGAGTCCGGGCATCTACTCCCACGCCACGACCGAGAACTTTCGCAACCTCTACCAGGGCATGCGCGACGCTGGCGTCCGCGCCATCAACAACAGCTGGGGCAATCCATCCTTCTTTGCGAGTTTCAATACGCTGAAGAGCGTGCAGACCGACTATTTCAAGTTCCTGAAGGCGCCTTCCTGGCTCGATGCCGCTATCGATGCCACGAAGATGACAGCCGACGGCAGGGAAGGAGTCATCCAGGTGTTTGTTTCAGACAATCAGGGGTCGGCCAACCCGGCGGCACGCGGCGCGCTGCCGTACTTCCGGCCTGATGCAGAGGGGCACTGGTTGACGGTGACTGCGCTCGAGAAGACAAAGGATGGCTACGGTCAGTTGTTCAACAAGTGCGGGATTGCCAAATACTGGTGTGTGGCAGCCCCCGGGGGCGGCGTCACGAGCACGGTGTTCGATGGCGCTTATAGCACCTACTCCGGCACCTCGATGGCCGCGCCGCATGCCACAGGGGCCCTGGGCATCATCATGGAGCGATATCCGTACATGAACAACGAGCAGGCCCTGCAGGTGCTGCTCACCACGGCCACGAAGCTCGACGGCACGCGCCAGGCCGCGCCCGACGCCGTGATCGGCTGGGGCCTCATCAACCTCGAGAACGCCATGAAGGGGCCGGGCCAGCTGCTCAAGCGCACCGTGATCGAAATGCCGGGCGGCACATCGGACACATGGCGCAATGACATCTCCGAAGCGGGTCTGATTCAACGCAAGAGGGAAGAGGCGACAGAGATTGCGCGCCTGAGCGCCAATGGAGGGCCGGCCACGGAGGAAAGCCTCAAGCCGGCGGCCGACGCGGCCCAAGCGCTGTTCAGTGCCTATGTCGACGCTGTGTTTTCCGGCCGCGATCGCGCGGATGCGCTGGCCGCCGCGCAGGCCAATCCGATCGCGGCGAGAGAGGTAAAAGAAGTCGAGCTCATTCTTCAGATCCACAAGCCAGGATCGCCCCTGTGGGATGTTCTGGAAAAAACCTTGAGGACGCCCCTCGACGTTGCTGCGCTCATCAAAGCCATGGTGGCCGAAGCCGTGCCCGACGGGGAGCGCCTGACCCACCTGCGCAGCAAGACCGACGAAGACTACCGCGGCAGCCTCGTGAAGGCCGGCGCCGGGCGGCTGGTGCTCACGGGCACCAACACCTACTCGGGCGACACGCGCATTCAGGCCGGCGAACTCGCCCTGGGCGAGGGCGGCACCACCGGTTCCATCACCAGCCACGTGGCCATCGACGCGGGCGCCAGCTTCGCCATCGACCGCGGCGATGCCTACGACTTCACCTACAACATCACCGGCGCGGGCGACCTGCGCACCACGGGCGGCACGACCGGCGAAGGCGTCACCACGTTGAGCGGTGCCAACAGCTACGCAGGCGCGACCTGGGTCCAGGGCGGCACGCTGCGCGCGGGCTCGGCCACCGGCCTGTCGGGCGCCAGCGCGTTCACGGTGGCCGGCAAGGCGAAGCTCGACCTCAACGGCTTCGACGCCACCATCGGCTCGCTGGCCGGCGCGGGCGACGTCGCCGCGGGCACCGGCACGCTGACCACCGGCGGCAACGACCGTTCGACGCAGTTCGCGGGCCGCTTCAGCGGCAGCGGCGGCCTCGTCAAGGCGGGCGCGGGCCGCTTCGAGCTCACCGGTGACTCCGGTGCCTTCACGGGCAAGACCTCGGTGGTGCAGGGCATGCTGTCGGTCAACGGCACGTTGGGCGGCGAGATGGCCGTGTTGTCGGGCGGTCGCCTGCAGGGCACCGGCACGGTCGGCAGCACCACCATCGCCGCGGGCGGTGTCGTGGCGCCGGGCAACTCCATCGGCACGCTGCACGTGGCCGGCAACGCACGCTTCGCGCCGGGCGCGACCTTCGAGGCCGAGCTGAGCGGCACCGACGCGCAGGCCGACCGGCTCGATGTCAGCGGGCAGGCCACGCTCGAGGGCGGCACGGTGCGCGTGCTCGGCGGCTACAACCTCGGCACGCGCTACACGCTGCTGAACGCCGAGGGCGGCGTGAGCGGCACCTTCGCCGATTTCAGCGTGGCCAAGGACTATCTCTTCCTCACGCCGAAGCTGGGCTACACCGCGACGCAGGTCTATACCGAGGCCATGCGCAACAGCGTGTCGTTCGCGTCGGTCGCGCAGTCGGGCAACCAGCGTGCGATGGGTGTGAACCTCGATGGCGCGGCCGCGTGGAGCCCGGCGTTGGCTGCCGCGCTGCAGTTGGAGAGCGTGCCGGCCGCACGCACGGCCTTCGACAGCCTCTCGGGCGAAGTGCACGCCTCCGCGAAGACCGCGCTCATCGAAGACAGCCGCTTCGTGCGCGAGGCCGCGATGGAGCGCCTGCGCGCCTCGGCCGGCACGGCGGGCGCGTCCACGGCGCCGGTCAAGGTCAACGACGGCGCCGGCCAGTCGCACATGGCCGCACCGACCACGGGCGAGACCGTCTTCTGGAGCCAGGCCCTGCACTCGACCGGCCGTGCGCGCGGCGACGGCAATGCCGCGCGGCTCGATCGCTCGGTCGACGGCCTGCTGATGGGCGGTGACACCCGCGTGGGCGACAACGTGCGCCTGGGCGTGACCGGTGGCTACAGCCGCAGCAAGTTCGACGTGGATGCGCGTTCGTCCTCGGGTGACGCCACCAGCTACCACCTGGGCCTGTACGGCGGCACCACGCTCGGTGCGTGGGCCCTGCGCGCCGGCGCAGCTTATGCGCGGCACGACGTGGACACCACGCGCCAGGCGCGCGTGGCGGGCCTGGCGGATTCGCTCAAGAGCAACCACGACGCATCGACCACGCAGGTCTTCGGCGAAGTGGGCTACAGCCTGGCGGCCGGCGACGTGGCACTGGAGCCCTTCGCCAACCTGGCGCATGTCACGCTGCACACCGACGCGTTCTCGGAGCGCGGCACCTGGGCGGCATTGCAGGCGCGCAGCGGCAGCGCGAGCGTCGGCCTGTCGACGCTGGGCCTGCGCGCATCGACCGCGCTGCGCCTGGGCAACGTCGACGCCACGCTCAAGGGCATGGTCGGCTGGCGCCGCGCCTACGGCGACCTGACGCCGTTCAGCAGCGTCGCATTGCCGGGCGCCACGGGCTTCTCTGACATTGCGGGCGTGGCGGTGGCGAAGAACGCGGCGGTGCTGCAACTCGGCCTGGACTTCGCGTTCTCGCCGCGCGCGACCTTCGGCGTGTCGTATGGCGGGCAGTTCGGCGGCAAGGCGCGCGACCAGTCGGTGAAGGCGAATCTGAACGTGTCGTTCTGACGAAAGGCGAGGGTTGGGGCCCGTCTGCCATGTGTCGGCGGGCGGGCCCTTTTTTTGGGCTAGCGGATCACGCCGAGCTTGCGCGCAATCGCCACCGCCTCCGTGCGCCGCTTCGCGCCCAGCTTCATGTGGATGTTGCGTAGGTGCGTGCGCACCGTGCTCTCCGACACGAACAGCTTCTCGCCCATCGCGTTGTTCGAGTAGCCCTCGGCCAGGAGCTGCAGCACGCGGATTTCCTTGCGCGTGAGCGGCTCCTTGGTGGCGTCGCCCGAAGGCGCCTCGGCGTCGATCGGCGACGGCGGCGGGCCCAGCACCTGCAGCAGCCGCTGCAGGTAGTCGGCCAATATCGGGTCGCTGCGCAGCACGGGCGCCACGGCACCCGCTTCCTGCTGCATGGCGGCGGCATAGCGGTGCACCAGCGTGCCCACGGCCGGGCCTTCGTCGAGGATCAGCCGCACGAAACCTTCCTGGCTCGCGGCCTGCAGCACGGCGCCGATCTCTTCGATGGCGGTGGCGAGGTCGCCCGCGCGCTGCAGCGCCAGCGCGCGCAGCACGCGCAGCTTGAGGGCGCGGCGGTTGCGGTTGGCGGCCACGGCGGCGTGCAGTTCGGCGTCGAGCACGGTGAGGGCCGCGCGCGCGTCGCCGAAGGCGATGTCCCAGCGCGCCCGCGCGAGCGCGAGGTAGTCGAGGTCGTGCGCGGGCAGGCGCTGGCGGCGCTCGCGCTCCCACAGCTCGGGGTCGTCGGCGCGCTGCAGCTCGTCGCGCGAGGCGGGGCCGTTGCCCTGCAGCAGCAGCATGTGGGCGCGCTCCAGCTTGGCGCCCGCCACCACGCGCGGCAGCTGGCGGTGGTGGCCCAGGTACTCGAGTTCGGTCAGGGCCTGGAACGCGGCGTCGATGTCGCCCGCGTGGAAGGCGATGCGCGAGCGCATGACGTGGCTCAGGATCATGTGGTCGGGCAGGCCCACGTCGCGCGCCAGCGGCAGGTACACGTTCAGCAGGTGCTCGGCCTGCACCAGCTGGTTGGTCTCGTACACGGCGCCCGCGTACAGCACGCCGGCCCAGGCGTTGCCGTGGCTGTGGTTGTACGACACGGCATGCGTGGAGTCGACCGCCATGCGCAGCCGCGCGGTGGCCTGGCGCAGCCGGCCTTCGGTGAGGTCGAACAGGCCCGCCAGCGACTCGGTGTACATGCGGTTGAAGGTGCTGTTGCCCTGCTCGCGCCGCGCGGCCTCGAGCAGGCGCTGCGCCTCGCGCTGGTCGCCGCGCACCGCGAGGATGTGCGCCATGGCATTGAGCAGCACGCCCTCGGCAAAGGCCAGGCCGGTGGGCAGGCGCGCGAGGCTTTCGCGGCCGGCTTCGTACGCGGCGTCGTGCTGGTCTTCCATGGCCAGCAGCAGCGGAATGAGCGTGTGGGCGTTGGCGCGCACCTCGGGAATGGGGCTGTCGAGGCAGCCCGACTGTTCGAGCAGCCGCATCGCGTCCCACGGGCCGTGCGTGAAGCAGGTGGCCCACAGCGCGATGAGTTGCAGGAACGGATGCTCGCGCAGCTGGTGTTCGGGGATGGCCGAGAACCAGCGCGCCAGCATGCGCATGCGGCCCTGCTCGAGGAACTGCTCGGCGTAGCTGTCGAGCAGCGTGAGCGCATGCGGATGGTCGCCGCCCTCGATGGCGTGGTCGATGGCGGGCACGGGCCGGCCGTGCGACTCGTACCAGCCCGAAGCCGCGAGGTGCAGTCGCGCGAGTTCGCCGGGCCGCTCGCGCGCCAGCTGCGCGCGCAGGAAGTCGGCAAAGAGGCTGTGGTAGCGCCACGCGCGCACCTCGCCGCCGGCATCGCCGCTCACGGGCGTGAGGAACAGGTTGGCGGCGGCCAGCTGCTCCAGGATGACGGCGCTGTCGCCGCGCGGGTTGAGCGCCTGGCACACCGAGGCGTCGAGCTGGCGCAGGATGCTCGTGCGCAGCAGGAAGTCGTGGATCTCGGGCGGCTGGTGCGCGAGCACGTCTTCGGCCAGGTAGTCGGCCACGGCGCGGTCGGAGCCCGAGAAGCGCTCGATGAAGCCGGTCTCGATGCCGTGCCGCTCCAGCGCCATCGACGCCAGCCAGATGGCCGCCACCCAGCCTTCGGTCTTGCGGTGCAGCTGCGAGAGCAGGTCGGCCGGCAGTGCCTGCGGCGGCTGCGCGGCGGCGTGCGGCGCATGGGCCTGGCGCAGGCCGATGAAGGCGCTGGTTTCTTCCAGCGAGAAGCGCAGACGGTCGGTGTCGATCTCGATGAGCTGGCCGCGCGCGCGCAGCCGGCCCAGCCCCAGGTCGGGCAGGCTGCGCGAGCCGATCACGATCTGCCCGCGCCGCGGCAGGTGCTCCACCAGCTCGCGCACGAGGCCCAGCACGGCGGGCTCCTGCACCACCTCGAAGTCATCGAGGAACAGCGTGAAGGGCGAGTCGTGCGCGGCCAGCGCGGCCACGGCGTCGAAGGGCGCGTGGCTTGCGGGCTCGTCCACGCCGATGCGCTGCACGGCCTCGGCCAGGCAGTTGAGAAAGCGCGACACGTCGTTGTCGGCACGGTCGAGCGTGAGCCAGGCGGTGGCGATGCCCTGCGCGTCCATGCGCTCGCGGATCTGCGCCATGGCGGTGGTCTTGCCGAAGCCGGCGGGCGCGCGCACCAGCACGAGCTTGACGGTGGCGGCGGCGATCTCTTCGCTGATGGCGGTGCGCGGCACCTGCGTGGCCACGAAGGCGGGCGGGTTCAGCTTGGTCTCGAGAATCCGGAGCGAAGAAGGGGGAACGGGGGCTGGTGCAGGCATCGCGAAGGGGGAGTGAGTGCCTGGAAATCCCGTCGCTTCCGACGATTCCGGCAACCGATTCTGCTTCCTAAACTGGCCGCAGACAAACTGAATTCCCCTGCATCCGGTGGCCTTGCGCACCCGGGCGGCGCTCTGCCCATGACCGACGACGTTTTCATCTACGACCACGTGCGCACACCGCGCGGCAAGGGGCGCGCCGACGGTGCGCTGCACCCCATCACGCCGGTGCAGCTGGCCACGCAGGTGCTGCAGGCGCTGCGCGAACGCCATGCACTCGACCCCGCGCAGATCGAGGACGTGGGCCTGGGCGTGGTGATGCCGGTGGGCGAGCAGGGCGCCGACATCGCGCGCGTCGCGCTGCTGTCGGCGGGCTACGGCGACAGCGTGGTGGGCTTCCAGCTCAACCGCTTCTGCACATCGGCGCTCGACACGCTGAAGATGGGCTTCGGCCTCGTGGCCTCGGGCCAGGCCGACGCGGTGATCGGCGGCGGCGTGGAGTCGATGTCGCGCGTGACCATCGGCAGCGACGGCGGCGCGGTCTACACCGATCCGGCCGTGGGCCAGCGCTACCCCTACATCCCCAACGGCGTGGCGGCCGACCTCATGGCCATGCTCGACGGCGTGGACCGCGAGGCGGTCGATGCCTACGCCATGGAAAGCCAGCGCCGTGCCGCCGTGGCACAGGCCGAAGGCCGCTTCGACCGCTCGCTCGTGCCCGTGCGCGACCGGCTCGGCCGCACCGTGCTCGCGAAAGACGAGGCCAACCGCCCCGGCACCACGATGGCCGACCTGGCCAAGCTCAAGCCCGCCTTCGCCGGCGTGGCCGCGCAGGGCTACGAAGCCATCCTGCTGCAGCGCTACCCGCAGCTGTCGCACATCGCGCCGATCCACACGGGCGGCAACTCGAGCGGCATCGTCGACGGCGCCTGCGCGGTGCTGCTGGGCAACCGCGACTACGGCACGCGCAACGGCTTGAAGCCGCGCGCGCGCATCGTCGGCAGCGCCTCGTGCGCCGACGAGCCGCTGCTGAGCCTGGGCGGCCCGATGCCCGCCACCGAGCGCCTGCTGGCGCGCTGCGGCCTGGCCATCGGCGACATCGACCTGTTCGAAGTGAACGAGGCCTTCTCGGTGGTGCCGATGCGCTATGCGCGCCACTTCGACATCGACCCCGCGCGCATCAACGTGAACGGCGGTGCCATCGCGCTGGGCCACCCGCTGGGCGCGACCGGCGCGATCCTCACGGGCACGCTGCTCGATGAGCTGGAGCGGCGCGACGCGCGCCTGGGCCTGGTCACGCTGTGCGCCGCGGCGGGGCAGTCGACCGCGCTGGTGATCGAACGCGTCTGAGCAGCACGTCTTCTCTTTCCTTTTTTCCTATGCCTTCCCACATCCGATTCGAGGTCGATGCCGACGGCGTCGCGCTCCTCACCCTCGACGTGCCCGAGCGGCCGATGAACGTGTTCACGCCCGGCTTCACGGCCGAACTGCGCGAGGCCGTGGCGCAGATCGCGCAGCGCGCCGACGTGCGCGGCGCCGTCATCACTTCGGGCAAGGCCAGCGGCTTCATGGCCGGGGCCGACCTGAAGGACCTCGTGGGCTTTCATGCCACGGGCGGCGGCGCGGCCGAGGCCATCGAGGCGATCGCACCCGGCGGGCGCGCGCTGCGCGAGCTAGAGCGCTGCGGCAAGCCCGTGGCGGTGGCCATCAACGGCGTGGCGCTGGGCGGCGGGTTCGAGCTCGCACTGGCCTGCCATCACCGCGTGCTGCTCGACGAGCCGCGCGCGGTGGTCGGGCTGCCTGAGGTCACGGTCGGCCTGCTGCCCGTGGGCGGCGGCACGCAACGGCTGCCGCGCCTCATCGGCATTGCGCGCGCGCTGCCGCTGCTGCTGTCGGGCCGGCACGTGGCGCCGGCCGAAGCGCTGGCGCTGGGCATGGTCGATGCGCTCGCGCCGGCCGACCAGCTCGTGGCCGTGGCCCGTCGCTGGGTGCTCGACCATCCCGACGCCGGCCAGCAGCCGTGGGACGTGAAGGGCTTCCAGGTGCCGGGCGGCGCGGGTGCGCTCGCACCGCATGCGGGGGCCAGCTTCGGCGCCACGCTGGCGCAGGTGCGGCGCGACACGCACGACCAGCTGCCGGCGCCGCTGGCCATCCTGTCGGCCGTGTACGAAGGCACGCAGCTGCCGATGGACGCGGGCCTGGCGGTCGAGGCGCAGTGCTTCGGCCCCTTGCTGGCCGGGCCGGTGGCGCGCAACCTGATGCGCACGCTGTTCGTGAGCCGGGGCGCGGCGCTGCGGCGCAAGGGCGACTTGGGTGCGGTCAACGCTGCGTATGTCGAACGGCTGCGTCAGCTGTACCGCAGTGAAGGTGCGGCGCTGTTGAGCGAGGGCGTGTCGCCTGCGCTGATCGCGAACGCTGCGCGGCAGGCCGGGTTGGGCGAGAGTCCGTTGACCGCCGATGCAACGGCGGAACAAGCCACTGCGTCGCAACCCGACGCACGCGCCGTCGGCGAACGCCTGCTGTCGCTGCTCGCGCTCGAAGCAGTGCGTTGCCTCGAAGAAGGCGTGCTGAAGCAGCCGGTCGAGGCCGACCTCGGCGCCGTGCTTGCGCTGGGCTACCCCGACTGGACCGGCGGCACGCTCTCGTACATCGAGACTGTCGGCCTCTCGGCTTTCGTCGCGCGCTGCGACGCGCTGGCCGAGCGCCACGGCGAGCGCTTCAAGCCTACGGCCGCACTGCGCCAGCGCGCGCAATCGAACACGCAGTTCTATCCCGCGGAGCACGCCGCGTGAGTACAGGCCGCGCGCAAGCGCTGCAGTCGCTGGTCGCGCAGCTGCAGCTCGAGCAGCTCGAGAAGAACCTGTTTCGCGGCACCAGCACCGACATCGGCGCGCCCGCCGTCTTCGGCGGCCAGGTGCTCGGGCAGGCGCTGATGGCCGCGGCCCGCACGGTCGACGGGCATGCGGCGCATTCGCTGCACGGCTACTTCCTGCGCGCGGGCGACAAGGCCGCGCCCATCGTCAGGGCCTGTGCACGCTATTTCCGGAGATCGCGTTGGTGCTCCAAGGGGCTGGCTGCAAGGCGCCCGTGCGCAGCAAGGCTGAAGCCTTGCAAGCGCGGGCAACGCCGCAGACGGCCCCTTGGAGCACCAACCCTACGGGAAGGGCTGCCAGGGCGGGCCACTCGGCGTTGCGCTCCTAGCGTGTGCGCATGCACACGCGTCGTCGCGCGCCTTGATTGGCCCGCCCTGGCAGCCCTTCGCGACTCCGGAAATAGCGTGCACAGGCCCTGCGACGTCGACCGCATTCGCGACGGCGCGAGCTTCACCACGCGGCGCATGGTCGCCATCCAGCATGGCGAGCCGATCTTCCACATGTCAGCCTCGTTCCACCGGCGCGAGGAGGGCGTGTCGCACCAGTGCGCGATGCCCGAGGCGCCGCCGCCCGAAGACCTCACGCCGCGCGCCGGCCCGCGCGTGCGCGTCGAAGGACCGATCGAGTTCCGCTACGTCGATCCGCGCGACCCCGTCACGGCCGGCCCGCGCCCGCCGCACAGCCAGCTCTGGCTGCGCACCGCCGACGCGCTGCCCGACGACCCGCTGCTGCACCAGGCCATGCTGGCCTACGCCTCCGACTACAGCTTCATGGGGGTGGCGATGCAGCCGCACGGCCTGGCGTTTCAGCAACCCGGCGTGCAGGGCGTGAGCCTGGACCACGCGATGTGGTTCCACCGCGACTTCCGCTGCGACGACTGGCTGCTGTACGACGCCGACTCGCCCTCGGCCGAGCATGCGCGGGGCTTCTGCCGCGGCGCGCTGTTCGACCGCGCCGGCCGGCTCGTGGCCTCGGTGGCGCAGGAAGGCCTGATCCGGGTGCGCCGATGATCAAGCTCGTCTTCTGCCTGCGGCGCTTGCCGCACCTGGACCGCGCGCAGTTCCAGCACCACTGGCGACACGTGCATGCGCCGCTCGTCGCCCAGCGCGCCGAGGTGCTGGGCCTGCGCCGCTACGTGCAGTCGCACACGCTCGACGACGCCCTCGTGCAGCCGCTGGCCGTGCCGCGCGGCAGCCCCGCGCCTTTCGACGGCGTGGCCGAGCTGTGGTGGGACAGCCTCGAAGCGCGCACCGGTGCGCGGCGCGAAGAAGCCCGCCGCGCGAGCGCCGAGCTGCTCGCGGACGAGCGCCGCTTCATCGACCTGGCCGCCTCGCCGATCTTCTTCACCGACGAGTTCGCCGTGGTCGGCGACCCCGCCGCCGAGGCGGTGCGCGACTACCTGCAGGCGCGCGGCCGCCTGTAATCGTCGCTTCGGACGATGCCTGTGCGCAGGGCGCGTCCCTAAACTTTTTCCCACAGGCTGGCGCGTCGCCGGCCGCGAGGAGACCCCTTTGTTCCAAGGCGAAAGTATCGAAGTCCTGCCGTTGCAGGACGGGCTGGTGGAGCTGCGCTTCGACCGGCGCGGCGAAGCCATCAACAAGCTCGACGCGCGCACCGTCGACGAGTTCCGCCAGGCCACCGAACGCATCGCGGCCTCGCCCGATGTGCGCGGCGTGCTGGTGACGAGCGCGAAAGACGTGTTCATCGTCGGTGCCGACATCACCGAGTTCGGCGCCACCTTCCAGCAGGCCGAGGCCGACATCGCGCGCGGCGTGCGCGCCAGCAACGAACTGTTCAACGCCTTCGAGGACCTGAAGGTGCCCAGCGTGGTCGCCATCAACGGCTTCGCGCTCGGCGGCGGGCTGGAGCTGGCGATGCTCGCGCCGCTGCGCGTGATGGCCGACACGGCCCAGGTCGGCGTGCCCGAGGTGAAGCTCGGGCTGTTCCCCGGCTTCGGCGGTACGGTGCGGCTGTCGCGTCTCGCAGGCCTGGCCACGGCCATCGACTGGGTGGCGAGCGGCAAGCCGGCCAAGGCGCCGGCCGCGCTGGCCGCGGGCGTGACCGACGAGGTCGCCGCGCCCGAGGCCCTGCGCGAACGCGCGCTCGCGCTGCTGCAACGCGCGGTGCGCGGCGAGGTCGACTGGCAGGCGGCGCAGCAACGCAAGCGCGCGCCGCTGGCGCTGTCGAAGCAGGAGGCCGGTGCGCTGGTCGAGGCCGCGCGCACGCAGCTGGCGGCGCGCAGCGGCAAGCACCAGCCCGCAGCCCTCATCGCGCTCGAAATGATGGCCGAGGCCGCCGGCCGCGACCGCGCCGGCGCGCTCGACCTCGAATCGGCCGCCTTCGGCCGCGTCGCGAAGACGCAGGCCGCCGCCTCGCTGGTGCAGGCCTTTCTCAACGACCAGGCGCTCAAGAAGCTCTACAAGCGCCACGCGCGCGAAGGCCGTCCGGTGAAGCAGGCAGCCGTGCTCGGCGCGGGCATCATGGGTGGTGGCATCGCCTACACCAGCGCACTGCGCGGCACGCCGGTGCGCATGAAGGACATCGCGCAGCCGCAGCTCGACCTGGGCATGGCCGAGGCCGGCAAGCAGCTCGCCAAGCAGGTGAAGAACGGCCGGCTCGCGCAGGCCAAGGCCGATGCCATTCAAGCGTCCATCGTGCCGCAGCTCGACGAGGCCGGCTTCGACACGGTGGACTGCGTGGTCGAGGCCGTGGTCGAGAACCTCGAGGTCAAGCGCAAGGTGCTGGCCGCGCTGGAAGGCAGCGTCAAGCCCGGCACCGTGATCGCCTCGAATACCTCGAGCCTGCGCATCGACGACATCGCCCAGCCGCTCGCGCGGCCCGAGGACTTTGTCGGCATGCACTTCTTCAACCCCGTGCCGGTGATGCAGCTGGTGGAAGTGATCCAGGGCGCGAAGACGCGCGACGCCGCCGTGTCCACCGCCGTGGGCTATGCCGTGGCCATGGGCAAGACGCCCATCGTGGTGAAGGACTGCCCGGGCTTCCTGGTCAACCGCATCCTCACGCCGTACATCAACGCCTTCGTGCAGCTGGTGGCCGATGGCGCCGACTTCGAGGCGGTCGACCGCGCGATGGAAGCCTTCGGCTGGCCCATGGGTCCGGCCTACCTGCAGGACGTGGTGGGCATGGACGTGGGCGCGCACGTGGGCGACGTGATCGCCGCGGGCTACCCGCAGCGCATGCCGGCCTTGGAGCGCAACGCCGTGAAGCTGATGGTGGCGAACAAGCGCTACGGCCAGAAGAACGGCGCGGGCTTCTACCGCTACGAGAACGACCCCACGGGCCGCCCACGCAAGTCGGCCGCACCCGAGGCGCATGCGCTGGTCGCCACGCTGCAGCCGCAAGGGCGGCGCGACTTCGCCGACGCCGAGATCGTCGAACGCATGATGCTGCCGATGGTGGTCGAGGCCGCGCACGCGCTCGAAGACGGCGTGGTCGCCACGCCGGCCGAGCTCGACATGGCGCTGCTGCTCGGCGTGGGCTTTCCGGCCTATGCGGGCGGCGCGCTCAAGTACGCCGACTGGCTGGGGCTGGACCGCGTGGTCGCGCTGTGCGACAAACATGCGGCGCTCGGCGCGCCGTATGTGCCCACGGCGCGCATGCGCGAGATGGCGGCGCGCAAGCTGCGCTACTACCCGGTCTGAACGGCAGGCGTTTTCGGTTTTCTTTCTTCCTTTCTCTCTCTCTATCCAAGGACAACAAGAGATGCAACTCGATTCCAGCATTGCCGCCGTCGTCACGGGCGGCGCCTCGGGCCTCGGGGCCGCCACCGCGCGCCGCCTGGCCAGCCACGGCGTGAAGGTCGCGCTGTTCGACCTCAACGTGGAGCAGGGCGAGGCCCTGGCCAAGGAGCTGGGCGGCGTGTTCTGCAAGGTCGATGTCACGTCGGAAGAGCAGGTCGACGCGGCCTTCGCCAAGGCGCGCGCGGCGCACGGGCAAGAGCGTGTGCTGGTCAACTGCGCTGGCACCGGCAACGCGGTGAAGACCGCGAGCCGCGACAAGGCCTCGGGCGAGATCAAGCACTTTCCGCTCGCCAACTTCGACCGCATCATCCAGATCAACCTCGTGGGCACCTTCCGCTGCATCGCCAAGTCGGCCGCCGGCATGCTCACGCTCGATGCGCTGGAAGACGGCGAGCGTGGCGCCATCGTCAATACCGCCTCGGTCGCGGCGCAGGACGGCCAGATGGGCCAGGCCGCCTACACGGCCTCGAAGGCCGGCGTGGTCGGCATGACGCTGCCCATCGCGCGCGACCTCATGGGCGAGGGCATCCGGGTGAACACCATCCTGCCGGGCATCTTCAACACGCCGCTGCTGCAGGGCGCGCCCGACAACGTGAAAGCCGCGCTGGCCGCCTCGGTGCCCTTCCCCAAGCGCCTGGGCAACCCGGCCGAGTACGCGACGCTGGCCGAGCTGATGATCACCAACGGCTACTTCAACGGCGAGAGCGTGCGGCTGGACGGCGCGATCCGGATGGCGCCGCGCTGAGGCCGGGGCGAAGGGCCGTCGTCAGCCCTTCTGCGCACGCCCGCGCGCCTGCACCGCCTCGCGCCGCGCGCGCAGCACCTCGGGCGTGAGCGACGCAGCCCAGTCGCGCGTGGCGGCCTGCTCCAGCGCCATGCCTTCGGCGAAGCTGCGCGCATGGCCGTCGTCGATCAGGCGCTTGTAGACCGGCAGCATCTCGGGCAGCGCGCTCGCGATGTCGGCGGCCAGCGCCAGCGCCTGGGGCATCAGCTGCTCGGGCGTCGTCACGCGGTTGACCAACCCCCAGCGCTCGGCCTGCTCGGCGCCGACGAAGTTGCCGCTGAAGGCCATCTCCTTGGCGCGCGCAATGCCGATGAGCCGCGACAGCCGCTGCGACAGCCCCCAGCCCGGGATCACGCCGATGCGCGCGTGGGTGTCGGCAAAGCGCGCCTCGCTCGAGGCGATCAGCAGGTCGCAGGCCAGTGCCACCTCGAGGCCGCCGGTGATGGCCGCGCCGTTTACGGCGCCGATCACCGGGCGCGGAAAGTTCGCGAGCGCGGTGGCCACGTCGGTGCCGGCGTCGCCGGTGATGGCGCCGGGGTCGATCTCGCGCAGGTCCAGGCCGGCGCAGAAGGCGCGGCCTGCGCCGGTGAGGACGAGCACGCGCACGCTGTCGTCCTGCGCGAGCGTGTCGAGCGTGCGCACCAGCGCGCGCCGCAGCGCGAGCGACAGGGCGTTCATCGCCTGCGGGCGGTTCAGCGTGAGGCAGGCACAGCCGTCCTGCGGACGGGTGAGCAGGAGGACGTTGTCGTCGTTGTCGGTTGCAGGTGTGTTCATGGCGTGTCAGTGTTGGGCGCAGGCCGGGCCGGGGCATCGTCGGAACGGACGAATCCGGCGGGCTTGTCCCGCTCACGACTCGAAACCCGCGCCCGCGTCGGCACCATGCGCCGCATTGTCTTCAATCCGTCCATCCTTGAATTTCACAGAGAAAGAAGGAGCGTCCCCATGGACTTCAGCCTCACCCCGGCCCAGCTCGACCTGCAGGAACGAACGCGCCGCTTCATCGCCGAGGAGGTGATTCCGCTCGAATCCGACCCCCGGCAGGATTCGCACGGCCCCGCCGAGGCGCTGCGCGACGAACTGGTGGCGCGCGCGCGCCGCGCCGGCCTGCTCACGCCGCATGCATCGAAGGAGCACGGCGGGTTGGGCCTGTCGCACGTCGACAAGGCCATCGTGTTCGAGGAGGCGGGCTACTCGCCGCTCGGCCCGGTGGCGCTCAACATCCACGCGCCCGACGAAGGCAACGTGCACCTGATGGAAGTGGTGGCCACGCCCGCGCAGAAGGCGCGCTGGCTGCAGCCGCTCATCGACGGCCATGTGCGCTCGTGCTTCTGCATGACCGAGCCGCCGCCCGGCGCTGGCTCCGACCCGTCGATGATGCAGACCGTGGCCGTGCGCGACGGCGACCACTACGTGATCACCGGGCGCAAGTGGTTCATCACCGGCGCCACCGGCGCGGGCTTCGCGATCATCATGGCGCGCATGGAAGGCGGCTCGTCGACCATGTTCCTGGCCGACATGGACCAGCCCGAGATCGTGATCGAACGGCAGATCGACGCGCTCGACAGCTGCTTCACCGGCGGCCACGGCGTGGTGCGTTTCGACGGCCTGCGCGTGCCGGCCACCGACGTGCTGGGCGCCATCGGCGAGGGCTTTCGCTACGCGCAGGTGCGGCTGGCGCCCGCGCGCCTCACGCACTGCATGCGCTGGCTCGGCGCCGCGCGCCGCGTGCACGAGCTCGCCGCCGACTACGCCCGCCGCCGCCAGGCCTTCGGCCATGCGCTGGTGGAGCACGAGGGCGTGGGCTTCATGCTGGCTGACAACGACATGGACCTGCACGTCTCGCGCCTGACGATCTGGCATTGCGCGTGGGTGCTCGACCAGGGCGGCAAGGGCCGCCACGAGTCGAGCGTGGCCAAGGTGCTGTGCTCGGAGGCCGAGTGGCGCGTGGTCGACCGCTCGGTGCAGATCCTGGGCGCGAGCGGCGTGTCCGACGAGACCGTGGCCGCGCGCATCTTCCGCGACATGCGGGCCTTCAGGATTTATGACGGCCCCTCGGAAGTGCACCGCTGGAGCATGGCCAAGCGCCTGGCCAAGGCTTGAGAAGGTGTGAACGAACCCGCCATGTCCGCTCATCCCGCCCAGACACGCCCCCTCGGCGTTGCAAATGCTCGCCATAGCCCGAGCTATGGCTGCGCTTTGCGCCTTGAGGGGCCGCTCGGCCACGCCGGATTCATTCACACCTTCTGAGCCCGCAAAGGCCGCCGCCCAAAATCGTCGGTTCCGACGACGCTGCGCGGCGGCGCGGCGCCAACAATGCGCTGGACTGCCGAACCGAACCCATCACCGGAGATTTCACATGCCCGAAGCCTATATCGTCGCCGCCGCGCGCACCGCCGGCGGCCGCCGCAACGGCCGCCTTGCCGGATGGCACCCGGCCGACCTGGCCGCCCAGGTGCTCAACGCCCTCGTGGAGCGCACCGACGCCGACCCCGCCCTGATCGAGGACGTCATCATGGGTTGCGTCGGTCAGGCCGGCGAGCAGGCCTCCAACGTGGCGCGCAATGCGGTGCTGGCCTCGCGCCTGCCCGAGTCGGTGCCCGCCACCTCGGTCGATCGCCAGTGCGGCTCGTCGCAGCAGGCGCTGCACTTCGCGGCGCAGGCCGTGATGTCGGGCACGATGGACATCGTCATCGCCGCCGGCGTCGAGAGCATGAGCCGCGTGCCCATGGGCCTGCCCACCACGCTGCCGCTGAAGAACAACCTGGGCTTCTACGTGAGCCCCGGCATGGAAAAGCGCTACCCCGGCATCCAGTTCAGCCAGTTCACGGGCGCCGAGATGATCGCGCGCAACTACGGCATCGAGAAAGACGCGCTCGACCGCTACGCGCTCGAAAGCCACCACCGCGCCATCGCTGCCACCAAGGCCGGCCACTTCGAACGCGAGATCGTGCCCGTCGCCGTGCGCATGGCCGACGGCACCGAGACCGGCGAGCTGCACACCACTGACGAAGGCATCCGCTACGACGCCACGCTGGAGAGCATCGCCGGCGTCAAGCTCATCGCCGAAGGCGGGCGCTGCACGGCGGCCACCGCCAGCCAGATCTGCGACGGTGCCAGCGGCCTCATGGTCGTGAACGAACGCGGCCTGAAGACGCTGGGCGTGAAGCCGCTGGCGCGCATCCACCACATGAGCGTGCTGGGCCACGACCCGGTCATCATGCTCGAGGCCCCGCTGCCCGCCACGCAGCGTGCGCTGCAAAAGGCCGGCATGAAGATCGAGGACATCGACCTGTACGAAGTCAACGAAGCCTTCGCGCCCGTGCCCATCGCATGGCTGAAGGCGCTGGGCGCCGACCCGGCCCGCATCAACGTGAACGGCGGCGCCATTGCGCTGGGCCACCCGCTGGGCGCCTCGGGCACCAAGCTGATGACCACGCTGGTCAACGCCCTGGGCCAGCGCGGCAAGCGCTACGGCCTGCAGACCATGTGCGAAGGCGGCGGCATGGCCAACGTGACCATCGTAGAGCGGCTCTGAAGAAGCCGGGCGGCCCTTGCGTCGCCAACCTGGCAGCGCCCGCGGGGGCGGCGCTGACCTTTTCCGTTCCCTCAAAAAAAGAGATCGACGCATGATTCATGACACCGATCGCGGAGACAAAGAGAACACCCCCCTGTTGCGCATCGACGCGGTGTCGGTGCGCTTCGGCGGCATCGTGGCGCTCGACGGCGTCTCGTTCGACGTGCGGCGGGGCCAGATCTGCGGCCTCATCGGGCCGAACGGGGCGGGCAAGAGCACGCTGTTCAACTGTCTCTCGCGCCTGTACGAGTGCAGCGCCGGCCGCATTGAGTTCGACGGCCATCCGCTCACGCGCCTGCCGCGCCACCGCATGGCGGGCCTGGGCATCGGGCGCACCTTCCAGAACCTGGCGCTGTTTCGCACGATGACCGTGCGCGACAACGTGCTGGTGGGCTGTCACAGCAAGCACCACGCGGGTTTCTTGCGCAACGCCTTCCGGCTGCCCGGCGTGGCGGCCATCGAGTCGCAGGCGCGGGCGCGGGCCGACCAGCTGATCCACTTTCTCGACCTCGAAGCCGTGGCCGAACGCGAAGTGGCCGACCTGCCTTTCGGCACACAGAAGCGCGTCGAGCTGGCCCGCGCACTGGCGGCCGAGCCGCAGTTGCTGCTGCTCGACGAGCCGGCCTGCGGCCTGAACCACGAAGAACTCGAAAGCCTGGGCACGCTGATCCGCGACATCCGCGACCGCCTGAACGTGACGGTGCTGCTGGTCGAACACCACATGAGCCTCGTGATGGGCGTGTCGGACAAGGTGGTGGCGCTGAACTTCGGCAAGAAGATCGCCGAGGGCACGCCGGCCGAGGTGCGCGCGCACCCCGAGGTGATCCGCGCCTACCTGGGTGAAGAGGCAGAAGCGGAGGCCATGGCATGACGACCAACATTCTCGAAGTGCGCGGGCTGCATGCGGCTTATGGCCCGACGCGCGTGCTGCAAGGCATCGACCTCGACATTCCCTCCGGCCAGGTCGTGGCGCTGCTGGGCGCCAACGGCGCCGGCAAGACCACCACGCTGCGCGCGCTGTGCCAGATGATGGTGAGCACCGAGGGCCGCATCATGCTGGCCGGCCAGCGCATCGACGGCCGCTCCACCGAGCAGATCGCCAAGGCCGGCGTGGGCCACGTGCCCGACGGGCGCGGCACCTTCCTGGGCCTCACGACCGAGGAGAACCTGAGGCTGGGCGCCTACGCCCGCGCGAGCAGGGACGGCATCGACGCCGACATGGAGCGTGTGTTCGACTACTTCCCGCGCCTGCGCGAGCGCCGCGCGCAGCAGGCCGGCACGCTGTCGGGCGGCGAGCAGCAGATGCTCGCCATCGGCCGCGCGCTCATGGGCAAGCCGCGCCTGCTGCTGCTCGACGAACCGTCCTTCGGGCTCGCGCCGCTCATCGTGAAGGACATCTTCTCGATCATGCGGCGCATCAACAAGGAAGAGCGCGTGTCGATCCTGCTGGTGGAGCAGAACGCCAAGCTCGCGCTCGACCTGGCCGACTCGGCCTACCTCCTGGAAACCGGCCGCATCGTGCTCTCGGGCTCCGCCGCCGACATCCGCCGCAACGACGCCGTGCGCAAAGCCTACCTGGGCGAATAAGGGCCTCACACCGATGAACGCATTCCTGCACCAACTGCTGGCGGGCCTGGCCACCGGCGGCATCTACGCCAGCGTTGCGCTGGCGCTGGTGATGATCTACCAGGCCACGCACCACATCAACTTCGCGCAGGGCGAGATGGCGATGTTCTCGACCTTCATCGCCTGGAGCCTCATGCAGGCCGGCCTGCCGTACTGGGCCGCCTTCGTCGCGACCGTGGCCCTGTCCTTCGTGCTCGCGGCCGTGGTGGAGTTCACCGTCATCCGGCCCATGCACGACAAGCCGGCGCTGTCGGTGGTGGTGGTGTTCATCGGCCTGCTGGTGATCTTCCACAGCCTGGCGGGCTGGCTCTTCGGCTACACCATCAAGCAGTTCCCTAGCCCGTTCCCGTCGGACGCGTGGTTCGGCAGCGCCATGATGTCGGCGCACGAGATGGGCGCCATCGGCGTCACGCTGCTGGTGGTGCTGCTGCTGTTCGCGTTCTTCCGCTTCACGCCGCTGGGCCTGGCGATGCGCGCCGCGGCGCAGAACGCGGCCTCGTCGCGGCTGGTGGGCATCAACGTCGGGCGCATGCTCATGCTGGGCTGGGGCCTGGCCGGCGCCATCGGCGCGGTGGCCGGGATGATGGTCGCGCCCGTGGTCTTCCTCGACCCGCACATGATGACCGGCGTGCTGCTCTACGCCTTTGCCGGCGCGCTCATCGGCGGCATCGACAGCCCCGTGGGCGCGGTGCTCGGCGGCTTCATCGTCGGCGTGCTCGAGAACCTCATCGGCACCTACGTGGTGGGCACCGAACTCAAGCTGTCGGTGGCGCTGGTGCTGATCGTCGGCGTGCTCATCGTCAAGCCTTCCGGCCTCATGGGCCGCAAGTTGGTCACCCGGGTCTGATCGCATGAACTCTCCCCAAGCTTCCTCCCTGCCGACTGCCATGGCACCGCTCGCCGGGTCGGCCGATGCACGCACCGCCGCCAAGCCCTCGCGCTCGCCGCTCCTGTGGGTCGGCCTGCTGATCGTGCTGGCCATCGGCATCACCTTCGTGGCGCGCGGCTACCAGCTGTTCCAGGCGACGATGGTGATCTCGTATGCCATTGCGCTGCTGGGCCTGAACATCCTCACGGGCTACAACGGGCAGATTTCGCTGGGCCACGGCGCCTTCTATGCCATTGGCGCCTACACCACCGGCATCCTCATGGAGCATGCGGGCGTGCCGTACTGGCTCACGGTGCCGGCGGCGGCCGTGGTGTGCCTGATCGTCGGCTACCTGTTCGGGCGGCCCGCGCTCAAGCTCGAAGGGTTGTACCTGGCGCTGGCCACCTTTGCGCTCGGCGTGGCGATGCCGCAGCTGCTCAAGTACAAGCACCTCGAGGCCTGGACCGGCGGCGTGCAGGGCATCGTGCTCATGAAGCCTGCTGCGCCCTTCGGCCTGCCGCTCAACGAAGACCAGTGGCTCTACCTGTTCTCGCTGTTCGTCGCGGTCGTGATGTTCTTCATTGCCCACAACCTGCTGCAAAGCGGCAGCGGCCGGGCCATGCGCGCCATCCGCGACCACGCCATGGCCTCCGAGGCGATGGGCGTGGACAACAGCCACTACAAGGCCATGACCTTCGGCGTCTCGGCCGCGTACACCGGCGTGGGCGGCGCGCTGTCGGCCATCGCGGTGCAGTTCGTGGCGCCCGATTCGTTCACGCTCTTCCTGTCGATCTCGCTGCTGGTGGGCATCGTGGTGGGCGGCGTGGGCACGCTGTACGGCGCGATCTTCGGCGCCATCTTCATCATGTTCGTGCCCTCGCTGGCCGAGAAGGTCTCCAAGGCCGCGCCCTGGGCGGTGTACGGCGTGGTGCTGATCGCCTTCATGTTCGCGATGCCCGGCGGCGTGGTCGGGCTGCTGCGCAAGCTCCAGGCACGCTTCGCCCGTGCACGATGACGCGGCGCTGATCGCGAACGCACTGCAGCGGCTGGCCGGGCGGCTCGTGCCCGATGGCCATGCGGTGCAGGCCGTGCGCCGGCTCTCGGGCGGCGCCAGCCAGCAAACCTGGGCTTTCGATGTGGCGACGGGCGGCGCGGGCCAGGCCCAGCCGCTGGTGCTGCGCCGCGCGGCCGATGCCAGCGGCGCGCGCGTCCTGGGCACCGCGGGCCTGACGGCGGAAGCGCAGCTCATCGAAGCCGCACGCACAGGCGGCGTGCCCGTGCCCGGCGTGCGCCATGTGCTGCAGCCGGCCGACGGGCTCGGCGAAGGCTTCGTCATGGATCGCATCGAGGGCGAAACCCTGGGCCGCCGCATCGTGCGCGACGAGCGCCTGGCCGGCGCGCGCCGCGTGCTGGCGCGCCAGTGCGGCGCGGCCATGGCGCGCATCCACCGCCTGCCCGCACACCAGCTGCCGCCGCTGCGCACGGCCGCCGCGCGGGCGGAGCTTGATTTCCAGATCGGCCTGCACCGCAGCCACGGCACCGCGCGCCCCGTGTTCGAACTCGCCTTCCGCTGGCTGCGCGCGCACGCACCGGCCGACGTGCCCGCGCTGGTGCTCGTGCACGGCGACTTCCGCAACGGCAACCTGATGGTCGGCGAGGAGGGCCTGCGCGCCGTGCTCGACTGGGAACTCGCGCACCTCGGCGATCCGATGGAAGACCTCGGCTGGATGTGCGTGCGCTCCTGGCGCTTCGGCCACGGTGCGCTGCCCGTGGGCGGCTTCGGCACGCGCGAGCAACTGTTCGAGGGCTACATGGCCGAGGGTGGGCAGGTCGATGCGGAACGCGTGCGCTGGTGGGAGGTGCTGGGCACGCTCAAGTGGGGCATCGTCTGCGAAGCCATGGTGCATGCCTGGCTCAGCGGCCGCGAGCGCGATGTGGAGAAGGCCGCCATCGGCCGTCGCGCCTCGGAGGCCGAATCGGACCTGCTGGCGCTGCTCGCCCCCGAGGAAGAGGCCGCCTGATGCAGGACCGTCCCGACATCGTCGAGCTGCTCGAGGCCGTTGCCACCTTCCTGCGCGAGCAGGTGGTGCCGGCCACCGAAGGGCAGGTTGCGTTCCACGCGCGCGTGGCGGCGAACACGCTCGACATCGTGCGACGCGAAGTGCAGTTCGGTCCCACGGCGCAAGCAGGTGAACTGACGCGGCTGCACGCACTGCTGGGCCCTGATGCACCCGCCGACCTGGCCGAAGCCAACCGCCTGCTCTGCACCCGCATCGCCTCGGGCGAACTCGACCCCGCCACCCCCGGCCTGATCGACCACCTGCGCCAGACCACGTGCGACAAGCTCGCCATCGACCAGCCCGGCTATGCCGCCGGCACGAAGAAGAAAGACTGAGCCATGGACTTCGACCTGCCCCGCGACCTCGTCGATTACCTCGCCGAACTCGACGCCTTCATCGACCGCGAGATCGCGCCGCTGCAGGCGCAGGACGACAACGAGCGCTTCTTCGACCACCGCCGCGAATGGGCCCGCACCGACTTCGAGAACGGCGGCCTGCCGCGCCCCGAATGGGAAGCGCTGCTGGCCGAGGCGCGCCACCGCGCCGACCGCGCGGGCCACCTGCGCTTTGCGCTGCCCGCCGAATTCGGCGGGCGCGACGGCAGCAACCTCTGGATGGCCGTGATCCGCGAGCACTTTGCCGCGCGCGGCCTGGGTCTGCACAACGACCTGCAGAACGAACACTCGATCGTCGCCAACAACCCCTTCGTGCTGGCCATCCGTGACTTCGGCACGCCCGCGCAGTGCGACGAACTCATCCAGGGCATGCTCGACGAGCGCGTGCGCCTGACCTTCGGCCTCACCGAGCCGCAGCACGGCTCCGACGCCACCCACATGGAAACCCGCGCCGTGCCCGAGGCACGCCACGGCCGCGCCGGCTTTCGCATCGACGGCGAAAAGATGTGGACCACCGGCATGCACACCGCCACGCACTGCGTGCTGTTTGCGCGCACGAGCGGGCGCGACGGCGACGCGCGCGGCATCAGCGCCTTGCTCGTGCCCGCGCAGGCCGAGGGCGTGAAGATCGAGGAGTACCTCTGGACCTTCAACATGCCCACCGACCACCCGCGCGTGAGCTTCACGAACGTGTGGGTGCCTGAAGACGCCGTGCTCGGCCCGCTCGACGGCGGCCTGGCCATTGCCCAGCACTTCGTGCACGAGAACCGCATCCGCCAGGCCGCGTCGAGCCTGGGCGCCGCCGACTACTGTGTGCGCGAGAGCGTCAAGTACGCGCGCGAGCGCAAGCCCTTCGGCGAAGAGCTGGCGCGCAACCAGGGCATCCAGTTTCCGCTGGTCGAGCTGGCCACGCAGGTCGAGATGCTGCGCCTGCTCATCCGCAAGACCGCGTGGCAGATGGACCAGATGCCCAAGCCGCAGGTCGAGAAGCAGCTGTCCGACAAGGTCTCGATGTGCAACTACTGGGCCAACCGTCTGGTGTGCGAGGCCGCCGACCGCGCGATGCAGGTGCACGGCGGCATCGGCTACTCGCGCCACAAGCCCTTCGAACACATCTACCGCCACCACCGCCGCTACCGCATCACCGAGGGCTCCGAAGAAATCCAGATGCGCAAGGTGGCGGGCCACCTCTTCGGCTACATGGGGCCGAACCGGGCCACGGCCTGAACCGCTTTCCGACGACTGACGACGCAGGCCACCCGGCCACTCAGCAACACAGAAGGAGACACGCGACATGGTTCATCCGCTTTCCCGCCGTACCGCCCTGGTGGCTGGCCTTGCCACGCTCTGCACCAGCCTGCCGGCCCTGGCCCAGAAGAAGCCCGAAGCCGGCGTGAGCGACGCCGAAATCGTGCTGGGCATGCCCATGCCGCTGTCGGGGCCCGTGTCGGGCTACTCGGTGGTCGGCAAGGTGGCCGAGGCCTACTTCAAGAAGCTCAACGAGCAGGGCGGCATCCACGGGCGCAAGGTGCGCCTGCTGATCTACGACGACCAGTACTCGCCGCCCAAGACCGTCGAGGTGGCGCGCCGCCTCGTCGAGGAAGACCAGGTGCTCGCCATCTTCGGCAACCTGGGCACCGCGCCCAACATGGCCATCCAGCGCTACATGAACGCCAAGAAAGTGCCGCAGCTGTTCGTGCAGTCGGGCGCCTCGCAGTTCGACGACGCCGCCAAGTACCCGTGGACCGTGCCCTTTCTCGGCAGCTACCAGGGCGAGGGCCGTGTGTTCGCGCGCCACATCATCGAGAACCGCCCCGACGCCAAGATCGCCGTGCTCATGCAGAACGACGACCTCGGGCGCGAAGTGCTCAAGGGTCTGCAGGAAGGCCTGTCGAAACAGGGCAAGGCCAAGATCGTGGCGCAGGCCACCTTCGAGGTGACCGACCCCACCGTCGATTCGCAGGTGGTGCAGCTCAAGTCGTCGGGTGCCGACGTGCTCGTGATGGCCGCCACCGCGCGCACCGCCGCGCAGGCCATCCGCAAGGTCGCCGACGTGGGCTGGACGCCCGACCGGTACCTCAATTTTGCGGCCGCCTCCGTGAAGATGGCCTTCGAGCCCGCGGGCGCCGACAAGGCCAAGGGCGTGGTCGCGCTCGCCGTCTACAAGGAGCCCATGAGCCCGCGCTGGAGCCGCGACCCCGAGGTGCTCGAGTACCTCGAGCTGCTCAAGACCCACGCCAGCGGCGTCGACCCGAGCAACGGCAGCGGCGTGTCGGGCTACATCGTGGCGCAGCTCATGGCCCACGTGCTGCGCGAGGCCGGCGCCAACCCCACGCGCGAGAGCGTGCGCGTGGCCGCCAGCACCCTCAAGAGCCCGCGCATCTCGATGCTGCTGCCCGGCGTGGCCATGGCCAATTCGGCCGCCGACCTGCACGCCTACGCGTCGATGCAGCCCGTGCGCTTCAACGGCGTGGACCTCGACCCGGTCGGGCCCGCGCTGAACATGAAGTGAACCCCCTTTGTCTACCCACGCCCTTCGGAGCCCACCCATGAGCCAGCCTGATGACCAGGACCCCCTTCTGTACGAGCGCGACGGCGACGTCGCCATCCTCAGCTTCAACATTCCCAAGCGCCTCAACCCGCTCACCGTGCCACTGCAGGAGGCCTTGCGCCAGCGGCTCGCACAGTTGCGCGACGAAGGCGAGGTGCGCGCCGTGGTGCTCACCGGCGTCGGCAAATCGTTCTGCGTGGGCGCCGACCTCGGCAGCATGGACGCCAGCGCGCCCGGCAGCCTGGGCCAGCGCACGGCCGACGCGATGGAGGCGATGTCGAACCGCCTCATCGAAGACCTGCGCAGCATGCCCTTCCCCGTGGTGAACGCCGTCAACGGCCCCGCCGCGGGCGCCGGCGTGGGCGTGGCGCTGGCCGCCGACGTCGTGCTGGTGGCGCGATCGGCCTACTTCTACCTGCCCTTCATGCCGCGCCTGGGCATCGTGCCCGACCTGGGCACCACCTGGTTCCTCGAGCGGCTCGTGGGCCGCGCGCGCGCCGTCGGCATGTCGCTGCTCGGCGAGCGCCTGTCGGGCGAGCAGGCCGCGCAATGGGGCCTCGTGTGGGCCTGCGTGGACGACGCCGAACTGCGCGCCCAGGCCGTGGCCGTTGCACAGCGGCTCGCGCGCCTGCCTGCACACGCCGCGCGCGAGATCCGCGCCGTGTACGAATCGGCCGCGAGCCAGTCGCTCGTCGGCCAGATGCGCCACGAGGCCGAGCGCCAGCGCGAGCTGATCGACCGGCCCGACTTCGCCGAAGGCGTGAAAGCCTTCCTGGAGAAACGCGAGCCCGTGTTCCGCCGGCCATGAGCGCAGCTGCAGACGCCACCCCCGCAGGCATCGAGTTCGACGCCGACCGCCTGCAGCGCCACCTGCGGCAGGCGCTGCCCGAGCTCGAAGGCCCGATGCGCCTGGCGCGCATCGGCGGCGGGCAATCGAACCCCACCTTCTTCGTCGACTTCGACAACCGCGCGCTGGTGCTGCGCAAGCAGCCGCCCGGCGAACTGCTGCCCTCGGCCCACGCGGTCGATCGCGAGTACCGCGTGCTGCGCGCACTGGCCGCCACCGACGTGCCCGTGCCGTGCACCGTGCAGTACTGCGACGACCGCACCGTGGTGGGCACGCCCTTCTATGTGATGGAGAAGCTCGAAGGCCGCGTGCTGTCGAACTACGCGCTGCCCGGCATCGCACCCGCCGAGCGCCGCGCGTACTACTTCGCGATGGCCGAGACCCTGGCGCGCCTGCACGCGGTCGACTTGGCCGCCGTCGGCCTCACCGACTACGGCCGCCCCGGCAACTTCTTCCAGCGCCAGATCGCGCGCTGGACCCGCCAGTGGGAGGCCTCGCGCACGCGCGAAGACGCCAACATCGAGCGCCTCATCGCCTGGCTGCCCGTCAACCTGCCGCCGGGCGACCAGACCACCATCGCGCACGGCGATTTCCGTTTCGGCAACCTCATGTTCCACCCCACCGAGCCGCGCGTGATCGCCGTGCTCGACTGGGAGCTGTCCACCCTGGGCCACCCGCTGGCCGACGTGGCCTACAACTGCATGGCCTGGCACACCGGCGCCGACGAGTTTGAGGGCATGCAGGGCATCGACCTCGCGGCCGAAGGCATTCCCACGCAGGCCGAGTACATCGCCCACTACCAGCAGGCCGGCGGCTGCGCCGAGCCGGTGACGAACTTCCACCTGGCGTTCTCGCTGTTCCGTTTTGCCGTGATCCTCGAAGGCATCGCGGCGCGCGCGAAGAGCGGGAGCGCTGCGGCGGCCGATGCGGTGCAGGTGGGCGCGCAGGCCGCGGGGTTTGCGCGGCGGGCGGTGGCGTTGATCGACTAGAAATCTGCGCCTGAGAAGCCTCCGTATCATTTCGACTGTCCCTCGGTACAGCGAAAGAGTCCATGCTTCTCATCAGATCCGCCACGAGCGGCCTCTTCGGATTTATCGATCTCGGAGGGGAGGTCGTTGTTTCTCCGCAGTTTCATGACGTCGGGCCTTTTGCCACGAACGGCCTTGCGGTTGCGCGATTGGATATCGAAAGCGAAACCGGCCTCGGGTTCATCGATCGAACGGGTCGCACCGTGGTCGGCCCGTCGTTCCATCAGGCCGAAGATTTTTCCAGCCAGGGCATCGCCAAGGTGATCCTCGACCGGGAACAGCTGTTTCAGCACGGCTTCGTGGACGCCAAGGGCCGCAAGGTCTTCGCGTCGGTTTTTGAGTATGCCCGCTCGTTCGACGACTCGGGCCTCGCGATGATCCGGACCCCGGAAGGCACCTGCGGATGCATCGATGTCCGAGGGGAACTGGTGGTTCCGACCCTCTACGACGGGATCGGTGCATTCGCCGTCAATGGTCTCGCCAAGGCCAGGCGCGCCGACTTCATAGGATTCATCGACGTCACCGGCAAGGAAGTGCTGCGCCCGGCATTCAAGACATTCGATGAGTTCGATGCGTGCGGGCTGGCGACCTTCAAGGGAGGCAACCATCGCCATGGCTACATGGACGCGAGCGGTGAACCCCGAATTCCGGCCCGCTATGTGGAGGCTGCCGGCTTCGCCAAGAACGGACTGGCCAAAGTCCGCATCGGGGAGAAATGGGGCTTCATCGACACGGCTGGGAATGTGGCAATCGACCCCGTCTTCGACGACCTGTCGAGCTTCTGCTATGCAGGGTTCGCCGTCTTTCTGCACACGAACCACAAGTGGGGATGCATCGATGCCACGGGCGAGGTGGTCATCGATCCGGTGTACGACGACATCGATCTGTCGTTTGATCCGCAGGTGCTTGAGGTCGTGCGCGACGGTGTTCGTGGCTACATCACGAAGGCCGGCACGTGGATCGGCAACTATCTCCGGTAGGCGCCGGCTGACCTGCTAGCCGGGCAGGGCGTCCGTCAGCCGCCGATGGGCGAGCACAGCTCGACCAGCGTGCCGTCGGGGCAGCGCACGTACGAGACCACCTGCCCCCAGGGCTTGGTCACCGGCGCCGACAGCTGCGTGGCGCCGGCCGCGAGCGCGCGGCTGTGCGCGGCGGGCACGTCGGGCGTCACGAGGCCCAGCTCCATGCCCAGCGGTTGCGCGGAGTCCGAGGCGGCGACATGCCCGCCCGGAAAGTTGGAATCGCCGAGCGCGTGTGCGGCGAACGCCAGCGTGGTCTCGCCAGTTTCGAGTTCGCCATAAGTGCCCGATTCGTGCAGGAAGCGCGTGGGCAGGCCGAAGGCTTGCTCGAAGAACTTCAGCGACTGAGCGACGTCGGGAACGTAGACGATGGTGTAGCCGAGTTTCATGCTGTGCGGCCCGTGACTTACTTACTGCGCTTCCAGCCGCTCTGCAATCTCGCGCGCCCCGAGTTCCCGCACCGTGGCCAGTCGCTCCAACTGCGCCGCACGCGGGCGCGCCTTGCCTTGTTCCCAGTGATAGATCGTCTGGCCCGACACGCCGACCAGCTGCCCATAGATCGCCGCGGACAGCCCGAGCTTGGCGCGGTGCGCGGCCAGCCGGTTGGCGCTGAAGCGGCGCTTGGGGCCGCCCGCGTCGGCGTCGTCACCCGCAGCACCGGCGGCGGCCGGCGCCTGACGCGCGGAGCCCTTGGCGACCTTGCGCAATTCCTTTTCGAGCGCGCTCACCTGACGGCGCAAGTCGGCAATCGATGCGCGGTGCGCGACGGAGGCCTTCTTGAGGGTTTCGATTTCCGCTCGCACTTCCTTGCGAGCGACACGGGAGATTTCGGCTTTGAGGATGGAGGCGATGTTTGGCATGGGGGGATTGTGCTCAATTTGGGGACACAAATGGAGGGGGCGCTCTGTAGGCGGAAGCCGTCGTTTGCGGGCAACAGGTGTTTGAGCCCCCAATTAGTCTCGGAACTTTTTCGCTAAACGCCGAATTCCATCGCACCGATGGATGCTTGTCTGAGGCGTTTAACCAAGGCCGTGCCTATCTCGCAGAGAGGTTCCATGCGACGATTCGGGGCCGCGTTATCGGCTGGTATTGGACATTCGTCAAAAAACAATTTGCGCCAATGGCGAGTCCACGCACACACGGGCGCTGTTACAGGGAGCACACATGGCATTTACTTCCGGTATTCGAAAAGCTTTGCTTGGCGGATGCTTCTTGCTGGCCGGGCTGACCGCATTCGCCCAGCCGGAGCTGTATCGAAGCGTTCTGGATCTCAGCTACAAGAGCGCAAGGCCCGCTCTTCCGGTCGCCGCCTACCGAAATATCAGCGGGGCGGAATTCAGGTCGATGGTGAGCAAGGCGTTCCAGAAGTCGGACTTCTCTCTTGTGGCTGTGGGCCAGCAGAAGAACAAGTCGACGATCTTCGAGTTCAAATTCAATGCGGATCCGAAGTGGCGGTTCGTGCCGACAGTTCTCGTATCTGCCGAGGAGTTGCTCGATGGAAAGAAGAAGTGCAATCCATGCTACTTGAGATTTTTCGAGATAAAAAACGCGCCAGAGGTCAAGGCGCTTCCGTGGATGGCTCAGTACGACCTGAGCGCGCGGCTCTTACTGGCGATCGACAACGCGTACGCGACGATCGAGTCTGCCGGGCGCGAACATATCGACCCTGCGTTTCGGTTCGACTACAAGCGGCAATGGGAAGGGGAAAAGACCTTGTTCGGCAACGCCTTCGTTGGCCTCAGTTTGCCCAGCCTCAAGGAGAACATTGTTCGCGCTTACCAGCGCGCTGGCTTCCAGCCCATTGAAGGCGAGGCTCCTCCGAAGGCCCCCGAGCTCACTCTGGCTTTCAGCTTTCCCGTGGATCCGGCCAAGGAGGGCGGGGTGGTCTACAAGGTGAAGGTCCTCAGCCAGTACGACGCGGACGGCCATTGCTACCCCTGCGAGGTCATTGAATACTTCGATCCGCACCAGCAACTTCCCCCGGCGGGTCTGTCCGGCGTCGTGAGCCGTGCGAGCCTCGAGTCGAGATTCACGGCAGCGCGGAATGCGGCATACGAAAGCATGCGTACCGACCTCGAACGTTATCTGCGGCCTCGCACCGTGTTCTCGGTGCCGCCCAAACCCGCGCCCCTCGGGTCGCCACGCCCCCCGCCCATGCCGGTTGCGGCGACATGACCGCCCAGGCGCAGCTTGCGGCTGGGAGCGGCACCAACACCGCGATGCGCCAGGAGCATTGGCTCATCTTTGGCAACCTGTTCGCAGCGCTGACGGCCGGCGCGCTGGCATCGTGGTCCGCGCCGATGATGCTGGCCATTCTCTATATCAATGTATGGCTGCTGGCGAATCCTCATCTGGTTGCGACCTACACGCGCATCGGCGCGATCTATTCGCACCTTCGCCTGCGCTGGGTCCTGATCGTTGTCGCACCTCTCTTGATATTGGCGGCTTTGACGGTCATTGCGCTGGCCTATGAAGCGGCCGGGTTGCTTGCCCTGTATTTCGTGCTTCAGACGTTCCATGTTGCCCGCCAAAGCTATGGAATCGCCAGACGTCATGACCGGCGGCTTCAGGTGCCTTTCCGGAAGCTGCCCTATTTGCTGGTCTATTTGTTTCCCGCGTGGGGGTACCTGCATCGCAGCGCGCAGGCGCCCCAAAGCTTCCTGGGGTACCCCATCTGGTTTCCTCCCGTTCCGCAGGAGTTGACCTTTGCAGTGGGCATCGCGGCCATCGCCGGCGCATTGTTCTGGTTCGCTCGCCTGATGATGCAGGCCAGGAGCGAGAAGCCGACGAATGAGCCCTTCAACAGCTTCGTGCTCTCGCACCTGGTGATTTCGCTGGTTGCCTATGTCTGGATCAGCGACATCACGGTGGGCTGGTTGGTGGTCAACGTCTGGCACAACATCCAGTACCTGATATTCGTCTATCGCCAACGGCGGACCGAAGTCATGACGGGACAAAGCAGCGAAGAATCAGACAGTGCTTCGGTGCGACGCAAGTCGTTGGTTGAGGTTCTGAAATCGCCAGCGACATTTTTTCTGACGTGTTCCATCGGGGGAGCTGCCTTGTTCGTGGCCGCCGATCATGTGGGAGAGAGCCTTCTTTGGCTGGGGCTTCCGACGGTTCTTATTGCGCACTTCGTCTTGAACTTCCATCACTACTTGGCGGACGCCGTGATATGGAGGCGGCGTCGTGCAGGCAAGCCTGAAGAGGTTTCGCAGTGCTGATTAACGCGGCCCGCCTCGCTTCACTCACGTCCGGCGCCTGACCTCACCGCTCACCAGCAGCGGCGTTTCCGTCACGATCGGTTGAAAGGGCCCGTGGGGTGCGCTCACCGGTTCCCATGTAGCGCTCGATCGCAGCTTTCTGCGCACGCAAGAGGGCCGCTTCATCGCCATTCCCAAGGCGCTCATGCTCTTGGGCCGCCAAAGACCAGGCGCCTATCTCGGCGCCGATGATCTCCTGGCAATCCATGTCCGAAAGCTCTCTTCTGGGAACGTCGCCATTCAGACCGAAGACTGGAACGGGGACAGTGCTTGCCGGAACGGCCGAAGCGTTGTCCAACGCGGAAAGAACGGATCGCAATGCCGAGATTGCGACGGAATCTTTCGCCTTCATTGCCAGGAGCAGATCGCCACTCAACTGCCGTCGCAGAGGCGTTTTCATGTCTTTCATTTCGTAGATGTCCCTGCATGTCGTTTGCACGGATCGCCCGATGACGGCGCGAAGAGGTGCGGCCAAGTCGCTTGCAACAAGTTCACAGCATCGACGGGCGGTCGCTCAGGCGCATTTTGCCCTCCGCCTCCGTCCCGAAATTCCGGCAGGTGAAGCCGGGCAGGATGAAGCAAAAAGGCCCTGCGCGGGTCCGCGATACCGGGATACCCGGAGTGGCAGGAGGCGCTACCTCCCGGATAACACGCCGCGATCATCGCCATGCTCGGAACAATCGCGCGGAACAGCTCCGCGCGATTCGAGCGCGGGCATCACTACTGCCAGTCCAGCGATGCACGGAACGCCGCATTTACTCGCCATTCTTCGAAGAGAGCTTGCCGCCGCCGGGTTCACCCTCGGCGACATAGCGACTGCGCTCGGCACGTCAGAACGGCGTGCCGAAACCTTGATGGCGAACGGGACCATGAAACTGCGGGATATCGACAAGCTTGTCGAACTGCTGCACCTGGATTTCGATGAAATCCTGAGCGAGGTGGGCTATCCCCGGCCCGTCGGCGCACCGCTGGCTCTTTCAGCTTCCGTTTCGAGCCGATTCGAAGAGGGATGAATCGCGCGAGGCGCGCATTGCACACCGCCTTCACCACCAAGCGCCGCACGCAGTGACTGAGTCGTGACATCGGCCGCTTCGATCCGCCGCTGCAGTTCCTCATTCACCAACCGCACCAACGCCCCCAGCTCCGTGCGCGTCGGAAAGACTTCTTCCGTCTCCCCCACACGCTGCGGAACGATGAGCTTCTCGATGCACGCGTAGGCGCGTTGCACTGCATGAAGACTGTCGACGTCATCACACGCCTGCAGCGCGAGCGATTCGGCACTGGCGGTTTCTTCAGAAGACGCAGGAAGCGAAGACGCGTGCGCGGACGCGCGGGGAGATGCAGATGCAGCCATGAATGGCCTCCAAGGGTTTCGGTTTGCTGAAACCGACGCACCCAACGCCAATTGAGGGCGGCAGCTCGACGGGTTGGCGTACCGGGAAACCACTTGCGTGAAACCGGCCGGGCTCGCGCCCGCCCATCGAGCCGCCTAAACAGGAAGGAGGCACGAACGACAAAGCCGCAGACCCTGCGGGGTGGCTGCGGCTTTTACGTCGCAGTGATTTCATCGGGACGCCAATCCCGATCACGCCCTGTGTGGACGTGATCGGCGCAGTATAGCCACGGACATGGCCGCAGCGCAGGCGCTCCCGATCACCGCTGGCGCACTACTTCACGGTGCCGCCAGATACGCCTCGACCGTCTTCCCCCACAGCCCCTGCTGCGCAATCAGCCCGTGCCCGTTCATGCCGGCCTCCAGCGTGAAGCTCTCGAAGCGCCCCTTGCCGCCTGCGTCGCGAAAGGCTTCGAAGTTCTTGCGGCTGTGCGACATCGCGTAGAACGGGTCGTTCTCGCCGTAGAGCCACAGCGTGGGCTTGGCAAAGGCCGCGCCGCGGCGGAAGGTGGCGGGGTTGATGGCGTCGGCGGCGTTGCCGGGGCACTTGTCGCCCATCCAGCCGCCGACGAAGTTGATGACGCCCTGGAACATGTCGGGGTGCAGGCCCGCATACACAACCGCGAGGATGCCGCCGCGTGAGTGGCCTGCGATTTCCATGCGACGGGTGTCGACGTCGGCCACGGCGCGGTCGAAGCCGGCCAGGGCGATGGCGGGCTCGCAGCTGTAGTGCTCGCGCTTGGCGGTGAAGCCTTCGTCGTACAGGCCGTCCGACTGGCCGCGTCCGCGCCGCTGCGGATAGGCGATGAGCCAGCCGCGTTGCGTGAACCAGCGGGCGGTTCGCTCGGGCGCCCAGGTCTGCTTGAACAAGGCCGGGTCGTTGCCGATGCCGGTGGAGCCGTGGTTGAACACGACCGTGGGGAACGGGCCGGCGCCGTCGGGCTTGTAGATGACCATCTCGAGCGTGACGGGCGCGCCGTTCTCGACGAAGGGTGTGGGCACGCGCACGACGCTGCGTTGCAGCGGCTGCTGCTGTACCTGTGGCTGTTGCTGCGGTTCCGGTCGCTGCGCCCAGCCCGCGCCGCAGAAGGCGAAGAGCGACGCGAACGAGGCGGCCACGAGCGCGGCGGTGCGAAGGCGATTCATCTTTTGCTTCATGAGCGAGTGCTTTCGGAAGTGGGCAAGGACGCCGCCGCATTCTGCCCCGGGGCCTGCCCTTCGCTGTCGCGTTGCGCGGGCACCCGCCACCGCAGCGCGCCGCTCGCGAGCACCACACCGGGCACCACGAACGACAGCGCCAGCAGCGCGGGGCGCGTGACGGGCTCGTTCATCCACCACGCCGCGCCGAGCGTGGTCAGCACGGGCACGAGCGCGGACGACAGCGCGGCGCGTGCGGCCCCCAGCCGCGTGATCGCCATGCCGTAGACGACCAGCCCCAGCAGGCCGGCGACCACGCCTTGCCCCGCGGCCTGCATCGCGATGTCGCTCCACGGCGCGGCGAACAGTCGCGGCGGGCCGGCGAGCCACAGCAGCGGCAACAGCAGCAGGGTCGAAGCGCCGTTGACGAAGGCCGCGCCCTGCCACGCGCTCATGCCGCAGCGGCCGAAGGCCAGGGAGTAGACGGTCCACAACAGGGCCGCCAGCAGAAAGAGCAGGTCGCCGCGCCAGTGCTGCTGGCGCAAGCCCTCGCCGAAGCTGCCCGCCGCGAACACGGCCATGCCGACGGCGATGCCGGCCAGCCCGAGCAGGCGCAGGCCGTGCACGCGCTCGCCCCGGTAGACCCACGCGCCCAACGCGGTGAAGAGCGGCAGGCTGCCGGCCATGAAGATGCCCATGTGGCTGGCAGGCGCCCACTGCGCGCCGGCCAGAACCAGCAGGCCGAAGGGCAGGCCGCTGCCGACGACGAGCAGCACGAGCGCGCCGCGCGACGCACCCGGCGGCACGAGCCTGCCGCGCAGCCACAGCGGGCTGAGCAGCAGCGCGGGAATGCCGTAGCGCAGCAGGGCGAGGTCCATCGGCCCGAGCGCGGTGGCAGTCACGCCGTGGCGCGACAGCAGCTGCCAAGCGCTGCCGATGAGGGCGGCGGCCAGCGCGGCGAGCGCGCCGGTCCAGAGGGTGCGAGGCGATGGCGTCATCGGGCCAGTCTGTGGCCCGGGCGGCACGAAAGCTATCAGATTCGTGCGCCTGCTGCGCCGGCCGGCCCGAGCACGCGACGGGCTTCGCCGAGCGTGACGCCCACGCCGCGCCGGAACACGGCGCCCAGGTGGCTCTGGCTGCAGTAGCCCAGGTCGTGCGCGAGGCCGGCCAGGTCGCGCTCGCCGTCGGCCAGCCGCTCCATCGCCGCCGCCAGCCGCAGGTGCTGGCGGTACTGGTGCAGGCTCAGGCCGGTCTGCTGGCGAAAGCGCCGCGCCAGGTGAAAGGGCGAGCGCGACACGGCCTCGGCCAGTTCGTCCAGCGAGAGAGCAGGCCGCGCGCCCGGGCCGCTGCCTTCGGTCAGCAGCAGCTGCCGTGCGCGTGCGACGGCGCCGTGCCAGGGCGCCTGGTGCGGCGCGCTGCCCAGCTCGGCGACGAGCGCGGCCACCAGGGCCGCGGCCTGTGCGCTGTCGGTGTCCGGCAGCTGGCGCCGTGCCGCGTGCATGCGGTACAGCGCCTGCGGGGTCAGCAGGCAGACGCTCACGCCCGCCGCGCTTTCACCTTGGGCCGGGCTCACCGATGCCTGGCCGCTGACCACGAGGCTGTGCCGCACGGTCGCGGTCTCGGGCCGCAGCCGGTAGGCGGTGGCATCGCCGAAGCGGATGGCGGTGAGCGCGTCGGTCAGCCAGGTGTGCTCGCCCGAGCGCACGTCGAGCCGCGTGCGCCCGATGGGGAAGACCACGCGCGGCGAGGCCACGGTGTACAGGTCGCTCCACGCGGGCCCCTGCGGCGCGTGCAGGCGCACATGCGCCACCTCGAACCCGCGTCCGGCATAGAGAAGGGTGCGGTCTTGCGGCATGCGAAGCGTGAACGCACGACAGGGTGGGTCAGCCCAGCGCGGTCCAGTTGCAGCGCAGCTCGTACTGCGCGCCGCGGTAGCTGAGCGTGCCCGTCGCGCCGGCCACGCGCAGCGCCACGGCCACCTGCGGGCGGTCCAGGCCGGTGCCGCGCGCGCGCATGAACTGGCGGCGATGGTCGACGAAGCGCTGCTGCAGGCTGAAACGTTCGGTCTCGCCGGCATCGGAGGCGGTGTTCGCCACGATCAGCTCGGTCAGCTGGCCGGTCGAGAGGCTGAACTGGATCTCGACCGCGTACGGCCGGCCGTCGCACTGCAGGCTGCCGTTCGCAAAGGCGGGCGAGAGGCCAAGGAGCAGAAAGCAGGGCAGGGCGAGAGCGAGGAGGCGGCGGTGCATGTCGCAGTGGGTGCAGGTGGCGGCCCGCCACCATACCCCAAGCAGGTGAAACACACCCGTACACACCCAGACACACCCGCCGGCGCGTCACCCCACCTTGCGCGCGCGCCCCTCCCAGTGCGGCTCGCGCAGCTTGTACTTGAGCATCTTCCCCGCCGGCGACAGCGGAATCTCTTCGCGAAACTCCACGCTGCGCGGGCACTTGTAGCCGGCGATCAGCGTCTTGCAGTGCGCCACCAGCGCCTCGGCGCTCAGGGCCTCGCCGGCGCGCAGCACGACCACGGCATGCACGCGCTCGCCCCACTGGTCGTCGGGCACGCCGACCACGGCGCACATCGAGACCTGCGGCAGCTGGGTGATGGCGTTCTCGACCTCGGCCGAGTAGATGTTCTCGCCGCCGCTCACGATCATGTCCTTGAGCCGGTCGACCACGTAGACGAAGCCGTCGGCGTCCATCACGCCGCCGTCGCCGGTGTGCATCCAGCCGTCACGCAGCACCTCGGCGGTCTGTTCGGGCTTGTTCCAGTAGCCGGCCATCACCATCGGCCCGCGCGCGGCGATCTCGCCGACGGTGCCGTTCGGCACGGGGCGGCCGTCGGCATCGACGATGCGCACTTCGGCGATGGGCACGGGCCGCCCGGCCGAGCGGCGGCGCGCGGCGGGCTGGTCGGGCTGGTGGCACCAGGTGGGCAGCACGGTGACCACGGGCGACAGCTCGGTCATGCCGTAGAGCTGGCAGAAGCCCGCGCGCGGCAGCTTGTCGATGGCCTGCAGCAGCAGCGCGTCGTCGATGGGCGCGGCGCCGTACAGCACCAGCTGCAGCGGCGTGGTGTCGAACTCGGCAAAGCGCGGGTGCTCGATGAGCCGCTTGAGCATGGTGGGCACCATGAAGGTCTCGCTGGCGCGCTCGTTCTGGATCGCCTCGAGCACCTTCACTTCGTCGAAGGCCGGGATGATGACCTGCGTGCACAGCCGCATCATCAGTTGCAGCGTGAGGCTGGTGCCGCCCACGTGGAACATGGGCGCCATGTTCAGGCCCACGGCCTCGGCGGGGCGCGTGGCCGCCATGTTGGCCGAGAGCTGGCCGGTGTAGAGGTTGCCGTGCGTGAGCATCACGCCCTTGGGCAGGCCGGTGGTGCCGCCGGTGTACATCACGGCGGCCAGGTCGGCGCCGCCGCGCCGCGCGTCGGGCACGGGCTGCGCCTGCGCCATGAGGGCTTCGGCGTCAGCCATGCCGTCGGGCGCGGGGCCGTCGCCGAAGTGCACCAGCGTCTTCAGCGAACGCGAGAGTTCGCGCTGCTGCTGCGCCACGGCGCCGAAGTGCGCATCAGACAGCAGGATGCGCGTGTCGCAGTCGTCCAGCGAGTACGCGACCTCGCGCGCGCTCCAGCGGATGTTGACCGGGTTGATCACGCCGCCCGCCCACCAGGTGGCGTAGAGGTACTCCACGTAGCGGTCGGAGTTCAGCGCCAGCAGGCCCACGCGGTCGCCGGGTTGCAGGCCCAGCGACTGCAGCACGGCCGCGAGCCGCGCCACGCGGTCGACGAACTGGGCGAAGGTGCTGCGGCGCTCGCCGCACACGAGGGCGGTGGCGCCGGGGCGTTCCTGCAGGGCCTTGTGCAGGGGCTGGGTGAGGTCCATGGACTGCGGTCTCCGTCGGTCGGTTCGTTGTTGTGCGCCGAGTATGGAATGGCCGCGCCGAGCCGGCATCGTCGGAAGCGACGGGATCGAAAGCGCTGCGGCGGCCAAAGTCGTCCGAAGCGACGGTGACCGGCCAAGGGCTGCGCGCGACCATCGCCGAAGAACGAACGATTCGACTGTTCGACCGACCGGAGACAAGCCATGCATTCCTTCCCGACCGACCCGGCGCGCCGCCGCCTGATCCACGGCGCGGCGCTCGCCGCCGCGGGCACCGCGCTGCCCTTCCTGGCGCGCGCCCAGGGCCTGTTCGGCAAGCAGCCGATCACGCTGCTGGTGCCGTACCCCGCGGGAGGCGCCACCGACGTGCAGGCGCGCGCGCTGGCGCTGGCGGCCTCGCGCGAGCTGAAGCAGCAGATCGTGATCCTCAACCAGCCCGGCGTGGCCGCCACGCTGGCGCCGACCACCATGGCGCGCAAGGCCGCGCCCGACGGCTACACGCTGTCGCTCATGCTGAGTTCGCTGTACCGGCTGCCGCACCTGCAGAAGGTGAGCTACGACCCGGCCACCGACTTCACCTACGTGGCCAACGTGACGGCCGCCACGCTGGGCATCACGGTGCGCCAGGACGCGCCGTGGAAAGACCTGAACGCGCTGCTGGCCGCGGCCAAGGCCAAGCCGGGCGAGGTGTCGTACGGCACCACGGGGCGCGGCGGTACCTCGCACGTGTCGATGGAGCGGCTGGCCGCGCTGGCGGGGGTGAAGTTCAACTTCATTCCCTTCAAGGGCGCGGCCGAGCTGTACAACGCGCTCATGGGCGGCCATGTGGACGCGGTCTCCGAGGCCGGTTTCGGTGCCGCCGTGGCGGGCGGGCGCGTGCGCCTGCTGGCCTCCTTCAACGAGGCGCGCTCGCCCACGCGGCTGAACGTGCCGACCGTGAAGGAACTCGGCTACGACGTGGTGGCCAACGGCTCGTGGGGCATCGCCGGCCCGCGCGGCATGGACCCGAAGGTGGTGCAGGCGCTGCAGGAGGCCTTCCGCAAGGCCGTGGACGACCCCGAGTTCCTGCGCACGCTCGACCTCAACGACTACGTCAGGTTCTACATGGACAGCCCCGCCTACACGGCCTGGGCACACAAGACCTATGCCGACGAGAAGCGCTTCGTGAGCGACCTGCGCATCAAGCTCGACGACTGAACCCGACCTTCCTTCCTGCTGCCATGACTTCTTCCTCCTCTTCTTCTCTTCACTGCTTCCTCCACCCCAAGGCCATCGCCTTCGTCGGCGCCACCGAGCGCTCGGTGTGGTCCAACGCGGCGCTCGCCAGCCTGCGCACGCTGGGCTACGCGGGCCAGCTCTACCCGGTCAACCGGCGCGGCGGCAGCTTTCATGGCATGGCGGCGGCCACCTCGGCCGAGGCCATCGGCGAGCCGGTCGACACGGCGCTGCTCATGGTGCCGGCCGACGCGCTCGACGACGCGCTGGCCGACCTGCAGCGCGCGGGCATCGGCAACGCCGTGCTGCTGAGCTCGGGCTTCGCCGAAGCCGGCGAGGAAGGCCGCGAGCGCCAGCGCCAGCTCACGGCCAAGGCGCGAGCGCGCGGCCTGCGCATCCTCGGGCCCAACTGCCTGGGCTTCGTCAACTTCGTCGACCGCTCGGCCGTGTGGACCGCCTCGCTGCGCGAGCCGCTGCCGGCGGGCACGCTGGGCATCGTGTCGCAAAGCGGTGCGCTGGCGGGGCAGCTGTCGTTCATGGCGCAGGTGCACGGCATCGGCCTGAGCCGCATGGTGTCGACCGGCAACGAGTCGGACATCGACATCGCCGAGGTCATCGACTACCTGGTGGACGACGAGCACACGCGTTCCATCGCCGTGTTCGCCGAGACCGTGCGCGACCCGCAGCGCTTTGCCGCCGCGGCCGAGCGCGCGCTGGCCGTGGCCAAGCCCATCGTGGTGCTGAAGATGGGCAGCAGCGAGATCACGGCGCAGGCCGCGCAGGCCCACACCGGCTCGCTGGTGGGCGACGACCGCGTGTTCGACGCTATGTGCCAGCGCCTGGGCCTGATGCGCGAGCGTTCCATCGAAGACCTGGTGTTCACCGCCGCCTTCGCCAGCATGACCGGGCCCTTCGCGGCCGGTGGGCTGGCGGCCGTGTCGATGTCGGGCGGCATGTGCGAGATCTTTGCCGAGCGCGCCGAGGAAGAAGGCCTGGCGCTCACGCCGCTCGCGCCCGCCACCGAGGCCGCGCTGCGCGAGGTGCTGCCGGGCTACGGCACGCCGCAGAACCCGCTGGACGTGACTGGCGCGGCCATGCTGGAGCCCGAGCTGTTCGGTAACGCCCTCGAAGCGCTGGTGCGTGACCCCGCGCTGGGCGCCGCCATCGTCGTGGCCGACGTGCCCAACGCGCCGGCCAACGACACGCCGCTGAACCGCGCCGTGCTGGCGCAGGTGGCGCGCGGGCTGTCGGCCAGCCCGGTGCCGGCCATCGTCTGCAGCCACTACGTGATGCAGGTGAGCGAGCGGTCGCGCGAGCTCATCGCCGAGACCGGCATCCGCCACATCGCCTGCGGCATTCACCACGCGATGAGCGCGGCGGGGGCGGTGCACCGCTGGTCTGAAACGCTGCGCCGGCGTCAAGGCGCGCAAGGTGTCGCTGCCGCGGTGCCGGCCACGCCGCCCGCGCAGCCTTTGCGTTCGGAGCGCGAGACGCTCGACTGGCTCTCGCAGCGCGGCGTGCCGGTGGTGCCCGTGCGGCTGTCGCGCAGCGCCGATGAGGCCGCGCGCTTCGCTCAAGAGCTTGGCGGCCCGGTCGTGCTGAAGATCGCCTCGGCGCAGATCGCGCACAAGACCGAGGTCGGCGGCGTGGCGCTGAACCTGCAGGGCGCCGACGCGGTGCGCGCGGCCTGGCAGGCGATGGATGCGCGCGTGCGCGCCGCGCGGCCCGAGGCCGAGATCGACGGCATCCTCGTCGCGCCGATGCGTCAGGGCGGGCTCGAACTGTTCGTCGGCACCGTGCGCGATCCGCAATGGGGCCCGGCGCTGGCCGTGGGGCTCGGCGGCATCTGGGTCGAGGCGCTGCGCGACACCAGCCTGCGCCTGCTGCCCGTGACGCCCGCCGAGGTGAAGGACATGCTGGCCGAGCTGCGCGGTGCGCGCCTGCTCGACGGCTGGCGCGGCGCACCCGCGGCCGACCGCGACGCCATCGCCGAAGCCGTGGCCGCCATCGGCAACGCGGCGCTTGCGCTCGGCCCCGAACTGGTCTCGCTCGAAGTCAACCCGCTGCGGGTGGACGGCGGCACGGTCGAGGCGCTCGATGCGCTGGCCGTGTGGGGCGCGGCGGGCTGAACGACTTTCATCGTCAAGAAAACCAACAGGAGACTTCTTCCATGCTGCAACGACGTCGATTCGCGCAATGGGGCGCGAGCGGACTGCTGGCCCCCGCGCTCGGTGCCTTGCCGAAAGCACAGGCGGCCGACGCCTACCCGACCCAGCCGATCAAGGTGATCGTGTCGTCGGCGGCCGGCGGGCTGGTCGACGGCATCGCGCGCACCATCGGCGAACGCATCGCCAAGCCGCTGGGCCAGCCGGTGCTGATCGACCCCAAGCCCGGTGCGAACGGCGCCATTGCCGCGTCCTTCGTGGCCAAGGCGCCGGCCGATGGCCACACGCTGTTGTTCGCCGTCAACTCCTTCGTGCTCGCGCCGTTGCTGATGGCCAAGCCCGGCTACGACGTGTTCAAGGACTTCGCGCCCGTGTCGCTGTCGAACTACGGGCTGCTCGTGTTCGCGGTGGGCGAGGGCGTGCCGGCCAAGAGCATGCGCGAGTTCGTCGCCATGGCCAAGGCGCAGCCCGGCAAGCTGAGCTTCGGCTCGGCGGGGCAGGGCTCGTCGGGTCACCTCTACGGCGAGAAGCTCATGCGCGACGAGGGCCTGCAGATGACGCACGTGCCCTACAAGGGCGGCGCGCCGCTGATGATCGACATCCTCGGCGGCCAGGTGCAGGGCGGCTTCGTCACCATGGGCGAGGCGCTGCCGCACGCGAAGTCGGGCCGCGCGAAATTGCTGGGCGTGTTCGGCACGCGCCGCATGCCGCTCGCACCGCAGATCCCCACCTTCACCGAGCAGGGCTTCAAGGGCTACGAGCACGGCGGCTTCTGGGGCTTCTTCGCGCCCACCGGCACGCCGCAACCGGCCATCGACAAGCTCGCCGGCGCCGTGCGCCAGGCCGTGGCGCAGCCTGATCTGCAGGAACGCATGATCGGTTTGGGGCTGGAGCCTTCGGGTGAAGGGCCGGGTGAGTTGATGGCTGCGGTGCGCAGAGAGAACCTGCTGTGGTCGCGGCTCATCAAGGACATGAACTTGAAGCTCGAATAGACCTCAGGCCCGTGCTACCACGCCGGCGGTCACCAGCGCATCGACCGCCGCGCGTTCGAACCCGAACTCCCCCAGCACCTCGTCCGTGTGCTCTCCCAGCGACGGCGCGAGCCGCTGCACACCGCCCGGCGTGGCCGACAGCGTGAACGGCACGCCGGGAAAACGCAGCGTGCCTTCGGTCGGGTGCTCGGCGTCGTGCCACAGGCCGCTGGCTTTCAGCTGCGGATCGTCGGGCAACTGCTGCAGCGTCTGGATCGGCATCGCCGGAATGTCGGCCTGGCGGAACGCCGCGACCCATTCGGCCGTGGTGCGCGCGCCGGTGGCGCGTTCGAGTTCGCCGAACACCACGGTGTGGTTGCGCACGCGCGCGGCCAGTGTGGCAAAGCGTTCGTCCTCGCGCAGCTCGGGCCGGCCCACGACCTCGAAGAAGCGCAGCCACTGCGCGTCGGTGTAGGGCACCAGCGCGATGTAGCCGTCGGCCGTGCGAAAAGGCTTGCGCACGCCGGAGCGGATCGAGCCGTACACCATGTCGTCGATGGGCGGCTGGAAGGTGTGGCCCCACAGGTGCTCCACCATGTTGAAGGCGGTCATGGTCTCGAACATCGGCACGTCGACCGCCTGCCCCTGGCCGCTGCGCTCGCGGTGGAACAGCGCGGTGACGATGGCGTAGGCGGCGTACAGCGCGGTGGTCTTGTCGGCCACGAGCGCGGGCATGTAGCGCGGTTCGCCGGTGTAGATCGATTGCAGCTGCGCCAGGCCCGACGCAGCCTGGATGATGTCGTCGAAGGCCGGAAGGCCCGCGTACGGCCCCTCGTCCGAGAAGCCCTTGACGTGCGCGCTCACCAGCCGCGGGTTGAGTTCCAGCAGCCGCGCCGCGTCGATGCCGATGCGCGCCGCTGCATCGGTGCGCACGGAGTGCACGAGCACGTCGCTGCCGCGCACCAGCGTGTCGAGCACCTCGCGCGCGGCAGGTTGCTTCAGGTCGAGCACGAGGCTGCGCTTGTTCCGGTTGCACGACAGGTACAGCGACGACATGCCCTTGTGGCGCGCGGGCCCCACCGAGCGGGCCAGGTCGCCCTGCGGCGCCTCGACCTTGATGACGTCTGCGCCCATGTCGGCCAGCATCTGGCTGGCCAGCGGGCCGAGCACCACGGACGACAGGTCGAGCACCTTGACGCCTTCGAGGGCGCCGCGGAAAAGTGGAGGAGGCGTCATCGGTCAGTCCTCCAGGCGGATGCCGGTCTTGTCGATCACGCGCTTCCAGGTGTCGGCGTCCTGGCGCAGCACCACGGCGAACTCGGCGGCCGTGCTGCCCACGGGCTCGATGTTCATGTCGCGCATCTTCTTTTGCACCTCGGGCTTGGCGATGATGGCGGCGACGGCCTTCGACATCTTGTCCACGCGCGGCTGCGGCGTGCCGGCCGGCAGGAACAGCGCAATCCACGCATAGGGCTCGAAGCCCGCATAGCCCGCCTGCTGGAAGGTCGGCACCTGCGGCAGCGTGGCCGAGCGCTGCGTGCCCAGCGCCGCCAGCGCGCGCAGCTTGCCGCTTTGCAGGTAGGGCAGGGCGGTGCCGGTGTCGAGCACGGCCACGCGGATGTGGCCGCCGAGCAGGTCGGTCACCATGGGTGCTGCGCCCTTGTAGGGTACGTGCGGCATGTCGACGCCGGCCTCTTTCTTGAACAGCTCGCCGTAGATGTGCGAGGTGGTCGCCACGCCGGTAGAGCCATACGAGTACTTTCCGGGCTCGGCCTTGAGCAGCGCGACGAGTTCGGCCAGCGTCTTGGCGGGCACGTCGGGCGTCACGACCAGGGCCGAGGTCGAGATGCCGATCTGCGACACGGCCGCGAAGTCTTTCACCGCGTCGTACGAGAGCTTGCGCTGCAGCGCGGGCATCTGCACGTGCGTGGTGATGGTGAAGAGGGCTGTGTGGCCGTCTTTCGGGGCGCGCGCGACGGCGGCGGCGCCGATGGTGCCGCTGGCGCCCACGCGGTTGTCGACGACGACGGGCTTGCCCCAGGCGGTGCCGAGTTCCTGTGCGACCAGCCGCGCGATGTTGTCGGTGATGCCGCCGGCGGGGAAGGGCACGACGAGCGTGACGGGTTGCGAGGGGTAGTCGGCCGGTGACTGTTGCGCGGCGACGGGCAGGGCGAACAAGGCAGCGAGCGCAATGCCGAGCGTGGAGGAAAGACGTGTCATGGCGTGCGGTCTCAATCGAGCTTGATGTTCTTGGCCTGGATCACCTGCTTCCACCGCGCATGGTCCGCGCGCATGGTGGCGGTGAGCTGCGCGGGCGTGCTGCCGACCGGGATCACGCCCAGGCCTTCGATGCGTGCAGCCTGCTCCGGGCTTTGCACTACCTGCGCGACCTCGGTCGAGAGGCGCTGCGCGATGGGCTGCGGCGTGCCGGCGGGCAGGTAGATGCCGAACCAGCCGACCGACTCCATGCCGGCGAAGCCCTGTTCCTTGAAGGTGGGCACGCCGGCCGCGAGCGGGGCGCGTGCGGTGCCGACCACGGCGATCGACTTCGCCTTGCCGGCCGCGACGTGCGGGCCCACGCCCTTGGCCGAGACGAACACGGCATCGACGGTGCCGCCGAGCAGGTCGGTGATGGCCGGCGCCTCGCCCTTGTAGGGCACGTGCAGCAGCTGGATGCCCGCGGCGTCCTGCAGCACCTCGGCGTACAGGTGCGCGCTCGATCCGTTGCCGTAGGAGCCGTACGAGTATTTGCCGGGCGCGGCGCGCGCGAGCTTGACGAAGCCGTCGAGGGTGTCGACGCCGAGCTTGTTGCTCACGGTGAAGACGATGGGCAGGCGCCCCGCTTCCGACACGGGCACGAAGTCCTTGAACGGATCGAAGCCGGCGTTGGGGTACAGCAGCGGGTTCTGGATGATGGAGGTGAGCGAGAACAGCACGGTGTAGCCGTCGGCCGGTGCGCGCTGCACGGCGGTGATGCCGATCTGCCCGTTGCCGCCGGGGCGGTTGTCGACGATGACGCTCTGGCCGAGCCGCTTGCCCAGGCCCTCGGCGACGATGCGCGCGAACACGTCGGTGCCGCCGCCGGCGGCGTAAGGGACGATCAGGCGGATGGGTTTGTCGGGCCAGGTGGTCGTTGGCTGCTGCGCGAAGGCGCTGCTGCCGGTGGCCAGAGCGGCGGCCAGCGCGAGGGCTTGGCGGCGGGTGAATCTGCCGTTGTGCATGTCTGTCTTGTCTCCGATGGTTTTTCTGTCTGGGTGCGATGTCAGGGCGGCAGGCTCACGACGGCCAGGCCGGGGCCGACGGACACGCCGTGGCGGTTCTCGCTCCACAGGCGCAGGTCGAGGCGGTGGCGGTGCGCGGCGTCGGCGCTGTCGTCGATCCACTTGCGCTCGACCTGGCCGCGCACGGTGACGGTGTCGCCCGCGGTGTTGAACGACTTCATGCGAAAGCCGCGGATGGCATGCAGCACGCCGGCCGTGCCGATGTACTCGCGAATTGCGCGCTCCCACATGCCCTGCAGCAGCATCACGTTGGCGTACATCTCGGGGGCGCCGGTCGATTGGGCGTGCTCGGTGTTGTGGTGGATGGCGTTGAAGTCGCGGTTGGCGCCGGCGGCCATCACGAGGCGGTAGACGGTGAGGGGGAAGGGCACGGGGTTCAAGGTTTCGCCCTCGTTGACTTCTTCCCAGCGGCGTTGTGTTTGCCAGTTCATCTTGTTGCTTTGCTCATGAAGCGTTGTGGTTCAGGGCGCGTGCACAGGACATCGGGTACTCCCCTCCGCGAATGTCCCCCGGGGCTTCGCCCCTCCTCCTTGATTTCGCTGCGGGGAGCACCCAATGCCCTGCGCACGGGACGCAGCGCGCCGGTGCGAGAGGCCGCACTGATTCGGATGCTTGTTCGCTAGTGCGGCAGGTAGTGGTACATGCCGAAGCGGCAGCGGGCCACGACCTCTTCGCGCTGGTTCACGATGTCGTACTCCCACGTCGTGAACGCGCCGCGCCCGACCTTCGTGGCCTTGGGTTCGCAGCGCACGAGCCGGTTGCCGCGCCGGCCCAGGCGGTCGCCCAGGCGCGCGGGTTGCAGGTAGTCGACCTCGTAGTCGGTCGCCATGTAGGCGGTGGTGGGCGGCATGCCTTCGGGGCGGGTGCCCTTGAGCGGGCTGCGCTCGGGTTCGGCGTTGCGCGCGTCGCTGGTGAACACGGGCGGCTGGCCCGGGGCCCACATCGGCGGCAGCGTGAGGCTCGCGAGGCTGGTCGATGGCGCGACCGCGTCGGGCCCGTGGTGCAGCGGGCAGTCGAACTCCAGCACCTCGACATAGCGGCGCACGGCGCCGGCCTCGATCACGTCGGCGCCCCAGCGGATCACGCCGTTCGCAAAGTCTTCGCCCACGCGCGCCACCATCGGCGCCCAGGCGCTTTCCCAATCGTCCATGGGTGATTGCCTTCCTAGATGCCGATGAACTCGGCCACGTCGGCGAGCGGTGCGCGCTCGGTCTCCAGGGCGTCGAGGGGCTTGTCGCGGTCGGCATAACCGATGGCCATGCCGGTGAAGAGCATGCGTTCGGGCGGCAGGTCGATGAAGTGGCCGATGGTCTGGGGGTAGATGGCCCAGCATTCCTGCGGGCAGCTGTCCAGACCCTCGGCGCACAGCAGCAGCATCACGTTCTGCAACATCATTCCGAGGTCGGACCACTGCGGCGGGCCCATGCGGCGGTCGACGGTGCAAAAGAGCGCGAGCGGTGCGCCGAAGAACTGGAAGTTGCGCGCAAACCATTTCAGGCGCGCGGCCTTGTCCTCGCGCGGAATGCCCAGGCGTGCGTACATCGCCTCGCCCACGGCGAAGCGGCGATCGCGGTAGGGCGCCACCAGCTCGCGCGGGTAGATGTCGTACTCGCTGCCTTCGCCGCCGGGCGTTTCCTGCACGCGGGTGCGCATGAGGGCCTTGAGTTCGTCCAGGCGCTCGCCGCCCACCACATGCAGGTGCCACGGTTGCAGGTTGCCGCCCGAGGGCGCGCGCAGCGCGGCCTGCAGCACGCGGCGGAGGGTGTCGGCCGGCACGGGGCGGTCGAGAAATTCGCGCACCGAGCGGCGGCTTGCGACGGCGTCGTAGACAGTCATGGTCATGCGGCGTTCTTTCGTTCGTTCATGAGGGTCACGCCCAGCTCGCGCGCCACTTCGGCGCTGTGCTGGCCGGGCGTCGCGGCGTGCGACAGGTCGGCGTAGGCATAGCCCGAGAAGCGCACCGGTGGGCGCACTTCAAGATACGCGCCTTCGGTCGGGTGCGTGCGCTGTCGGAAAAGGCCGGCGGCCTGCAGCTGCGGGTCGTCGGGCAGGTCGGCGATGTCGTTCACGCGCATCGCGGGCACGTTGGCCTTCTTCAGGATGTCGAGCCATTCGGCCGTGGTGCGCTCGGGCAGGATGGCGGCGGCGGCCTCGTACATGCGGCTCATGTGCTTGCGGCGCATGGCCTTGTCGGCCAGTTCGGGCGCCTCGAGCACCTCGGGGTGGCCGGTGGCCTCGAAGAAGCGCAGCCAGCGGTCGTCCAGGTAGGGCGCAATGGCGATGTAGCCGTCGCGCGTGCGCATGGGCTGGCGCATGGGGTCGATCTGGCGCGGGTACAGCGCGGGGCCGGTGGGCGGCACGAAGGTCTTGTCGCACAGGTGCTCCACGAGGTTGAAGCTGGCGAGCGACTCGAACATCGGCACCTCCACCTGCTGGCCCTCGCCGGTGCGCAGCCGGTGCACCACGGCGGCGAGCACTGCGTAGGCCGCGTGCAGGCCCGAGACCTTGTCGGCCATGGTCATCGGCACGTAGCGCGGCTGCGGGTTGCCGTCGACCTTGGGCGGCAGCGAGGCGATGCCCGAGGCGGCCTGGATGATGTCGTCGTAGGCCTGCAGCGCGGCGTACGGCCCGCGCTGGTCGAAGCCGGTGCAGTGCACGTAGACGATGTCGGGACGGATGGCGCGCACGTCGTCGTACGAGAGGCCCGCGCGCGCGATGGCGTCGCTGCGCACGTTGTGGATGAAGATGTCGCTGGTCTCGATGAGGCGGCGCATCGCGGCGCGGCCGTCCTCGCTTTTCAGGTCCCAGTCGACCGAGCGCTTGCCGCGGTTCAGGCGCAGGTGCACGGGGCTCATCAGCGGCGTGACGGGCGGCGTGCCGATGATGCGGATGCTGTCGCCCTCAGGCGGCTCGACCTTGACCACCTCGGCGCCGAGGTCCGCAAGGATCTGCGTGCAGTAGGGGCCGAAGATCACCGTGGTGAGGTCGACGATGCGCAGGCCTTCGAGCATGCGGGGGGCGGGTGATGTGGTGGTCATGGGTTGGGAGGTCATGCGGCGACGAGGCCCTGCATTTCGGCGGCGAGGTGGCGCACGCGCTCGGGCCCGCCGAGCAGCTGGCGGTTGAAGCCGATGCGCTTGAACCAGTAGTGCAGGCCCAGCAGGTCGGTGATGCCCATGCCGCCGTGCACCTCGGTGGCGGTGCGGGCGACGAAGGTGCCGGTTTCGCTCAGGTGCGACTTGGCGTGCGCGGCGAGCAGCGCGGCTTCTTCGGGCAATGCATCGAAGGCGTGGGCCGCGTACCAGACGAGGGCGCGGCCGGGCTCCAGCGCGGCGGCCATCTCGGCGCACAGGTGCTTCACGGCCTGGAAGGAGCCGATCACGCGGCCGAACTGGCGGCGCTCCTTGGCGTAGGCCACGGCCTGGCCGATCATGGCTTCGCCCGCGCCGAGCGTGTCGGCGGCGAGCAGGGCCCAGCCCGCGCTGCGCAGGCGCGCGAGCGTGGCGGGGCTGGCGTTGGGAAGCCGTTCAGCCTTCACCTGCGCGAAGTGCAGCTCGCCGAGCGGGCGCGTGGCGTCGATGCTGCGCAGCGCGCCGCGCGTGAGGCCCTGTGCATCGGCGCGCACGAGGTGCAGGCCGCCCGCGCGGTCGGCCACGATGAACACATCGGCCGCGCCCGCATCGAGCACGAAGAGCGCGCTGCCGTCGAGCGTGCCATTGGTGTTGGCCGTCACGCCCGCGCCATCGCGTGCACCGGCCACGGCTTCGGCGATGGCCACGCCGGCGATGCATTCGCCTGCCGCCAGGCGCGGCAGCCATTCATCCTGCTGCGCCGCGCCGCCGGCCTCGCGCAGCGCGAGCGGTGCGAGCACGGCAGTGCCGAGAAACGGCGTGGGCGCGACATGGCGACCCAGCTCTTCGGCGGCCAGCGCGGCGTCGAGCAGCGACAGGCCGAGCCCGCCGAAGGCCTCGGGCACGAGCAGGGCCGGCACGCCGACCTCGCACAGCGTGCGCCAGACCTCGCGGTCCAGCGGCAGGTCGTCGGCCGCGACGCGGCGCACACGGTCGAGCGGGCAGGCGCGTTCGAGCGCGCGGCGCAGGCTGTCCTGCAGCAGCTTCTGGTCGGCGGAGAGGGCGAATTCCATGGAGCAGTTCCTTCCAGTCGATCAGGCAAGACGCGGTTCGCGCGGCATGTCGAGCCCGCGCTCCGCGATGATGTTTTTCTGGATCTGCGCGGTGCCGCCGCCGATGATCAGACCCAGGTCGAACATGTAGCGCTCCTGCCAGAGCGCCTGGGCGCGCAGGTGCGCGCTGCCGGGCATCAGGAGGCCCAGTTCGCCCAGCGCGTCGATGGCGAGCGCGGCCAGCTGGTGGCGCAGCTCGCAGCCCTGCAGCTTCACGACCAGCGCGGCCAGGCCCGGGTCTTCGCCCTTGGCCGCGGCCGTGAGCAGCCGCAGGCCGTGGCACTTCTGCGCGAGCACCTGGCCCTGCAGCCGCATCAGGCGGTCGCGCAGCACGGGCTGGTCGATGAGGCGCGTGCCGTCGACGGTCTCGGCCTGCATCAGCGTGGCGAGCTCCTGGTAGCGCTGGGTCGTGAGGTTGGGGTTGCCGAGCGAGCCGCGCTCGTGCTTGAGCGTGGCGTTGGCCACCTTCCAGCCGTCGCCGCGCTGGCCCACGATCTGGTGCTGCGGCACGCGCACGTCGGTGAAGAAGACCTCGTTGAACTCGGCGTGGCCCGTCATGGTCTTCAGCGGGCGCACCTCGATGCCGGGCGTCTTCATCGAGAACAGCAGGTAGCTGATGCCCGCATGCTTCGCGGCGCCGGGTTCGGTGCGCACGAGGCAGAAGATCATGTCGGCCACGTGCGCGGTCGAGGTCCAGATCTTCTGGCCGTTGATGACGAAGTCGCCGCCGTCTTCGGTGGCGCGCGTCTGCAGCGAGGCCAGGTCGGAGCCCGCGCCGGGCTCGGAGTAGCCCTGGCACCAGACCACCTCGCCGCGCAGCGTGGGGCCGATCCATTCGCGCCGCTGCGCCTCGGTGCCCAGCTCGAGCAAGGTGGGCACCAGCATCGAGATGCCCTGGTTGCCCAGCGGCGGTGCCACGCCGGCGCGCGCGAACTCCTCGGTGATGAGGTGCGACTCCATGACGTCGGGCGCCGCGCCGTGGCCCCCGTACTCACGCGGCACCGTGCGGCCGGCGTAGCCGTGGTCCAGCAGCAGGCGCTGCCAGGCGAGGGCGTCGGCGTCGGGGCGTTCGGCGGTGCGCGCGAAGGCCGAGCGGTGGCCGTGCGTGGCGAGGAACGCGCGCAGCTCGTCGCGAAAGGCTTCGTAGCGGGGATTGAGCGTGAGGTCCATGCGGTGCTTGCCTTCGGTGCCCGCCGCGTTGCGCGGCGGTGGGTGTGTCTCCGTGTCGAGGCCCATGCTAGGGGCAACCCTCAGCCGCTCTCAATCGTCCGTTCCGACGATGTGACGCGCAGGGGGCGCTGCCTACCATCCAGCCCGAACGCCGCACGAGGTCCGCAAGAGACCGACACGAGGCCGGTGAGAGGCCCGCGGCCGCAGCTTCTTTTTCACGAGAACGACGGAGACAACACCATGACACGTTCCCTCATTTCCGCCCGCCCCGGCACGCGCCGCCGCCTGCTGGGCGCCGGCCTGGCCGCCACGCTCGGCCTCGCCACGGCCTTCACGGCGCAGGCCCAGAAGCGCTACGACGCGGGCGCGAGCGACACCGAGATCAAGATCGGCCACATCGTCCCGTACTCGGGCCCGGTGTCGGCCTACGGCACCATCGGCAAGGCGGCGGCGGGCTACTTCGCCAAGCTCAATGCCGAGGGCGGCATCAACGGCCGCAAGGTCACGTTCATCTCGCTGGACGACGCCTACAACCCCTCGAAGACTGTGGAGCAGGCGCGCAAGCTGGTGGAACAAGATGAAGTGCTGGTGCTCTTCGGCCCGCTGGGCACGGCGCACAACCTGGCGATCCAGCGCTACATGAACGCCAAGAAGGTGCCGCAGCTGTTCGTGGCCACGGGCGCCACGCGCTTCGGCGACCCGAAGGCCTTCCCCTGGACCATGGGCTGGCAGCCCACGTACCAGACCGAAGGCAAGATCTACGCGCAGCACATCCTCTCGACCAAGCCCAACGCGAAGATCGCCGTGCTCATGCAGAACGACGACTTCGGCAAGGACTTTCTGAAGGGCTTTCTCGAGGCACTGGGCGACAAGGCCAAGACGATGATCGTGGCGCAGTCGACCTACGAGGTGACCGACCCGACCATCGACAGCCAGATGGTCAACCTGAAGGCCTCGGGCGCCGACACCTTCTTCAGCATCACCACGCCCAAGTTCGCGGCGCAGGCGATCCGCAAGGCGGCCGACATCGGCTGGAAGCCCACGCAGTACCTGTCGAGCGTGTCGGTCTCGGTGTCTGCGGTGATCAAGCCGGCGGGCCCCGAGAACGCGGTGGGCGTGATCTCGGCCACCTACCTGCGCGACCCGGCCGACGACATGTGGAAGGGTTCCAAGGAGTACGAGGACTACAAGACCTGGTTCAGCAAGTACTACCCCTCGGGCGACCTGAGCGATTCGCTCAACGTGCTGGGCTACTCGTCGGCGCAGACGCTGGAGCAGGTGCTGCGCAAGGCGGGCGACGACCTCACGCGCGCCAACATCATGAAGGTGGCGGCCAACCTGCAGTACAGCCCGCCGATGCTCTACCCGGGCATCGAGGTGAAGACCTCGCCGACCGATTTCTATCCGATCGAGCGCATGCAGCTGGTGCGTTTCAACGGCACACGCTACGAGCCGTTCGGCAAGGTGCTGGGCGATTGATCGACGTCACGCGGGCCGCGCTGTCGGCCCGCCATTCATTTCCCCTTTTTGTTTTCCACTGAAGCTTCCATGACCTCCATCGTTCGACTGGCCGCCGCCCTGGGCGGCGCGGCCCTCCTGTTCACCGCCGGCGCGGCCCTTGCGCAGAAGAAGTACGACACCGGCGCCTCCGACACCGAGATCAAGCTCGGCATGGCCATGCCCTACAGCGGCCCCGTGTCGTCGTACGGCATCGTCGGCAAGGTCAACGAGGCGTACTTCAAGATGGTGAACGACAAGGGCGGCATCAACGGCCGCAAGGTCACGCTCATCAGCTACGACGACCAGTACACGCCGCCGCGCACCACCGAGGTGGTGCGCAAGCTGGTCGAGCAGGACGAGGTGCTCGCGGTGTACGGCAACCTGGGCTCGGCCTCCAATGCCGCGATCCAGCGCTACATGAACGCCAAGAAGGTGCCGCACCTGTTCCTGGGCGTGGGCGCCGACCGCTTCAACGACCCCAAGGCCTACCCCTGGACCACGCCCTACATGCCCAGCTACGAGGGCGAGGGCAGCCTCTACGCGAAGAACATCCTGAAGACGATGCCGAACGCGAAGATCGCCGTGCTCTACCAGAACGACGACTTCGGCAAGGACCTGCTCAAGGGCCTGAAGAAGGGCCTGGGCGACAAGGCCTCGATGGTGGTGGCCGAGGCCTCGTTCGAGGTGGCCGACCCCACGGTCGATTCGCAGATCATCAAGCTGCAGTCGTCGGGTGCCGACGTGTTCGTCAACTTCGCCACCGCGCGCTTTGCCGCGCAGGCCATCCGCAAGGCCTGGGACATCGGCTGGAAGCCCAAGCAGCAGTACCTCACCTACGTGTCGGCCTACGTGAAGATGACGCTGGAGCCCGCGGGCCTGGAGAAGTCGAAGGGCATCATGGCCATGGCCTTCTTCAAGGACGCCGCGCAGCCGCGCTGGGCCAACGACCCGGCCACGCAGGAGTTCCTGGCCTTCATGAAGAAGTACGCCCCCAACGAAGACGTGAACAACGCCGCCGGCGTGTACGGCTACGGCGTGGCGCAGGCCATGGAGACCGTGCTCAAGGCCTCGGGCGACAACCTCACGCGCGAGAACGTGCTCAGGCAGGCCACCACGCTCAAGAACATGCGCACCGGCATGCTGCTGCCGGGCATTGCGCTGAACACCTCGGCCACCGACTACTTTCCGTTCAACACGCTGCAGCTGGTGCAGTTCAACGGCAAGGAGTTCGAGCCCATGGGCGATTCGATCGCCGTGAAGTAGCCTTCGCAGACGCACGCTCAAAAGAACCACAGGAGACACACACCATGTTCGGACTGATGCAGGACCGCCCGCTGCTGATCTCGTCGCTCATCGACCACGCGGCCACCTTCCACCCCCACGTCGAGATCGTCGGGCGCACCGTCGAAGGCCCGGTGCACCGCACCAACTACCGCGAGGTGCAGCGGCGTTCCAAGCAGGTGGCCAATGCGATGAAGGCGCTGGGCGTGGCGCCCGGCGACCGCGTGGGCACGCTGGCGTGGAACACCTACCGGCACCTGGCGCTGTACTACGGCGTGTCGGGTTCGGGCGCGGTGCTGCACACGGTGAACCCGCGGCTCTTTCCGGAGCAGATCGACTACATCGTCAACCACGCCGAAGACAAGGTGCTGTTCTTCGACACCAGCTTCGCGCCGCTGGTCGAGAAGCTCGCGCCCAAACTGAAGAGCGTGCGCGCCTTCGTCGCCATGACCGACCGCGCCCACATGCCGGCCATCGACGTGCCCAACCTGCTGTGCTACGACGAGCTCATCGGCGCGCAGAGCGAGGACTACACCTGGCCCGAGTTCGACGAGCGCACCGCCTCGTCGCTTTGCTACACCTCGGGCACCACGGGCAACCCCAAGGGCGTGCTGTATTCGCACCGTTCCACCGTGCTGCATTCGCTGATGGAATGCGCGCCCGACACCTTCGGCGTGTGCTCGCAGATGACGCTGCTGCTGGCCGTTCCCATGTTCCACGCCAACGCCTGGGGCATGCCGTATTCGGCGCCGATGGTGGGCGCCAAACTCGTCATGCCCGGCCCGCACCTCGATGGCCAGAGCCTGTACGAACTCATGCGCGACGAGAAGGTGAGCTTCTCGCAGGCGGTGCCCACCGTGTGGCTCATGCTGTTCCAGTACTTCGACGCCCACCCCGAGATCGACACCCGCGCCATCGGCCTCAAGCGCATCGGCGTGGGCGGCGCCGCCACGCCGCGCGCCATGATCGAGCGCTTCGAGCGCGACTTCGGCGCCGACTTCGTGCAAGGCTGGGGCATGACCGAGACCAGTCCCATCGGCGTGATCGGCAACCTGCTGCCCAAGCACCTCGCGCTCCCGAAAGATGAGCAGACCACGGTCAAGATGCGCCAGGGCCGCGGCGTGTGGGGCGTGGAGCTCAAGATCGTCGACGAGAACGGCCAGCGCCTGCCGCACGACGGCGTGGCCTTCGGCCACCTGCATGTGCGCGGTCCGTGGATTGCGAGCGGTTACTTCCGCAGCGAAGGCGGCGACGTGCTCGATGCCGAGGGCTTCTTTCCGACCGGCGACGTGGCCAACATCGACGCCGACGGTTATGTGCAGCTGGTCGACCGCGCGAAGGACGTCATCAAGTCGGGCGGCGAGTGGATCTCGTCGATCGACCTGGAGAACGCGGCCAGCGCGCACCCGGCCGTGGCCGAGGCCGCGGTGATCGGCATCGCGCATCCGAAGTGGCAGGAGCGGCCCCTGCTGATCGTCGTGAAGCGTGCAGGCGCAGAGGTCACGGGCGAGGAACTGCTCACTTTTCTTTCGCAGCGCGTGGCCAAGTGGTGGCTGCCCGACGACGTGGCTTTCGTCGACAGCCTGCCGCATACAGCCACCGGCAAGTTGCTGAAGACCAAATTGCGCGAGCAGTTCAAGGGCTACGTCGCAGCCAAGTCAACTTGATGACAGTTGTTCGTTCTTTCTGTGCATAACTCTGTGGGTTGCCTGAGGAGGCAAGCCAGCAGAGCGAGCATTGGCGCGGCTTCGCACCACGTTGCCTGTTGATTGAGCAGCCTTGTCGTCCGTCCTTGCAGGAGAATGTAGGAGGAACGGATTCCAGACAAGTAAAGGGGACATGGTGGGAGAACTTCTTTCTCTCCTGCGCTTCAGCGCCGGCTCGGGCCACATCTGGCTGGACGAGCAGCGCATGCTGCTCATGCATGCCCGGGCCTTCGCCGAACTGCGCCGCGAACTGCTCGACTCGCTGGGCATCGAGCGCGCGCGCGGCCTGCTGGTGCGCATGGGTTTTGCTTCCGGCCTGCGCGACGGCGAGGTGGCCGTGCGCGAGCGCCTTGCCGGCATGCGCGCCGAAGACGCCTTCATGCTCGGGCCGCGCCTGCATTCCATCGAGGGCATCGTCTCGGTGCAGAAGGTGCAGGTCGACCTCGATGTGGCCACCAAGCATTTCTACGGCGAGTTCCTCTGGGAGAACTCCTGGGAATGCGAAGCCCACGTGGCCGACTTCGGCTACGGGGAAGACCCGCAGTGCTGGTCGCAGATCGGCTATGCCTCGGGCTACACCACCGCCTTCATGGGGCGGCTCGTGGTGTTCAAGGAAGTCGAATGCACCAGCATGGGCGACAGCCGCTGCCGCATCGTCGGCCAACCGGCCGAGGCGTGGAACGACGAGCACTACCTCGAGTACTTCCGCCAGCACCACGTGGCCGAGAAGCTCATCGACTTCAACCTCGGCCTGCAGCACCTGCGCCGCCTGCAGCCGCGCCGCGAGTACGACCAGAAGCTGGTCGGCGTGTCGCCGGGTTTCCGTGCCGCCTTCGAGCTCATGCGCAGCGCGGTCGACAGTGCCATCACCGTGCTGCTGCTCGGCGAGACCGGCGTCGGCAAGGAAGTGTTCGCTCGCTGGCTGCACGACAACGGGCCGCGCGGCAAGCAGCCCTTCATTGCCGTCAACTGCGCGGCGATCCCGGCCGACCTGATCGAGGCCGAGCTGTTCGGCGTGGAGAAGGGCGCCTACACCGGCGCCCACCATGCGCGCGCCGGGCGCTTCGAGCGTGCCCACGGCGGCACCCTGTTCCTGGACGAGGTGGGCGACCTGCCGCTGGCCGCGCAGGTCAAGCTGCTGCGCGTGCTGCAGACCGGCGAGGTCGAGCGCCTGGGCGCCGAGCAGCCGACCCAGGTCGACGTGCGCATCGTGGCCGCCACCAACGTCAACCTGCAGCAGGCCATGCAGGCGGGAAAGTTCCGCACCGACCTGTTCTACCGGCTCAACACCTTCCCGATCCAGATTCCGCCGCTGCGCGAGCGCACCGCCGACATCCCGGCGCTGGTGGCGCGCTTCGTCGAGAAGTACAGCGCGCTGTACGGCAAGAAGCTGCGCGGCCTGACCGACAAGGCCGCGCTCGACGTGCACAAGCACGCCTGGCCCGGCAACATCCGCGAGCTCGAGAACGTGATCGAGCGCGCCGTGCTGCTGGCGCCCGACCACGGCGACATCGAGGCCTGCCACCTGTGGATGCAGCCGCCGGGCGCGCCGCCCGACAACCAGCTCGACGCCAGCGGCAAGGTCGCCACGGGCGCGTCGGCTTCGGGTGCCGACGCGAGCGAGCTCGATGCGCTGTGCCAGCGCGTGCTGGAGCAGAACATCGACATCGCCTCGCTCGAGCAGCGCCTCATGCAGACCGCGATGCAGCGCGCCAAGGGCAACCTGTCGCAGGCCGCGCGCATCCTGGGCATCACGCGCCCGCAGCTGGCCTACCGTCTGAAAAAGGAAGGCCTGCCGACGTCCTGAGCGGACGCCGGCCGGCGTTTTCCGGTTTTCACCATTTGATCAAGCTGCACCGCAGCAAATGATCAAACCAGCATCCGGGACTTCCCGGTGCTTCGGGCCCGCAGGCGCAGCGGGCCCATGCAAATCAATCACTTAGCCACGCTGGCACGCCCGTTGCCCTTATCAGGCCGGGCGGCGCTGGTGCCGTCCACCTGTTGATGGATTGAACAAGTGATGCCCTCGATGCAGCCCGACCCCCGCAGCGGCAGCGCCGCACAGATGACCGGCCAGCCGTGCTTCGTGCGCGTCACCGGCACGCGCGGCACGCGCTTCGTGGAGTTCGAGTTCGCCATCGGCGACCCCGAGCTGGCCGTGGAGCTGGTGCTGCAGTTCGACCAGTTCCGCGAGTTCTGCGCGCGCCACGCGGTGCGCCACCTGAGCACCGAAGAGGGCGCGCGGCTGGACTTCGAGCGCATGAAGTGGCGCTTCGGCGCGCCCGGCATCGACCACTGAGACGCCCCCCATTTTTTTCCCGCGACAACCAAGGAGACACCCCGTGCAAGTCGACATCAAGACCTCGGACATCCGGCCGATCCGGCAGACCTTCTCGCATGTGGCGCGGCGGCTCGGCGACAAGCCGGCCTCGCGCTACCAGGAGGCCACGCTGGACATGCAGCCCACCGCCAACTTCCACTACCGGCCGCTGTGGGACCCGCAGCACGCGCTGTACGACAAGCGCCGCACGGCGCTCGTGATGGCCGACTGGTACAGCTTCAAGGACCCGCGCCACTATTACTACGGCGTGTACACGATGACCCGCGCGCGCCAGGGTGAAGGCGCCGACCGCCAGTTCGAGTTCGCCGAGAAGCGCCAGCTGCTGGCCCAGGCCGATGCGGGCGTGCGCGAGTCGCTGCAGCAGGTGCTGGTGCCGCTGCGCCACTACGAGTGGGGCGCCAACATGAACCACAGCTACTGCTGCGGCTATGGCTACGGCACGGCCATCACGCAGCCCTTCATCTACGCGGCCATGGACCGCCTGGGCATCGCGCAGTACCTCTCGCGCGTCGGCCTGCAGATCGACGCCAACTCGGGCCGCGCGCTGGACGCCGGCAAGGAAGCCTGGCTCGCCCACCCGGCCTGGCAGGGCGTGCGCCGGCTGATGGAAAACCTGTTCGTCACGAAAGACTGGTTCGAGGTGTTCGTGGCCCAGAACCTCGTGCTCGACGGCCTGCTGTACCCGCTGGTCTACCGCCACTACGTGAACGCGCACAGCGCCGCCACCGGCAACGCGCTGGCGATGCTGACCGAGTTCATGAACGAGTGGTTCGACGAGAACGTGCGCTGGGTCGACGCCACGCTGAAGACCGCCGCCGACGAGTCGCCCGCCAACGCCGAGCTGCTCGCGCAGTGGTACGCGAGCTGGCGCGACCAGGCCGTGCAGGCGCTGGCGCCGCTGGCCGCGCTGGCCTTGGGTGCACAGGGCGCCGAGGTGCTCAAGACGCTGCACGCCGCACTCGACGCGCGCGTGGGCCGCCTGGTGCGCACGGGCGCTGCCGCCTGACGACCGAATCGATCGAACCAAGGAGACCCTCCCATGACCACCGCCACCGCCGAAGTGTCCCGACCGCCCGTCTTCATCGCGCTGCAGACCGGCGAGGCCGCGCGCGCCATCGTCGAGGCCATCGTGGCCGACAACCCCGGGGCCACCGTCACCGAGTACCCCGCGATGGTGAAGATCGACGCGCCCGGCCGCCTCGTGATCCGCCGCGAGAGCGTCGAAGCCCTGGTCGGCCGCCGCTGGGACCTGCAGGAGCTGCACCTGAGCCTGATCTCGCTGTCCGGAAGCATCGAAGAGACCGACGACGAATTCACCCTCCACTGGGGCGCCTGAGCCCAGGCCTCACCGGACCACGACCAAGGACCACGCCATGACCACCCAAGCAGCAGCAAAGACCCCCACGACCCCGCGCCTCGGCCTGAAGGAACGCTACGCCATGATGACGCGCGGCCTCGGCTGGGAGACCACCTACCAGTCGATGGACGACGTGTTTCCCTTCGACAAGTTCGAGGGCATCAAGATCCACGACTGGGACCAGTGGGAAGACCCGTTCCGCCTCACGATGGACGCCTACTGGAAGTTCCAGGGCGAGAAGGAGAAGAAGCTCTACGCCATCATCGATGCGTTCCAGCAGAACAACGGCCAGTTCAACATCAGCGACCCGCGCTACCTGAACACGCTCAAGCTGTTCCTCACCGGCGTCTCGCCGCTGGAGTACGCGGCGCACCGCGGCTATGCCATGGCCGGGCGTTCGCTGCGCGGCGTGGGCGCGCGCGTGGCCTGCCAGATGCAGTCGATCGACGAGCTGCGCCATGCGCAGACGCAGTTCCACACCATCAGCCACTTCAACAAGTACTTCCACGGCCTGCACGACCCGCAGCACATGCACGACCGCGTGTGGTACCTGTCGGTGCCCAAGAGCTACTTCGAGGACGCGATGAGCGCGGGGCCCTTCGAGTTCATCACCGCCATCTCGTTCTCGTTCGAGTACGTGCTGACCAACCTGCTGTTCATGCCCTTCATGAGCGGCGCCGCCTACAACGGCGACATGGCCACCGTCACCTTCGGCTTCTCGGCGCAGAGCGACGAGTCGCGCCACATGACGCTGGGCCTGGAGGTGGTGAAGTTCATCCTCGAGCAGGACCCGGACAACGTGCCCATCGTGCAGAAGTGGGTCGACAAGTGGTTCTGGCGCGGCTACCGCCTGCTCACGCTGGTGGCGATGATGATGGACTACATGCTGCCCAAGCGCGTCATGAGCTGGTCCGAGGCCTGGGAGATGTATTTCGAGAAGAACGGCGGCGCGCTGTTCGAGGACCTCGCGCGCTACGGCATCCGCATGCCCAAGTACCACGAGGTCGCCTCGAAGGAAAAGAGCCGCATCTCGCACGAGGCCTGGGCCATCTTCAACAACTACGGCCACGCCGCCAACTTCAACGTCTGGGCACCCAAGCCCGACGAGATGAGCTGGCTGGCCGAGAAGTACCCCGAGACCTTCGACACCCTGTACCGCCCGCGCTTCGAGTGGCTGGCCGAACAGGAGAAGCAGGGCAAGCGCTGGTTCAACAACACGCTGCCCATGCTGTGCCAGACCTGCCAGATCCCGATGGCCTTCACCGAGCCCGACGACCCGACCAAGATCTGCTACCGCGAGAGCAGCTACCACGGCATGAAGTACCACTTCTGCTCCGACGGCTGCAAGGACGTGTTCGACGGCGAGCCCGAGAAGTACGTGCAGGCCTGGCTGCCGGTGCACCAGATCTACCAGGGCAACTGCTTCCCCGAGGGCACCGACCCGACGGTGGAAGGCTTCAACCCGCTGGCGGCCGTGCTCGACTACTACCACATCAACGTCGGCGCCGACAACGGCGAGTTCAACACCTCGCCCGACAAGGCCAACTGGGAACGCTGGACAGGGCAGGACCTGTCGGCGGCCGAGCCCAAGGTGGCCTGAGCACCCAGGCCCCACCACCCCTCATCGACCCCCGCGCTCCCGCCGTGCCCCACGCACGGCGCGGGCGGCGCTCACCCCGAAACAAGGAGACCGACATGTCTGTTGTTGCACTCGCCCCCGGCTACACCGGCACCGTCATGGACAGCGAAGACCGCTTTCACGGCAACCGCCTGCTCTACATCGGCTGGGAAGACCACCTGCTCTTCTGCGCCCCCGTGTGCCTGCCGCTGCCCGCGGCCATGCCCTTCGGCGCGCTCGTCAGCGACGTGCTGCCCGGCGTGTACGGCAGCCACCCCGACTTCGAGAAGGTCGACTGGTCGAAGGTCGAATGGTTCGACTCCGGCAAGCCCTTCGCGCCCGACGCGTCGAAGTCGCTGGCCGACAACGGCCTGGTCCACAAGTCGGCGCTGCGCTTTCGCACGCCCGGGCTCACGGGCATCGGCGGCTCGTTCAGCTGAGCACAGGAAGGAGGGCCTTGCCATGAGCTTCCAGATCATGATCGAGCCGCTCGGCCAGGCCGTGGCGGCGCGCGACGGACAGACCGTGCTCGATGCCTGCCTGCGCGCCGGCGTGTGGTTGCCGCACGCCTGCGGCCACGGCGTGTGCGGCACCTGCAAGGTGCAGGTGCTCGAAGGCGAATGCGAGCACGGCGACGCCTCCAACTTCGCGCTCATGGACTTCGAGCGCGACGACGGCAAGATCCTCGCGTGCTGCGCGATGGCGCAGGCCGACCTGGTCATCGAGGCCGAGATCGACGAAGACCCCGACGCGCAGTTCCTGCCGCTGGAAGACTTCGACGCCGAGCTGGTCGAGGCCCGCATGCTCACGCCCACCATCCGCGGCCTGTGGCTGCGCACCGACCGGCCAGCACCGTTCCAGGCCGGCCAGTACGTGATGCTGCACGTGCCGGGCGTGGAGGGCGCGCGCGCCTTCTCGATCGCCAACGCACCCGACGACCACCTCGTCGAGCTGCACATCCGCCGCGTGCCGAATGGCCGCGCCACGGGCTGGCTGCACGACGAACTGCAGGTGGGCCAGCGCCTGCGCTTCACCGCGCCCAACGGTCGCTTCTTCGTGCGCAAGTCGGCGGGGCTGCCGATGATCTTCGTGGCCGGCGGCTCGGGCCTGTCGAGCCCGAAGTCGATGGTGCTCGACCTGCTGGCCGAAGGCTGCACCTTGCCGATCACGCTGGTGCAGGGCGCGCGCAACACCGAAGAGCTGTACTACCGCGCGCTCTTCGAGCAGCTCGCCGAGCAGCACCCGAACTTCACCTACGTGCCCGTGCTGTCCGACCTGCCAGCCGACAGCGACTGGCCCGGCGCGCGCGGCTTTGCGCACGAGGCGCTGAAGGCCCATTTCGCGAACGACTTCCGCGGCCACAAGGCCTACCTGTGCGGGCCGCCGCCGATGACCGAGGCCTGCATCGCCACGCTGATGCAGGGGCGCCTGTTCGAGCGCGACATCTACACCGAGAAATTCTTCACCGCCGCCGATGCCGCGTCCGCGGCGCCGCGCAGCCCGCTGTTCAAGGCGTTGTGACGTGGAGCCGGTCATGCGCTTTTCCGTCGCCATCGGCAACACCAGTGAGCACTACCTGTGCCGCGCCGACCAGACCCTGCTCGGCGGCATGGAGCAGCTCGGCCGCAAGGGCATCCCGGTCGGCTGTCGGGGCGGCGGCTGCGGCGTGTGCAAGGTGCGCATCGAGTCGGGCGCCGTGCGCCGCGAGCGCATGAGCCGCTGCCACGTCAGCGCCGAAGAAGAAGCCCAGGGCTACGTGCTGGCGTGCCGCGCGTATCCGCAGAGCGACCTGGCCCTGCGCGCCGTCGAGAAGCTGGCGCGCTGCATCGAGCGGCGCCTGGCGGCGTCGCAGCCCGCCGTTCCCCGTTCCCCCACCTGAACTTTTCCCTCACCCACCAAAGGAGACTTCCATGGCACTCACTGGCGTCATTCGCCCCGGACACGTGCAACTGCGCGTGCTCGACCTCGGGGCCGCCCTCACGCACTACCGCGACGTGCTGGGCCTGATCGAAACCGGGCGCGATGCGCAGGGCCGCATCTACCTCAAGGCCTGGGACGAGCACGACCACCACAGCGTCGTGCTGCGCGAAGCCGACGAGGCCGGCATGGACTTCATGGGCTTTCGCGTCGACTCGCCCGCCACGCTCGACCAACTCGCCGCCGACCTGAAGGCCAGCGGCCTGGCCACCGACATGCAGTGGATCGAAGCCGGCGAGCACCTGCGCACGGGCCCGCGCTTTCGCTTCACCGTGCCCACCGGCCATGCCATCGAGCTCTTCGCCGAGAAAGAGAAGGTCGGCAACGGCATGCCCTACGAGAACCCCGAGGTCTACCCCGACGACCTCAAGGGCATGGCGCCTTCGCGCTTCGACCACTGCCTGCTGTACGGCGACGACCTCGACGGCACCATGAAGCTGTTCACCGAGGTGCTGGGCTTCCAGCTCGCCGAGAGCGTGGTGGCTGGCCCCGAGCGCATGTACATCGCGGCCTTTCTCACCTGCTCGACCAAGCCGCACGACATCGCCTTCATCCGCCACCCCGAGAAGAACAAGTTCCACCACGCCTCGTTCCTGCTCGACAACTGGGGCGAGGTGCTCAAGGCGGCCGACATCATCACCAAGAAGCGCGTGTCGCTGGACATCGGCCCCACGCGCCACGGCATCACGCGCGGCGAAACCATCTACTTCTTCGACCCGAGCGGCAACCGCAACGAGGTGTTCTCGGGCGGCTACATCTTCTATCCCGACAAGCCGCCGCTGGTGTGGACCGACGACGAACTCGGGCGCGCGATCTTCTATCACGACCGCAAGCTCAACGAGAACTTCCTGAGCGTGGTGACCTGAAGGAGACGGTGCGATGAAACAGTTCATGAACTTCATCGGCGGCGAGTTCGTCGCCACGACGAAGACCTTCGACAACCGCGCGCCGGTGGACAACCGCGTCATCGGCAAGGTGCACGAGGCCGGCCGCAGCGAGGTCGACGCGGCCGTGCGCGCCGCGCGTGCGGCACTGAACGGCGAGTGGGGCCGCATGAGCGTCGCGCGCCGCGTCGAGCTGCTGCATGCGGTGGCCGACGAGATCAACCGGCGCTTCGACGACTTCCTGGCGGCCGAGATGGCCGACACCGGCAAGCCGCACGCGCTGGCCTCGCATGTCGACATCCCGCGCGGCGCGGCCAACTTCAAGGTGTTTGCCGACATCGTGAAGAACGTGCCCACCGAGAGCTTCGAGATGGCCACGCCCGACGGCGGGCAGGCGCTGAACTACGCCGTGCGCTCGCCGCTGGGCGTGATCGGCGTCGTGTGTCCGTGGAACCTGCCCCTGCTGCTCATGACCTGGAAGGTCGGCCCCGCGCTGGCCTGCGGCAACACGGTGGTGGTCAAGCCTTCGGAGGAAACGCCCGCCACCGCCACGCTGCTGGGCGAGGTGATGAACGCGGTCGGCATCCCGCCCGGCGTCTACAACGTGGTGCACGGCTTCGGGCCCGACTCGGCCGGCGAGTTCCTCACCACGCACCCGGGCGTGGACGGCATCACCTTCACGGGCGAGACGCGCACCGGCGAGGCCATCATGGGCGCGGCCGCCAAGGGCGTGCGGCCCGTGTCCTTCGAGCTGGGCGGCAAGAACGCCGGCATCGTGTTCGCCGACGCCGATTTCGACAAGGCCGTGGCCGGCATCACGCGCTCGGCCTTCGAGAACTGCGGCCAGGTGTGCCTTGGCACGGAGCGCGTCTACGTGCAGCGGCCGATCTTCGACAAGTTCGTCGCGGCGCTCAAGGCCAGGGCCGAGGCGCTCAAGCCGGGCCCGTCGGAAGAGGCCGGCGTGGGCATCGGCCCGCTGATCTCGCGCGAGCACCAGCAGAAGGTGCTGTCGTACTACGCGAAGGCCGTGAAGGAGGGCGCCACCGTCGTCACCGGCGGCGGCGTGCCCTCGATGCCCGGCGCGCTGGCCGAGGGCCACTGGGTGCAACCCACCATCTGGACCGGCCTGCCCGAGACGGCCTCGGTGATCCGCGAGGAAATCTTCGGCCCCTGCTGCCACATCGCGCCCTTCGACACCGAGGAAGAAGCCATCGCGCTGGCCAACGCCACCGACTACGGCCTGGCGACCACCGTGTGGACCGAGAACCTGGGCCGCGCCCACCGCGTGGCCAAACAGGTGCAGGTCGGCATCTGCTGGGTCAACAGCTGGTTCCTGCGCGATCTGCGCACGGCCTTCGGCGGCGCCAAGTCGTCGGGCATCGGCCGTGAAGGCGGCGTGCATTCGCTCGAGTTCTACACCGAGCTGCGCAACGTCTGCATCAAGCTGTGAGGGCCCGGCGGTGAGCAACCCCGAAATCGCGAACAGCATCCGCACGGGTGCCTTCCACACCAACGTCCACGACCTGGGCGAGGGCGCGCCGGTGCTCTTCATCCACGGCTCGGGCCCGGGCGTGAGCGCGTGGGCCAACTGGCGGCTGGTGCTGCCGGTGCTCGCGCAGACGCGCCGCGTGATCGCGCCCGACATGGCCGGCTTCGGTTTCACCGAGCGCGTGCCCGGCGCGGCCTACACCATGGACGCCTGGGTGCAGCAGGCGCTCGACCTGCTCGACGCGCTCGACATCGAGCGCGCCGACGTGGTGGGCAACTCCTTCGGCGGTGCGTTGGCATTGGCGCTCGCCATCCGCGCGCCGCACCGCGTGCGCCGGCTGGTGCTCATGGGCAGCGTGGGCGTGCCCTTCGCGATCACGCCGGGGCTCGACGCGGTGTGGGGCTACACGCCCTCGTTCGCGAACATGCGCCGGATCATGGACGTGTTCGCGTTCGACCGCGCCCTCGTCACCGACGAGCTCGCGCAGCTGCGCTACGAGGCCAGCACGCGGCCCGGCTTCCAGGAGACCTTCGGCGCGATGTTCCCGGCGCCGCGCCAGCGCTGGGTCGATGCCATGGCGAGCCCGGAGGCCGCCATTCGCGCGCTGCCGCACGAGACGCTGCTGATCCACGGCCGCGAAGACCAGGTGATCCCGCTGGCCACCTCGCTCACGCTGAGCCAGTGGATTCCCCGCAGCCAGCTGCATGTGTTCGGCCGCTGCGGCCACTGGACGCAGATCGAGCACAGCGCGCGCTTCGCCCGCCTGGTCGGCGACTTCCTGAACGAAGCCGATCGACCGATTGATTGATTCACCCGAGACAGAGCAAAGGACAGAACCCCCCATGGACCCCACCCTCATCCAGCGGCTCGGCGACGAGCTCTACGACGCGCTGCGCGAGCGCAGCGTCGTGGAGCCGCTCACCAGCCGGCACGCAGGCATCACCATCGCCGACGCCTACGGCATCCAGCAGCGCATGATCGCGCGCCGCCTCGAGGCCGGCGAGCGCGTCGTCGGCAAGAAGATCGGCGTGACCTCGCGCGCCGTGATGAACATGCTGGGCGTGTTCCAGCCCGACTTCGGCTACCTGCTCGACGGCATGGTCGTCGGCGAGGGCGAGTCGATCGACAGCCGCACGCTCATCCAGCCCAAGGCCGAGGGCGAGATCGCCTTCCTGCTCAAGCGCGACCTCATGGGCCCCGGCATCGGCAACGCCGACGTGCTGGCCGCCACCGAGTGCGTGATGCCCTGTTTCGAGATCGTCGATTCGCGCATCCGCGACTGGAAGATCCAGATCGCCGACACCGTGGCCGACAACGCCTCCTGCGGCGTGTTCGTGCTCGGCGACCACGCGGTCGATCCGCGCCGCATCGACCTGGCCACCTGCGGCATGGTGCTCGAGAAGAACGGCGAAATCATCGCCACCGGCGCGGGCGCCGCCGCGCTCGGCTCGCCGGTGAACGCGGTCGCGTGGCTGGCCAACACGCTGGGTGCGCTGGGCATCGGGCTCAAGGCGGGCGAGGTGATCTTGTCGGGCGCGCTCGCCGCGATGTTCCCTGCCAAGGCCGGCGACAACTTCCGCGTCTCGATCGGCGGCCTCGGCGGCTGCTCGGTGCGCTTCCATTGAAGGAGACAACCCCATGACGACCCCGACGAAGATCAAGTGCGCGCTGATCGGCCCCGGCAACATCGGCACCGACCTGCTCGCCAAGCTGCAACGCAGCCCGGTGCTCGAACCCGTGTGGATGGTGGGCATCGACCCCGAGTCCGACGGCCTGAAGCGCGCCCGCGAGATGGGCCTGAAGACCACGGCCGAGGGCGTGGACGGTCTCTTGCCGCATGTGCAGGCCGACGGCGTGCAGATCGCGTTCGACGCCACCAGCGCCTACGTGCATGCCGAGAACAGCGCCAAGCTCAACGCGCTGGGCGTGCTCATGATCGACCTCACGCCCGCGGCCATCGGCCCGTTCTGCGTGCCGCCGGTCAACCTCAAGAGCCTGCTGATGGAAGGCGGTGCGCGGCCGGCCAACGTCAACATGGTCACCTGCGGTGGGCAGGCCACCATCCCGATGGTGGCCGCGGTGTCGCGCGTGCAGCCGGTGGCCTACGGCGAGATCGTGGCCACCGTGTCGAGCCGTTCGGTCGGCCCGGGCACGCGCAAGAACATCGACGAGTTCACGCGCACCACGGCCGGTGCGGTCGAGCGCGTGGGCGGCGCGGCCAAGGGCAAGGCGATCATCATCGTCAACCCGGCCGAGCCGCCGCTGATCATGCGCGACACGGTGCACTGCCTCACCGAAGGCCCGCCCGACGAGGCGCGCATCACGGCCTCGGTGCACGAGATGATCGCCGAGGTGCGCAAGTACGTGCCGGGCTACAAGCTCGTGAACGGACCGGTGTTCGACGGCCACCGCGTGTCGATCTACCTGGAGGTCGAAGGCCTGGGCGACTACCTGCCCAAGTACGCCGGCAACCTCGACATCATGACCGCCGCCGCGGCGCGCACGGCCGAAATGTTCGCCGAAGCGATGCTCGCCAGCCTTCCGCAACCCGAGCCCGCCGTGGCCTAGGAGCACCCCCATGACCACCACGACGAACACGAATCTGAAGGGCCGCCGCGTCACCCTGCACGACATGACGCTGCGCGACGGCATGCACCCCAAGCGCCACCTGATGACGCTCGAACAGATGACGCACATCGCCATCGGGCTCGACGAAGCGGGCGTGCCGCTGATCGAGGTGACGCACGGCGACGGCCTGGGCGGCAGCTCGGTCAACTACGGCTTTCCCGCGCATTCCGACGAGGCGTATCTGGGCGCCGTGATCCCGCTCATGAAGCAGGCCAAGGTGTCGGCGCTGCTGATTCCCGGCATCGGCACCGTGGACCACCTGCGCATGGCGCACGGCCTGGGCGTGCACACCGTGCGCGTGGCCACGCACTGCACCGAGGCCGACGTGTCCGAGCAGCACATCACCATGGCGCGCCGGCTCGGCATGGACACGGTGGGCTTTCTCATGATGGCCCACATGGCCTCGCCCGAGACGCTGGTGCGCCAGGCGCTGCTCATGGAAGGCTACGGCGCCAACTGCATCTACGTGACCGACTCGGCGGGCCACATGCTGCCCGACGATGTCACGGCGCGCATCGGCGCGGTGCGTGCGGCGCTCCAGGCCGACACCGAGCTGGGGTTTCACGGCCACCACAACCTCGCGATGGGCGTGGCCAACTCGGTCGCGGCCGTCGCGGCCGGTGCCAACCGCATCGACGCCGCCGCCGCCGGCCTGGGCGCGGGCGCGGGCAACACGCCGATGGAGGTGTTCGTGGCGGTGTGCGACCGCATGGGCATCGAGACCGGCGTCGATGTGTTCCGCATCCAGGACGTGGCCGAGGACCGCGTGGTGCCGATCATGGACCACATGATCCGCGTCGACCGCGACTCGCTCACGCTGGGCTATGCGGGCGTGTATTCGAGCTTCCTGCTGTTCGCCAAGCGCGCCGAGAAGAAGTACGGCGTGCCCGCGCGCGAGATCCTGGTGGAGCTGGGGCGGCGCGGCATGGTCGGCGGGCAGGAAGACATGATCGAAGACACGGCCATCACGCTGGCCCGCGCACGCAAGGCCATGCAGCAACAACAGGAAGGAGTGGCGGCATGAAGCTCAGCCAAGACACCATCGCCGCGCTCGCCGAGCACCTGGAGACCTGCGAGCTGGAAGCGCGCGACACGCCCAAGATCACCGACGAGCATCCCGAGATGGACTGGGACGACGCCTACGCCATCCAGAACGAGATCCGCCGCCGCAAGCTCGCGCGCGGCCACCGCATCATCGGGCTGAAGGCCGGGCTCACCTCGCACGCCAAGATGAAGCAGATGGGCGTGACCACGCCGGTCTTCGGCTTCATGGCCGACAACTACGCGCTGCCCGAAGGCGGCGAGTGCAAGGTGAGCGAGCTCATCCACCCGAAGGTCGAGCCCGAGATCGCGTTCGTCACCAAGCGCGCGCTCAGCGGCCCGGGCTGCCACATCGGCGCCGTGCTCGCGGCCACCGACTTCGTGTTGCCGGGCATCGAGGTGATCGACAGCCGCTACCGCGACTTCAAGTTCGACCTGAAGAGCGTGGTGGCCGACAACACCTCCGCCTCGCGCTTCGTGGTGGGCGGACGCGCCGTGCCCGCGAGCGAGGTCGACCTGCGCACCGTGGGCATCGTGCTGGAGAAGAACGGCCAACCCGTGGCCTTCGGCGCGGGCGCCGCCGTGCTCGGCCACCCGGCCGCGGCGATCGCGATGCTGGCCAACCACCTGGGCGCGCGCGGCGAAGAGATTCCGGCGGGCACGCTGATCCTGTCGGGCGGCATCACCGAGGCCGTGGCCGTGCAGGCGGGCGATGCCGTCACGCTGAAGGTGCAGGGCATGGGCAGCGTGGGCCTGCGCTTCGTCTGATCTGCATCAACCACTGAAGCACACAGCAGGAGTACACGAATGCCCTTTGCACAGATCTACCTCATCGAAGGCCGCACCGAAGAGCAGAAGCGCGCGCTGATCGAGAAAGTGACCCGCGCCATCGTCGAGGCCGTCGACGCGCCGAAGGAGAACGTGCGCGTGTGGCTGCACGACATGCCCAAGGAAAACTGGGGCATCGGCGGCGTGTCCGCCAAAGACCTCGGACGCTGACCGCTTCGCGCTGCGGCGCTGTCTTCTTCAAGGCCCTTGCGAGTCGCTGACTCGCGAGGGCCTTGTGCTTTGTACGAACTCCTGGGGGCTTTGTTCACAGTTTCGCCCTGTGCCTATGTCTGCCGCACTCGCTTTCGGACTCGTCCGATGGATGGAACGGGACCGGCTTCCTAAAGTCATCGGTCAACAAACCGTATGAGCTGGCGCTGCGCGTGCGCGTGCCGCTGCGGTCCCGTTTTTCATTCAGCAAGCACTAGGAATCACATGGCACTACAACAACCAGTCGGCCCAGGTGACGACGCGCTTCGACGCCGAGGCGGCCGACCTGCGCATGCGCGCCGACTCGGCCATGCTGCTGGACTGGCTGCGCGGCGCAAAGGTGCTCTGAGGGGCGCGAAAGGCGCGGCTTTTCGGAACAGTCCTATGTACGGGCCGTGCGGGCCTTCCTAGGATGGGTGAGCGCCGGGTTGCCTCAGTGGGCCCGCTGCCTTGTGCTGCATCGCATGCGGCATGAAGCGCGGGCGCAGCGGACGCGGCTTCATTCATTCTTTTGAGAATTTCGAGCACCCATGCCGGTCCTGATCACCGGGGTCGCGAACCGCGGCCCGAGCCCCCGAAAGCCTTGCCTCGGGCATGTTGTTGCCGCAGCGGACTGTGAAGGGACTCCCGCATGAGCCGCTTCTTCGCCGCACCCTCGGAGCCCCTGGCGCGCCCCGCCCGCCGCATCGGCGTGCTCGGCCATGCGCTGCGCGAGCGCGAGTACGCGCGGCGCGTGCTGCGCGCGCTGGGCGTGGCGCCGCTGGTCTTCACCAGCATCGACGAACTGGCGACGCTGGGCGACCGCCTGAACCTGCTGTTCCTGGCCGACGTGCCCGAGGCGGCGAGCGAGGAGGCGCCGGACGTGCTGTCGTTGATGGGGACGAAGATCGTTCCACTGGCGCAGGAGGCGCCTGCGCCCACGCGGCACCTGCGGGGGCGCCCGCCCGCGGCGGCACCGGCGTTCGACGATTTCTACCGCACCATCCTGCTGTCGCTCCGAACGCGCGGCCTGGCGTGCGCGATGCCAACGCCGCTCGTGTGGGGCGCCTACAGCTTCCAGCCGATGGACCGCAGCGTGAGCTTCCCGGGCCGCACGCAGCGCGTCGACCCGGTCACCTTCGACCTGGCGCTGGAGTTCTTCTTCAACGCGGAGCGCGTGCTGTCGATTCCGCGGCTGCGGCAGATGCTCAACCCCGTGCGCGGCGCGCGCAGGTTCTGGGGCAACGAACTCATCGGCACGCTGACGGACGTGATGGACGAACTGCAGCTGCACGGCGCGCACGGCTGGCGCCTGGTGCACTGCGAGCCCGAGGCGTTCCGGTTGGACCGGGTGCCGGTGGGCGAGACGGCATCGGACGCCTGAACGAAAAAAGCCCTAAGTCGTTGAAAACTTAGGGCTTTTTGAGCCATTCCGCCGGGGCGGGGAGGCTGTGTTGGTGGCTCTTCACGGACTCGAACCGCGGACCTGTGGATTATGATTCCATCGCTCTAACCGACTGAGCTAAAGAGCCGTCAGTGCAATTCAGCACCGAGCCCAAAATTATAGCCCAGGCTTTGGGCCCAGTTCAACTCCCGGCGTTTTCAGGTCGATTTTTCTGCAATCGAATGCGTCGGATCACATCGCGACTTAACCCCGATCGCCTCCGTGAGCCGTACAAGCTCGGGTGACAATCCTTCGATGTCTGCGCTGCCACGCGCCCCTTCTGCTGCTGCCCGCACCGCCACCGAGCGCGACGCCATGCCCGACGATCAGTTGATGCTGGCCTACGCCCACGGCGACGCCGCCGCCTTCGACGTGCTCTACGCACGCCACGAAGGCGGCCTGTTCCGCTTCGTCAAGCGCCTGCTCGGCGCGCGGCTGGCCGCGCAGGCCGACGAGGTGTTCCAGGACACCTGGGTGCGGATCATCTCGGCGCGCGACAGCTTCTCGCCGCAGGGCGCCACCTGGCGCACCTGGGCTTTCACCATCGCGCACAACCTCGCGATGGACCGCCTGCGCGTGAGTGGGCGCGAGGTGACGCTCGATGGCCATGCGACCGACGACGACGGCGACGCGGTGCCCGCGCTCGACCGCGGCGTGCACGGGGCCACCGACCTGTCGGCGCATCCCTCGGCCGAAGAGCTGGCGTTCTGGCGCGCCGCCGGGCGTCGGCTGCTGGCCTGCCTGGACGAACTGCCAGCCGAGCAACGCGCGGCTTTTCTCTTGCACCATGAAGACGGCCTGACCGTCGACGCGCTCGCGGCCCGGCTGGAGATCGGCTTCGAGACCGTGCGCAGCCGCCTGCGCTACGGGCTGCAGAAGCTGCGCGGCTGCATGGAACGCTACCTGTCGGTGCTGGAGCAGCGGGCATGAGCACCGGCATGGACGACGACGACCTGCACGACCCGCGGCTGCGTCGCGCGCTGGACCATGCGCCCGACCGCGACGCCGTGCCCGCGGCCCACACGCGCGAGGCGATCCTGAAGATGGCGCACAACCTCGCCGCGGCCTCCGCGCCGGCGGCCGGCCCTGCGGTGCAGGCCGCGCCGTGGTGGCGCCGCCTGTTCGGCGGCGGCAGCCCCCGCTCGCGCATGCCATGGAATGCGGCCTTCGCGACCGTGCTCGTGGCGACCTTCGTCACCGTGCTGTGGCATCGCGAGCCGGTGCCCGACGCGCGGCTCGATGGCGAGGCGCAAGTGGCCGGGGCGCCCGCGCCGGCGTCGGCACCGCCTGCGCCTGCGCAAACGGCCGAGGCGCCGGCAGTAGCCGCGGCACCGGTGCCGCCTGCGCCAGCCGCTGAACCGGCCGCAACGGCGGACATGACACCGCCCGCAGCGCAGCGCAGCGAAGCGGCGCGCGATGCGAAAGAAACTCTGAAGCAGCGCGAGACGCAGGAAACGCGTGAAGCGTCGCGGCGGCGCGAAGCCCCTGCGGCGGCGTCGGTCCAGAAGGACGAAGCACGGGCGATGGAAAAGGCGGCGCCCGCGGCCCCGGTGGTGCAAGCCCCGGCGCCCATGCCTGCACCCGCCGCACCGGCCATCGCATCCGCGCCCATGCCGGCTGCACCGCCCATGGCCGATGTCGGCCAGAGTCCGATGCCCTACGCAGCCGCACCGCCGGCGCCAGCCGTAGCACCTGCAGCGCCAGCAGCGCCAGCGCCGATGCAGCGCGAGTCCGCAGACACGGCGCCATCGCTCGCCGCGCAAGGCGGTGCCAGCGCGAATGTCGCCGGCATGCAGCGCCGCGCCGCTCCCGTGCAAGCCGCGCCTGCTCCGTCGGCGGCCGCCAAGGCGGCACCGCGCGCAGCCACCGAAGCCGTGGTGAGCGGTGGCTTCACGGCACTGGACCGCTGGACCGCACTCGACATCACGCGCGCCGGCACCACCACGCGCCAGTCGCGTGGCGACACCGAAGGCCTCGCGGCGCTGGTGAACACCGTGGCGCGCGCGGCCACCGTGTCGGGCGGGGAATGGGGTGCGCCGGTCGAGGCGCGCATCGAACTGCGGCGCGACGGCGCGTTGCTGGCCGTGCTCGAGATCGCGGGCGACCAGGTGCGGTGGACGCCGCAGCCGGGCGGCCCCGCCGCCATCGGCACGCCGCCGGCGCAGGCGCTCGACGCGCTGCGCACGGCGCTGTCGCGAGCCCGCTGACGGCGACCGCCGCTGCGGTCGCCGGGCCCGCGACGATCAGCCTGATCAGGCGTTCTTGAAATCCGGCTGGCGCTTGGCCAGGAAGGCGTCCATGCCTTCCTTCTGGTCCTGCGTGGCGAACAGCGCGTGGAACAGGCGGCGTTCGAACATCACGCCGTCGCTCAGGCCGCTCTCGAAGGCGCGGTTGACCGATTCCTTGGCCGCCATCACGGCGATCTGCGAGAAGCCCGCAATGATCAGCGCGGCGCCCAATGCTTCGTCGGCCAGCTTTTCAAAAGGCACCACGCGGCTCACGAGGCCCGCGCGCTCGGCTTCGGCGGCGTCCATCATGCGGGCGGTGAGCGCCATGTCCATGGCCTTGCTCTTGCCCACCGCGCGCGGCAGGCGCTGCGTGCCGCCGGCGCCGGGGATCACGCCGATCTTGATTTCGGGCTGGCCGAACTTGGCGTTGTCGGCCGCGATGATGAAGTCGCACATCATCGCCAGCTCGCAGCCGCCGCCCAGTGCGAAGCCGCTCACGGCCGCGATCACCGGCTTGCGGATCGAGCGGATGGTTTCCCAGTTGCGCGTGATGTAGTCGCCCTTGTAGGTGTCGATGAAGCTGTACTTGGCCATCGCCGCGATGTCGGCGCCGGCCGCGAAGGCGCGCTCGCTGCCCGTGAGGATGATGCAGCCGATGGCGTCGTCGGCGTCGAAGGCCTTGAGCGCCTGGCCCAGCTCGGTCATCAGCGCGTCGTTCAGCGCATTGAGGGCCTTGGGGCGGTTGAGGGTGATGATGCCGACCTTGCCTGCTTCGGTCCGCACGTCGATGTTTTCGTAGCTCATGGTGTCGCTGTCTCCGGGGGAGGTGGGGAAAAAAACGCGTCCCACTATACCCAGCCAGGCTTCGGGCCCGCTGACGCGCGGGTGTTTCATTTGAGAATTGTTCTCATCTAGAATGGCCGCCATGGACTTCCCGATGCAAGAACATGCCGTGTTGTTGCGGGCCTATGCCCGGGTGCAGGAGCGTTGCTCGCGCCTGCTGGTGGAGCAGGCCGCCCGGGTCGAGCGGCTCGAGGCGCAGATCGTGCGGCTGCGCGGTGCGCTGGTGGCGCGCGACTCGGCGATTGCCATCGTGCGCGAGGAACTGGCGGCGCGCGCCGCCAAGGGCAGCGCCTTGCCCCAGCGCCTGCATGCGCTGCTGGCGCCGGGCGGCCGGCGCCACCATGCCTTGCCGCCGGGGCCGCAGGTGCCGGCCGACCTGCGGGCCAAGTCGGTGCTGTGCGTCGGCCGTTCGGAAGCGGCGCAAGAGGCGCCTTCGCTGGCGCGCCAGCTCGTGGAGATTGCCAGTGGCCACTACCTGCACCACGACGGCGGCGACGAGGCCGACGACCCCGCGGCGCTCGAGGCGGGCCTGCGCGCCGCCGACCTCGTGATCTGCCAGACCGGTTGCGTGAGCCATGGTGCCTACTGGCGCGTGCAGGACCACTGCCGCCGCACGGGCAAGCCCTGCGTGCTGGTGGGCGAGCCGCAGCCGATGCTGTTCGTGCGGCCGCCGCTGGCGGCGGCCGTCGATCACCCGGCCTGAACGGAAGAAATCAAGGCTTGGCGGCGAGCCAGGCCGTGATCTTGGCCGCGTCGTGCGAGAACAGCCGCCACGTGGTCGGGCCCGTCGGCAGCGTGAGCGGCAGGCGCAGCAGCCGGCGGTCGCGCGCGACGAGGGCGGTGCACTTGGTGGCATCGCCGAGGTACAGCGCCAGGTCGTCGAGCTTCGTGAGGCGCCAGGCCTGCGCGGGTTGCGCCGCGCCCTTGCGACCGCCGACGGCCGGCAGTTCGATGCCGAGCCATTCGTCGTTGGCCAAGAAGCCGGCCTTTTCGGCGGCGCCGCCGCGCAGCACCACCTTGATCTGCACGCTGCCGCCGGTTTCGGCCACGCGCAGGCCGAGCGCCTGCGCGGGCTGCGACGGGTCGTCGAGCGTGGCCACGCCGTGGGCGCGCAGCAGGTCGGCCAGCGGGAGTTCGTCGGTCGAATGCACCCAGCGCGCAAGCTCCGGGGCGTACGAGCGTCCGCCCACGGCTTCGAGCGCGGCGGCGATGTCGGCCTCGCTGATGGGGCCGCCGTTGCTGTGCGTCCAGAGGTGGCGCATCACGTCGTCGAGCGTGCCCTTGCCTTCCTGGCGCAGCGTGAGGTCGAAGCACAGCGCCACCAGCGCACCCTTGGTGTAGTAGCTGACGGTGCTGTTGGGCGTCTGCTCGTCCTGGCGGTAGTACTTGACCCAGGCGTCGAAGCTCGCGTCGGCCACCGGCTGCACCAGCCGGCCGGGCGTCTGCAGCACCTGGTTGATGGTCTTGTTGAGCAGGCGCAGGTACGCGGCGTCGTCGATGCGGCCGGCGCGGCGCAGCAGCAGGTCGTCGTAGTAGCTCGTGAAGCCTTCGAAGAACCACAGCAGCTGCGTGTAGTTCTCGCGGCTGTAGTCGTAGCTGGCGAACTCCGCCGGGCGCATGCGCTTGACGTTCCAGGTGTGGAAGTACTCGTGGCTGATGAGGCCCAGCAGCGTGGTGTAGCCCTCGGGCTGCTTCTTCTTTTCACCGCGCAGCGGCAGGTCGCGGCGGTTGCAGATGAGCGCGGTGGAGTGGCGGTGCTCGAGACCGCCGTAGCCGTCGTCCACCGCATTGAGCATGAACACGTAGCGATCGATCGGCAGCTTCGGGCCGCCCCGCTTGCCGGCCTTGTCGCCGTGCCAGAAGCGGATCTCGGCTTCGCAGATGGCCTTGGTGTCAGCAATGAGGCGCTCGCCGTCGAACGAGGCCGCGGCGCCCGCGATCACGAAGCGGTGCGGCACGCCGCAGGCCTCGAACTCGGCGCTCCAGAAGGCGCCCATCTCGACCGGGCTGTCGGCCAGTTCGTCGTAGCCGGCGGCGCGGTAGCTGCCGAAGCCGTGCTTGTCGGCCTTCGTCGGCACGAGCGCGGTGGCGCACGACCAGCGCGCGGCGTCGGCCGGCAGCGCGGGCGGCACGATTTCCAGCGCGTGTGGCGCCTCGGTCTGGCCCTCGACACGCAGGCAGACGCTGGTGCCGTTGAAGAAGCCGCGCGTGGCGTCGAGCCAGGCGGTGCGCACCGAGTTGTCGTAGGCGCACACCTGGTAATGCAGCACCAGCGGCTGGCCCGGCACGCAGTCGATCTGCCAGCTGCACTTGTCGAGCTGCGTCAGCACCGGCTTGCGGCGGCCCTGCGTGGCGCGCAGGCCCTGCAGGTTCTTGGCGAACTCGCGCACGAGGTAGCTGCCCGGAATCCACACCGGCAGCGCCACGCGCTGCTGCGCGGCGGGCGCGGCGATGGTCAGCGTGACGGCGAACAGGCGCGCATGCAGGTCGGCGCACTCGACGCGGCAGTGCACGGCGGGCGTGGCGGTGGCTGCGGCCGTGCGCCGGGAAGTCGAGGTGGTCGCCATCGGATCAGTTGGCGGCGGCGAGCTGCTTCTCGACCTGCTCGGCGGGAATCGCACCCGGGACGCGGCTGCCGTCGGTGAAGATCAGCGTGGGCGTGCCGGTGATGTTGTACTTGCGGCCGAACTCCACGTTGCGCTCCAGCGCCGTCACGTTGCAGCTGGTGCCTGCGGCGGCAGGCTTGACGCTGCTTTCCATCCAGTCGGCCCAGGCCTTGCCCGGGTCCTTGCTGCACCAGATGTCGCGCGACTTGGCGGTCGAATCGGGGCCGAGCACGGGGTACAGGAACATGTAGACGGTCACGTTGTCGACCTTCTTCATGTCCTTTTCGAAGCGCTTGCAGTAGCCGCAGTTCGGGTCTTCGAAGACCGCGACCTTGCGCTTGCCGTTGCCGCGCACGATCTTGATGGCGTCTTTCAGCGGCAGCTTGTCGAAGGCGACGGCGGTGAGCTTCTCGACGCGCTCTTCGGTGAGGTTGCGGCGGGTCTTGGCGTCGATCAGGCTGCCCTGCAGCAGGTAGTTGCCCTGCTCGTCGGTGTAGAGCAGCTGGCTGCCGCCCACGCGCACTTCGTACAGGCCCGGCACGGGCGTCTTGGTGACTTCCTCGATGGGCGGCAGCTGCGGGATGTGCGTCGGCAGGTTCTTGCGGATCTCGGCCTCGCCCGCGCCGGCGGTGGAGAGCGTGAGCAGCGCGCAGGCGGCGACGAGAAGGTGGCGGACGAAGGTCATCGGGAAGGTTTCGGGAAAAAGGTGGAGGGCTGGAGGGCGCGGGGCGTCAGGCCTTCAGGCCCATGGCTTGTGCGGTGATCCAGTGCTTCACGAAGCGCGTGCGGTCGAAACCGCGCATGCCCCAGTTGCGCAACGCAGGAAGTGGACCCAGGTTGTGCGAGAAAAGTTGCTGCAATCCGTCGGTGGCCAGGCTCATTTGCAGCACGTCGGCGCGGCGGGCGCGTTCGTAGCGGCGCAGCAGGCGGGCGTCGCCCACGCTGCGCCAGTAGTCGCGGGTGCGGATCACCTCGGCCAGCGCGGCCGCATCGGCCAGGCCGAGGTTCAGGCCCTGGCCCGCCAGCGGATGCACCGTGTGGGCGGCGTCGCCCGCGAGCACCCACGACTGGGTGGGCTGGCCGGGCATCGCGCCCGACCAGCGGTCGGCGATGGCGCGCGACAGCGGCCACACGGCGCGTTCGCTCGTGAGCCGCAGCGAGCCCAGCTCGCCGTGGCTGGCTTCGCTCACGGCGGCGCTGAATTCGTCGACGCCCTGCGCGACCAGCTCGGGCACGCGCAGCTGGTCGACCGACCACACCAGCGCCAGCGTCTTGCCGTGCACGCCGCCCAGCGGCAGCAGGGCGAACACCTCGCCGCGGTCGTTGAACCACTGGCGTGCGATGCCGTCGTGCGTGTGCGCGGCCTCGAGCCGCGCGGCAATGGCGTGTTGCGGGTAGCGCGTGACCTCGTAGCTCACGCCCAGCGCCGCGCGCGAGGCGCTGGCCTTGCCTTCGCACACCACCGTGAGCGGCGCGGCCACGGGCTCGGTCACCACGTCGATCAGGGGCTGGAAGCGCACCGCGTCGGCCAGCTGCTGCTCGAGCGCGGGCACGTCGACGATCCAGGCCAGCGCCTCGACCTTCTGGCGCGCGGCGCTGAACTGCACGCGGCCGCCGTCGTCACCATGCACCTGCATCTCGTGCACCGGCGTGGCATGGGCGGTGTCGGGCCAGGCACGCAGCGATTCGAGCATGGTGCGGGACGCCGCGTTGAGCGCGTACGCCCGGATGTCTTCCTTGCCCGCAGGGGCCGGCGGCACCACGAGCGCGACACGCACGCGTTCGCGCGCCAGCAGCAGCGCCAGCGTGCGGCCGACGATGCCGGCGCCGCGGATACAAACTTCGGGGGAAAGGGCCATCGGATGATTGTAGGAGTTGCCTCGCGCGCGGGCGCCGATACCCGTTCATGCGGGAGAATGGCCAGCGATTTCAAAGGAACCCCACCGTGTCGCAGCCGCCCGCTTTCGATCTCCAGGCCACCATCGCCCGCCTGTTCGTGTACCCCGTCAAGTCGTGCGCCGGCGTCGAGCTCGACGAGATGCTGCTGACCGAAACCGGCCTGGAGTTCGACCGCGCCTGGATGGTGGTCGATGCGCAGGGCGAGTTCGTCACCCAGCGGCAACTGCCGCGCATGGCGCTCATCCAGCCGCAGATGAAGCACACCGAGGTCGTGCTGCGCGCGCCCGGCATGCTGGCGCTGCACCTGGCCTTCGACCGCGTCGAGCAGCCGGTGCGCGTGCGCGTGTGGAAGGACGAAGTCGCGGCCTACGACATGGGCGACATCGCCGCCCAGTGGTTCAGCGATTTCCTCTCGGAGCCCGGCAAGCCGCAGACGCTGCGCCTGGTGCGCTTCGACCCCGAGCACCAGCGCCTGTCGAGCCTGAAGTGGACCGACGGCGTCGAGGCGCTGAACCAGTTCGCCGACGGCTTCCCGCTGCTGGTGGCCAGCGAGGGCTCGATCGCCGAGCTCAACGAGCGCCTGGCGGCGGCCGGCCACGGCCCGGTCGGCATCGAGCGCTTCCGCCCGAACATCGTGCTGGCCGGCATCGAGTCGCACGACGAAGACCGGGTCGACGCGCTGCACGTCACCACCGGCGAGGGCGAGGCCGAGCTGCGCCCGGTCAAGCCCTGCACGCGCTGCCCCATTCCCGACATCGACCCGGCCACCGCGCTCAGCAGCCCCGAGGTCGGCGACATGCTGCGCACCTACCGCGCCGACGCGCGCGTGGACGGCGGCATCACCTTCGGCATGAACTGCATCGTGGTGCAGGGCGTGGAGCACATGCTCAAGGTGGGGCAGGTGGTGGGCGCGAACTACAGGTTCGAGTAAGCGCCGTGGTCGTTACGACCAGCGAATCGGATTTCCCGTTTCGATGGCTGCTTTGCACAAAACTCGAAGCGGCTCGACGATGTAATTGAAGTCGGCACTCGTGTGGTCGCGCCTCTCGAAATGAACCGCCGTCGGGTAGCTGGAGCGAAATTGTCCGGCATCGTTCTGCATGCGACCGTCTGGCCAGGCAATGGCGGATCCGGGCATCGCAAGCGCGCAGCGAAAGCGCCTGCCTGAATCCAGATCAGTCAAGAGCGCAGGGCCCGACCTGACCGGGTCTGAGCCTTCAGGCGCCAGCAGGGCCTGCGTGAAGCGCTTGCTGCGAAACAGCACCTCGGCGTCTCCCGACACGACGAAGAAGCCCTCGGCATCGACGCCCAGACGCAGTTCGGACGTCAGCACAAACTGGTGCGACGCTGAGGCACTGCGCAGTTCATCGCCCGAGGTCGAGTCCAACAGCACGAAGCGTTGGCCGAAGCGCGCGGACTGTTCGAAATCCGACAGCTCCGCGAGCATGCGCGATGCCACGGCGGCGGGGGCCAGACCGCCATTCGCTTCCGGCAGGTTGTCGAACAGCGTCGGAAAGCGCTCGGCACCGCCTGCTTGGTGCAATGCGTACTGAAACTCCCGATAGCCGTGCCAGTTCGCGAGGTGCTCGTGGGCCTGTTTCATGCCCGGGTGGACGCAGCATGTCTGCAGCCACTCCCAGAACGGGCCGAAGTCGGGGTCGTCCTCGTCCTTCAACCCGGGGTAGCCCTCTTCGTCGATGGCGATGCGCGATGCCAGGGGCGTCGGCCGGGTCAGGCCACGTTCCCAGCAATTGCAGCGGACCGAGGCGTCGAGGCCCATTCAGAATGCGACGCCCGCGACCAGGATGATGTTCGCGTAGGGCGTGCATTCGCCCGTGCGCACCACGGCCTTGGCGCGCGCGCTCACGCGCTTCAGTTCTTCGTGCGAGATGACCTGCGGCACCACGCCCAGTTGCCCTTCGCACCACGCGGGCAGCGTGCCGGCAGGCAAGGGCTCCAGCGCCTCGCGTGCGATCAATGCGCTTTCCACCTGCATCTCGGACAGCACCGCCTTCAGCACATCGCTGATCCCCGGCACACCGCGCGCCACGGCCAGGTCGATGCGGCGCGGGCCGTCGGGAATCGGCAGGCCGGCGTCGCCGATTACCAGCATGTCGCCGTGGCCCATCGAGGCGATGACGTGGGAGAGTTCGGCGTGCAGCAGGGGAGAGCGTTTCACAGCGTGATCCAGTCGGGGGGCAGGGGGCTGCGCAGCACGGCGTCGCGCAGCGGGATGGAGGGTTGGGCGCCGGGTTGCTGGATGCACAGCGCGGCAGCGCGGATGCCCAGGCGCACGGCCTCGTCGAAGGACTGGCCTTCGCCCAGCGCCACGGCGAGCGCGCCCAGGAAGGTGTCGCCGGCGGCGGTGGTGTCGACCGCCTGCACCTTCGGCGCGGGATGGTGGCGCGCGCCGTTGGCGTCGATGGCCACGGCGCCGCGCGAACCCAGCGTCACGACCACGCGGGCGATGCCGCGCGCGCGCAGTGCCTGGCCGGCCTGCGCTGCTTCTTCGGGACTGTCGGCGTTCTGGCCTGACAGGGTCTGCGCCTCGATCTCGTTGACCACCAGCGTGTCGATGCGGGGCCAGAGCGCATCGGCGATGGCTTGCACCGGCGAGGGGTTGAGCATCACCGCGCAGCCCGCGTCGTGCGCGGCGTTGATGGCGCGTGTCACCTGGTCCATCGGGGTCTCGAACTGCGCGACGAGGAAGGCCGCGCCCTGCAGCTGCTGCGTCAGCGAGGCCTCGTCGATGTCGACGCGCGCGTTGGCGCCGGGGATCATCACGATGCGGTTCTGGCCGCTGTCTTCCACGAGGATCAGCGCCGTGCCGGTCGGCTCGCCCGCCACGGTGCGCAGCGCGGCGGTGTCGATGCCGTCGCGCGCGAGCGCATCGCGCAGGGCCGCGCCATGCGCGTCGTCGCCCACGCAGCCGATCATCTGCACCTGCGCGCCTTGGCGCGCGCAGCTCACGGCCTGGTTGGCGCCCTTGCCGCCGGGGATGGCGTCGATCGAACGGCCCAGCAGGGTTTCGCCCGCGGCCGGCGCGTGCGGCACGCGCAGCACGATGTCCATGTTCAGGCTGCCGAGCACCACGATGCGCGGCGGCTTGGAGGAATAAAGAGGCTGAAGGCTCACGAGGTGCGGGACTTGGAAGGTGTGGCGGTGGTGGAAGGGGCAGGCGTCACGCCGGCTTCGCGAAAGCCCGCGTGGCGCGCGGTCGAGGCGCGCACGCGCAGCTCGGGCTGCAGCACGACCTTGCGTGCGTCGCGGCGCTTGCCGCCCATGCGCTCCAGCAGCATGTCGACCGCCAGCGCGCCGATGCGCTCCTTGGGTTGCGCCACGGTGGTGAGCGGCGGGCTGGTGTAGGCCGACAGTTCGATGTCGTCGAAGCCCACGATGGACAGTTCGTCGGGCACGCGCACGCCGCTTTCATGCGCGGCGCGCAGCGCGCCGATGGCCATCAGGTCGTTGCACACGAAAACGGCCGAGGGCTTCTGCTCGGTGCGAAGGATGGCGTGCATCGCCTCGTAGCCGCCCTGGCTGGTGAAGCCGCCGCGCCACAGCAGCGCGTCGGCGTTGGGTGCCGAGCCGGTCTCCGCCAGTGCCATGCGCCAGCCTTCGATGCGCTGCTCGCTCGAGGTCACGCCCAGCGGCCCGCCGATGCAGGCGATGCGCTTGTGGCCCAGCGACAGCAGGTGCCGCACCGCGAGCAGGCCGCCCTGCATGTGGGCGGTTTCCACCAGGTCGCAGGCCGGGTCGGCGATCTCGCGGTCGACCAGCACGGTGGGAATGCGCAGGCCGCGCAGCTGGGTGGCGAGCGAGTCGTCCTCGTCGGCGCCGGTCGACACCACGATGAGCCCGTCGATGCGGCGCTCGGCCAGCACCTGCAGGTACACGCTCTGGCGCCGGGGCTCGTCGTCGGTATTGCACAGCACCAGCGTGTAGCCGGCGCCGAAGCAGCGGTCTTCCACGATGCGCACGATCTCGGCGAAGTAGGGGTTCGAGCTGTTGGGAATGAGCATGCCCAGCGTCGAGGTGGTGTTGCTCTTGAGGCTGCGCGCCATCGCGTTGGGCACGTAGCCCAGCTCGCGGATCGCCAGCTCGACGCGCTCGCGCACCTTGGCGCTCACGTGGCGCGTGTCGTTGACGACGTGCGACACGGTGGTGACGGAAACGCCCGCCTGGAGGGCGACGTCCTTGATGGTGGCCATGGTTGTCTTTGTTCCTGTGGAAGCTCAGGCCAGTCGACGATCGGCCCGGCGCTGGCGCAGGGTGTCGATGATGACGGCCACCACGATCACCGCGCCCGTGATGATGCGCTTGCTCGGTTCGCTCGCGCCCACCTGCGCCAGGCCGGCCTCGAGCACCGCGATGATCAGCACGCCGAAGAAGGTGTTGACCACCGAGCCGCGCCCGCCCATGAGGCTGGTGCCGCCGATGACCACGGCCGCGATCACCTGCAGCTCGATGCCCACGCCCGCGTTCGGGTCGGCCGCTTCGAGGCGGGCCGACTGCATCAGGCCGGCGAGCCCGGCCAAGAGGCCGGTCACGGCGAACACGATGATGCGGATCGGCCGCGGGTCGATGCCCGCCAGGCGCATGGCTTCTTCATTCGTGCCGATGCCCACCACGTGGCGGCCGAACACGGAGCGCGTGAGCACCAGCTGCCCCACGGCCACCAGCACTACGGCGAGCACGAAGGCGGCCGAGATGCCGCCGATCCACGGCGCGGCCAGGCCCGAGATGGCATCGCCCACGTACTGCGTGCGCGAGTCGGTGACCAGGTAGGCACCGCCGCGCACGGCTTCGAGCATGCCCAGCGAAACAATGAAGCTCGGCAGCCGCCAGGCGACCGACACCGCGCCCGTCACCGTGCCGCAGATCAGGCCGGTGGCCAGGCCGAGCATGGCGGCCAGCGGCACCGAGAGCTTCCATTCCAGGATGGCGGCGGCCGTGACGGCCGCGCTCAGCGCGAGCACCGAGCCCACCGACAGGTCGATGCCCGCGATGATCAGCACGAAGGTCATGCCCACCGCCATCACGGCCAGCGCCGGGATTTCGTTGGCGATGGAGATGAAGGTCTCGCGCGTGAGGAAGTATTCGCTCATCGAGCCGAAGAGCGCAATCATGCCCAGCAGCACGACCGTGAGGCCCAGGTAGGTGCCGAGCTGGCCCTTGAGTGCGGACGGCGGCTTGCTGGTGGCAGCGGAAGGAGAAGGGGAGGCGGCGTTCATGGTCGTCATGCGTCGGCAGAAGTCGGGGCAGGGGCGGTGGAATCCGCCGGGGAACCGGGCACGCGGCCCGTGGCGTCGCTGAAGGCGGCGGCGAGCAGCGACTGTTCGCTCCACTCGCCGCGCTCGAACACCGCGACCAGCCGGCCGGCGCTCATCACGCCGATGCGGTCGCACATGGCCATCAGCTCGCGCAGGTCGCTCGACACCATCAGCAGCGCCTTGCCGGCGTCGGTCATGCGGTCGAGTTCGGCGTACAGGTCGGCGCGTGCGCCCACGTCCACGCCGCGCGTGGGTTCGTCCAGCAGCAGCACCTTGCATTCGCGGTGCAACCAGCGCGCGAACACCACCTTCTGCTGGTTGCCGCCGCTGAGCGTGGACACGGGTTGTTCGATGCTGCGTGAGCGGATGCGCAGCAGCTCCACCAGCCGGCGTGCAATCTGCCGCTCCTTGGTGCGGCGCAGCCAGCCGGCGTGCGAGATCGCGCCGAGGTCGCTCAGCGTGGCGTTGACGCGGATCGGCTGCGACAGCAGCAGGCCCTGCGACTTGCGGTCTTCGGTGACGAGGCCGATGCCCGCGCGAATGGCCTGCATCGGCGAGCGCCAGCCCTTGCGCGCATGCCGAACGGGCTGCGCGGCGGGCGTACCGTCGTGCAGCACGACCTCGCCGCGGTCGGCGCGGTCGGCGCCGAACAACAGCCGCACGAGCTCGGTGCGGCCCGAGCCGACCAGGCCGGCCAGGCCCATGACCTCGCCTGCGCGCAGTTCGAGATCGACGTCGCGCACCACCTGCGCCCGGCCGATGCCGCGCGCGCTCAGCAGCACCGGGCCCGCCACGCGGCGCGCGCGGCCTTCGTGCTCGTGCACCGCGCGCCCGACCATGCGCTGCACCAGTTCGGATTCGCGCACGCCGGCCATGGCGCGCACGTCGACCAGCCGGCCGTCGCGCAGCACCGCCACGCGGTCGGCGATGCGCTGCAATTCTTCGAGGCGGTGCGACACGTAGACGATCGCCACGCCGCGCAGCTTCAGCAGCTCGATCTGCTCGAACAGGTGCGCGGTTTCGCGCGGCGTGAGCATGGCGGTGGGCTCGTCGAGCACCAGCACGCGCGTGTCGTCCTGCAGGTTGCGCGCAATCTCCACCATCTGCTGCTGGCCGATGCCCAGCCGCGCCACCGGCGTGGCCGGGTCGATGCCGTCCAGGCCGATCTTGGCGAGCTGGCGCTCGGCCAGCTCGTGCAGCGTGGCGCGGCGAATCCAGCCGCTCTTGTGCGGCAGGCGGTCGAGCAGCAGGTTCTCGGCCACCGACAGCGTGGTGACGAGGCCGAGTTCCTGCATGACCATGCGCACGCCCAAGCGCTCGGCGTCGCGGCGCGAAGCCGGCGCGAAGGGCTGGCCATCGAGCAGCATGCCGCCGCGCGTGGGTTGCACCAGCCCGCAGACGATCTTCGACAGCGTGCTCTTGCCCGCGCCGTTCTCCCCCGTGAGCGCGAGCACCTCGCCGGCGCGCAGCTCGAGAGAAACGCCGTCGAGCACCGGCGCCGCGTAGTCCTTGCCCACGGTGCTCAAAGAGAGCACCGCGGTGGGTAAGGGCGGGTGCAGGGCGGCGTCGGTGGCGGCAGTCAAAACGGAGTCTTCTTCTTGTTGAGGGAAACGGAGGGCTTGGGCTTACTTGGACGACTTGGTGACGAGCACCACGTCGGTCTTCACTTCAGCCGGCATTTCCGATTGCTTCTTCTTGTCGGCGATGGCCTTCAGCGCGGTCTCGATGCCGAACACGGCCTGCTTGGCGGCGAACTGGTCGGCCGTGGCGAGCACGCGGCCGTCCTTCAGCATCGGCTTGATGGCGCCGATGTTGTCGTAGCCCACCACCAGCACCTTGCCGGTCTTGCCCGCGGCCTTGACGGCGGCCACGGCGCCCAGCGCCATGCTGTCGTTGCCGGCCAGCAGGGCCTTCAGGTCGGGGTGCTCGCGCATCATGCCGGCGGCCACGGTGTTGCCCTTGTCGATTTCCCACTGGCCCGACTGCACGCCGACCACGGTCATGCCGCCGGCCTTCATGGCGTCCTGGTAGCCCAGCGTGCGCTGCTGTGCATTGAAGGTGGTCGACACGCCTTCGATGATGCCGACCTTGTCGCCCGACTTCAGCTCCTTGGCCAGCGCATCGCCCACCAGCTTGGCGCCGGCGCGGTTGTCGGGGCCGACGAAGGGCACCTGGATGCCCTTTTCCTTCAGGGCGTCGGCGTCCAGCCGGTTGTCGATGTTCACGACCAGGATGCCCTTGTCGATGGCCGCCTTGATCACCGGCACCAGCGCCTTCGAATCGGCCGGCGCGATGACCAGCGCGTTGATCTTCTGCGCCACCATCTGCTCGACCATCTTGATCTGGGCGGCGGTGTCGGTCTCGTCCTTGATGCCGTTGGCCACCAGCGTGTACTGCGCGGCGTTGGCCTTCTGGTGCGCCTTGGCGCCGTCTTCCATGGTGCGGAAGAACTCGTTGGCCAGCGACTTCATGACCAGCGCGACCTTCGGCTTGTCCTGCGCGAAGGCGGGCGTTCCGGCGATGGCGCCCAGCAAGGTCAATGCGGCAGCGCTTTGCAGGGTACGGCGGGTGAACTTCATGGTGGATGTCTCCTGAAATGAGGGGTCAGAGCGGAACGCCGGTCTGTGCCGGGGGCTCCGATGTTAATCGAGGGAAACGTTTGCGCAAACGTTTGCCAGTCGGGTCAAACCCTGAGCCTTTCAGCCCTCGAAGCCGCTGCCAGAGGGCTTTCGGGCGGAGTCGAGCGCCTTGGAAAAGGGCGCGCCGGCGTGGCGGGAAGGGAGCCTGGCCAGGGGGAGAACCCGGTCAGCCTAAAATCGGGGGTTACCCAAGAGGACCTCCCATGAGTTTGCAATGCGGCATCGTCGGCCTGCCCAACGTCGGTAAATCCACCCTTTTCAATGCGTTGACCAAGGCCGGCATCGCAGCGGAAAACTATCCGTTCTGCACCATCGAGCCCAACGTGGGCGTGGTGGAAGTGCCCGATCCGCGGCTCGACCAGCTGAGCGAGATCGTCAAGCCCGAGCGCGTGGTGCCCGCCATCGTCGAGTTCGTCGACATCGCCGGCCTGGTGGCCGGTGCCAGCACTGGCGAAGGCCTGGGCAACAAGTTCCTGGCGCACATCCGCGAGACCGACGCCACCGTGAATGTGGTGCGCTGCTTCGACGACGAGAACGTGATCCACGTGGCCGGCAAGGTCGACCCGATCTCCGACATCGAGGTGATCCAGACCGAACTGTGCCTGGCCGACCTGGCCACGGTCGAGAAGGCGCTGCACCGCCACACCAAGGTCGCCCGCTCGGGCGACAAGGACGCGCAGAAGCTCGTCGGTCTGCTCGAACGCTGCCAGGCTGCGCTGAACGAGAACACGCCGGTGCGCGCGCTCGAGTTCACGAAGGAAGAACAGCCGCTGGTGAAGAGCTTCACGCTCATCACCGCCAAGCCCGCGATGTTCGTGGGCAACGTGGCCGAAGACGGTTTCGAGAACAACCCCTACCTCGACCGCCTGCGCGAGTACGCCGCCAAGCAGGGCGCGCCCGTGGTCGCCATCTGCGCCAAGATCGAAGCCGACCTGGCCGAGATGGACGACGAAGACAAGAAGATGTTCCTCGCCGAAATCGGCCAGGAAGAGCCGGGCCTGAACCGCCTGATCCGCGCGGCCTTCAAGCTGCTGGGCCTGCAGACCTACTTCACCGCCGGCGTGAAGGAGGTGCGCGCTTGGACCATCCACATCGGCGACACCGGCCCGCAAGCCGCCGGCGTGATCCACGGCGACTTCGAGAAGGGCTACATCCGCGCCCAGACCATCGCGTTCGACGACTACATCGCCTTCAAGGGCGAGCAAGGTGCGAAGGACGCGGGGAAGATGCGGTCGGAAGGCAAGGAATACGTCGTCAAGGATGGCGACGTGATGAACTTCCTGTTCAGCTCGTAATTGAGCTCGCCCCCAGGCTGCGCGGCACTGCGTGTCCGCTGCGCCAACCCCCTATCGGGGGCAACACCTGAGGCCCGGCGAAGCCGGTTCCTCTGTGTTTCACGAAGGGGCTTCGCTGTCGCTTGCCTCGTCGATCAGTTGGTCTTCTGCTTGCCCCACACCACCGTGTCGTCCACCGCATAGGCGGCACACGTCACCTTGCGTTCGGTGCAGCCTTTCAGATGCTCGGTCAGCGCGGCCGAGCTGGTGGCAGTGCCGAACTTCTGATCGCCGGTGATCAGGAAGATCCGGGGCCGGGCCTGCAGCAGGAACTGGCGGTAGGCGTTGCGCACCGGGGTCGGGTCGGCGCCGATGGGTGGCAGGGCCTGCAGGTCCGACAGCTCGGCGTGGCCGGAAGGCGCGGGTTCCCCGTTGGGGCCGAACACCACGCCGGTGCTTTTCAGCAGATCGCGCCATGTCGCCAGCTCCGTGGTCACGCGCTGCGGCAGCTCCATCACCCATTGCGCCGGATAGGCAAAGCCGAGGTTCGCACCACCAGGCGCCACGCTGTCGGTCACGCCGACCAGCCGGCCCTCGGTGTCGAACAACCCGCCGCCGCTGGAGCCTGAAGATACGGGCGCCGAGGTCTGCACGATCGGCAGTTGCCCGGGCGCGCGCGGACGCAGCGCCGAGATCAGGCCTTCGCTCAGCGTGCGTTCGAGGCCGTGCGGGCTGCCGACGGCGAACACGCGCTGGCCGACGCGCAACTCGGCGGCGGGCACGATCTGCACGGCGGGCAGCTGCAGCGGCGTTTCGCTCGTGAGCACGCACAGGTCGCGCGACGGGTCGGGGTCGCGCACGATGCGGGCGATGCGCAGCGTGGTCGGGCCCTGCTCCACGGTGACGGCGACGGCGCCGTCGACCACATGGCAGGCCGTGGCCAGCGCGCCCGGGGTCACGGCCACCGCGCTGCCGATGGCGGTCTGGTTGTTGCCGCGTTCGCCTTTCACGGTCCAGACGGCGGGCGCGACCTTGCGGAACACTTCCTCGGGCGTGAGTGCCCAGGCCTGGCAGGCCGCAAGGCCGAGCCAGAGTCCGGCGATGAACAGCGAGATGCGGCGGCGCCGCGTGAAGTGAGGAGCCATCCGGGTCAGTGTAGGAAGCGGCCCTACGGTTTGCCGTAGGCGATGACGCTGTCGCAGCGGGCGCCTGAAGCCCGCACATGTTGTGGTTAGACTGCGCGCCCGCTGCATCCTCCGCCGGAAGGCTTTCATTTGCCATGCTCACTGTCCACCACCTGAACAACTCGCGCTCGCAACGTGTGCTCTGGCTGCTCGAAGAACTCGAGCTGCCCTACGAGATCGTCCACTACCAGCGCGACCCCAAGACCATGTTGGCGCCCGCTTCGCTGAAGGCCGTGCATCCGCTGGGCAAGTCGCCCGTGGTGACGACCGACGACGGCGCGACGCTGGCGGAATCGGGCGCGATCATCGAGTCGCTCATCGAGCGCTACGGCCATGGCCGGCTCGCGCCCGCGCCGGGTTCGCCCGAAGCCCTGCGCTACCGCTACTGGCTGCACTTCGCCGAAGGCACGGCGATGTCGCCGCTGCTGCTCAAGCTGGTGTTCGACCGCATCGAGACGAGCAAGATGCCCTTCTTTGCCAAGCCGATCGCCAAGGCCATCGCGGCGAAGGCGAAGTCGGCCTTCATTCATCCGAACATCACGGGCCATCTGAATTTCATGGAGGCCGAACTCGGCCGCAGCGAGTGGTTCGCGGGCAATGAATTCACGGGCGCCGACATCCAGATGAGTTTCGTGGTCGAAGCCTCGCAGGCGCGCGGCGGGCTCGATGCGCGGCGGCCCAAGCTCATGGCCTACCTGGAGCGCATCCATGCGCGCCCGGCCTATAAGCGCGCGCTGGAGCGCGGTGGCCCATACGAACTGCTGAGCTGAGTTTTTGCATCTGCGCGAGGCCGCCGCGCACGGCCGCCCGAAGCGGCCGGCCTGCCCCCGGCAGGGGGTTGGCGAAGCGACACGAAGTGCGCGCAGCCTGGGGGCGAGCCAAGTCCTTATGACGGAAAGACGTATAGAAGCGCGTAGGTCATCGTCACATAGCGCAGGAACTTGCCGATCGCCATGTAGCCCACGCAGGGCCAGAACGGCAGCTTGAGCCAGCCGGCGACCGCGCACAGCGGGTCGCCCACGATCGGCAGCCAGCTCAGCAGGCAGGCCTTCGGGCCCAGCCGCTCGAGCCAGCCGAGCACGCGCAGGTGGTGTTTCGAGTGCGAGTACTTGTCGGCCACCTTGTGCGCGCCGTAGCCCATCCACCAGTCGACCGCGCCGCCCAGCGTGTTGCCGATGGTGGCCACGGCGATGGCCTGCCAGAACATCTCGGGGTTGAGTTTCAGCAGGCCGAACAGGATCGGTTCGGAGCCCACCGGCAGCAGCGTGGCCGACACGAAGGCCGCGATGAACAGCGTCGAAAGTCCGTACTGGGGGAGCGCGAGGAGCGCCAGGAGTGCGTCGAGCCAAGCTTGCATAAGGTCGGCGAAGTATAGGCAGCGCTCACGTCGCAAGCGCGTGGGAGAAGGCCCCGCGAAATACTGGTGTTTACGCCTGTGTCGCAAGCGCAAAAAGGCGTAAATCGTTTCAGTCGCTGAAATGCCACGTGGCTACAATCGTGCCTCATTTTTCAGCAGCCGACCCGCACAGCACTCCTTCCCATGACCTTGCAGATCGGCACCCACACGCTGGAAAACCGGCTGTTCGTCGCGCCCATGGCCGGCGTGACGGACCGGCCCTTCCGCATGCTGTGCCGCGAACTCGGCGCGGGCTATGCGGTCAGCGAGATGGTCACCTCGCGCAAGGAACTCTGGAACACGCTGAAGACCTCGCGGCGCGCCAACCACGACGGCGAGCCGGGCCCCATTGCGGTGCAGATTGCCGGCACCGACGCGGCCATGATGGCCGAGGCCGCGGTCTACAACATCGAGCGCGGCGCGCAGATCATCGACATCAACATGGGCTGCCCGGCCAAGAAGGTCTGCAACAAGTGGGCCGGCTCGGCGCTCATGCGCGACGAGCCGCTGGCGCTTGAGATCGTGCAGGCCGTGGTCGACGCGGCGCAACCATTCAACGTGCCGGTCACGCTCAAGATGCGCACCGGCTGGAGCGAAGACCACCGCAATGCGGTGAAGCTCGCGCGCGACTTCGAATCGGCCGGCGTGCAGATGCTCACGGTGCACGGGCGCACGCGCGAGCAGGGCTACAAGGGCCACGCCGAGTACGACACCATCGCCGCCGTGAAGGCCGCGGTGCGCGTGCCGGTGGTGGCCAACGGCGACATCCGCTCGCCCGAGAAGGCGCGCGACGTGCTCGCGGCCACGGGCGCCGACGCCGTGATGATCGGCCGCGCCGCGCAGGGCCGGCCGTGGATCTTCCGGGAGATCGCGCATTTCCTGGACACCGGCACCCACCTGGCGCCGCCGCTGGTGGCGGAGGTGCGCCGGCTGCTGCTCGATCACCTGGTGGAGCACTACGCGCTGTACGGCGAGTTCAGCGGCGTGCGCACGGCGCGCAAGCACATCGGCTGGTATGTGCGCGCGCTGCCCGACGGCGAGGCGTTCCGCGCACGCATGAACGCCATCGAAGACTGCGCCGGCCAGCTGCGCGCGGTCGACGACTATTTCCAGGGGCTTGCGGACCGCATGGACCGCATGCCCGCCCCGACGGCAGACGAGGAGCCGGCGGGAGAAGAGGAGACGGCCTGCGCCGTCGATTGAGCGAAGACAAAAAGAGAAGAAGCAATGAGCAAGAAACACATCGAGGACTGCGTTCGCAGCAGTCTGGACAGCTACTTTCGCGATCTGCGGGGCACCGAACCCGACGGCATGTACGAGATGCTCGTGCGCGTGGTCGAGAAACCCCTGCTCGACGTCGTCATGACGCGCGCCGAAGGCAACCAGTCCCGGGCCGCCCAATGGCTGGGCCTGAACCGCAACACGCTCCGCAAGAAATTGGTCGAGCACAAACTTTTGAAATAACTCCACGGCATATCCCATGGCTCAGACCGCACTCCTTTCCGTTTCCGACAAGACCGGCATCCTTGAATTCGCGCAGGCCCTGCATGGCCTGGGCGTCAAGCTGCTGTCCACCGGCGGCACCGCCAAGCTGCTGGCCGACGCCGGCCTGCCGGTGACCGAGGTCGCCGACCACACCGGCTTTCCCGAAATGCTCGACGGCCGCGTGAAGACGCTGCACCCGAAGATCCACGGCGGCCTGCTGGCGCGCCGCGACCTGCCCGCGCACGTCGCCGCGATCAAGGAACACGGCATCGACACCATCGACCTGCTGGTGGTCAACCTGTATCCGTTCGAAGCCACCGTGGCCAAGCCCGGCTGCACGCTCGAGGACGCCATCGAGAACATCGACATCGGCGGCCCCGCCATGGTGCGCAGCGCCGCCAAGAACTGGAAGGACGTGGGCGTGCTCACCGACGCCTCGCAGTACGCCGTGGCGCTGGCCGAGCTCCAGGCCGACGGCAAGCTCAGCGACAAGACCAAGTTCGCGTTCTCGGTGGCCGCGTTCAACCGCATCGCCGACTACGACGGCGCGATCAGCGACTACCTCTCGGCCATCGACTTCGACGCCAGCATCGGCCAGCCCGCGCCCACGCGCTCGCTGTTCCCGGCGCAGAGCAATGGCCGCTTCGTGAAGGTGCAGGACCTGCGCTACGGCGAGAACCCGCACCAGCAGGCTGCCTTCTACCGCGACCTGTACCCGGCGCCCGGTTCGCTCGTGTCGGCCAAGCAATTGCAAGGCAAGGAGCTGAGCTACAACAACATCGCCGACGCCGATGCGGCATGGGAATGCGTGAAGAGCTTCGACGTGCCGGCCTGCGTGATCGTGAAGCACGCCAACCCCTGCGGCGTGGCCGTGGGCGCCGATGCACTCGAGGCCTACAGCAAGGCCTTCAAGACCGACCCGACCTCGGCCTTCGGCGGCATCATCGCCTTCAACCGCCCGGTCGACCTGGCCACCGCGCAGGCCGTCAACAAGCAGTTCGTCGAAGTGCTGATGGCACCGGGCTACACGCCCGAGGCGCTGGAAGTGTTCCAGGCCACCAAGGCCAAGCTCAACGTGCGCGTGCTCGAGATCGCACTGCCCAAGGGCGGCGCCACCGACTGGGACAACGGCCGCAACGCGATGGACGTCAAGCGCGTCGGCTCGGGCCTCCTGATCCAGACCGCCGACAACCACGAGCTGGCCCTGGCCGACCTCAAGGTGGTCAGCAAGAAGCAGCCCACGCCGCAGCAGCTGCAAGACCTGCTGTTTGCCTGGAAGGTCGCGAAGTACGTCAAGAGCAACGCGATCGTGTTCTGCGCCGACGGCATGACCATGGGCGTGGGCGCCGGCCAGATGAGCCGCCTCGATTCGGCGCGCATCGCGAGCATCAAGGCCGAGCACGCGGGCCTGTCGCTGAAGGACACGGCGGTGGCGAGCGACGCCTTCTTCCCGTTCCGCGACGGCCTCGATGTGGTGGTGGACGCGGGCGCGGGCTGCGTCATCCAGCCGGGCGGCTCGATGCGCGACCAGGAAGTGATCGACGCGGCCGACGAGCGCGGCGTGGTGATGGTGTTCTCGGGCGTGCGCCACTTCCGGCACTGAGCCTGCGGCCCCGTGGGGCCTGCCCGAACAAGGCCAGGGTCGCTCACGCGGCCCTGGCCTTTTTTGTGGCCGCTACTCGTGCGTGCCGAAGCGGTACTTGAGCTGGAAGCTGATCGCGCCGTAGAGGCGATTCCTGATCGTCGGCACGTAGGCGATGTTCAGGCCCCAGTTCTTGCCCTCGATGGCGGCCGTCGGAATGATGGCGGGAAACCAGTTGCCGTTGCGGTAGTCGGGGTAGCCGTCGAAGCCGCCCACCACCGCGCCGAACTTCACGCCGTAGAACTCGAAGGGCAGGATGTACAGGCCGACGTAGTGCGACTGGCGCCGGTTGCTGTTGTGGAAGGTGCCGGCCGTGACGCGGTAGGTGTCGTTCAGCGGGTACTCGAAGCCCAGGCCCGGGTTGGCGTTTTCCAGGCCCTTGCCGCTGTCGAAGTGGGCCGAGTAGAAGCCGGGGTTGACCCAGATGTTCTTCGGCTCGAAGGACTGCGCCAGCGCGAGGCCCGGCAGGAGAAGGGCACTCAGCAGCGGCAGCATGCGCAAGGGGGTCATGGGCGGGGCATCCTGAAATTGGTCTGTCTCGCGGCTTCGATGGTGGCTGCGATGACGGCTTCCCTTGGGTCTGCGTGCGTGGGAGCGGCCCCGCGAACGCCGGCGCAATATACACGCGGCGATCGCGAAAACGATGACATCGCTCAGGCGGGCCGCGCTAGGTACTTGCGGAACAGCTCGGCCAGCCGCAGCGCCGCCAGCGACAGCGGCTTGCCGCGCGGCGAGACGATGCCCAGCTCCAGCGGCGGCACCGGCATCGCGAGCGGCACGCGCTCCACCAGATCGGCATACGGCGGCATGGTGAGCATGCCGGCCGGCCCGACCATCAGCGCGTCGCTGCGGGTCAGCAGGCCCCAACTCACGCCGAACGACGCCACCTCGATGCGGTGCTCGGGCAGCGGCAGGCCCTGCGCGGCGTACTGTTCGAGCAGGAAGGTGTGCTGGCTGCCCGGCGCCAGGTGCATCAGCCATTCGGCGCCTGCCACTTCTTCCCAGCGCGTGGCGCGGTTCAGCGGATGGCCGCGCCGGCAGAGCACTGCCATCTCGATCATGTCGAGCCGCTCGAACGCGAAGTCGGCGTCGAGCGCCGCGGCCACCGGGCCCGCCACCGCGAAGTCGATCGTGCCTTCGCGCAGCAGCGGCAGCACCTGGGGAATCAGGCCGTCGAACAACTTGAGCTGCGCATGCGGCATGGCCTTGCGAAAGGCGCGCACCACCTCGGGCAGCACGCCCAGGAACACCATCGGCGTCACCGCCACGGCCACGCGCCCGTGCTGGCTGCCCTGGAGGATGCGGATGTCCTGGCGCGCGAGCTCGAGCTGCTGGTGCGCCAGCCGCGCGCGCACGGTGAGCTGGCGGCCGCACTCGGTGAACTCGATGCCGCGCGAACTGCGCAGCACCAGCTGAGCGTCGACCTCGGCCTCGAGTTCGCGGATCGCCTTGGTCACGGCCGCCTGGCTCAGGTGCAGGCTGCGCGCGGCGGCGCGGATGCTGCCGGTGTCGGCCAGCCGCAGCCAGGCCTTGAGCTGGTGGTCCTTCATGCGGCGCATTCTGCCGCCCGGCGCCACCGGGTGATCCCCAGACAAACGCAGGTTGTCATCGCGACAAGCGATTGTCTTTTCCGGCGCGCGGCCGATTTCTAGACTTTGCGCACCGGTCGTCTCATGGTGAGCGGCGGGACTCTCACAGGAGATACCTTCGTGCCTGCACTGTCATTCGCGTGGACCCGCCGCACCGTCCTGGCCGGGCTGGCCGCCGTCGCCCTGGGCGCTTCGATGGGCGCCTCGGCCCAGTTTCCCGAGCGCCCGTTGAAATTCATCGTGCCCTATGCCGCCGGGTCGGGCGTGGACGTGGCGGTGCGGCCGGTGGCCGACGCCATGGGGCGCGAGCTGGGCCAGGCCCTGGCGGTGGACAACCGCCCCAGCGCCGGCGGCATCGTCGGCACGCAGGCGCTGGCCACCTCCGCGCCGGACGGCTACACGGTCGGTTACGGCAACCTCGTCACGCTGAGCATCAACCCTGCCTTCTTCTCGAAGCTGCCCTACGCGCCCGAGAAAGACCTGGTGCCGGTCGGCCTGATCTCGAGCAACGCCTACGTGCTGATCGTGCGCAAGGACCTGCCCGTGCGCAACCTGCAGGAGCTCATCGCCTACGGGCGCGAGCATCCCGGCAAGCTCTCGGCCGGCTCGCCCGGCATCGGCAGCGCGGGCCACCTGACCGGCGAGCTGCTGAAGGCCGAGACCGGACTGACGATGGTGCAGGTGCCCTACAAGACCGGCACGCAGGCGGTCGGCGACATGGTCAACGGCCAGCTCGACGTGACCATCGAGAACATCTCGGCGGTGCTGCCGTTCATCCAGCAAGGCCGGGTCAAGGCGATCGCCGTCACCAGCGCGAAGCGCGCCGGCGTGCTGCCCGAGGTGGCGACGGTGGCCGAGAGCGGCGTGCCCGGTTTCGAGGTGGTGGCCTGGGGCGCGCTGATGGCGCCGGCGGGCACGCCGCGCAAGACGGTCGACCGGCTCAACACCGCGCTGCGCGCCGCGCTGGCCGACCCGGCCGTGGTGCGCGCCAACGCCGCGCTGTCGATCGAGGCATTGCCTTCGAGTCCCGAGGAACTCAGCGCGCTGATGAAGCGCGAGAAGCCGCGCTGGGCCGACGCCGTGCGGCGCGCGGGCGTCAAGGGCGACTGACGCACGTCCGATCGATCGATTTCATTTTTCTCAAGGAGACAACGCATGCAACTCTGGCAACTGGAAGCCGCCGACCTGGCGCAGCGCATCAAGGCGCGCGAGGTCTCGTGCGTCGAGGCGGTGCGCAGCAGCCTGGCGCGGCTGGAGGCCGTCAACCCGCGGGTGAACGCCGTGGTCGACGGCTGCGCGGATGAGGCCCTCGGCGCGGCGGCGCAGGCCGATGCCGTGCTCGCCAAGGGCGAGGCGACCGGGCCGCTGCACGGCGTGCCGGTCACCATCAAGGTCAACGTCGACCAGCGCGGGCATGCCACCACCAACGGCGTGGAGGCTTACCGCAGCGTCGTGGCGACGGACGACAGCCCCGTGGTGGCGAACCTGCAGCGCGTCGGCGCGATCGTGGTCGGCCGTACCAACACGCCCGCGTTCTCGATGCGCTGGTTCACCGACAACGCAGCGCACGGGCGCACACTGAATCCGCACAACGCGGACGTCACGCCGGGCGGCTCGAGCGGCGGCGCGGCGGCGGCGGTGGCGGTCGGCATCGGCGCCATCGCGCACGGTAACGACCAGGGCGGATCCATCCGCTACCCGGCCTACGCCTGCGGCGTGTACGGCCTGCGCCCGAGCTTCGGCCGCGTGCCGGCCTTCAACCCTTCGGGTGCGAGCGAGCGGCCGATGGTGGTCCAGCTCACGTCGGTGCAAGGGCCGCTGGCGCGCAGCGTGCGCGACCTGCGGCTGGCCTTTGCCGCGATGGCGCAACGCGACGTGCGCGACCCGTGGTGGGCGCCCGCGCCGCTGGAATCGGCCACGTCGGGCAGCCCCGTCAGAGTGGCGCTGTGCACCGAGCTGCCCGGCTACGCCTGCGACCCCGAGGTGGCCGATGCCTTGCAGCGCGCCGCGCGCCGGCTGGAGCGCGCCGGCTACCGCGTCGAACCCGCGCAGCCGCCGCGCCTGCGCGAGACGGCCGACCTCTGGCTGTCGCTGACGATGGCCGACAGCCGGCTGCTGGTGGAAGAGGCACTGATGCGTGACGGCGATGACACCATCCGCCAGGCTTATCGCGCCATGGACGCGCACGCGCCGCAGTTCGACACAGCAAGCTATATGCGCGCCCTGGCTGCGCGCACGGGCCTGATGCGCGAATGGGCGCTGTTCCTGCAGCGCCATCCGCTGCTGCTGATGCCGGTGTCGTGGCGCCATCCGTTCCCGGTCGACGCCGACCAGCGCGGCAGCTCTGCGATGCGGGAGATTCTGGATGCGCAGAGCCCGCTGCTGTCCACCGCGATCCTGGGATTGCCGGGGCTGTCGGTGCCGATGGGGCTGCGCCACGGGCTGCCCACGGGCGTGCAACTCGTGAGCGACCGCTTCCGCGAAGACCTCTGCCTGGCCGCGGCCGAAGTGCTCGAAGCCGAGGCCGGGCCGGTGGCGGCGGTCGACCCCGCCTGAGCGGGGAGGGCGCGCGTCAGCGCTTACTGAAGATGTCGCGCGCCGCCGCGATGGTGGCCGCGATGTCGTCCTCGCTGTGCGCGGCGCTCACGAAGCCTGCTTCATAGAGTGCCGGCGCGATGTACACGCCGCGATCGAGCAGGCCGTGGAACAGTGCATTGAACTGCGCGTTGTCGGTGGTCATCACCGTCGCGTAGTTCTGCGGCAGTTCGTTCATCAGGAAGAAGCCGAACATGCCGCCTTCGCTGTCGGCGTTGAAGGGCTGGCCCTCGGCGGCCGCGGCGGCCTTGAGGCCGTCGACCAGCGTGCGGGTCTTCTTGGCCAGCGCTTCGTAGAAGCCGGGCTTCGAGATTTCCTTCAGCGTGGCCAAGCCGCAGGCGGTGGCCACCGGGTTGCCCGACAGCGTGCCGGCCTGGTAGACCGGGCCCAGCGGCGCGAGCTGTTCCATGATGGCGCGCGGGCCGCCGAAGGCCGCCAGCGGCATGCCGCCGCCGATCACCTTGCCGAGCACCGTGAGGTCGGGCGTGATGCCCAGCACGCCTTGCGCGCCGTGCAGGCCGACACGGAAGCCCGTCATCACCTCGTCGAAGATCAGCAGCGCGCCGTGCTGCGTGCACAGCTCGCGGCAGCGCTTCGCGAATTCGGGCGTGGCGCGCACGAAGTTCATGTTGCCGGCGATCGCCTCGATCATCAGGCAGGCGATGTCCTTGCCGTGCAGCGCGAAGGCTTCTTCGAGCTGCTGCAGGTTGTTGTACTCGAGCACCAGCGTGTGCTGCACCACCTCGGGCGGCACGCCGGCCGAGGTCGGGTTGCCGAAGGTGGCGAGGCCGGAACCGGCCTTCACGAGCAGCGCGTCGGCGTGGCCGTGGTAGCAGCCTTCGAACTTGACGATGGTCTTGCGGCCGGTGGCGCCGCGCGCCAGGCGCAGCGCGCTCATCGCGGCCTCGGTGCCCGAGCTCACGAGGCGCACCATCTCCATCGATGGCACCAGGGCCAGGATGGCTTCGGCCAGTTCGATCTCGCGCTCGGTCGGCGCGCCGTACGAGAAGCCTTCGAGCACGGCCTTCTGCACCGCCTCGACCACGGCGGGGTGGCCGTGGCCCAGGATCATCGGACCCCAGGAGCCGATGTAGTCGATGTAGCGCTTGTCGTTGGCGTCCCAGAAATAGGCGCCTTGCGCGCGCTGGATGAAACGGGGCGTGCCGCCGACGGCCTTGAAGGCGCGCACGGGCGAGTTCACGCCGCCGGGGATCACGGCGCGGGCGCGCTCGAAAAGAAGGTCGTTCTGGTCAGTCATCAGTGTCGCGTGTCGTGCGGGGGTAAAGCGAAATCGGGTGGGGTGTCGGGCGCGTCGTCATCGTCTTCGTCGTCCTCGGGCTCGGCCCAGAACAGGCGGTCGGGCAGCACGTGGCCCATGCCGGGGCGAAAGCCCGCGTCGAGGCAGCGGTCCATGTAAGCGAGCGCTTCGGTCGTGGCAGCCACGAGGTCAGTGCCGCTGGCGAGCAGGGCCGCGAGCGCGGCCGAGAGCGTGTCGCCGGCGCCGGCAAAGACGGCTTCGAGCCGTTCGTACTTCTCGCTGGCCAGCACCGACTGCGGCGAGGCCAGCACGTTGTCGATGAACTGGTCGGGCAAGACCATGCCGGTGACCAGGGTGTAGGGCACGCCGAACTCGCCGGCGGCCTTGGCGATGTCGCGCGCGCCGGGCGGGCGCTCGCCGCTCCAGTCGGGCAGCAGCCAGCGCCACAGGGTGCTGTGGTTTCCAACCAACACCGTGGTCTGGGGCAGCACGAGGTCGCGAAAAGCGTCGAGATAGGCCTCGATGAGGTTCTCGTCCCACCACGACAGGTTGGGCATGTAGGCCACCACGGGCACGTCCGGGTAGTCGGCGGCGGTCTCGGCGATGGTGCTCAGCGCCTCGGGGGTGCCGGCAAAGCCCACCTTGATCAGCTGGACCTCGACGTCTTCCAGGATGGCGCGCGCCTGCTCGGCCACGGCCTCTTCCTCGAAGGCGAAGTGGTCGAAGATCTCGGCTGTGTCGCGGGCGTAGGCGCCCGTCACCACCGGCAGGATGTGAGCGCCCACCGATCCCATGGCCAGGGCGTCGGCGCCCAGGCCGCCCGCGCCGCTCGGATCGCTGGCATTGAACACCAGCACGCAGGGGGGATTCAGGTCGCGTTCGCTCAGCGCCTCGTCGTCCTGCGAGGGGTCGTTAAGATTGCCCGGTTTGCGGGCGTTCTCGTCTGGATGTAAGTAGATGGTCATACGCCTAGCGAAATCCCCTGGATGGTGGCATAGGCGCGACGTTTACGGTCTGCCAGTGAGATACGCATAGATACACTCGTTGCATTTAATGAACAAGGACTTTAAGCTCCGATGAACACGAAAACTTGGATGTGCCTGATTTGTGGGTGGATCTATGACGAAGCGGTTGGTGTACCGGAAGACGGCATCGCGGCAGGCACGGCCTGGGCCGATGTGCCGATGAACTGGACCTGTCCTGAGTGCGGTGCGCGCAAGGAAGACTTCGAAATGGTTGAGATCTGACAAGCATGGCATAGGGCTACGCGATCTGCGTCGATGTTCGGCGCGGCGGGCATCCAAGTCTCATGAGCAGGAGCGTTTGCAATGGGCCCGAATGGATCTGGTTACAAGGTGCTGGTCATCGATGACAGCAACACCATCCGGCGCAGTGCCGAGATTTTTCTGAAGCAGGGTGGGCACGAGGTTCTTCTCGCGGAAGACGGCTTCGACGCGCTCTCCAAGGTTAACGACCACAAGCCTCACCTGATTTTCTGCGACATCCTGATGCCTCGCCTCGACGGCTATCAGACCTGCGCCATCATCAAGCGCAACGCGCATTTCTCCAATGTCCCGGTCGTCATGCTGTCTTCGAAGGATGGCGTATTCGACAAGGCCCGCGGCCGCATGGTCGGGTCCCAGGACTATCTCACCAAGCCATTCACCAAAGACCAGCTGCTGCAGGCCGTGCAGCAGTTTGGCATTGTTCAACAGGAAGTGCAGTAATGCCCATTCGAAAAATCCTCGTCGTCGACGACTCCAAGACGGAACTGGTGTTCCTGACCGACCTCCTCCAGAAGAACGGTTTCTCCGTGAAGACGGCCGAAAACGCCGACGACGCGATGCGCCGCCTCGAGGAAGACCACCCCGACCTGATCCTCATGGACGTGGTCATGCCCGGCCAGAACGGCTTCCAGCTCACGCGCGCCATCGCTCGCGACCCGAAGTACGCCGCCATCCCGATCATCCTGTGCACCAGCAAGAACCAGGAAACCGATCGTGTCTGGGGCATGCGCCAGGGCGCACGCGACTACATCGTGAAGCCGGTCAACGCGGCCGATCTGATGTCCAAGATCAGCGCGCTCGCCTGAGCGGGAACCTGCGCACTCCATGGCGAATCGCGACGCGCTGCGCGCCTTCCAGTCCCGGCTTGCGAGCCGCCTCCAGGCCGCGCGCACCACGGGCGTGGCCGCGAGCTGGCTGGCGGTCGAGGCGGGTGAGGGCAAGTACCTCTTTCCGCTGGCGCACGCCGGCGAAATCTTTCCCTGGACGCCGCCCCAGCCCGTGCCCTACACGGAGCCCTGGTTCCTCGGCGTCGCCAACCTGCGCGGCGGCCTGTACGGCGTCGTGCAGCTGTCGGCGTTTGCGTCCGGTGCGCCGGGCGCCCCTGCCGCCACCGAGGCGGCACGCATCCAATCGCGGCTCGTGGCATTCAACGAGCTGCTCGAAGTCAACTGCGCTTTGCTGGTCGATCGACTGGCGGGGTTGCGGGGTGCGGAGGCCTTCACGGCCGCCGACGCCCCGGGCGCAGAGGCCCCGGCCTGGCACGGGCATCTGTACACCGACGCAGCAGGAGAGCGCTGGCAGGAAGTCAACCTGCAGGCGCTTTCGCAGCAACCCCAGTTTTTGAGTATTGGTGCGTAGTGCTTCGGCACATGGCACTGGCAACCACCTGAAGGACCGACCGTGAGCTCGATCGCCGACAAGTTCAAGAAATTACTCCCCGCGACCAACGGGAACGACAAGGCCCGCGTCGACGGCTCCGGTTCGATATCGCTCGACGATGTCGACACGGTTCAGGTTCCGGACGAAAAAACGATCCGCCTCGCCAAGAAGGGCGAGGGCGCATCCGCCGCCACAGCCGACACCGGCTTCGGCGGCATCGACGCGCTGGGCGACCCGGCGTCCGTCGAAGCCGCCAACGCGGCCACGCTCGAAGCGGCTCCGCTGGCCCCCGCCGCGGGCGGCATGGGCGCCAACCCCGCCAAGCAGCAGCGCGTGCTGGCCATCATGCTGGCCATCGTGGTGCTGGCGCTGTTGCTGGTGGCCGGCTCCGCCATCCTTCGCGCGGAACGCCTGGCGCAGCAGGTGGCGGCCACCGGCCAGTCGCTGATGCAGTCGCAGCGCCTGGCCAAGTCGATCTCGCAGGCCCTCGTCGGCAGCGCCTCGGCGTTCGTCGAAGTGAAGGACAGCGCCGACGACCTCTCGCGCCGCGTGCAGGGTCTGACCAACGGCGACGACGCCTTGCGCCTGGAGGCCGTCGGCAACCAGTACGACGAGGAGATGAACAAGATCAACCCGCTGGTCGCCCGCGCCGACACCAGCGCCAAGGCCGTGCTGGCCCAGCGCCAGATCCTGACGCAGGTGGGCGCCGCCTTGCGCGACATCAACCAGCAGTCGTCCACGCTGCTCGAAATGACGGAAACCGTCGCGTCGCTGAAGATGCAGCAGAACGCCACGCTGCCCGAGATCTCGGCCGCCGGCCAGCTCGTGATGCTGACGCAGCGCATCGGCAAGTCGACCAACGAGTTCTTCACGGTCGAGGGTGTGAACCCCGACGCCGTGTTCCTGCTGGGCAAGGACCTGAACACCTTCCAGGAAACCACCCGCGGCCTGCTCGACGGCAACGCGCAGCAGCGCTTCCCCGGCTCGAAAGACCCGCAGACGCGCCAGCAGCTCGAAGCCATCCTGAAGACCTACGAACAGATGCGCACGCAGGCCTCGGCCATTCTGGGCAACCTGCAAGGCTTGGTGGCCGCGCGCGAAGCACAGGCGTCCATCCTGACCGACAGCGAGCCGCTGCGTAAGTCGCTGGGCGAACTGCAAGAAAAGCTGTCCGCACGCACCGGCCTGGGCGCCGGCACCATCGTGCTGCTGTTCGTGCTGTCGCTGGCCGCCCTGGCCCTGGCCGGCGCCATCGGTTTCGTGCAGGTGCGCGAAGGCCGCGAACGTGCCGCCGTCGCCGAACGCGAGCGTCTGGCTGCCGAGCAGGCGTCTGAAGAAGCCGGCCGCGTGAACAACGCCAACCAGGCCGCCATTCTTCGCCTGATGAACGAACTGCAAACGGTGGCCGAAGGCGACCTGACGCAGGAAGCGACCGTGACCGAGGACATCACCGGCGCCATCGCCGACTCGGTGAACTACACGGTGGAAGAACTGCGTTTGCTGGTGGGCAACGTGCAGAACACGGCAACCCGCGTGGCGCAGACGACGTCGCAGGTGGAAAACACCTCGACCGAACTGCTCGCCGCCTCAACCGAGCAGCTGCGCGAAATTCGCGAAACCGGCCAGTCGGTGCTGACCATGGCCGAGCGAATCAACGGCGTGTCCTCGCAAGCGCAAGAGTCTGCCACGGTGGCGCGCCAGTCGCTGCAAGCCGCATCGTCGGGCCTGCAGGCCGTGCAGAACGCCATCGGCGGTATGAACTCCATCCGCGACCAGATCCAGGAAACCTCCAAGCGGATCAAGCGCCTGGGCGAATCGTCGCAAGAGATTGGCGAAATCACCGAGTTGATCTCGGACATTACCGAACAGACCAACGTGCTGGCCCTGAACGCCGCCATTCAAGCGGCATCCGCTGGTGAAGCCGGCCGAGGCTTCTCGGTGGTGGCGGAAGAAGTTCAGCGACTGGCCGAACGCTCCGCAGACGCTACGCGCCAGATCTCGGCGCTGGTGAAGGCGATTCAGACCGACACGCAGGACGCGGTGGGCGCCATGGAGCGCTCCACGCAGGGTGTGGTCGAAGGGGCCAAGCTGTCCGACAACGCGGGTACCGCGCTGTCCGAGATCGACCGCGTGTCGCGCCGACTCGCTGACCTCATCGAGCAGATTTCGCAGTCCGCCTCCCGCGAGGCCGATTCGGCCAACGTGGTGGCCGCCAACATCCAGCACATTTTTGCGGTGACGGAACAGACCGGAGAAGGCACGCGGACCACGGCCCAGCAGGTGCGCGAGCTCTCGCAGATGGCCGAAGAACTGCGTCGCTCCGTGGCTCGTTTCAAGATCGCGTGACAACAGATAGATAAGAACGGCGAGCAACCACGTGTCGATTCAAACCCCTGCCACGGCCCCCCTCGCCGGCAACATGCCGGCCACCGAAGACCTCGGGCCGTTGGCCTGGGTGCTGGGAGAAATCCAGAAATCCCTCGACGGTGTCGGCAAGTCGCTGCGGCGTTTCGTGCGCGACGTGGGCAGTGCCACGGAGCCCGAGAGCGGTCCGCTGCAGATGGCCCGCCAGCAACTGCACCAGGCCGTCGGCGCGCTGCAGATGGTCGGCCACAGCTCGCCCGCCCTGGTGCTCGGCACCATCGAATTCGCGGTACAGGGCTTCATCGCCGAACCGCAGCGCTGCACCGAGAGTGCCGTGCACAAGATCGAGCGTGCCGGCTTTGCCGTCACCGATTTCCTCAGCGCACTGCTGGCCGGCAAGGCCGTGTCGTCGGTGGCGCTGTTCCCGCAGTACCGCGACGTGCTGGAGCTGGGCGGCAATGAGCGCGTCCACCCGGCGGACCTGTGGAGCACCGCCTGGCGGTGGGTCGAGGTCAAGCCAGCCCTCACGCAAGCCGCGCTGGCCTATGACCCGGCCGTGCGTTCGCGGCTCGACCGCGAGGTGCTGCAACTGGTCAAGAGCGGCGACGCGCAGGCCGCGCGACGGCTGCATGCGCTGTGCCTGGGGCTCGGGCGCGGCGCGCTGCTGCCGCGCGTCGCGAGCTTCTGGACGCTGGCCGCGGGCTTCTTCGAAGCCCTCGCGCTGGGCCTGATTCCCGCCGACACCTACGTCAAGCGCGCCGCCTCGCGCGTGCTGCTGCAGTACGCCACGCTGGCGCGCGGCGACAGCGTGGTGTCCGACCGCCTCGGCCAGGACCTGCTCTTCTTCTGCGCCCAGGCCGTGCCCGGCGCGCAGGACGACGCCGCCACGCTGCGCACCGTGCGCAGCGCCTGGGGCGTGACGCAGGAGCCGCGCGTCGACTACACCGTGGTGCAGTTCGGCCGCTTCGACCCGCTGGTGCTCTCGCAGGCGCGCAAGCGCATCGAGACCGCCAAGGAAATGTGGTCGGCGCTCTCGGGCGGCGACATCACGCGCACGCGCCAGGTGGCCGACACCTTCGCGCAGCTCGGCGAATCGCTGTTGAAGCTGCACCCGCCGAGCCAGCCGATGGTGCAGGCGCTGACGCACGCCGTGGACGCCTCGGTGCGTTCCGGCCAGCCGCCCGACACCGAACTGGCGATGGAAGTCGCCACCTCGGTGCTGTACCTCGAAGCCGCGCTCGAAGACCTCGACCCCAGCGACCCGCAGCTCACGGCCCGCACGCTGCAGCTGGCCGGCCGCATCGAACGCGTGCGCGACGGCGGCCGTTCCGAGCCGCTCGAGCCCTGGATGGAGGACCTGTACCGCCGCGTCAGCGACCGCCAGACCATGGGCACCGTGGTCGACGAGCTGCGCAGCCACCTGAGCGAACTCGAGAAGTCGCTCGACCAGTATTTCCGCCGCCCGGCTGAAAAGCCGCTGCTGCGCACCGTGCCCACGCAGCTCATGCAGATGCGCGGCGTGTTCTCGGTGCTGGGGCTCGAGCAGGCCGCGCACACCGTGCAACGCATGCGCGACGATGTCGAGCAGATGCTGCAGGTCAATCGCTCGCCCGTCGAGGAAATGGCCACCTTCGACGCGCTCGGCAACAACCTGGGCGCGCTCGGTTTCCTCATCGACATGCTGGGCTACCAGCCCGCACTGGCCAAGCGCCTGTTCGTGTTCGACGCCGAAGCGGGCGAGCTCAAACCGCTGATGGGCCGCCAGGCCATCGATGCCGCGGCCCCGGCCGAAGGCGCTGCCGCACCGGCCGCCGAGCCCGTGCTCAGCATCGAGGAAGTCGACGCGCAGATCGCCTCCAAGCTCGCCGCGCTGGCCACGCCCAACCGCAAGACCAAGCCGTCGCCGCTGGAGGAATTCAGCCGCAAGGCCGAGAGCTGGACCACCAAGATCACGGGCCCGTCGGCGCTGCCCGACACCGAGGTCACCGAGCTCGAAGAAGACGACCTGCAGAACATCTTCCTGGACGAAGCCCGCGAAGTGGTGGGCAACGGCCTGGCCGCCATCGCCGCGCTCGGCAACCGTCCCGGCGACACCGAAGAACTCACCATCCTGCGCCGCGCGTTCCACACGCTCAAGGGCAGCTCGCGCATGGTCGGCCTCACCGACTTCGGCGACGCCGCTTGGTCGCTCGAACAGGTGCTCAACACCTGGCTGGCCGACCAGCGCGACGCCACGCCCGAGCTGTTGTCGAGCACCGAGCGCATGCTGCGCGATTTCAGCCAGTGGGTCGAAGCCATCGCCGCCGGCGATGCGGGCACCTGGCACTCGGCACCGTTCAGCCGTGTGGCCAACGCGCTGCTGGCCGGCGAGCCCGTGCCCGCACCGGTGCGCGTGGCCGACGCCGAAGCGCTCGCGGTGGCCGCGCGCCACATCGCCGCGGAGCCGGCGCCGATCGCATTGCCGGAGCTGCCTGAGCTCCCCGACCTGTCGCTGACGCCGCAAGATGTCGCAGCCCCTGACGCCACGTTGGACTTCTCCGACTGGCAGCAGGCGCAAGAAGCGCCACACGCACCGACCAAGCCTGTCACACCCGAGCCCGACGACGATTTCGCCTCCACCGACTTCCTCGACTTCGAAGGCAAGCAGAGCACAGCGCCCGCACCGCTCGACGTGCTGCCCAGCGGCGACGATTTCGATTTCCTCGCACCCCCGAAGACGCATGCACCGGCCGAGCCCGCCGTGTCGCACGCCGAGCCCGAGCCCGCCCCGGAAATCGCAGCGACGGTGCCGACCGCGTCGGGCCTGCCCGATCTCGAATGGGCGCCCGAGCCGCTGCCGCTGGCTGCTGCTGAGCCTGTCGCCGAGACGGTGGCACCTGTCGAGGTCATCGAGGCTGCCGAAGAACTGCCGGCGCTGGAAGTGCCGGTCGAAGAACTGCAGCCGGAACCGGAGCCCGTGTCGGCGGCCAGCGAAGCCGCCCCCGAGGTCCCCGTTGTCGTCGAGGAGCTGCCTACCGCCGTCGTGGCCGAACCGGAACCCGTGTCGGAGCCTGAGCCCGTGCTGGCCGAGGCCATTCCTGAACCCGAGTCTTCCATCGCACCGAGCGCCGAAGACCAGGTCAAGGTGATCGGTCCGCTGCGCATCGGCATCGCGCTGTACAACGTCTACCTCAACGAAGCCGACGAATGGTCCCGCCAGCTGGCGACCGATGTCGGCGAATGGGCGCTCGAAACCCACGAGCGCCTGCCCGACTCGACCATCGCGCTGGCCCACTCGCTGGCCGGCAGCTCGGCCACCGTCGGCTTCCACAGCCTCTCGGGCATGGCCCGCTTGCTCGAATCGGCGCTGCAGCATCTGCAGATGCAGGGCAGCGGCACGCGCGAGCAGGGCGTCGTGCTGGTCGCCGCGGCCGACGAGCTGCGTCGCCTGCTGCACCAGTTCGCCGTCGGCTTCCTGCGCGACCCATCCGAAGCCACGCTGCAGGCGCTGCGCGAAATCGCCGCCGCGCCGATGCCGCCCGAAATCGCTGCGGCCCGCTTCGAGACGCTGCTGCCCAAGCAGGTCGTCGCCAACGACGCCTTTGCCGACGTGGTACTGGACGACAACGAAGACGCCATCGACCTGGCCGACGCGGTCGACGTCGACCTGTTCCCGATCTTCGAGGAAGAGGCTGCCGAACTGATGCCCCAGCTGGGCGAGGCGCTGCGCCAGTGGTCGCACCACCCCGACGACGCCGCGCCGCGCGCCTCGGTGCTGCGCACGCTGCACACGCTCAAGGGCAGCGCACGGCTGGCCGGCGCCATGCGCCTGGGCGAGCGCGCGCACCGCATGGAGTCCGAGATCGAACTGCTGGGCTCCCAGGGGGCGGAGCGGGCCGACATCGAGAAGCTGCTCACGCGTCTGGACACGCTGCAACACACCTTCGACGCCCTGCGCGCGGCCGACGACGCCGCCCAGGTCGAAGTGGCCCAGCTGATCGCCACCGCCAGCCCGACCGCACCCGCCATCCAGCGCGTGCAGGCGGCGCCTGAGGTGCGCGAGTCGGCGAACGACGACCAGGCCGAAGCGGCTTCTGCCGAATCCGCCGTGGAAGCCCCGTCGTCCCTGCTGCCGCGCCCCGCGCCGGCCCTGCTCGCGCCGCTGCGCGCGGCTTCGGGCCAGGCGGTGCGCATCCGCACCCAGCTGCTCGACCGCCTGGTCGCGCAGACTGGCGAGGTCATCATCACGCGTTCGCGCCTGGAGGCCGAACTGGGCCAGCTGCGCGGCTCGCTGGCCGACCTCACGGGCAACCTCGACCGCCTGCGCCAGCAGCTGCGCGACATCGAGGTGCAGGCCGAAAGCCAGATGCAGTCGCGCCTGGCACAGGCCAAGGACTCGCAGCAGAGCTTCGACCCGCTCGAGTTCGACCGCTTCACCCGCGTGCAGGAACTCACGCGCATGATGGCCGAGTCGGTGAACGACGTGGCCACCGTGCAGCGCACGCTGCAAAAGACCGTGCAGGCCACGGAAGACGACCTGAGCGTGCAGGCACGCCAGACGCGCGAACTGCAGCGCGGCCTGCTGCGCACGCGCATGGTGGAGTTCGAAGGCATCTCCGACCGCCTGTACCGCGTGGTGCGCCAGGCCTCGAAGGACACCGGCAAGCAGGTGCGCCTGGACATCGTCGGTGGCTCCATCGAAATGGACCGCGGCGTGCTCGACCGCATGACGCCCGCCTTCGAACACCTGCTGCGCAACTGCGTGGCGCACGGCATCGAGGATGTGGCGGCGCGCGAGAAGGCCGGCAAGGACGCCAGCGGCCTCATCGTCATCGACCTGCACCACGAAGGCAACGACGTGTCGGTGAGCTTCCGCGACGACGGCGCCGGCCTCGACCAGAAGCGCATCGCCGAACGCGCCCGCGCCCTCGGCCTGCTCGGCCCCGACCAGGACCTGTCGCCCGAGGAAGCCACCGAGCTGATCTTCAAGCCCGGCTTCTCGACGGCCGGACAGGTGTCCGAACTGGCTGGCCGCGGCATCGGCATGGACGTGGTGCGCGCGCAGATCGCCGCGCTCGGCGGCCGCATCGAAACGCACAGCACGCCGGGCCAGGGCACCACCTTCAAGCTGGTGCTGCCGCTGACCACCGCCGTGACGCACGTGGTGATGCTGCGTGCGGGCGAGGTGTCGATCGGCGTGCCGTCGAACCTCGTGGAACTCGTGCAGCGCGTGAGCGGCGCCGACCTCGAGGCCGCCTACCTGAACCACAGCTTCGCCTTCGGCACCGAGCAGGTGCCGTTCTACTGGGCAGGCGCGCTGCTGCAGCATTCGATTCGCAGCGAGCACGCCGCCACCAAGAACAACACGCTGGTGATCGTGCGAAGCGCGGCGCAGCGCGTGGCCCTGCATGTGGACGAAGTGCTGGGCAACCAGGAAGTCGTGGTGAAGAACCTCGGCCCGCAGCTCGCGCGGCTGCCCGGTTTGGCCGGCATCTCGGTGCTGGCTTCGGGCGCGGTGGCGCTCATCTACAACCCGGTGGCGCTGGCCGCGGTGCACGGCGACCAGGCGCGTGCGCGCCAGACCGCCGCGCTGGCCGCGCCGACGCATGCCGCTTCGGTGGACACCGGCGCGCCGCAGACGCCGGCCGCCTTTGCCCCGGTGGTGCCGCAGATCCCGCTCGTGCTGGTGGTGGACGACTCCATCACCGTGCGCCGCGTCACGCAGCGTCTGCTGCAGCGCGAAGGCTATCGCGTGTCGCTCGCGGCCGACGGCCTGCAGGCGCTCGAACGGCTGCAGCAGGAGCGCCCGGCCGTGGTGCTGTCGGACATCGAGATGCCGCGCATGGACGGCTTCGACCTGGCCCGCAACATCCGCGCCGACGTGGCCCTGGCCGAGCTGCCGATCATCATGATCACCTCGCGCATCGCCGAGAAGCACCGCGAGTACGCCCGCGACCTGGGCGTGAACCACTACCTGGGCAAGCCGTACTCGGAAGAGGAATTGCTGCGCCTGGTGCGTGCCTACACGAGCGAGCCGGCCGCGTTGGCGGTGGCCTGACCGGCATCGGCCGCGCCGGCAGTCGGCGCGCAAAAGAAAAGGGCCCTTCGGGGCCCTTTTTTCTTGGCTTACGGCTTTTGCAGGGCCTTGGCCCGCGCCGCCGCGTAGCGCTGCATCGTCTTCTCCCGCGCCTCTGCGTGGTCCACCACCGGCTTCGGGTAGTTCTCGCCCAGCCTGACGCCCGCCGCCTCCAGCTCGACCGGCGAGGCCATCCATGGCGCATGGATCGCCACGTTCGACAGGCCCGCCAGCTGCGGCAGGTAGCGGCGGATGAACTTGCCCTCGGGGTCGAAGCGCTCGCTCTGCGTCACCGGGTTGAAGATGCGGAAGTAGGGCTGGGCGTCGCAGCCGGTCGAGCTGGCCCATTGCCAGCCGCCGTTGTTCGAGGCCAGCTCGAAGTCGTTCAGGTGCAGCGCGAAGTAGCGTTCGCCGCGCCGCCAGTCCAGCCCCAGGTCCTTGCACAGGAAGCTCGCCACCACCATGCGCAGCCGGTTGTGCATGTAGCCGCTCTGCCGGATCTGCAGCATCGCGGCGTCGACCAGCGGGTAGCCGGTGCGGCCCTCGCACCAGGCGTCGAACAGCTGGTCGGCGTGCTTGCCGTGGTGCCACTGGATCTTGTCGTACTCGGGGCGGAAGCTCTTCGACTCGCCGTTCGCATGCACGTGCGGAAAGTGCGCCAGGATCTGGAAGTAGAAGTCGCGCCAGACCAGCTCGCTGAGCCAGGTCGCGGCGCCGGCGTTGCCCTGCAGCGCCAGCTGGTGCGCCACGCTGGCCAGCTGGCGGATCGACACCGTGCCGAAGCGCAGGTGCACGCCCATGTAGCTCGGGCCGCGCACGGCCGGGAAGTTGCGCGCCTCGTCGTAGCGGTCGATGCGCTCGAAGAAATCCTCGAACAGCGCGCCGGCGCCGCGCGTGCCGGTGGGGATCTCCAGCGTCTGGAGGTTGGTGCTTTCGAAGCCGATCTCGCCCAGCGTGGGCACCGGCCCGCCCAGGGCCGGGGGCGGCGGCGCGAGCGCGTCGGCGTGGCTGCGCACCGGGTACGGCTTCAGGAAGAACGAATCCACCTTCGCCAGCCAGGCCCGCTTGTACGGCGTGAACACCGTGTAGGGCAGGCCGGCCTTGGTCATGACCTCGTCGCGGTCGAAGACGGTGCTGTCCTTGAAGGTGTGGAAGCTGATGCCCGTGTTGGCCAGTGCGCCGAGCACGCGGGCGTCGCGCGCCAGGGCGTCGGGCTCGTCGTCGCGGTTGGCGAACACCGCCTGCACGTCGAGCGTGTGGGCCAGTGCGGGAATCTCCTCGGCGGCCACCGCGTGCCGCACGATGAGCCCGCTGCCCAGGCCGCGCAGCTCGGTTTCGAGCTCCACCAGCGATTCGCGGATGAATTCGACCCGCCGGTCCGCGCAGGGCAGGGCGTCCAGGATCGCCCGGTCGAACACGAAAACGCACACCACCTGCCGGCAGGCCCGCAGCGCCCGGTACAGCGCTGCGTTGTCGTCCACCCGGAGGTCCCGGCGAAACCACATGAGCCCTTTGGGATAGGTCTTGTCGACGGCCAGTAAAATCGGGGGCATATGGCTGCCGATTCTGCCCCGATGAACCTGACGCATCACTTTCTGATCGCGATGCCGGGGATGGAAGACAAAACTTTCAACCGCAGCGTCGTTTACCTCTGCGAACACAGCGAGCGCGGTGCGCTCGGGCTGGTGATCAACAAACCCAGCGACATCAACCTCAAGGTGCTGTTCGAGAAGATCGAGCTGCACCTGGCCCGCCCCGAGCTGGGCGAGGCCCCCGTTTTCCAGGGTGGCCCGGTGCAGACCGAGCGCGGCTTCGTGCTGCACGAGCCGGTGTTCACCCAGGCCGAGAAGCCCGAGGAATCGGTCTACGCCTCGACCATGACCATCCCCGGCGGGCTCGAAATGACCACCTCCAAGGACGTGCTGGAGGCCCTGGCCACCGGCGCCGGCCCGCGCAAGGTGCTGGTCTCGCTGGGCTATTCGGCCTGGGGCGAGGGCCAGCTGGAGTCCGAACTGGCCGAGAACAGCTGGCTCACCGTGCTGGCCGACCCGGCGGTGATCTTCGATACGCCGGTGGAAAAGCGCTACGACAAGGCGTTGATGCTCCTGGGGCTTGAGGCCTGGACGCTGTCCCCTGACGCGGGCCACGCATGAGCGACGTCATGTCCGACGCGCCTGCATCCGCTCCTGTTCCTGTCCCCGCCGCCGTTCCCGCGCATTTCCAGAGCTTCCTGGCCTTCGACTTCGGCGCCAAGCGCACCGGCGTGGCCAGCGGCAACCGGCTGCTGCGCACGGCGACCCCGCAGGCCACCATCAAGGCCGAGGGCGCCGACGCCCGCTTTGCCCAGGTCGAGGCGCGCATCAAGGAATGGCAGCCCGACGCCCTGGTGGTCGGCGTGCCCTACCACCCCGATGGCGCCCCGCACGAGAACACCCGCCGCGCGCAGAAGTTCGCGCGCCAGTTGCGCGGCCGTTTCAATCTCCAGGTGTTCGAGGTCGACGAGCGCTACAGCACCACCGAGGCCTTGTCGTCCGGCGCCCGCGATGCCGACGCCGCCTCGGCCTGCATCATCCTGGAACAGTTTTTGAGGAGTCTCCCGTGAGTTCAATCCCCGATGCCGAAGCGCTCTACACGACGCTGCTGTCCGGCGTGAAGGCGCTGATGCGCCCCGAGACGAAACTGGTGGGCATCACCTCCGGCGGCGCCTGGCTGGTCGAGCGCCTGCAAAAAGACCTGGGCCTGGCCGGTGCCCCCGGCGTGATTTCGTCGGCCATGCACCGCGACGACTTCGCGCGCCGCGGCCTCTCGGCCAGCGCGCAGACCGCGCTGCCCTTCGACGTGAACGGTGCCGACGTGCTGCTGCTCGACGACGTGCTCTACACGGGCCGCACCATCCGCGCCGTGCTCAACGAGCTGTTCGACTTCGGCCGCCCCGCCTGCGTGCGCCTCGCCGTGCTGGTCGACCGTGGTGGCCGCGAACTGCCCGTCGCCGCCGACTTCGCGGCAACGACGCTCAAGCTGCCCGACACCCAACTGCTCGCTCTCGCACGCGCCGACGACGGCGCCTTCAGCCTCAAGGTGGAGGACAACAAGTAATGCTCTACAAGCGAAACCCGCAGCTCAACAAGAACGGCGAGCTGATCCACCTGCTGTCGATCGAGGGCCTGCCCAAGGACATCGTCACGCACATCCTCGACACGGCCGCCAACTTCACGAGCGTGAGCGACCGCGAGGTGAAGAAGGTGCCGTTGCTGCGCGGCAAGAGCGTGTTCAACCTGTTCTTCGAGAACAGCACGCGCACGCGCACCACCTTCGAGATCGCGGCCAAGCGCCTGAGCGCCGACGTCATCAATCTCGACATCGCGCGCTCCTCAGCCACCAAGGGCGAGTCGCTGCTGGACACCATCGCCAACCTGAGCGCCATGGCCGCCGACCTGTTCGTGGTGCGCCACAGCGAGTCGGGCGCGCCCTACCTGATCGCGCAGCACGTCGCACCGCACGTGCACGTGGTGAACGCCGGCGACGGCCGCCACGCGCACCCGACGCAGGGGCTGCTCGACATGTACACGATCCGCCACTACAAGAAAGACTTCTCGAACCTCACGGTCGCGATCGTCGGCGACGTGCTGCACTCGCGCGTGGCGCGTTCGGACATTCATGCACTCACCACGCTCGGCTGCGCCGAAGTGCGCGTGGTCGGCCCGAAGACGCTGGTGCCCGCCGACATGGCCGGCATGGGCGTGCGCGTGTGCCACACGCTCGAAGAAGGCATCAAGGACTGCGACGTCGTCATCATGCTGCGCCTGCAGAACGAGCGCATGAGCGGCGCGCTGCTGCCCTCGTCGCAGGAGTTCTTCAAGACCTTCGGCCTCACGCAGGAAAAGCTGCAGCTGGCCAAGCCCGACGCCATCGTGATGCACCCGGGCCCGATCAACCGCGGCGTGGAGATCGACTCCGCCGTGGTCGATGGCAAGCAGAGCGTGATCCTTCCGCAGGTCACCTTCGGCATCGCGGTCCGCATGGCCGTGATGAGCATCGTGGCAGGTAACGAAGCATGAACATCCTCATCACCAACGGCCGCGTCATCGACCCCGCCTCGGGCACCGACAAGCCCACCGACATCGCCATCGCCGACGGCAAGATCGCCGGCATCGGGCGCGCACCGGCCGGCTTCAAGCCCGAGCGCACCCTCGACGCCACGGGCTGCATCGTCACCCCCGGCCTCGTCGACCTCGCCGCGCGCCTGCGCGAGCCGGGCTACGAGCATGAAGGCATGCTCGAAAGCGAAATGGCCGCGGCCATCGCGGGCGGCGTGACCAGCCTCGTGTGTCCGCCCGACACCGATCCCGTGCTCGACGAGCCCGGCCTGGTCGAGATGCTCAAGTTCCGCGCCGAAAAACTGCAGTGCTCGCGCCTGTTCCCGCTCGGCGCGCTCACGCGCAACCTCGCCGGCGGCGTGCTCACCGAGATGGCCGAGCTCACCGAGGCCGGCTGCATCGGCTTCGGCCAGGCCGACGTGCCGCTGGCCGACACGCAGGTGCTGCAGCGCGCGCTGTCGTACGCCAGCACCTTCGGCTACACCGTGTGGCTGCGTCCGCAGGACCGCGACCTCGGCAAGGGCGTCGCGGCCAGCGGCGCGCTCGCCACGCGGCTGGGCCTGGGCGGCGTGCCGGTGGCGGCCGAGACGATCGCCATCTTCACCATCATCGAGCTCATGAAGAGCACCGGCGCGCGCGTGCACCTGTGCCGCATCTCCAGCGCCCGCGGCGTGGCACTGGTGCGCGAGGCCAAGGCGCAGGGCCTGCCGATCACCTGCGACGTCAGCATCAACTCGCTGCACCTGGCCGACACCGACATCGGCTTCTTCGACAGCCGCGCGCGCCTGAACCCGCCGCTGCGCCAGCAGGGCGACCGCGACGCGCTCTCGGCCGCGCTGGCCGACGGCACCATCGACGCGCTGGTGTCCGACCACACGCCGGTCGAGGCCGACGCCAAGACGCTGCCTTTTGCCGAAGCCGAACCCGGCGCCACCGGCCTCGAACTGCTGCTGCCGCTCGCGCTGCAGTGGGGCGAGCGCAGCGGCGCGGGCCTGTCGCGCGCCATCGAGGTGGTCACCTCGGCGCCGGCGCGCCTGCTGAACGCGGCCGACGCGGCCAGCGGCATCGGCCGCATCGCCGAGGGCGGCGTGGCCGACCTGTGCATCGCCGATCCGTCGCTCGAATGGCAGGTGGTGCCCGAGGCGCTGCGCAGCCAGGGCAAGCACACGCCGTTCTCCAGCTACCCGATGCAAGGGCGCGCGCGCCACACGCTGGTGGCCGGTCGCGTCGTGCACGGCTGAGCGACAGCCGCCCGCCACACGGCACGCCGTCAAAAAAGAAGAAGAGGGCCCGCGTCCAGATGCTGCACTCGTTGAAGGCCGGCTGGCGCCTGCTGCATGCGGCCTCGCATGCGCTGTCGGGCTGGTGGACGATCCGCTTCACCTTCCCCCGCCTGCCGCAGGACGAGCGCAACGCGCGCGTGCAGGCCTGGTCGCAGCGCATGCTGCAGATCATGGGCGTCACGCTGCGCGTGCAGGGCGAGCCGCCCGCGCACGGGCCGGCGCTGCTCATCTGCAACCACCTGTCGTGGCTCGACATCACCGCCATCCATGCGGCGCGCCATGTGCGCTTCGTGTCGAAGTCGGACGTCAAGCAGTGGCCGGTGATCGGCACGCTCTCCACGGGCTCGGGCACGCTCTACATCGAGCGCGAGCGTCGGCGCGACGCCATGCGCGTGGTGCACCACATGACCGAGGCGCTGCGCGGCGGCGACCTGATCGGCGTGTTCCCCGAAGGCACCACGAGCGACGGGCGCGGGCTGCTGCCGTTCCACGCCAACCTGCTGCAGGCCGCGATTTCCTCGGGCGCGCCGGTGATCCCGGCCGCGCTGCGCTTTGCCGACGCCGCCACCGGCGAAACAAGCCAGGCGCCGCGCTACATCGACGACGACAACCTGCTGGCCTCGGTGTGGAACACGCTGCGCGCGCCGCCGCTCTTGGCCATCGTGCGCTTCGGCGAGCCGCAGCCTTCGTACAGCCGCGAACGCCGCAGCTGGGCGCATTCGCTGCATGAAGACGTGCAGCAGCTGCGCCGCGATACCCACTGAGCGGCACTGACCGGATCGATTCGCAAAAAAAGCGCCCCGAGGGGCGCTGTAACGACGCAAGAAGCGCCGTGAGGAGGAAGCGGGATCGTTCGTCGTGACTCGTGGCCGGTCAGAGAATGCCGAACACCTTCAGCCCGATGATCACGATCAGCGGGACGCCGCAGAGCCAAAGGATGATGCTTTTCATGACCGGTCTCCGTGAGGTAGGTAGGCCTCTACGGTGGCCGCGTCTGCGGCCCGCGCGTGCGGGATAAGGCAAACCAAGCGCGTGAGCGCCTGCCTACACGGCACGGGCCGGCGGTTCAGCCCGCTTCGTCGGTGGGCACGAAGCCCAGGCGGCGCGAGATTTCCAGCGCGCAGGCCTTCAGCGGCACGGCCACGCGGCCGTTCCAGTCGCTGTCGAAGGTGGCCTCGGGGCCCATGGCCGTGATGCCCAGCACCAAGTTGTTGGTCGAGTCGAACACCGGCGCGCAGAAGGCGTCGATGCCCGGAATCGGCTGGCCCAGCGTGCGCGAGATGCCGTGCAACCGCGTCTCGACCAGGAGCGCCTCGATCTGCGACTTCGACAGCTCTTCGCTGGCGCCGCGTCCGTCGGCCGGGCGCGTGCGCGCCAGGTCCTCGAGCATCATCTTTTCCACCACCTTCGGCGGCAGGTAGGCCGCGAACAGCCGGCCCGTGGCCGTGTAGGCCAGCGACATCACGGTGCCGGTGCGCAGGTTCACGTGCAGCGGATGGATCGGTTCTTCCAGCCGCACCACGGTCGGCCCGAAGTTGCCCCAGACCGCGACCGCGATGCTCTGTTCGGTCTCGGAGGCGAGCGCTTCGATGAGGGGCGACGCTTCCTTGATCGGGTCGAGCCGCTGCAGCTTGGCCAGGCCCAGCTGCAGGGCCAGCGGGCCCAGCTCGTAGCGGCCGGTGCCGTCCTGCACCACGAAGCCGACCTTCAGAAAACTCACCAGGTAGGGGTGCGCCTTGCCGACCGGCACGCCGGCGGCCTTGCCGAGATCGCGCAGCGCCATGGGCGCCACGTGCCGGCCGAGCGCGACCAGCAATTGCGTTCCGATTTCGACGGATTGAATGCCACGTCTTGGCTTTTCCATGGGGCGCCCGGCGTGGGGGTTGAGAGTGGGAGCGAGTATAGCCATCAGGGTTTCTACTGATATTGTCGTGTTCAATCGACGATGACTGATCATCTGATAGTAACTAAGCGACTTGACCATATCAACATCGCTGCCTACACTCCGCCGCAACTTAAGTCGTACACACAACACGAGAGCGAACAGAGGCAGAGATGGAACAGAACACGTGGGAATGCGATGTCCTCGTCGTCGGCAGCGGCGCGTCTGGCATGGCCACCGCCGTCACGGCGGCGTCGCAGGGTTTGAAGGTGCTGGTGGTCGAGAAAGAGCCGCGCTTCGGTGGCACCACCGCGCGCTCGGGCGGCTGGCTGTGGATTCCGGGCACGCGCCTGGCCACGGAGCAGGGCATCCATGAGCCGCCCGGCGCGGCGCTCGACTACATGAAGCACGAGACCACGACGCACTTCGACGCGGCGCGCGTGGGCGCCTTCCTCGACATGGGCCCCAAGGCGATCGACTTCTTCACGCGCAACACCTGCGTGCAGTTCGACATGCCGGCCGTCTTCCCCGACTATCACGCCGAAGCGCCCGGCGGCCAGCCCGGCGGGCGTTCGATGGTCACGCGCCCGTTCGACGGCCGCGAGCTCGGTGCGCGCATCAAGCACCTGGCGCCGCCGCTGCCCGAGCTCACGGTGTTCGGGATGATGTTGGGCTCGGGCCCCGAGATCAAACACTTCATGCGGGCCTTCAAGTCGCCGACCTCGTTCTGGTACGTGACCAAGCGCCTGACCCGGCACTTCCTGGACGTGGTGCGCCACGGCCGCGGCATGACGCTGACCAACGGCAACGCGCTGGCCGGCCGCCTGGCCAAGGCCGCGATGGACCTGGACATTCCCGTGTGGCTCTCGTCGCCCGTGAAGAAGCTCGTGGTCGAGTACGACGGCGTCTCGGGCGCCGTGGTGCAGCACGAAGGCAAGACGGTGCGCATCACCGCCAAACGTGGCGTGGTGCTGGCCTGCGGCGGCTTCCCCTACGACGTGGAGCGCCGCAAGCAACTGTTCCCGCACGCACCGACCGGCAAGGAGCACTACTCGCCGTCGCCTTCCACGAACACCGGCGACGGCCTGCGCCTGGCCGAAGCCGTGGGCGGCCGCGTCGACGGCACCATCCCGCACGCCGCGGCCTGGGTGCCGGCCTCGGTCACCACGCGACCCGACGGCAGCAAGGGCGTCATGCCGCACTTCATCGACCGCGCCAAGCCCGGCGTGATCGCGGTCACGCCCAAGGGCAAGCGCTTTGCCAACGAAGGCAACTCGTACCACGACTTCGTGCAAGCGATGGTCAAGGCCTGCGAGGGCGAGCCCGAGGTCACGGCCTGGCTGCTGTGCGACCACAAGGCGCTGCGCGACTACGGCCTGGGCTGCGTTGCGCCTGCGCCGCTGCCCATCGGCCGCCACCTGAAGACCGGCTACCTCAAGCGCGGCGCGAGCATCGGCGAGCTGGCCAAGGAAATCGGCATCGCCCCCGCCGCGCTCGAAGCCACCGTGCAGGAGTTCAACCAGGGCGCGCGCACCGGCGACGACCCCGCCTTCGGCAAGGGCAGCAAGGCCTACAACCGCTACCAGGGCGACGCCAACGTCACGCCCAACCCCTGCGTGGCGCCGCTGGAAAACGGCCCGTACTACGCGATCAAGCTGGTCATCGGCGACATCGGTACCTTCGCCGGCCTCGTCACTGACGAGAAGACCCGCGTGCTCGACGCCGACCGCCAACCGATCAAGGGCCTGTACGCCGTCGGCAACGATGCGGCCAGCGTGATGGGCGGCAACTACCCCGGCGCGGGCATCACGCTCGGCCCGGCGCTCACCTTCGGCTATGTCGCGGGACTGCAGGTCGCGCAGGCCGAAGTGGCTGTGCCCCTGCACGTCGAGCAGCGCGAAGCCGTGGCGGTGCCGCGCGGCGCCTGATCCCGTTCCGATAGTCAACCCAAGGAGCCGACCATGCCCTTTCCTCCTCACGTCGCACCGCGCCTGCTCGAAGGCCGCCTCGCGCTGATCACCGGCGCCGGCCAGGGCAATGGCCGCGCGCTCGCGCTCGGCCTGGCCCAGGCGGGCGCGCGCGTCGTCGTCACCGACATGAACGAAGCCACCGTGGCCGAGACCGCGCAACTGGTGCGCAACGAAGGCGGCGAGGCCTGGTCGTTCGTGCTTGACGTCACCGCGCCCGAGGCCTGCCAGGCGCTGGCGGCGCGCGTGGCGCAAGAGGTCGGCCATGTCGACCTGCTGGTGAACAACGCCGGCATCATCATCCGCGAGACCACCAGCAGCCCGAACGCCGCGGCCAACTGGAAGAAGACCATCGACGTGAACGTGCACGGCACCTTCAACACCACGCTGGCCTTCATCCCCGTGCTCAAGCAGACGAAGGGCTCGATCATCAACATCGCCTCCATCGCCGCCTACGCGGGGCAGGCCGCGAGCCTGGGCTACTCGCCCTCGAAGGGCGCGATCAAGATGCTCACGCAGTCGCTGGCGCAGGAGCTCGCGCCGGCCGGCGTGCGCGTGAACGCACTCGCACCCGGCGTGATCGAGACGCCCATGACCGCGGCCACGCGCGAGAACCCGCAGCGCCTCGAGTCGTTCATGACGCGCATCCCGCTGGGCCGCGTCGGCCAGACCGAAGACCTGGTGGGCCCGGTGATCTTCCTGGCGAGCGACATGTCGCGCTACGTCACCGGCATCACGCTGCCGGTGGATGGCGGCTTCCTCGCCGTCTGAGCCACGCCTCTTCCTTTTCGATTTCCCGTTCCCCGTCCGTCAACCCTTAGGAGACAAAGAATGAAAACGATCCGTCTGTACAAGACCCTGCTCGCGACCGCCGCCTTCGCTGCGTTCTCGGCGGGCGCCTACGCGCAAGACATCAAGCTCGGCTACAACGGCGACCTCTCGGCTTCGCCTTCGGCGCAGAGCGGCCAGGCCGCGGTGCTGGGCATGGAAGCGGCCATTGCCGACCTGAACGCCGCCGGCGGCGCGCTCGGACGGAAGTTCACACTGGTCACGCGCGACGACGTCTCGGCGCCGCCGAAGTCGATCCAGAACATGAGCGACCTGGTCGACAACGAGAAGGTCGTCGCCGTGTTCGGCCCCACCAACTCGGGCAACGCCATGGCCTGGAAGCACATCGCCAACCAGAAGAAGATCCCCGTGCTGGGCAACGTGGGCTCGGGCACCGACATCACCAAGCCGATGAGTGCCGGCGCCGACAACTACATGTTCCGCGTCTCGATGGTCGACCGCGAGCAGGTCGCCGCGCTCATGGCCTACGTGAAGCGCAACACGGCCGGCTCCAAGGTCGTGGGCCTCATGGCCGAGACCACCGGCTACGGCCAGGGCGGCCTGAAGGACATGGAAGAAATCGCCAAGCTGCAGGACATCAAGATCGCGGCCACCGAACGCTTCGGTGTCGGCGACACCGACATGACCTCGCAGCTCTCGAAGATGAAGGCCGCCAACGTCGACACCGTGGTGGTGTGGGCGCAGGGCACGCCGATCGCGCAGCTGGTGCGCAGCATGGAGAAGATCAACTACTTCCCGCTGACGCTCACCTCGTGGGCCGCCGACAACATCACCTTCTACGACGCGGCCGGCAAGGCGCTGGCCGAGAAGCCGATCTTCATGCGCACCGTGAGCGAGACGCGCACGCCCGTGCAGCAGAAGCTGTTCGACCGCATCGGCAGCAAGCTGAAGGCACCGGGCTCGTTCTCGTTCGCGCTGCACGGCTACGACTCGGTGCTGCTGCTGGCCCAGGCCATGAAGCAGGCCAACAGCACCGACGGCGCGGCCGTGCGTGCCGCGCTCGAAGACCTGAAGACGCCGGTGCAGGGCGTGCTCAAGACCTACGAGAAGCCTTTCAGCAAGACCAACCATGAAGCGCTCACGGCCAAGGACCTGGTCTGGATCCGCTGGAAGGACGGCAAGCTGCTGCCCTACAGCGACGCGCTGATCGGCGCGCTCAAGCCGGCCGACTTCAAGCAATAAACGTCTGAGACAAAAGGAACGGGGCTCGGCCCCGTTCCGCAACGGAGATACACACCATGGTTGAAGCGCTCCTGCAGGCGCTCATCAGCGGGCTCGCCGTCGGCGGTGCCTATGCGCTGGTGGCGCTCGGATTCAGCATCACGTTCACGACGACCAAGACGCTGAACTTCTCGCACGGCGAGTTCGTCTCGGCCGGCGCGTTCATCGGCATGAGCGCGCTGTTCCTCGTGCTGGGCAAGCCGCTCAGTTCCACCACCTTCGGCGATGCCGTGCCCGGCGCGGGCGCGCAGCTGTTTGCGCTGGTCGCCGCGCTCGGCGTGATGGGCCTGCTGGGCTGGCTGCTCTACGTGCTCGGCGTGCGCCCGTTCGCGGGCCGCCCGGGCATGGCGTGGGTCATGAGCACGCTGGGCTTCGGCGTGATCCTGCAAAGCGTGGGCCTGGCCATCTGGGGTCCGAAGCCCGTGGTGGTGCCCGCGCCCGTGGGCGACACCGTGATCCGCATGTTCGGCGTGGGCGTGCGCCCGCAGGAACTGCTCACGCTGGGCGTGGCCGTGGTCGTGATGATCGGCTTCGACCGCGTGATGAACCGCACCATGATCGGCAAGGCCATGCGCGCCGTGGCGCAGAACGGCAACGTCGCCAGCCTCATGGGCATCAACACCAACGCCATGATGATCGGCGCCTTCGTCGTCAGCTCGGCGCTGGCGGGGCTGTCGGGCTTCCTGCTCGCGCCCATCGCGCAGGCCTCGCTCTTCATGGGGCTGACCGTGGGGCTCAAGGGTTTTTCGGGCGCCATGATCGGCGGCCTGAGCAACCCGCGCGGCTGCGTCATCGGTGGCTTCCTGCTGGGCGTGCTCGAGTCGATGGTGAACCTGTGGCAGGCGCAGTGGCGCGAGGTCGCGGTGTTCGCGCTCGTGATCCTGGTGCTGGCTTTCCGGCCCACGGGCCTGTTCGGCCGCTCGACGGTGGAGAAGGTATGAAGCGCCTCGCCCATCCCGCCGCCGTGGTGCTGGTGGCGGCCGTGCTGTGCGGCCTGGTCTCGCTGTCCGGCAACGACTACTACCTGCGCATCGCCTTCATGATGTGCGTCTACTACCTGTGCGCCGCCGGCATGAACGTGCTGGTCGGCTATGCAGGACAGAAATCGCTGGGCCAGGCCGGCCTGTTCGCGGCCGGCGCCTACGCGGTCGCGCTCATCACCTCGCGCACCGAGCTGAGCCCGTGGCTCGCGCTGGTGATCGCGGCGGTGGTGTCCGGCGTGTGCGGCGTGCTCATCGCGCTGCCCTCGCTGCGCGTGAAGGGCCCGTACCTCGCGATGGTCACGCTGGCCTTCGGCATCGTGGTCGAGAAGCTCGTGGGCGAATGGACCGACGTGTTCGGCGGCGCGCAGGGCATCTACGGCATCCGCCCGCTGACCTGGAACGGCCAGCCGCTGAGCAGCGTGCAGTGGGTGATTTTGGGCATCGTGCTCAGCGCCGCGCTGCACCTGCTGCTGCGCAACCTGCTGCAGGGCCGCTTCGGCCGCGCGCTGCTGTCGCTGCAGGCGGACGAGATCGCCTCGTCGTCGGTGGGCGTGCGCGTGTACCGCGCCAAGGTCATGGCCTTCGTGGTCGCGGCCGTCACCTGCGGGATCGCGGGCGCGCTCGTGGCGCAGCAGAACCAGTACATCAACTCCGACTTCATCACCTTCCACCTGTCGATCTTCATCCTGCTGCTGGTGCTGTTTGGCGGCGCGGGCTCGATGTACGGCCCCATCGTGGGCGCGGTGCTGCTCACGGCGACCGACGCGCTGCTCGCGCGCTGGCCCTCGGCGCAGCACTTCCTGTACGGCTTCCTGCTGCTGTTCGCGCTGTACGTCATGCCGGGCGGCGTGGTGGGCCTGTTCAACAAGTGGTTCCTGAAGTCGCGCCACCGCGGCGAAGGGGCGGCCGGCAACGGCGTGCCGGGCCAGATCGGTCCCGGCGGCGAAGGCGAGCTGCTGGTGGTGCAGGGCGTGACCAAGTCGTACGGCGGCGTGAAGCCGGCGCAGGATGTGTCGTTCCGCCTGCAGCGCGGCCACATCCATGCGCTCATCGGCCCGAACGGCGCCGGCAAGAGCACCATGATCAACATGCTCACCGGCGTGGTCGAACCCGACGCGGGCGTGATCCGCTTCCTGGGCCGCAACATCGTGGGGCAGCCGGCGCACACCATCTGCTGCCTGGGCATGGGCCGCACCTTCCAGAACCTGCGCCTGTTCGCCGACCTCTCGGTGCTCGACAACGTGATGCTCGGACGGCACAGCCGCATGAGCAACGGCTTCCTGTCGTCGCTCGTGGCCTGGCCCACGGCCGGCAAGCAGGAGCGCGCCACGCGCGAGCGCGCGCTGCAACTGCTCGACCTCGTGGGCCTGGGTCACCTGGCGCACTGGCCCGCCGGCAGCCTGCCCTACGGCCTGCAGCGCCGCGTGGAACTGGCGCGCGCGCTGGCCACCGAGCCGCAGCTGCTGCTGCTCGACGAGCCCGCCGCCGGCCTCAACCCCCAGGAAACCGCCGAGCTCGGCGAATTGCTGGTGCGCATCGGCAAGTGCGGCGTTTCCATCCTGATGGTGGAGCACCACATGGACCTGGTGATGTCGATCTCCGACCACGTGATCGTGCTCGACTACGGCGTGAAGATCGCCGAGGGCAAGCCCGCCGAGGTGCAGTCGAATCCGCGCGTGGTCGAGGCCTACCTGGGCGTGGACGACGAAGAAGACATGGCCGCCGTGCCCGCCTGAGCCAGAGGACCGAAACCATCATGTTGAAAATCGAATCGGTGAAGGTCTCGTACGGCGCCATCGAGGCCGTCAAGGGCGTGAGCCTGGAAGTGCGCGCGGGCGAGGTCGTCACCATCATCGGCGCCAACGGCGCCGGCAAGAGCACGCTGCTCAAGAGCATCGTCGGGCTGGAGCCCGTGGCCGAAGGCCGCGTGCTCGTCGACGGCAAGGACTGCACGCACGTGCCCGCGCACCAGCGCGTGGGCCTGGGCGTGGCGCTGTCGCCCGAGGGGCGCGGCGTGTTCCCCGACCAGACCGTGCGCGAGAACCTGATGCTGGGCGCCTACTCGCGCCGCAACGACAAGGCCTTCGTGGAGCGCGCCATCGAGCGCGAGTTCGCGCGCTTCCCACGCTTGAAAGAACGCGCGCATCAACTGTCCGGCACGCTGTCGGGCGGCGAGCAGCAGATGCTCGCGATTGCGCGCGCGCTCATGAGCGAGCCGCGCCTGCTGCTGCTCGACGAGCCCTCGCTGGGCCTGGCGCCGCTCATCATCAAGGACATCTTCGATGCCATCCGCCAGCTGCGCAGCTCGGGTCTCACGATCCTGCTGGTGGAACAGATGGCCAAGCAGGCGCTGGGCGTGGCCGACCGCGCCTACGTGCTCGAAACCGGCTGCATCACGCTCGAAGGCTCCGGCCGCGAGCTGCTCGACAACCCCAAGGTGAAGTCCGCCTATCTCGGCACGCACTGACTTTTCCTCTCACTTCAAAGGACCATTCATGACCACCAAGAAATTCGCCAGCCAGGCCGACCTCGAAGAAAAGAAGGTCTCGTTCACCCGCCTCTCGGAGAACGCCTACGCCTACACCGCCGAGGGCGACCCCAACACCGGCGTCTTCATCGGCGACGAGGCCGTGATGGTGGTCGACACCCAGGCCACGCCCGCGATGGCGCAGGACGTGATCCGCCGCATCCGCGAAGTCACGCCGCTGCCCATCAAGTACGTGCTGCTGAGCCACTACCACGCGGTGCGCGTGCTGGGCGCGTCGGCGTACTTCAAGGAAGGCGCCGAGCAGATCCTGGCCAGCCGCGACACCTACGACCTGATCGTCGAGCGCGGCGAGCAGGACAAGGCCAGCGAGATCGGCCGCTTTCCGCGCCTGTTCCGCAACGTCGAGTCGGTGCCGCCAGGCCTCACCTGGCCCACCATGACCTTCGACGGCACCATGAGCGTGTGGCTGGGCAAGAAGCTCGAAGTGAAGATCGCGCAAGTGGGCCGCGGCCACACCAAGGGCGACACCATCGCCTACCTCGAAGACCAGAAGATCTGCTTCGCGGGCGACCTCGTCGAATACCAGAGCACGGCCTACGCGGGCGACTGCTACTTCCGCGACTGGCCCACCACGCTCGATCGCCTGGCCGGCTTCGGCTTCGAGAAGCTGGTGCCCGGCCGCGGTGCCGCACTGGAAAACGCCGCCGACGTGCGCAAGGCGATTGCCTCCACGCGCGCCTTCATCTCCGACGTCTACACGCTGGTGAACAACGGCGTGGCCGAAGGCAAGTCGCTCAACGTGATCTACAAGGAAACCGTGGCCGCGCTGCGCCCGACCTACGGCCACTGGGTGATCTTCGACCACTGCATGCCCTTCGACGTGACCCGTGCCTACGACGAGGCGACGGGCCACGTGCACCCGCGCATCTGGACCGCCGAGCGCGACATCGAAATGTGGAACGCGCTCGAAAGCTAAGGTGAACCAACCCGCGCCCTCGCACGGCGCCACGCCCGCGTCCGTGCAGGGCTGGATGCTGCTCGCGATGCTGGTGTGGGGCGTGAACGTCTCGGCCGTGAAGGCGCTCACCGCCTCCTTCGAGACGCTGCCGCTGGCGGCGCTGCGCATGGGCGTGGCGTGCATCGCGCTCAGCGCCATCGTGCTGTGGCGGCGCGGCGGCGTGCCCAAGCTCACGGCGCGGCAGCTCGCGGTGATGGCGGGCTGCGCCTTCCTCATGGTCTATGGCAACCAGATCCTGTTCGCGCAGGGGCTGCTGCGCTCCACCGCCACCAACGGCGCACTCATCATGGCGCTGAGCCCGCTGGTGTCGGCGCTGATGGCCGCGCTGGTCTTCGGCGAGCGCTTGACGGCGCGCCGCATGGTGGGCGTGGCGCTGGGCTTCGCGGGCGTGGCGGCGGTGGTGCTGAGCCACCCGGGTGCGGGGCTGTCGAGCGCCGGCATCGGCGACCTGATGCTCGCGCTGTCGGTGGTGAGCTTCGCGGTCGGCGGCGTGGGCGTGCAGCGGCTGGCGCGGCAGATCGATCCGCTGTCGATCAGCTGGGTCATCTATCTCATCGGCACGTTCATGCTCGTGGTGCACACCCTGCTCGGGCCGTCGCGGCTCGGGGCGGCGCAGCTCTTTCCCGGCCTGTGGCCGTGGGCGCTCGTTCTGTTCTCGGGCATCGCGGCCACCGCCGCGGGCAACCTCATCTGGAACCGTGCGATCTCCGTCATCGGCGTGGCGCGCACGGCCGTCTTTCTCTACTGGGTGCCGGTGTTCGGCGTGCTGTTCGCGGCGCTGCTGCTGGGCGAGGTGCTCACCTGGTGGCACCTGTTCGGCTTTGCCGCGGTGATGAGCGGCACCTGGCTCGGCACGCGGCCCGTGGCTGCGCCGGCCCCTTGATTTCTTCACATGCCTGATTCTTCTCTTCCCCTGCTGTTCCAGCCTTTGCAGCTGCGCGAACTCACGCTGGCCAACCGCATCGTCATCTCGCCCATGTGCCAGCACGCCGCCGAGCGCGGCCATGCCACGCCGTGGCACCTGGTGCACCTGGGCAAGTTCGCGCTCGGCGGCGCGGGCCTGATCCTCACCGAGAGCACCGCCGTCGATCCGCGCGGGCGCATCGGCACCGCCGACCTCGGCCTGTGGAACGACAGCCAGATCGCGCCGCTGAAGGCCGTAGTCGATTTCGTCCACGCGCAAGGCAGCGCCATCGGCGTGCAGCTCGCGCACGCGGGCCGCAAGGCCGGCAGCGAGCCGCTGTGGGAGGGCGGGGCGGCCATCGACCCGGCGCGCATGGCGGCCGATGAAGAACCCTGGGAGCGTCTGGGGCCCAGCGCGCTCGCGGCCGGCCCCGGCTGGTCGGCGCCGCGCGCGCTCGACGCCGCAGACATGGCCGAGGTCGTGCAGCGCTTTGTCGATGCCACCGTGCGCGCCGACCAGGCCGGCTTCGACGTGGTCGAGCTGCACTTCGGCCACGGCTACCTGGTGGCGAGCTTCCTGTCGCCCAACGCCAACCACCGCGACGACGCGCTCGGCGGTAGCCGCGAGAACCGCATGTCGCTCGCGCTGGAAATCGCGCAGCGCGTGCGCGCCGCATGGCCCGCCGGCAAGCCGCTGTTCTGCCGCCTCTCGGCCGTGGACGGCACGCTCGACGGCTGGAGTCTCGACGACTCGGTGGTGCTTGCGCGCGAGCTGAAGCGCTGCGGCGTCGACGTGATCGACTGCTCCTCGGGCGGCCTCACCGAAGAAACGCGCGCGCTGCCCGTGCCGCGCGGCCTGGGCTTCCAGGTACCTTTCTCTGAGCGCATCCGGCGCGAGGCCGACGTCGTCACGCAGGCCGTCGGGATGATCGTCGACGCGCAACAGGCCGAGGCCGTGCTCGCCGCCGGGCAGGCCGACCTCGTCGCGCTCGGCCGCGAAGCCCTGTTCGACCCCTACTGGCCGCACCACGCGGCCGCCGCGCTCGGCGCCGATCCGCAGTACCAGCGCTGGCCCGTGCGCCACGGCGTGTGGCTGGCCAAGCGCGCGCCCGGCCTGGCGCGTGCGCGCGCCGAAGCGCAGAACGCGCAAGCCCACAAGGAGACCGACCGATGACCGAACCCACGACGACGACCCTGCGCATGGGCCTGATCCGCAAGCAGCCCGGCTGGACCGACGAGGCCTTCAGCCGCCACTGGCGCGAACGCCACGGCCCGCTCGTCGCGCGGCTGCCCACGCTGCGCGCCTACCGCCAGAACCGCGTGACCGACCGGTTGCAGCGCGGCATCGACTTCGCGCGCGGACCGTGGGACTTCGATGGTTTCTCGCAGCTGCAGTTCGATGCGGCGGCGCAGGCCGATGCGGCCTTCAACACCGGTGAGCTGGCGGCGGAAATCCGCGCCGACGAGCGGCACTTCCTGGGTGGGCTGCACATCGTGACGGTCGAGCAGACCGAGGTCATCGCGCCGCCGTCGCCCGCATCGTCGGCGGGGCCGGCTATGCTCAAGCGCATCTCGACCCTGCGACGCCCAGTCGCGCAGTCGGAAGAAGACTTCCGCCGCGAATGGAAGGTGCACGCCGACCACGTGCGCCGCATGCCCGGCGTGGCCGGCTACCGCCAGAACGTGGTGGTTGCGCGCGAGTTCGAGAAGGGCACGCCCTGCGGCTACGCCGAGCTGCCGATCGACGGCATCGTGGAACTGTGGTTCGAGAACACCGACACGCTGAACGCCGCGTTCGCCTCGCCCGAAGGCCAGCGCACCATGGCGCACGCCAAGACCTTCCTGGCGGAGATCACGGCCTTTGTGGTGGAGGAGTTTCGGGTGGTGTGAAGGCCGCGCGCGCGTAGTGCACCGACGTGCTCAGCGCCGGGATCACCGGCTGGTAGGCGGCGGGGTGCGATACCCGCGCGGGGACCGTGCCGATGGGCGCGATCTCGCGGGTGCGAGCAGGCGCCGCGGCCTCCGGCTCCATGCCGCGCCCGGGCGGCTCGGGCAGGAACAGCCCGCGCCGCAGCGACCAGATGCAGGCGCCGAGGCGCAGCAGCTTCTCGACTTTCGCGTCATGCGCCGGATCGTCCGACGACTCCTGCGCGATCAGCTCGCCCAGCTGCGTGAGTGCATCGGCGGGCGTCATGCCGCGCCCGATCCGTGCCACTTCCACCATGGCCGCCAAGGCCTCGGTCTTGTTCATCGCTTGCCCCCTGTTGCTTGTCTCTTGCTACGAAGGGCAGCATGCCGTTACGCGATGCATCAAAAAGTAGTCCGGCGCGCCGTCGGGCCGTCGATTGAACTCTCATCTCTGCGCGAGGCGGGGCGTACGCGGGTGCTGTGCCGTGCGTTGTCTCCGTTCCAGCAGACGTAGGCGCGCGGAAGATCACGGTGACAGCAACCTGGCCTCCCAGCACATCCATCAGTGCGGGTGCGCCGCCCTTGTAGGGGATGTGCACAAACGAGGTCTGGGTCGCCCTTTGCAGCAATTCCATCAGCAGATGGCCGGTGCTGCCGGCGCCCGAACTTGCGTAATTTGATCGCGCCCGGCACGCGCTTGGCATGGGCGATCAGGTCGGCGAAGGACTCGATGCCTGACTGACTGTTGACTACCAGCCACTGTGCGCCGCCACCGATCATGGCGATGTGGGTGACGAAGAATTGGGGCCATAGGCAGGAGCTGGAAGCCCGAGCGGGTATCTGGGGGCAGCACCTTCTGCGTGATCGCGCTCAACGGTGTGGCCGAGAAATCGGCGATGGCGTTGGCTGTTCCGGCACTCGGGGCGGAAGGCTGGAGCAGGCGCTCATCAGCAGCGAGAGGGCAAGCGCCAGCGCGGCAGGCAGCGCAGGCCAGCATGCAGCGATCATTCCTCTACTCCCGGCTCGGTTGGTACATCACATCCCGTGCGAATGATCCGGCTGGGAGTATGACGCGCTCAACCTGACGCCGAGCCTTGCCGGAGCCGGATCTACCAGTTCTCGGGTATAGCTCTTCTGAAAACAAAAAGACACACTCGCTTGCGTTTTGTCTTATACGTTTTTGCAAGGGAAGAACCATGCTCACTCGACTCCAGCTCTCGCGCCGGTACTTGCTGGCCGTGGCCCTGTTCACCATGGGAAGCGCTCACGCAGCGGGCTACGTGGCCGGTGACGCCGGCAACCCCGGCCCCAACCAGCCGGGCTGGACGAGCAGCAGCGGCGGTGGCGCAGCCACGGTCTCCGGAGATGGCGCCACCGCGATCGGAGCGGGCGGCGACGGCAGCAACGGAACCGCCGGCGGAACCGGCGGCAGAGGTGGAGCGGGCGCCAGCGCAAACGCGAACGGCGCGACGGCCATCGGCGGCGGCGGCACCGCCGGGCAGGGGCTCGCGGGCGGCACGGGCGGCAACGGCGGCAGCGGTGCACAAGCTTCTGCCAGCGGCGCTATCGCCGTCGGGTCGGGAGGCCAGGGCACGGACGGCTGCTGCGGCTTCAGCGGCCAGGCGGGCGGCAGCGGCGCGCAGGCATCGGGCGTCTCGGCGGTCGCCATCGGCAGTGCCTCGGGCGCCGGCCAGGGCGCCGTGGCATCGGGCAACGGCAGCACCGCCATTGGCGGCGCCTACAACGGGTCATCCGGTGCGTCGGCGCTGGCCACCGGCAGCGTGGCCGTCGGCACGGGCAGCCAGGTTGCCAGTGGCGCGACCAATAGCGCAGCCATCGGCGCCAACTCGGTCGCCACCGCGGCAAACACCGTTTCATTCGGCTCGGCGGGCCAGACGCGCACCCTCGTCAACGTCAACGCCGGCGCGGTGAACGCCACTAGCACCGATGCCGTCAACGGCAGCCAGCTCTACACCGTGCAGCAGACCGCCTCGACCGCGCAGTCCCTCGCGCAGAACTCGGCGCAGTACGGCGCGGGCGGCACATCGCTGCAACTCAACGCCAACGGCGGCGCCGGCACCACCATCAGCAACGTGAGCGCGGGTCAGGCGACCACCGATGCAGCCAACGTCGGCCAGGTGCAGCAGGCACAACAGACCGCCATCACCACGGCCAACAACTTCACCGTGCAGCAGGTGACGGCGCTGCAGACGCTGATGAACCAGGCCCTGGCCAGCGGCGTCTGCGCTGTGGGCGCTGGCGGTGCCGTGGCCTGCGGCCCCGGCGCCAGTTCCAGCGGCGCGGGCAGCACATCGATGGGCACCAACGCACAGGCCAATGGCGAGAACACCGTGGCCATCGGCAACGGGGCGCAAGCCAGCAATGCGGGCTCGGTCGCCATCGGTGCCGGCGCCAAGGCGCTGGCCGACCCAACCACCGCAGTTGGCAACAACGCCATCGCCACCGGCAACAACGCCGTGGCGCTGGGCGCCAACACATTGGCCTCTGGCAACAACGCGGTCGCACTGGGCCAGGGCTCCGTGGCGGAGCGCGACAACACCGTGTCGGTGGGCAACGCCGCCACCGGTCAGTTGCGCGGCATCACGAATGTCGCGCCGGGGGTGCTGGGCACTGACGCAGTCAACGTCAATCAGCTGCAGCAGGCGGTGAGCAACGCGACCAGCCAGGCCAATGCATTTGCTGCGCAGGGCGTGGCCGCGGCGCTGGCCATGCCGTCGATGCCAACGCTGCCGGTTGGCAGGAAATGGATGGGCGCTGCTGTGGGCAACTATGCAGGTGTGTCAGCTGTGGGGTTTGCGTTTGGCTATCAGGTCAATGACAACCTGAATCTGGGGGTGGGGGTTTCGACGGCTACAAGTAGCGGGAGCAATAGCAGGGTGGCGGCTCGGGTGCAGGCGGGGTATGCGTGGTGAGAGGTGGGGAAAGAAGGACTCACAACAATCCAGCTGAGTGAACCTCACTACGCCAGAGCGCGCCAAACGCTTGTGCGAAGCGGTGCACAAATCGGCCCCGCGGTTGGTGTAGCCGCGCGGGCGTCGCCAACGTGCCATCCATTGCGAATAGTCGTCCGAACGTCAGCTATGGGCGCCGCTCGCCCCGGCTCAGATGTGGCAGGGTGCGGCCGACCAGAAGGATATTGCGAAAGTCGGCTACCGCTGCGAAGCCGGCATTGGTTGCTTTCTAGCGCGAGGCCGCCTTGCCGCGAGTCCTACCGGTCGCCGTCCAAGGTCTACTAACGCTGACAGGCCCAAGCAGTCATGGGCCGAGCGTTGACCTCGGCATTGCGAGGCGCGGCGACCATCAGCAGGCCGGGCAAGAGGTTATTCGTGACGGCCCCCCGAAATCATGAAGCGGTGATGCGGGGCGTGACTTCCGCGCTCAATGTGCTGGCAGGGTCGTACCTTGGAACGCGGCGAGTTGCCATGCGTCTTCGCGCCGCAGCCACACCGCCAGGTAGCAAGTCGTGATGTCGCGCAGTCCACCGTCCCGGTGCACCTGTGCGTGCATTTCGCCGGAGACCAGGACGCAATCCGGCATGTGCGTTACCGCCAGCCGGTCGAAGCAAAGGCGCTGGTAGACGACGTGTCCCGAGGTCAGCCTAGCAATCAGGCTCTCACGCGAATCGGCGCTGCCGGTGGAATGCACGTAGCGCAGATCGGGCGCCAGCAATCTGCGCAAAGCGTGCTCGTCGCCGGCGAGCATCGCTGCACGTCGTTCTTCCTCCAGTAGGAGGATCCGCACGGCCTGGTCCAAGGCTCACTCGTCGCAGATGCCGTTGCGCAGCACACCGATCGCGTCCACCTCGATCTCGCAGACATCACCGGGCTTCATGAAGACCTGCGGCGTGCGCTTGTTGCCGACGCCACCCGGCGTGCCGGTCACGATGACGTCACCGGGCGCAAGCGGGACGAACGTGGAGATGTAGGCGATCTGGCGCGGAATGCTGTGCACCATCATATCGGTGGTGGCCCGCTGCATCTCCTGGCCATTCAGCCGCGTGACCAGCGTCATCTTCTGGTCGGCGGCGATCTCGTCGGCCGTCACCATCCAGGGGCCGAAGCTGCCAGTGCGCCAGAAGTTCTTGCCCGGCGTCCACTGCGAGGTGTGAAGCTGCCAGTCGCGCACGCTGCCGTCGTTGTAGCAGCTGTAGCCGGCGATGTGCGACCAGGCATCGGCTTCGGAGATATGGCGGCCGCCCTTGCCGATGACGATCGCGATCTCGCCTTCGTAGTCCAGGCGTTCGGAGGCGCGCGGGCGCACGATGTCTTCGCCGTGGGCCAGCTGCGAGTCGGCCACGCGCAGGAAGATCACGGGCTTTTCCGTCACCTCCTTGCCGGTCTCGCGAATGTGCTCGGCGTAGTTCAGGCCGATGCAGAAGATCTTGTCTGGGTTGGGAATCACCGGCAGCAGCCTGACGTCGGCCAGGGACAGTGTTGCCGTTGCGGCGGCCACCTTGGCGGCTGCCTGCGAGACGAGGTCCGCGGCGATGAACGCCTTCAGATCCGGCGCACGATCGGCAAAGATCGCGCGCAGATCGACCACGCGGTTGCCCACTACGGCACCGTAGCCGTCCTGGCCGTTGTGGTGATAGCTGATGAGTTTCATGGGAATTTCCTTGGGGAGGGTTGGGGTGGATCTAGGCCAACCGACCTCCGATGCGCGTCGTGGCCTCGGTGATCAGTCGGACCAACTTTTCAAGGTCGACGATCGCCAGGCGCGAGGTGTCGAATACGAGGGAAATGGCAGCCCAGGCGCCGCCATCCGACTTCGGGATGGGTGCGGCCACGGCCGCCAGCTGCGGCTCCAGCTCGCCGTTGGATACGTAGTAGCCCGCCTTGCGGATGGCCGCGTAGTAGCGGCGAAACTCCGGCCACTCCGCGGGCAGCCCGCAACGCACAAGCTCCTCGTGCCGCGACTCGAAGACCTTCTTGAGCTGGGCGGGACCGAAGGTGGACAGCAGCACCTTCGGCGCACCACCGAGGAACAGCGGCCGCGGGCGGCCCCGCCCGTAGGCCAGCTCGGCCGGCATGCCGCCCATCTCGCGGTGCGTGTCGAGCACCTGCATGCCGAACACGCCCGTCACCACGCAGTCGAAGCCCGTGGCCGCGACCAGCTCGCGAAGGATCGGCAAGCCGACCTTCAGCACCGGATCGGCGCGGCGGATGTAGTGGTCCAGTAGGATGATGCGCGGCCCCAGGGCGTAATGCGAATCCTCCACGCGCTGCAGCAGGCCCGCCTGCAGCAGCAGGCGCACGTAGCGGTAGCTCGTGGGCAGCGAAACGTCCAGCGTCGTGGCGATGTCTTCCGCCGTGCGTGTCAGGTGGGTGTCGTCGAAGAGGTCGAGCACGCCCAGCATGCGTTCCAGGCTCGACGTGGAAGATTCGGACACGGCAGTTCCCCAATGAATAGTTCATGGCGCGACGGGGAGGTATTGCGAAATGCGATCCAGATCAGCCCCTGATCGCGCCACGCCGACGATATATCGGTCGGGCCGCAGTATCACGGCATTGGCGTCATGCGCCTGCAGCCAGGCGTCCAGGCGTGGATCGGGGCGGTCGATCACCACGGCATCGCTGTGCAGCCAGCGCTGCACCGTCGCCGGCGCGGCCGCCGAGAGCGTGTTCCTGTGTCCGATGACCGCACTTCGGCGGCCGAGCAGTTCATCGAGCAGGCGTCCGTCCGCGAGTCGCGGCTGCGGAAAAGGCCGGCCGGCGGGGCTGTCCGCCGCGGCGTCGAAAGCGCCTGCGCCGAGCAGCTGCGGCGGCAGCTCGAAGATCTCCGGCTGACCGGCCTTGAACTTCGCATCGCGCTCGGCGGCCTGCTGCAAGTCGGTGGTCTGGATGATGCTGCCCAGGCGCACGGCGAGTTCGATCAGCGCGCGCACGTGCGGCTTGCGCTCGGACTCGTAAGTGTCCAGCAAGGTGTGCGGCGCGCGGCCGGCAAGCACCGCATCGAGCTTCCAGGCCAGGTTCGAGGCATCGCGGATGCCTGCGCACATGCCCTGTCCGAGAAAGGGCGGCGTCTGGTGGCACGCGTCGCCGGCGAGGAACAGGCGACGCTCGCGCCATCCGTCAGCGATCACCGAGTGGAAGGTGTAGATCGCTGCACGCTCCAGCGTCGCCTGGTCGCGGCGCACCCAAGGCGCCACCATCCCCCAGAGATGGTCTGGCTGGACGAGCGCCTCGCGGTCGTCGTCGGGCAGCACCATGATCTCCCAGCGCCGGCGCGCGCCCACCACGTGGCAGTAGGTCATGGGCCGGCGCGGATCACAGTGCTGCACCGTGTGATTGGGCAGGTCCACCGGCTGCGTCAGCACCATGTCGAAAACCAGCCAGGGCTGGCGCAAGCCCAGGTCGACCATGGGACTTCCGATGTGCTGGCGGATGGGGGAGCGGGCACCATCGCAGCCGACGACAAAGCGGGCCTGCGCCGAATGCATCTGGCCGCTGTCCATCGCGCGATAGCTCAGCGTGGCGACATCGGCGTCCTGCCGGATATCGATGAACTCATGCCGCAGCTTGACTTCGACCTGCGCGAAACGCGCGATGCCATCTCGCAGCACCGCCTCGAGCTGCGGCTGGTGGAAGTAGTAGTTGTTGGCGCATCCGTGAGGGCCGAGCGCGGCCGTGCCGCCGCGGATGAGCATCGTCTCGCCCGCGCCGTTGACGAAGTGCATGCCCTGCGTGCCGGGGCGGGAGATCGCCAGCACCTGCTCGCGAAGACCGGCCGCCTGAAAGGTGCGAAGCACCTCGCCGTCGAAGTGGATGGCACGCGGCAGTGAAAAGATGCCGGCCTCTTTTTCCAGCACAAGCACGGACCGGCCTGCTGCGCCCAGCAGGTTGGCGAGCATGGCGCCGGTCGGCCCCAAACCCACGATGGCCACGTCGTAGACGTGCGAGCACTCAGGCATTCTGGTCTTCCTGCATGCGGCACGCGATGTCGGCCTGCCATTGCGCGCGGCTCATGAATTTGGGAAAGCGCTTGGCGATGGCCTCGGCCTGCATGAGGATGGTCTCGTCTGACTGCGCCAGGTCGATGCTCTCGCGCAGCGGCTGGTCGCAGTACCACGGCGTGTCCATGAACAGCTCGAGCCGATTGCCTTCCGGATCACGGCAATACACCGACACCGCGTTGCCATGGGTCACCGGGTGCATTTCGGTGGCGCCTTCTGCCAGCAGCCGGTCATGAAAGCCGCGCAACGTGGCCAGATCGGGTACCCGGAAGGAAATCTGGTTCACAACGTTGAAGGTCATGTCCGCGGGCCGTCCCGTGGCGAGCACCAGCTGGTGGTGCTCGGTGGGATCGCGGCTCAAGAACACCAGCTGCACCGTGCCTAGGTCGCCCGCATCCGTCTGCGTGAAGCGAAGCGCCTGCTTGTAGAAGCCCGCCATGCGCGGCAGGTCGGTGACGTACAGGCCGATGTGGCTGAACTGCAGATTCGATGTTGGGGAAGGTTGCATCAATTTGTCTCCATCTGAGAACGGACGGCATCAACAGGGCGTAGATTGGAATAATAGCGAGAATATTATCGTATTTTGATAATTTAAGTGATTTTTGTATGATCCGATCTCGTGCAATTGGCACGGATTCGCAGATGGAGACAAATTCATGACCTTCCTCAAGAGGCTCGCCGTCCATTCGTTGGCCGCCCTGGCGCTCGCCGCGGGCTTCGCCTGTGCCGCCACTGCTGCCCCTCAGGCCGAGTACCCCACCAAGCCGGTGCGCATCATTGCCCCCTTCCCGGCAGGCAGCGGCCCCGACGCCAACGCCCGGGAGCTCGCGGCCGAGCTCACCAAGATCCTGGGACAGTCGTTCTTCGTCGAGAACCGGCCGGGCGCCTCGAACATCATCGGCACCGAGGCGGCGGCCAGGGCGCCTGCGGACGGCTACTCGCTGTACATCGGCACCACCAGCTCGCTGTCGGTGGTGCCGCACCTGTACAACAAGCTGCCGTTCAATGCGGAGCGCGACTTCGCGCCGATCAGCCTGCTGGGCGTGCTCAACACCGGGCTGATCGCCCACCCGGGCGTGCAGGCCAGCGACGCGCGCGGGCTCATTGCCCAATTCAAGGCCAGGCCCGACTTCGCGTCGGTTGCCACGCAAGGCATCGGGAGCTATTCGCACCTGTCGGCCGTGTGGTTCAACAACGTCGCGGGCGTGAAGGCCAACCTCATTCCGTACAACAGCAACAGCCCGTACACCGACCTGCTGGCGGGCCAGATCCAGTTGATGTTCGATGGCTTGCCGGCCGCTGCGAGCAACGCGCAGGCTGGCAAGCTCAAGTTGCTGGCCATCACCGGCAAGGAGCGCCACCCCAGCTTTCCGAACGTGCCGACCTTCGCGGAACAGGGCTTGCCCGACTACGCGCCCATCGCCTGGCAAGGCGTGCTTGCGCCCGCGGGCACGCCGTCGGCCGTCCTGGAGAAACTCAGCGCGGCCATGCGCAAGGTTTGCCAGTCGCCTGAGCTGGCGAAGAAGTGGCGCGACTACGGCGGCGAACTGCGCTGCAACACGCCGGCCGAGTTCGCGGCGTTCATCAACGCGGACCGCGCCATGTGGGGCAAGGTGATTCGCGAGGCAGGCGTGAAGCTTGACTGATCGCGTCACGCATCAAATCGACCCTCACCCTCAACTTTGCACTGCGGATAACCGGCCCTAGTTTCGTGACCTCGCCTTATAGGGCTTGGACGCGAACAATTCTTCGCACAAGGCGCGCAACCAGCGACTGGCTGAGTCTTGGTGGTAGCGGACATGCCAGTGCTGTTTGACGGTGAACGGCGGCACTCGCACCGGACAATCGTGAACTTTCAAGGCGCTCCCGCTTGAATTGGCGAGGGTCTCGCCAATGTGACGCGGCACGGTCGCGATCAGATCGGTGGTGGAGACAACGGCCGCAAGACCAAGAAACCCCGGCAGCTCCAGCAGAACGCGCCGCTCGACCTTTTGCCGCTGCAGCGCGGCCTCCAACAGCAGGACGCCGGTGCCCCCGACGATGCCGACATGGGCCTCGACCTTGTATTCGCGCAGGCCCAATCCCTTGCGGCCGATGCGAGGGTGGCGTGCATTGACGAGGCACACCCAGTCCTGTGGATAAAGAACCTGCTGGTAGAAGCCCGACTCGAGCTGGGGCACCAGGCCGATCGCGAGGTCCGCCTCCCCCGATTGCAGCGCCTGGGCCGTTTGCTCGTCGATCCGCGCAGCCTCCAGACGAACGCCAGGGGCGACCACCCGCACATGCGCCAGCAGGCGCGGCAACAGGGTGATGTGGCTGGCATCGGTCATGCAGATGCGAAAGCGCCGTGTCGCGACCGATGGGTCGAAGGCTTCGGCGGGCGCGGCCACGCGACGCAGTGCAGCCAAGGCTTCTCGCACCGGCACGATCAGCTGCTGCGCGCGCGGCGTGGGCTGCATGCCGGCGGTGGTGCGAACGAAGAGTTCGTCGTCCAGTTGGCGGCGCAGCCTTGCGAGCCAGTTGCTCACGGTCGGCTGGCTCTGGCCCATCGCCTCGCCGGCCCGCGTGACGCTGTTCGTGCTGTAGAGCAGGTCGAACAGGCGCAGGAGCCTGATGCTGAGAAGGGACGCGTCACCTTCGATGTCGTCGCCATTGTCCAAGCGGCACCTCCATTTCAATGTGAAATGTAGATCATTGCATCCATGCCATGGGCAACATGGTCACCGAAGCCTATCGTCGGGTCATTCCGAACGAAGGCTCACATGAAAATCCACTTTCTTGGTGCCGGCGCCTTGGGTTGCGCCATCGGCGGGACCCTTGCTGCAGCGGGGTCCGATGTCACATTGATCGACCCCTTCCAGGCCCACGTCGACGCGATCAACCGCGACGGCCTGCGCATGAAGGTCGGTGACTCGGAGCGTGTCGTCCAGGTCCGCGCCGCGCTCGACTGCGCAAAGCTGGAGGCTCCGGACCTCCTCATCGTGCTGGTCAAGTCCTTCCACACACGTGCAGCCCTCGAGAGCGCGCGAGACATCGTGGGCTCCGCCACAGCCGTGATGTCGCTGCAAAACGGCATGGGCCATGAAGAAATCCTGTCGGAAGTCGTAGGTGCCGAGCATGTGCTGGCCGGCAAGACCTACGTCGGTGGCGTGATGCTCGGTCCTGGCCATGTCATTGCCGGTACGCAGGGAAAGCGCACGGTGATCGGCGAGATCGACGGCCGCATCAGCGAGCGCGCCGAGGCGATCGCCGCCGAGTTCGAGCGTGCCGAGCTGCCCTGCGAGGTCAGCGGCAACATCCTCGGCGCGATGTGGGACAAGCTCCTGATCAACGTCGCAACCGGCGCACTCAGTGGCATCACCGGCCAGGTCTACGGCAGCCTCTACGCTGTGCCGGAGATCGAGGCCGCGGCCATCGCCGCAGTGGCCGAAGCGATGACCGTTGCCGAGGCCAGTGGCGTGAGGCTGTCGATCAAGGCGGCGCGCGACGCCTGGCTGATGGCTGCCGAGGGTCTGCCCTACGAATTCAAGACCTCGATGCTGCAGAGCCTGGAGAAGGGCTCGATCACCGAGATCGACTTCATCAACGGCGCGGTCGTGCGCATCGGCCGGAAATACAACATACCGACGCCCGTCAACCAGACGCTGGTCGCCGCGATCAAGGGCATCGAACGCCGCATGGAGGCGAAATGAACACCCAGGCCATACCGAAAGCCTACGTCGAGCACGTCGCCATCTGGGTGCGCGACATCCACTGGCACATCAAGTTCTTCCATGATGTCTGCGGCATGACGATGCGGGAAGTAGAGGGCACTGTCGAGGAGCCGATCCAGTACTGGACGCTCGGGGGCATGCAGTTCATGGCCAAGCCCGATTACGCCGGCCCTGAAGGGCGGTTGGGCCATCTGGGAGTGATGTGCGAAGACCTCGAGGCCGCACTGGCCGCCGCAAAGGCCTTCGGCGTCACCGAGATGCCGCAAGGCCACAACTGGCTGCGCCTGCCCGATGGCCTGGCCGTCGAATTCATCCAGGCCAGCCCGGGCGCCGTTGCCAAGGCGCTGGCGATAGATCCCCGCGCCTGAGCCCTGTTCAAACCGGAGACACACACATGAACACACTCACCATCGAAGACAAGTACTGGGAGGACGCCGTCGTCGGCGAGGAATGCATCAGCCCGCCCTATGAAGTGACGGAAGCCCGCGTGATGGCCTACGCCGACCTCACGGGGGACCACACGCCCGTGCACACCGACGAAGCCTATGCCCGCACGACGCCATTCGGCACCCGCGTGGCGCACGGCCTCTTCGGCCTCTCGGTCGCCGACGGCCTGAAGACGAAGAGCGACATGCGCTTCATGCCCGGCATGTCGCTGGGCTGGGAATGGAACTTCGTTGCGCCGATCAAGCTGGGCGACACGGTGCGGGTGAGATTCCGCGTCGAATCCAAGCGCGAATCGAAGAGCAAGCCCGGCTGGGGCATCCTGGTGCTGCCGTCCGAACTGATCAATCAGCGCGACGAGGTCGTGCAGAAGGGCGAGCATCGCGTGATGGTGCCCAGGAGGCCGGCATGAACGCGGCGGCTCAGCAAGCATTGCCCCTGGCGGGCATCCGCGTCATCGACTACAGCCACTTCCTCGCCGGGCCCTACGTGGGCCGGTGCCTGGCGGCGCTGGGTGCCGAAGTCATCAAGGTGGAGCGCCCGGGCTCCGGCGATGCGGGACGTCAACATGCCTGGTTCGTCGGCGACCACAGCGGTTACTTCCTGCAGCAGAACATGGGCAAGAAGGGCCTGTCGGTCAACACCAAGGACCCGCGCGGCCGTGCGCTGATGAAGAAGCTGGTCGACAGCGCCGACGTGTTCGTCGAGAACTACCGCCCCGGCGCGTTGGAAAAGCTGGGCCTGGGCTATGCGGAGCTGGCCGAGACCAATCCAGGGCTCGTCTACTGTTCGATCTCCGCGTACGGCCATACGGGGCCGGACTCGCATCGCGCCGGCTTCGGTCTCATTGCCGAGGCCAAGAGCGGCATCATGCAGATGGTCGGCAATCCTGGCGAGGCGCCGCCGCTGCTGCGCATCTCGCTCGGCGACATGTACACCGGCATTCATGCCGTGGCGGCGATCAACGCCGCGCTGCTGGGCCGCGTGAAGTCGGGCCGCGGTCAGCACATCGACATGGCGCTGTACGACACGCTGGTGTCGATGCACGAGTACGCGGTGCAGTGCTACACGCTTTCGGGGGGCAAGGAAGTGCCGGTTCAGACCGGCCACGACATGCCCAACTCGACCCTGTACGGGGTGTTCCGCGCACAGGATGGCGATCTGGTGATTGCCGCGCAGGTCGACGACGCATGGAAACGCTTCGCCGCCCTGGTCGAGCACAACGGCGGACCCGCCGGCTTCGGAGGCGACACGCGTCTGCACAGCGCGGCCGGGCGCAACGCGAGGCGCCTGGAAATCCTCGAGGTGGTCCGCACATGGGTGGCGCAACGCCCCGTGGCCGAGATCCTGAAGATGCTCGACGGCATCGACGTGCCCTGTGCCAAGGTGCAGCGCATCGACGAAGTGCTGGCCGACCCGCAGATCCTGGCGCGTGGCATGGTGGTGGAGCAGGAGCACCCGGTGCTGGGCAACATCCGCCTGCCCAACCTGCCTTTCCGCATGTCGGGGTGCGACACCTCGATCACGCAGGTGGCGCCGGAGCTCGGTGAGCACAACGCCGAGATCGCTGCGAGCTTGGGCTTCGACGCCGCCCAGATCGCCGAGATGCAGGCTGATGGCGTCCTCTACAGCGCATGAGAAGGATGGCAGCATGACCGACCGCTACGCCGTCATCGGCAATCCCATCGGCCACACCAAGTCGCCGCTGATCCACGGCAGCTTCGCGCAGGCGACCGGCCAGGACATCGAGTACAGCGCCATTGAAGGCTCGCTCGAACGCTTCGCGGACGACGTGCACGCGTTTCGCAAGGCGGGCGGGCTCGGCCTGAACGTGACGGCGCCGTTCAAGCTGCAGGCGCTGGCCCTGGCGACCGAGCGGCTGGAGCGTGCTGAGCTGGCCGGCGCCACCAATGCGCTCAAGTTCGAGGGCGAGCGCATCATTGCCGACAACTTCGATGGCGTCGGGTTGACCAGGGACATCCAGAGCAACCTGGGTTTCGCCCTCAAGGGCGCGCGCATGCTCGTGCTCGGTTCGGGCGGTGCGGTGCGCGGAGCCTTATTGCCTTTTCTCGCGCAGCGACCGGCCGAGCTGGTGCTCGCGAACCGGACCTTGCCGAAGGCGGTCAATTTGGCTGCGCAGTTCGCGGTGCACGGCCCCGTGCACGCCTGCGCCTACGCGGACCTGGCCGGGGAGCGGTTCGACATCGTCATCAACGGCACCTCGGCCAGCCTGAAGGCCGAGCTGCCGCCGGTGCCGGCGCAGACCCTCCAGAACGCGAGGCTGGCCTACGAACTGGCGTATGGCAAGGGCCTGACGCCCTTCTTGCGCCTGGCGCAGAACGCCGGCGTGCCCAAGCTTGCCGACGGCGTGGGCATGCTGGTCGAGCAGGCGGCGGAAGCCTTCCTGTGGTGGCGCGGCGTGCGGCCCGACACCCGTCCGGTCATCGAGCGCATGACGATCCCGCTGGCCTGAGGCCGCGACAAGAAGGAAAGACCCGATGAAGATCCTCATGCTCCACGGCATCAACCACAACATGTTCGGCAAGCGCGATCCGAAGCAATACGGCACCACGACGCTCGCCGAGATCGATGCGACGCTGCAGGCGCTGGGCACGGAACTCGGCGCCGAGGTGGAGAGCTTCCAGACCAACAGCGAAAGCGCCATGTGCGAGCGCATCCACCAGGGCTTCGCCGACGGCGTCGACGCGGTCCTCATCAACGCCGGCGCATGGACGCACTACAGCTACGGCATCCGCGATGCGCTGGCGATCCTCACGGTACCGGTGGTCGAACTGCACATGTCCAACATCCATGCGCGCGAGGAATTCCGGCATCGCTCGGTGTTCGCGGACATCGCGAAGGGCCAGATCTGCGGCTTCGGCCTGGACAGCTACCTGCTCGCCTTGCGTGCTGCCGTGTCGGCAGTGCGAAGTGCTATCTAACGAGAAGCAGGGTGCGCAAGCCCATACGGAGGCCGGGCGACGCAACACCGTCAAGAAGTACCTGCGAGCCGGCGAAGAAATGCCGCGCTACGCCAAGCGGACGAGCTCAAGCAAGCTCGATCCCTATGCTGAGAAGCTCGCGACCTGGCTCGCGATCGAGGCAACCAAATCACGGAAACAGCGGCGCAATCTGCGGCAGATCCACACAGAGCGGGAAAGGGGTGGTCGCCCTTAACTCATCTACTCATGAAACGAGTTATCAGCGGGTGCTTCAGGAGAAAGCTCGCGGCATCGTCACGCGCCGAAACAGCGAAGTGAAGGCGCTGAAGGCGCAGGCGTCAAGAACCTGGCACCCGAGTACCTGCAGCGTGCCCGGGTCGATGGTGCGGCGAGCGCTGATGCCTGGTAAATCGTGCAGGTCAGGAGCCTGGCGATGCTGCAACTTCAAAGCTCGCGTTAGCGCCCGGCCCGGGCCGAATGCGACGCGGGCAGCCTGGGCGGGCGCATCAGCCTCACCCAGGACCAAAAGCTCGGACTTCCGCCCCCAACGATCCGTAAAGCCAATCGCGGTGGTACAGCAGACCACCACCGTTGCCCTTGCTCATCTTGAGTGCGGAGAGCCGATTCCCTGCGGCCGGATCGAGAAGGACAATGCCCTCTTCCTGCGAGAGCACAGCCACGGCGTTCCCGGCCATGGTCGGCCGTCCACGAATGCTGCCTTCGAAGGCAGCGAACCACACGCTCTGGAGCGAGTGCTTGGCCTTGAAGAAAGATCGTTCGCTCTGCAACGAAGCGCAACCAACGCGTCCGGAATCTGTGCCGAAGTAGATGCGATCGCCCGCGCTCAGCATCTGACCATCGATCGCCTCCTGATCCTCAAGGTCCAACCGTGCCAGCAGATCGCCCGACTGCAATGAATAGGCTCGCAGAGATCCCCTCGCACCGATAAGGACGGCCTGGTCTTGCACAATCGGCTGAAACAGCCACTCTGCGCTGTCGGCGGCCCAGAGCGAACGGCCGCTTAACGTCTCCACGCAATGCAGGCGAACCCCTGCGCCCTCTGCGAGCACCGTGGCATGGACGAGGCGGCCGTTGTTCGTGGCAAGGCCATAGCTGTGCCCATGGTTCTCGAAAGCCCAGGCGATCGAGCCCGTGCGCAGATCGAGGCACCACGTCTTCGACGCACCGCCACCCGTTTCCGCGACTGCGAGGCGATCGCCTGCGACGAGGCAGGGCTTGCCCATGTTGCGATCACCGCATCGGCAGTCCCAAAGTTTCTTTCCGTTGCTGTCGAAGGCGTGGACCGTTCCGGAGAAGCTGCTGACGTACACGGAGCCATCTTGTGCCAGCACAGGCTCATTGATCACATGGGGGATGGTGGTGCGCCAGCGCTCCTCACCGGTCATGCGCTCGAATGCAACGAGCGTGCTCTCGAAAAAATCCGCCTTGTCGTAGTGAAAGGCGACGAGCACCGTATCGGCAGAGGCGACAGGGGCTCTGGTGCCGATCTGGCGCTCTTTCGGCAACCGATATGACCAACTCAATTTCATGCGCACGTTCTCGCGAGTGCATTCAAGATGTCGCCTGCACGCTTGGCAGCGTCGCTCTGGGCGGTGCTCCAGTATGCCCGAGGCCCAAGTCTGCCGAGGAGTAGAAGATGGCTCACGACGAGCGACTTCTATCGTCGAGGCCGAGAGGCGCCCCTGCAATGATTCGACCGTGGTCGGCGCATATGTGCTCTGTGCGCTGCACTGCCGGGTCTCGAGCTTTGGAGCCCAAAGACAGCATGCGCCAGCCTGGCGATATGTCGAGGGTCATCATTGAGGGCGATGGGGTGGACGACGTTGCAGACCATGGTGAACCAATCGCCGTCGAGCTTGCCGTTGCACTGATCGAGAAGCTCTTCTCGAAACTCGTGCCACCACGCCTCCTGATCGGTCAGGGGGTGGCCGGCGATCACGATAGGGCTGGCAGGCTTCCACATGGGCGGGGCGCGCATTACCGAGGCGCAGCATTGTTGAAGACTTTATCGAAAGTCACAAGTAGAGACATTCCCAGCATCGAAGGCCGCTGTCCCCCATAGCATGGGTTGCTCTTGGAAGAGGAGAAGAGCTTGTTTGATCACGATCACTACGTCCCCATCCTCAAGTGCCAGCTTGCGCACAACTCGCTCCAAGATGTCCCGTCGACCGATGGTGGACATGGGCATCTTGCCAATGAAGGGGAACACGTCCTTTTCCAGCCAGGTCTTGACCTTGAGCTGCGTCCCGTCCGCTCGCTTTGCCGCAGTCTTTGCCAGCCATTCGCGCGCGACCGCCTCGAATGTGTTCGCCGCAGCGTCCGCTCTGGCTTTCTTTTCTTCCCGCTTGGCTGCGCTGGGGTCAATGCCGCTGGCGAGTAGCTTTCGGGTGGCGTCCCGGCGCTCGCGTGCCTGAAGAAGCGAAACGTCGGGATAAACGCCCAACCCCAAGGTCTTGGACTTCCCGTCGATGCGGTAGTCCAGGCGCCAGTATTTGCCCGCCGCCTTGACCCGCAGATACATACCCCCGCCATCGGCGTAACGCTCGCCGATCTCAGCGCCCTTGTGCTTCACCTGCCTGACGAATGTGTCCGTGAGTGCCATCGCTGTTCCGATCTGTCGGTACTTGAGGTGTCGGTATCTGGCTGATACCGACAGGAATACCGACAAAGTACCGACATGGATGCTGCGCCGCGAGACAGCGTGAGGCAAAGAAAAACCCGCTACGCTGGGGAAACGTGCGGGTTTTGATGCTTGGTGAGACGCCGTGAACCGGGTCCTTGGTGCCTTCGACAGGAATCGAACCTGTATCTGAGTCTTAGGAGGACCCCGTTCTATCCATTGAACTACGAAGACGGTGTGCGCCGCTGCTGCAGCGCGGCCCGCACTTTAACAGTTTGGGGTGTCCCGGCCCTCAGTCGTACTTCACCGTGTAGATCAGGTCCACCCCGCTCGTCTGCCCCGCCTGGCCCCGAAGCGTGAGGCGCTTGGTCAGGTCGTAGAAGATGAAGAGGGTGCCGAAGGTGCCGCCCAGACTGCGTTCGTAGGTGATGTAGAAGTCTTTGGACAACCGCTTGCCCAGCGTCACGGCTGACTCGCGCAGGTCGCCGCCGTTGCCGGGGCCCTTGAAGCCGAGTTCATCCAGACCGAAACGGCTGGCCAGGCTGCCGCCGGTGGTGGTGCCGCCGATCTTGCCGAGCAGCGATAGGGCGGCCTGCTGCAAGAGGGCCGACTCGCCGCCGCTGGTGGCCGAGGCGCGGCCCAGGATGACCCATGACAGCGTCTCGGCGTCGGACAGCGCGGGCTCCGCATAGAGCTTCACGCGCGGCGATTGCGCCGAGCCGGTGATCTGCACGCCGGCGCGCTGCGCGATGTTCGGGCGGATGGCCAGGATGTCGAGCGCGGGGTTGTCGAAGGGGCCGTTGAAGCGCGCGATGCCGGTCTCGACGTCGAGCTGCTGGCCGTAGGCGCGGTACTGGCCCTTGACAGTCTTCACCTCGCCGGTGATGCGCGGCGGGGCATCGAGGCGGGTGCTGCGGATTTCCAGTTCGCCCTCGAGCCGCGTGGTGATGCCGCGTCCCTGCACGGCGAAGTCGTCGCCGAGGTCGAAGGTGACGACGATGTCGGGCGGCTTGGCGGTCTGGGGCTTGGCGGCCTTGGCCGCCTGGGCGTCGGCTTTGGCGGATTCGCGCTGCGCGGCCTCGGCGGCGGCCTTGTCCTTGGCGGCCGAGCGCACGACGACATCGCTGCCCAGGCTGGGCGCGGTCTCGTCGGGCAGGATGATGACGGCGCGGTCGGTCTTGAGCTTGCCGCGCACGTTGAACTGGCCGTCGTCCAGCCGCGCCTGCAGGTTGCCCGACAGCGACACCTGGCGGTCGGTGCGCACCAGCACGCGCAGGGCGCGCAGCTCGGCCTGCACGGCCATGCGGATGCCGGTGCTGGTCGTGCTGTTGTTGCTGCCCCAGCTGAGGTCGCCGCGCGCGGTGAGCGAGCCGCCGTCGGTGCGCGCTTCGCTGGCGGCGGTGCTACGGTTGCCGCTCTGGCCGCCGATGCGCGCGTTGCTGCCGGCGCCGCCCTTGAGCGTGAACTCGGTGATCTCCAGGCGGTCTCCAGTGAGCGAGGCGCGCAGGCGGCCGTCGCGCAGGTCGAGGCCTTCGACCGGGGCGCGCAGCGCGAGTTGGTCGGCGCCGAGCGTGCCGTTCCAGCGCGGCGCGGTGCGGATGCCCGACAGGGTGGCGTTGGCGTCGAGCGTGCCGGCGATGCGCCAGCCGGGCGGCGCGAGCATGGACCACACGCCCAGGTTGGGCAGCGCGGCGCGCAGCGTGCCGTTCAGAGGCGCGTCGGGCGCCCACTGCCAGCCGCCGCTGCGCTGCTGCATGCGGGTGCCGAGCTCGGCGTCGAGGCGGCCGGCGCGTTCGCTGTCCCAGGCCAGGGTGGCGCGCACGGCGTCGCCCTGCGCGTCGAGCTGCAGTTCGGCGCGGCGCAGGCCGGCGGGGGTGGCGGTGACGTCGACGCCGTTGACCTCGTTCTTGCCGCTGGCCGAGCTCATGGTGCGTTCGCTCGCGGTGCCGGTTCCGGTGCTGGTGATGCGGGTGACGAGCGCGGCCTCGCCGGCTTGCACGCGGATGTCACCGCTCTGGCGCGCGAGCCGGGCCTTGGCGCGCAGGGTGTCGCCGGCGTCGATGTCCCAGTCGCCGTTGAACAGCAGGTCGCCGCTGATGCCGAGTTCGCTCAGCGTGGCGTTGGCGCCGAACGCGCCGGCCCAGGCCATCGGCAGGCCCTGCATCTGGCCCTTGGACTGCAGGCGGAACACGCGGTTGGGCGCGGCGCCGCTCTGGTTGAAGCGCAGCGGCTGCCAGTCGATGCGCACGGTGCCGGGCAGCGGTCCGCGCAGGATGGCGTCGGCGGCGGACGCTTCGACGTCGAGGCGGTTGTCGGCGGCGCGCACGGTGGCCGTCACTTCGCGGCCCAGCTCCAGCACCCAGGGGCCCTGGCCGGGGCGCGCGGTGGCGGTGTCCTGGGCCTGCAGGCGCAGGCTGGCGAGGGTGGCGCGCCACTGGTTGGCGCTGGCGAGGCCGCCGCTGGCGCGGGTGTCGAGGGCGAGCTTCTGCGTGCCGATGGTGGCTTCGCCCTTGAGCGTCAGCGTGGCCTGGGCGATGCTGCCGGCGAGGTCGGCCTGCAGCGCGCGCAACTGCACGCTGGTGGCCGTGCTGGCGGGCTGGGCGGCGGGCAGGGTCAGATCGAGGCGCGGCACGGCGAGCGCGGCCTGAGGCTGGGCTCGGCGTTGCCGCGCGCGGCAGCGCCGGGGTTCTCGATGCGGCGCTGCACGGTCTGCCAGCCGCCTTGCCAGCTGGCGTCGAGCCGGGCGCTGCCCTTGGCGCTGGCGTTCGCGAACACAGCTGACAGGCCCGGCAGGCCTTGCACCCAGCGCTGCATGGCTTCGGCGTCGTCGATGCGCGCCTGGAGGTCGCCGCCGCCGGTGGTGGGCGCGATGCGGCCGTCGAGCTGTGCGCTGCCGCCCGGCAGGGAGAGGGCGAGCTTGCCGCTGGCGGCCTGCTCGGCCACCCGCACCTGCAGCTTGCCGTCGATGCTGGCGCGCATCGCTTCGACGCGCAGCGTGCGCAGGTCGAGCACCTGGTCTTTCCACTGGCCCTGCGCCAGTGCGCGGTCCAGGCCGAAGCCGGGCAGCGCCTTGCTGCCGGCGCCGCCGTTGCCTTCGGCGCGGAGGGCCACGTCAAAGACGAGGGCGTCGGAGTCTTCGGCCTGCCGCGCGCTGATCTGTCCGCCGACGGGCGCGCCCGACAGCTGGCTGTACAGCGCGCCGGGCCGCACGCCGCGCACGGTGGCGCGCATCTGCCAGGGCGAGGGCGCGGGGCTCCAGCTGCCTTCGGCGTCGATGCGGCCGCCGCCCGCGCGCACGGTGGCTTGGGGCACGGTCCAGGTCGTGCCGTCGAAGCCGACCTGCGCCTGGACCTGCTCGACCGGCAGCTTCTGTTCGTCCCACGGGCCGGCGACGGCGTTGCGGAGGTCGGCCGAGGCCTTCCACGCGGCGGGGCCGGTGGCGGCGTCGGGCGTGAGCTCGACGGTGCCGGTGAGCCGGGTCCGGGGCGCGCCGGGCCAGAGGCTGGCGGCGTCGACGTTGCGCAGGTCGGCCTTGGCATCGATCACGGGCTGCGGCAGCCAGGGCGCGATCTGCGCGCGCAGCTGGGCGGCCATGGGCGCTTCGGCGTCGGGCTCGGTGGGCTGCAGGTCGGCGGCGACCTGCAGGCGCGCCTCGGGGCCGGCCAGCGTGCCTTTCACCGAGGCCTTGGCCTGCACCTCGATGTGGCGGTCTTCGGCGAGCGGGGCCTTCACGCGGCCGTCGAGCGTGGCATCGAGCGCCATTGGCGCCGGGCCCTGCAGTCGCACGCGAGCGCTGTAGTGGCCGTCGGCGATGTCGACGCCTTCGATGTCCAGCGCGTGCTGCGCGGCCAGGTAGCTGTAGCGGCCCGCGAGGCCTTTGGCTTCCAGCGCGGGCGGTCCGGCCCAGCGCACCTCGTCGATGCGGAAGGGCACTTCGGCCACTTCGACGGGCAGCGCGACCTGCGTGAGCGGCTCGGTCGGCGTGTCGCTGGGCGGGCCGCGGCGTTCGATCGACAGGCGCGCCGCGTGGATCTCGCCGAGCTGCACCTTGCGCTGGAACAAGGGGGCGAGCTGCCAGCCGAGCGTGGCATCGTTCACCTCGACCGCGAGGCTCTCGCTTTGCCACTTGAGCCAGCCGATGCGTCCGCCGGTGCGCAGCGAGCCGGTGACGTCGCGGCTCTCGAGCGTCTGGCCTGCGGGGAGGCGCTGCGCGGCCTGCGCGAGCGCGAAGGCCAATGATTTGTTCGAACCGAGCCACCACCACGTGCCTGCGGCGAGCAGCAGCACGACGAGCAGCAGGCCCGCCAGCATCCAGCCCAGCGCGCGCAGCACGCGGCGGGTGCGCGAGCGGGGACGGGGCGTGGCTGTGGTGGGCGTGGACGGCATGAAGCGGGTCAGAAGGTGAAGCCGAGACGGAAGTGCAGGCGGAATTTCTTCGAGTCGACGCCGTAGGCCAGGTCGGCCTGCACCGGGCCGACCGGGCTGCGCCAGCGCGCGCCGACGCCCACGCCGACCTTGGGCTTGAGCTCGCCGGGCTTGTCGGCCACGGCGCCGGCATCCACGAACACCACGCTCTCCCACTCGGTGAGCTTGTCCTTGTAGACGAAGGGGCGCTGCCACTCGAGGCTGGCCACGCCCAGGTAGCGGCCCGCCACGGTCTTGCCGTCGGCGCGCACCGTGCCGATCTGCTTGTAGCTGTAGCCGCGCACGGTGGTGTCGCCGCCGGTGAGGAACATCAGCGTGGACGGGATCTGCGCGCTGTCCTTGGCCGCGACGGCGCCGGCTTCGAGCCGCATCTGCAGCCGGCTGCGGCGCGCGCGGGCGTTCTTGTCCTCGGCCGCGCCCAGCGGCAGCACGCCGAGAAAGCGTGCGTAGGTGCGCGTGAAGGGCACCTGCTGGCCGGTGAGCGTGTAGCCCGCAGCCATTTCGAGCGCCAGGCCGTAGCCGCGCGAGGGCGCCGAGTTGTCGTCGAAGTAGCGCCCGGTCCAGCCCCAGTTGGCGGTGACGGCCGAGGCCGAGGGCGGCGCGTCGGTGCCGCGGTTGTGGGCGTAGTCGTACTGCAGGAAGTAGCTGCGGTCGATGTGGTCGCTGGACTTGTTGCGCCCGCCGCGCAGCCGGCCGCTGTCGACCACGTAGCTGCCCGACTGCTCGCTCTTGAGTTCGCCACCGGCAAACCAGCGCCAGCCGCGGTCGTTGGGCACGGCGTTCCACTCGGTGCCCAGCGACTGGATGTCGTTGTCCAGCGAGAGCCGCGACACGGCGCGCCAGCCGAGCAGCGGCATGCGGTTGTGGGTGTGGTCGATCGATAGGCGCGGGCCGTTGTCGGTGGTGAAGCCCACGCCCATCACGACTTTCTGCAGCGGCGCCTCGCGCAGCTGGGCGATCACGGGGGCGGCCAGCGGGGTGTTGCTGTCGGTGTCGAGCGTGAGGAACACCGAGTCGTAGTAGCCGCTGCTGGCCAGGCGCTGTTGCGCGTCGAGCAGCTTCTGCTGGTCGTAGTCGGTGCCGGTGGGCAGGCGCGCGATGCGGCGCGCGGCGTCGGCGTCGTAGCGCTCCACGCCGCGCAGCACCAGCGGGCCGAACTTGTAGGCCGGGCCCGACTGGTAGGTCACGCCGAGGCGGGCCTCGTGGCGGTCGGCGTCGATCTCGGCGCGGCTGATCTCCACGCTGCCGGTGGGAAAGCGCTTGGCCGTGAGGCTGCGCAGCGCGGTGGTCTTGGCGTCGTCCCATGCGCCTTGCGTGAAGGGCTCGCCCGCGCGCAGCGCCCAGCCGGTGCGGATGGCGTCGCGCTGCGCTTCGGCAGTGGGGTCGTTGGCGATCTGGCCGGCGTAGCGGATCTGCACGGTCGACACTTTCGTGCGCTCGCCGGGCGCCACGGTGATGACGACCTCGCGCGGGGCCTCGGTGCTGTCGGGCGTTTCGTTGAGTTCGAGCGTGAGCGTGGGCGTGAAGTAGCCCAGCGTGCCCAGCAGCTCGCGTGCATTGGCCTCGGCCGCGACCATGAGGCGCGAGACCTCGGTCACGCCCAGGTCGTCGAGCTCGCGGTAGCGCTGGATTTCGAGGTGGCGCGCGAGGTAGTCGCGCTCGGTTTCGGGGCCGCGCACGTCGACGGTGAAGGCATTGCGCCGGCCGTCGGCCTTGGCCTTGTCGTCGTCCTTGGCGGTGTCGCCGTTGCTGTCGCCGCTGCGCACCACGCCGACGGTGGACACGCCCGTGTCTGCCGCCTCTTTTTTAGGCAGCAGGCTGCAGCCTTGCAAAAGCAGGACGCCGGAAAAAAGCAAAGCCGGCCACAACGCCGGCGAAAGAACGGATGCCACCCTGACCATGGGGGCATTCTGACAGCACACGTGCGGGCGATGCCCCCCACTTGTGCGGGGCCGCGGGTTACTTGGACAGCATGCGCATCGCCTCTTCGAGGCCGCGCAGCGTGAGCGGGTACATGCGGTTGGACATGAGCTGCTGCATCACCGCGATGCTCTGGCGGTACTGCCACACGCCCTGGGGCTCGGGGTTGATCCAGGCGAACTTGGGGAAGGTGTGCGTGAGGCGCTGGATCCACTCGGCGCCGGCCTCTTCGTTGTTGTATTCGACGCTGCCGCCAGGTTGCAAAATTTCGTAAGGACTCATCGTGGCGTCGCCCACGAAGATCAGCTTGTAGTCCTTGTTGTACTTGCGCAGGATGTCCCAGGTCGCGAACTTCTCGGAGAAGCGGCGCTTGTTGTTCTTCCACATGAAGTCGTAGACGCAGTTGTGGAAGTAGTAGAACTCCAGATGCTTGAACTCGGTCTTCACGGCCGAGAACAGTTCTTCGACGCGCTGGATGTGCTCGTCCATCGTGCCGCCCACGTCCATCAGCAGCAGCACCTTGACGTTGTTGTGGCGCTCGGGCCGCATCTTGATGTCAAGGTAGCCGGCGTTGGCGGCGGTCGAGTGGATGGTGTTGTCCAGGTCGAGCTCTTCCTCGTGGCCTTCGCGCGCGAACTTGCGCAGCCGGCGCAGCGCGACCTTGATGTTGCGTGTGCCCAGCTCCTGCGTGTCGTCGTAGTCCTTGTAGGCGCGCTGGTCCCACACCTTCACGGCACTGCGGTTCTTGCCGGCGCCGCCGATGCGGATGCCCTGCGGGTTGTAGCCGCCATTGCCGAAGGGCGAGGTGCCGCCGGTGCCGATCCACTTGCTGCCGCCTTCGTGGCGTTCCTTCTGCTCTTCGAAACGCTTCTTGAGCGTTTCCATGAGCTCGTCCCAGCCCATCTTCTCGATCTTGGCTTTTTCTTCGGCCGTGAACTCGCGCTCCAGCGTCTTCTTGAGCCAGTCGAGCGGCACTTCCTTGGTGAAGTCGGTGAGCATCTCGACGCCCTTGAAGTAGGCAGCGAAGGCGCGGTCGAACTTGTCGTAGTGCTTCTCGTCCTTCACGAGCGCGGTGCGCGAGAGGTAATAGAAGTCGTCGATGCCGTAGGCGCCGTCGGAGTTCGGGCCCACCACGTCGGACTTGAGCGCCTCGAGCAGCGTGAGGTATTCCTTGACCGACACCGGCAGCTTCGCCGAACGCAGGGTGTAGAAGAAGTCGATGAGCATGGAGCGCTCCTTGTGTTTCGTTCAGCCGCGCGGCTTGTCGAGCAGGTACTGCAGCTGGGCCTTCACCTCGGGCCATTCGCCCGCGCGCAGGCTGTACATGACGGTGTCGCGGATGGTGCCGTCGCGGCGCATCACGTGGCCGCGGATCACGCCGTCTTTCTTGGCGCCCAGGCGCTCGATGGCGCGCTGCGAGGCGAAGTTGAAGTTGTCAGTGCGCCAGCCCACCACGTTGCAGCCCAGCGTGTCGAACGCGTGCGTGAGCATCAGCAGCTTGCAGGTGGTGTTGACATGGGTGCGCTGGCAGCGCTCGGCGTACCAGGTGTAGCCGATCTCGACGCGCTTCACGCCCGGCAGGATGTCGTGAAAGCTCGTGCTGCCCAGCACGGTGCCGCTGGCTTCGTCGGTCACGGCGAAGGCGAAACGGTCGGCCGTCTTCAGGGCGGTCTCGATGTAGGCGCGCGTGTCCTGAGGCTCGGGCACGGAGGTGACGCGCAGCTTCCACAGCTCGCCATCGGCGGCCGCGGCGCGCAGGCCGTCTTCGTGGGTGAGTGCCAGCGGCACCAGCGCGAGGCCGCGGGCCTTCAGCGTGACGGGTTCGACGAACGCCATGTGCAAACTCTCCGTGTCTCCGTGCAGGTCTCGGTGGATCTGGGGCTCAGCCGCGCGGGTCGCCGTACTTGTGCACGTACCACGCGCGCGCGGCCTGTGCACCGGCGCCGCCGCCCAGGCCGATCAGCGCAATGCCGACGATCTCGCGCGTGCCGTACTTGCTGTCGGTGGCGAAGGCGTCGAGCCCGAGCAAAAGCCCGATCCCGCGCCCGATCAGCGCGCCCACCACGAACAGCACCGCCTGGGCGATGCCCAGCTTCATCAGCTGTTTGGTGGAATGCGGTTGCCGGCTCATGGCCTAGCGGTTGTTGCGTTGCATGAAGACGAGCTTCTCGAACAGGGTCACATCCTGCTCGTTCTTGAGCAGCGCGCCCACCAGCGGCGGCACGGCGACCTTGTCGTCCTTGCTCTGCAGGGCTTCGAGCGGAATGTCTTCGGCCACCAGCAGCTTGAGCCAGTCGAGCAGCTCGGAGGTCGAGGGCTTTTTCTTCAGGCCGGGCAGGTTGCGCACGTCGTAGAAGGTCTTCATCGCGGACGTGAGCAGCTCCTGCTTCAGGTTCGGGAAGTGCACGGCGACGATGTGCTTCATCGTCTCGGCATCGGGGAACTTGATGTAGTGGAAGAAGCAGCGGCGCAGGAAGGCGTCGGGCAGTTCCTTCTCGTTGTTCGAGGTGATGAACACCAGCGGACGGTGCTTGGCGCGGATGAGTTCGCGCGTCTCGTAGCAGTAGAACTCCATGCGGTCGATTTCGCGCAGCAGGTCGTTCGGGAATTCGATGTCGGCCTTGTCGATCTCGTCGATCAGCAGCGCCACCGGCTTGTCGGCCGTGAAGGCCTGCCACAGCACGCCCTTGACGATGTAGTTCTGGATGTCCTTGACGCGCTCGCCGCCGTCCACGTCGGACAGCTGCGAGTCGCGCAGGCGGCTCACGGCGTCGTATTCATACAGGCCCTGTTGCGCCTTGGTGGTCGACTTGATGTGCCACTGCAGCAGCGGCATGTCGAGCGCTTGCGCCACTTCCTCGGCCAGCATGGTCTTGCCGGTGCCGGGCTCGCCCTTGACGAGCAGGGGACGCTGGAGTGTGATGGCCGCATTGACCGCCAGCATCAGGTCCTGAGTGGCGACGTAGTTGTCTGAGCCCTTGAATTTCATGAGTGGAGCGGAGGCAGGGTGGAGAAAAGAACACACTCGATCTGCATTGCGCAGTCTCTTGTGCAGCCCGCGCGAGGTTCCCGTGGGACCCTTGCATATAATCGAATGTTGATTCGAAAAACTGTATCTCCACGAGATTGTGCGCGCAAAATGAACAAGTTGTTGACCACGATGTTTGCCCTTGCTGTCGCTTGCGTGACGGTCTCGGCCCAAGCCCAACAAGTCACTGGCAAGGCCCAGGACGGAGCCAAGAAGGTCCAGATGTGCGTGGGTTGCCACGGCATCATCGGCTACCAGGCGAGCTTCCCCGAGATCCACAAGGTCCCGATGATCGCGGGCCAGAGCGCCACGTACATCTCCTCCGCGCTCACTGCGTACAAGGGCGGTGACCGCAAGCACCCGACGATGCGCGCCATCGCCGACACCCTCACCGAGCAGGACATCGCCGACCTCGCGGCCTACTACAGCCAGCTGGGCGTGAAGGAAGGCGACGCGCCTGCGGCCACACCGGCCAAGGCCGCGTCCGAGAACGTCCAGGCGCTCATCGCGCGCGACAAGGACAACAGCTGCACCAAGTGCCACGGCGCCAACTTCAACACGCCGAACGACGGCACCGTGCCCAAGCTGGCCGGCCAGCACGCCGACTACCTGTTCGTGGCGCTGAAGTCGTACCGCGTGAAGAACAACCCCCACCTGGGCCGCTCCAACGCCGTGATGGCCGCGCAGGTCGAACCCAAGAAGTTCACCAACGCCGAGCTGAAGACGCTGGCCACCTACATCAGCTCGCTGCCTGGCGAACTGAAGGTCGTGCCTGAATCGCGCCTGCATCACGCGCCTCAGTAAGCCAGACAGACGGGCATCGACCCGCTGCCCCAAAGAAAAAGCCCGCATCAGCGGGCTTTTTTTCGTCCGGATTTTCCCGGGGGTCAGACGTCGAAGAAGGCCGTCTCGTCCGTGCCCTGCATGCGGATGTCGAAGCGGTACGTCACCGCGCCGCCTTGCTCCACGCGCTCGGCGATCAGCGTGTGGCGGCGCTCGGCCGGCACGCTCTGCAGCACGGCGTCCTTCGCATTGGCTTCGGCCTCGTCGCTGAAGTACACGCGTGTGAAGGCATGCAGCAGCAGGCCGCGCATGAGCACGATCACGTTGATGTGCGGGGCTTCACCGGGCGTTTCGGCGCCGGGCTTGACGGTGTGGAACACGAAGCGGTTTTGCGCATCGGTGCCCGTGCCGACACGGCCGAAGGCGCGAAAGCCCAGGGCGCGTGCCTCGTCGGGCGTCTGCGGGTAGCGGCCTTCGCCGTCGGGCTGGCTGATCTCGACCAGCGCGTCGTTGATCGGGTTGCCGTCGCCGTCGATCACGCGGCCTTCGAGGCGGATGCGTTGGCCGCTGGCGGTGTCCAGCGCCAGCACGGCGTCGAAGGGCTGGTTGAAGTTGTAGCCGTACTGCGTGGCGGTGAGGCCGTAGGCGAAGTAGGGGCCCACGGTCTGCGAGGGCGTCTGGCCGAAGTCGGCTTCCTGTGCGGTCATCAATGGCATGGGGAATTCCTTTCAGCGGTTCTCGAACGGCGTTTCATCGGCGCCGCGCAGCACCATGTCGAACTGGTAGCCCAGGGCGTAGCCTTCCTCGGTGATGTCGAGGCTGAAGTCGGCAATGAGGCGGTTGCGGTAGCGCTCGGGCGTGCCGGTGACCATCGGGTCGTACTGCAGCAGCGGGTCGCCGGGGAAGTACATCTGCGTCACGAGGCGGCTGGCGAAGCTCTGGCCGAACAGCGACAGGTGGATGTGCTGCGGACGCCAGGCGTTCGGGTGGTTGCCCCAGGGATACGCGCCGGGCTTGATGGTGAGGAAGCGGTAGCGGCCTTCGCTGTCGGTCAGGCAGCGGCCCGCGCCCAGGAAGTTGGGGTCCAGCGGGGCGTCGTGCTGGTCGACCTTGTGCACGTAGCGGCCCGAGGCGTTGGCCTGCCACAGCTCGACCAGCGTGTTGGCCACCGGGCGGCGGCGCTCGTCGAGCACCTGGCCCGTGAGGATCATGCGTTCGCCCAGCGGCTCGCCGTTGACGCGCGCGTTGCGCGTGAGGTCGTGGTCGAACTCGCCGATGCTGTCGTGGCCGTACACCGGCTGCTGCAGCTCACCGAGCGAGGCCTTCAGCGGAATGAGCGGCTTCTGCGGGCCGCGCTTGCCGGTCGACTTGTAGCCGGGGTAGATGTAGCTGGGGTGGGCGTCCCAGTCGCGCGGGGTGAGGGTGGGCTGGGTGCCGCTGGTCTTGGTCATGTACGTTGTCTCCTGTCGTGGGACGAATCCGAAGCCCGCACTGTAGAAGCCGCAATCAATGATGTAAATTGAAGATTGTTCCAGTTTCAATAACCAGAAGGCATTGAAAAAGTCTCCCGCCGAGCTTCGCCAGGATTTCGTGCGCAACGTGCAGCTGCGGCACCTGCGCGCCTTCGTCGCGGTCGCGCAGGAGCGCCACCTGGCGCGCGCGGCCGAGCGGCTGGCGCTGAGCCAGCCGGCGGTGTCCAAGACGCTGTCGGAGCTCGAGGCCGTGGTCGGCACCCGTCTGGTGGAACGCAGCCAGGCCGGGCGCCGCGGCGTGCAGGGCCTCACGCCGCCCGGTGAACAGCTGCTGGCCCACGCCCTGCGCGTGCTCGAGGCGCTCGACGCCAGCGCGCAGGCCGTGGCGCCGGCGGCGGGCGGGCGCATCGAGCGCCTGCGCATCGGCGCCTTGCCCAGCGTGGCGCCCGCGCTGCTGCCGGTGGCGCTGGCACGGCTGCGCGAGGGCTGGCCGGCGGTGCAGATCTTGGTGAAGAGCGCGGCCAATGCCGTGCTGCTCGACGAGCTGCGCGCCGGCGAGCTCGACCTCGTGGTGGGCCGCATGAGCGACCCGCGCCTCATGGGCGGCCTGAGCTTCGAGCTGCTGCACACCGAGCCGCTGGTGTTCGCCGTGCGCGCCGGCCATCCGCTCGCGCTCAAGCCGGCGCCGGTGCAGGCGGTGCTCGACTATCCGCTGGTGGTGTACGGCGAGGGCACGATCCCGCGCCACAACACCGAGAGCTTCCTGTCGGCGCGCGGCCTGGCGCTGCCGCGCAATGCCCTGCAGACGCTCGACGTGGCGGTAGCGCGCGCGCTGGTGGCGGTGTCGGACGCGGTGTGGATCACGCCCCTGGGCGCCGCCCGCAGCGAGCTGGCCGATGGCCGCCTGGTGCGCTTGCCCATCGATACCACCGGCACCGAGGAGCCGGTCGGCCTGCTGCAACGCAGCGAGGCCGAGCCGTCGCCGCTGCGCGCCGCGATGGCGGGGCTGCTGCGCGAAGCGGCGAAGGCGCAAGGCGCGTTGCCGGCGCGAAAGGGAACGCCGCGCGCCGCCGGCTGATCGCTCAGTCCTTGGTTGCCCGGCGCTGCACGCACGCTACGTAGCCATCGCCATCTGGGGGGCGCCCTGCGCGCTGGCTCTCCCACATCATCTGGCCCAGGCAATCCATCGCCTCGTGGTGCGCATGCAGCAGCGAGCCGCGGCGCGCGGCCAGCAGCTCGACCGCCTGGCGGATGCCGCGCGGCTGGTCGATGGAGCACTGCTCGCTGATCGACAGGTGCATCGACAGATGCAGGAACGGGTTCTCGCGGCCGTTCGATCCGTCGTAGACCCGCGCCACGGCCGCGTCGGCGTCGATCAGGTCCTCGTGGTACTCGGGGTGCTCGTCGATCCAGCCGGCCGCGATGGTCTCCAGCGGCTCCATCGGCAGGCCCTGCCGGTGCTTGGCGTACACGTCGCAGAAGAAGCGGCGCACGTCTTCCTGGGAGGGATTGAACATATATAGAAGAGAGAAGAAGGAAAGAGAAAAAGCAGGTGGCGCGGCGTGGGCGCCAGGGCTGTGGAAAGTGCGCGCGACACGCCCGGCGTTCCGGGTACGAGGCGTTACATCGTTACGTAACGAATCGCGAATTGACCTCCTTACGGGCTGTTTCGGAGGTCGGTGTGTTGCGCAGTTTTCAGAAAAATATCCATACAAATCAATCACTTGAAGCGCCGATGGCGCGGCGTTGGCACGGCGGCGGAAAAGCGGCACGCAAGTTGCCCCTGTAGATGCATCTTTTGTCACAGAGGCTGCCATGACCGCTCCACAAGCATCGACCGTTTCGACCGAAGGGCTCGCCGCCACTGGCGCGCCCGTGGTTCTCGCCCAAGCCACCGTCACGCCGCTCGGCACGCCGGGCATCAGCGCCGGCGCCTCCGCCGCGCCTGCGGCCGTGGCGTCGCCCAGCGTGGGCACATTGTCCAATGCTACGCCCGGCGTTGCAGTGATGCGCGAGGGTGTCCGCATTCCGGTGGACGGCAATCAGACCCTGATGGCCGGCGACCGCGTGATCGTGCCGGACGGCGGCCAGGCCAACGTGCTGTTCCCCGGATCGGCCTCCAACAAGGCGCCGCTGGCCGGCGTCTTCACCGGCGGCACCGATGCGACCATCGGCTCGACCAAGCTGCCCGGCGGCCTCGAACAAGTGAATGTGGACGTCGCCTCGGGCGACCTGCAGGTGACCCCGCCGGACAGCGACGCCGATGCGGCCGCCCTGGCAGTGACCAAGAAGACCGCGGCCGGCAGCGGCATCGGTCTCGGTGAATTCGCGCTGGGCGCCCTGGGCGCCGCGGCGCTGGGTGCTGCACTGAGCGGCGGTGGCGGCGACGGTGGCACCACCGGCTTCCCGCTGTTCGTGGGCGGCCCGGGCGGTGAGTCCGATGCGGACGCTGACTCGGACTCGGATTCCGACTCGGACTCTGACAGCGACTCGGATTCGGACAGCGACTCTGACTCGGACAGCGACTCTGACTCGGACAGCGATTCGGATTCGGATTCGGATAGCGACTCGGATTCCGATTCGGACAGCGACTCCGACTCCGACTCCGACTCTGACTCGGACAGCGACTCTGATTCGGACTCTGACTCGGATTCGGACAGCGACTCCGACTCCGACAGTGACTCGGATTCCGACTCCGATTCGGACAGCGACTCCGACTCCGACTCCGACTCCGACTCCGACTCTGATTCGGACTCGGACTCGGACTCGGACTCGGACTCGGACTCGGACTCGGACTCGGACTCGGACTCGGACAGCGACTCGGATTCCGACTCCGACAGTGACTCGGACAGCGACTCCGATTCGGACTCCGACAGCGATTCGGACTCGGACAGCGATTCCGACTCCGACGCAGACGGCGACCACCTGCTCGACCCCGCCGACGGCATCCTGGGCGGCGCCCTCGACGGCATCGACGACGCACTGGGCCTCGGCGGCTCGCTCACCCCGGTGTCGGAGACGGTCGACAACCTCACCGACGTCGTCGACGACGTGCTCGCTCCGCTGCTTGGCGAAGAGTTCCAGGCCAACAACCCGAACCAGTTCGACCCGGTGGACGACACCGTCGGCAGCATCACCGACCCGCTCGGCGAAACGCTGAGCCCGCTGCTCGATCCGCTGCTCGGCGCGGGTGCGGCCGGCGCCATCATGGACGGCCTGCTCAACCAGGTCGACTACGTGACCGACGCGCTCGACAACGCGCTGGGCAACCTCGTCGGCGACAACGGCATCGTCAGCGGCCTCACCGACGCGCTCGGCCTGGGCGGTGTCACCGACCAGCTGCTGGGCGACGACGGCGCGCTGGGCGGCCTGCTCGAGAACGTGCTCGGCGAAGGCAGCCTCGTGGCCGGCGTGCTGGCCGAAGACGGTCTGGTCGGTGGCCTGCTGGCACCGGACGGCCTGGTCGGCGGCCTGCTGGGTGAAGACACCGCCGTCGGCGGCCTGCTCGACACCGTGCTCGGCGAGGACGGCCTCGTCGGCGGCCTGCTCGGCGACGGCGCCCTCGGCAACCTCACTGGCGGCCTGCTCGGTGCAGAGGGCCTGCTGGGTGGCCTGCTCGGCGACGACAGCGCACTGGGCGGCCTGCTGGGTGACGACGGCCTCGTGGGCGGCCTGCTCGGCGGCGACGGCGTGCTGGCCGGCCTGGCCGGCTCGGAAGGCCTCACCGGCGAACTGCTCGGCCAGGGTGGCCTCATCGACAACCTGCTTGGCCAGGACGGCGCGATCTCCGGCCTGCTCGCCGACAGCCCGCTGGGCGGCCTGCTCGGCGGCGACGACGGCCTGCTGGGCGGCTTGCTCGGCGGTGTCATCGGCGAAGGCGGCCCCATCGGCGGCCTGCTCGGCAACGACGGCCTGGTTGGCGGCCTGCTGAGCGACGACGGCCTGCTGGGCGGTGTGCTCGGCAGCGACGGCCCGTTGGGTAGCCTGCTGGGTGACGACGGCCTGGTCGGTGGCCTGCTCGGCGATGCCGGCCCCATCGGCGGCCTGCTCGGCGGCGACGGCGTGCTGGGCGGCGTGCTCGGCGACAACGGCCTGGTCGGCGGTCTGCTCGGCGGCACCGGCCCCATCGGTGGCCTGCTCGGTGACGACGGTCTGCTCGGTGGCCTGTTGGGCGATAACGGCCCGCTGGGTGGCCTGCTCGGTGGCGACGGTGTCGGCGGCCTGCTCGGACCGGACGGCGTGGTCGGTGGCCTGCTGGGCGAAGACGGCCCCGTGGGCGGCCTGCTCGGTGAAGAAGGCCTCGTCGGCGGTCTGCTGGGCGGCGTGCTCGGCGGCATCGGCGGTGGCGGCACCCCCGGCACCGGCGCGGCCCTGCTCGACCCGGCCGACAGCGTGGTGGCCGGCCTGGTGAACGGCCTGAACAACGGCGTGCTCGGCGACCTCGGCCTGGGCGACGTGCTGGCCCCGGTCTCGCAACTGACCGACAGCCTGACCGACACGGTCGACGGCCTGCTGGCACCGGTGCTCGGTTCCAGCTTCACGCCGAACGACCCGAACGTGCTCGACCCGGCCGACAGCCTCGTCGACGACGTGACGGACGGCGTGGGCGGCCTGGTCAGCCCGGTGGTCGACCAGCTGCTCGGCGCCGGCGCGACGAACGGCCTGCTGAACGCAGTGGACACGCAGGTCGACTTCGTGACCGACGGCGTGGCCAACCTGATCGGTGGCGATGGCCTGCTGGGTGGCGTGCTGGGTGGCGACGGCGGCCTGCTGGGCGGTGTCCTCGGCGGCGACGGTGGCCTGCTCGGCGGCGTGCTGGGTGATGACGGCCTGCTGGGCGGCTTGCTCGGCGGCGAAGGCGGTCTGCTGGGCGGCGTGCTCGGCGAAGGCGGCCTCCTGGGTGGTGTCCTCGGCGGCGAAGGTGGTCTGCTCGGAGGCGTGCTGGGTGACGACGGCCTGCTGGGCGGCTTGCTCGGCGGTGAAGGCGGCCTGCTCGGCGGCGTGCTCGGTGACGACGGCCTCCTGGGTGGCGTTCTCGGCGGCGACGGTGGTCTGCTTGGCGGCGTGCTCGGTGACGACGGCCTGCTGGGCGGCGTCCTCGGCGGTGAAGGTGGTCTGCTCGGCGGCGTGCTGGGTGACGACGGCCTCCTGGGTGGCGTCCTCGGCGGTGACGGTGGTCTGCTCGGCGGTGTGCTGGGTGACGACGGCCTCCTGGGTGGCGTCCTCGGCGGTGACGGTGGTCTGCTCGGCGGTGTGCTGGGTGACGACGGCCTCCTGGGCGGCGTCCTCGGCGGTGACGGCGGCCTGCTCGGCGGCATCCTCGGCGACGACGGCCTCCTGGGCGGAGTCCTCGGCGGTGACGGTGGTCTGCTCGGTGGCGTGCTGGGTGACGACGGCCTCCTGGGTGGCGTCCTCGGCGGCGACGGTGGTCTGCTTGGCGGCGTGTTGGGTGACGACGGCCTCCTGGGCGGCGTCCTCGGCGGTGAAGGTGGTCTGCTCGGCGGTGTGCTGGGTGACGACGGTCTTCTGGGCGGCGTCCTCGGTGGTGACGGCGGCTTGCTCGGCGGCATCCTCGGCGACGACGGCCTGCTCGGTGGTGTCCTCGGCGGCGTGACCGGTGGCGACGCCGGCGGCCTGCTCGGCGGCATCCTCGGCGACGACGGCCTGCTCGGTGGTGTCCTCGGCGGCGTGACCGGCGGCGACGCTGGCGGCCTGCTCGACGGCATCCTCGGCGACGACGGCCTGCTGGGCGGTGTCCTCGGTGGCGTGACCGGCGGCGACGCTGGCGGCCTGCTCGACGGCATCCTCGGTGACGACGGCCTGCTGGGCGGTGTCCTCGGCGGTGTGACCGGTGGCGACGCCGGTGGCCTGCTCGACGGCGTGCTGGGCGACGACGGCCTGCTCGGTGGTGTCCTCGGCGGTGACGGCGGCCTCCTGGGCGGCGTGCTCGGCGGCGGCGAAGGCGGTCTGCTCGGCGGCGTCCTCGGTGACGACGGCCTGGTCGGCAGCCTGCTCGGTGCGGACGGCCTCGTGGGCGGCCTGCTCGGCGGCCTGACGGGCGGCGCCGAACCGGTGGCCGGCATCCTGGAACCGGTGACGAGCATCCTCGACGGCTCGGCCGGCTCGGTGGTCTCGACGGTGGTCGAAACCGTGACCAACGCAGTCGAACCGGTGACCGACATCCTCGCCGGCACGCCGGCAGCCCCGGTGGCCGCGGTCGTGACCGGTGTGCTGGACACCGTCGAACACACGGTGGCCCCGGTGCTCGACAACGTGCTCACCCCGATCACCAGCCTGCTCGACCAGAGCCCGGCCGGCGGTGCCCTGGCACCCGTGACGAACATCCTGCACGGCCTGCTGGGCTGATCCAAGGACACGAAGAAGGAGGAAGGGAAACCTCGATAGCAAGCAGACAGGGACGGGCCGTCAGCGGCCCGTCCCGCGAAAGGACCGTCATGAACAAGAATTTCCGGATACTGGCCCTCGTGGCAATGGGCGCAAGCCTCGCTGCCTGCGGTGTGCCTCCCAAGGGCGGTCGCGACGACGCGACCTACTACTACTCCAACAAGAGCGTGCGCGAAGTGCCCAAGGTGGAGCCGGCACCCCCGCCGCCGCCGCCGAACACACCGGCCAAGATCGTCTACTTCGACTTCGACCGGTACGACGTCAGGACGGGCGACCGCAGCATCGTCGAGGCGCACGCGGGCTACATGCGCAACCGGCCGGCGAGCCGGGTCGTGATCGAAGGCCACACCGACCTGCGCGGCGGCCGCGAGTACAACCTCGCGCTCGGCCAGCGCCGCGCCGAGGCCGTGCAGCGCATGCTCACGCAGATGGGCGTGCCGGGCGAACGCATCGAAGCCGTCAGCTGGGGCATTGAAAAGCCCGCATCGCTTGCCACCACCGAGGAGGGCCATCAGCTCAATCGTCGCGCCGAGTTCAGCTACCGCTGAATCGGGAGCACGCGATGATTTCACGGGCGGTTTCCGGTCCGCGATCACGTCATTCAAGCGAGAGCAGATGACGGACGCGACCGGCCTTCGCCCGCATTCGACCGGGGCCGAATGATGTCCTTCTCAGACCAGCTCCACGCCTGCCACGAGCGCCTGGTGTCCGTGTGCGCGGCGTTGCCTGCCCCGTACCCGGCCTTCACGCTCTTCTTCTCGGTGAGCGACGGCTCCCAGCGTGCGCACGTCGTGCATGCGCGGGCCGACGACTTCGAGACCGCCTGGCGCGAAGGCGCCGACCTCGTCGAGCGATGGGTGCGCGAGCGCGGCATCGTCTCGCCCTGGCTGCGCATCGACTGGGTCGAGGGCGCCAGTCCCATGGACTGGACGCAGTTCAAGACCCAGCTCACCGCAGTCAAGCGCAACTACTTCCGGCTCGGCCTGGCCTTCGACCAGGACTTCGGCTTCGCCTTCACCGAGCAGGAACTCAACGCCAACGCCATGCTGTGCGGCGATTCGACCATCGCGCATTCGGTGGTGAACGTGCGCAACTTCGACGTCTATGCGCAGGCCCGCTTCGAGCGCACGCTGCCGCTGGAAGAGTCGTCCGAGCGCACCGTGTACCTGCTGGCCACGGTGGGCGTGTTCTGCCAGCCCGACGGCGTGGTGCACAAGCTCGTGGGCACGGGGCTCGACGCGGGCCGCCGCCAGCTGCCGGCGCTCAATCCGCAGGCGGTGCTCGAGCTGGTGCGCAGTGGCTCGTCGTACCTGGCGCGCCAGATGCAAAGCGATGGCCTGTTCGTGTACGGCTACTTCCCGTGCTTCGACCGCCGCATCCCGACCTACGACGCGATGCGCCATGCCGGCACCGTGCACGCCATGCTCGAGGCCTGGGAGCTCACGCGCGACGACACGCTGCGCGCGGCCATCGACCGCGCCATCGACCACCTCACCGACGCACTGATCCGCGATTACACGCTGCCCGACGGCCGCGAGGTGGCCTACCTGGTCGACACCGGCGGCGAGATTCGCCTGGGCGGCAACGCGGCCTGCGTGCGCATGTTCGTGCGCTACTGCGAGTTGATGGAAACGCGCCACTGGCTGCCGCTGCTGGAGAAGCTCGCACTGGGCATCGTGGCGCTGCAGGACCCGGCCAGCGGACGCTTCGACCACGTGCTGCACGCGGCCGACCTGTCGCTCAAGCAGGCCTCGCGCGTCATCTTCTACGACGGCGAAGCGGCCTTCGGTCTCATGCGCCTGTACGGCCTCACGCGCGATCCGCGCTGGCTGGCCGCGGTCGAGAAAGCCTTCGACCACTTCATTGCGAGCCAGCACTGGCAATCGCACGACCACTGGCTCAGCGGCTGCGTGAACGAGCTCACGCAGTGGAGCCCGCAGGAGCGCTACTTCCGCTTCGGGCTGCAGAACGTGGCGGGCTACCTGGACTTCGTGCTCGATCGCAAGACCACCTTTCCCACGCTGCTCAGCCTCATGCTGGCGGCGCAGCAGATGCTGCAGCGGCTGGAGAGCATGCCCGCCATGCGGCACCTGCTCGACGAGCTGGACACCGAGAAGTTCTACCGCGCGCTCGACTACCGCGCGCACTACCTGCTCAACGGCTTCTTCTGGCCCGAGATGGCGATGTACTTCCGCCGGCCGTCCACGGTCGTCGGCGCCTTCTTCGTGCGGCACCACTCGTTCCGCGTGCGCATCGACGACGTCGAGCAGTACGTGACGGGCTTCGCGGCCTACCACCGCTACCTGCTGGACCGGCGCAGCCAGCCCGGCGGCGCGGGCCCCGGCGGCGGTGGTGGTGGCGTGCGCGACGATGGCGCGGTCTGGACGGCCAGCGAGATGGCCCGCGTGACCGGCGGCGAATGGGTGGTCAAGCCCGAGGACGGCTGGCGCGCCACCGGCGTGACCCAGCGCACCTTCATGCGCAAGGGCCGCGTCGTGTTCGAACACCAGGCCCGGCCCTCGAAGACGCCGCTGGCCGCCGTCACGCTCAAGGGCGTGCTGCAGCCGGCCGCGGCCGTGCTGTGCACCGACCCCAAGCCGCACCTGGACAAGCGCGTGCCCGTGCTGCAGGTGCCCAATGTGCTGCAGGCCGTGCTCGAGCTGGGCGACCACGCACGCACCGAGTTCACCGGCCGCGTCTGCGGCGTGCTGGGCAGCGGCGCGGGCAGCAGCACCGTGGCCGCCATGCTGGCCGGCGCGCTCACCGTGTGGGGCGAGGTGGCGCAGCCCGAAGGCAACATCAGCCTGCCGTCGGGCATCGCGTGGAACCTCACCTGCATGCCGCGCCACGCCGCCTACTGGGTGCTCGAGATGGGTACCTCGCACATGCCGGCCTCGGCGCAGCTGATGCGGCCCTCGCTCATCGTGGTGACGGGGCTGTCGGCCGCGTCGCAGAAGCACCGCGGCCCGTCGGAGGCCGCCGCGCGGCTGGACTGCCGCATGTTCCAGGCCATGGCCGCGGGCGACCGCGTGGTGCTCAACCGCGACATGCCCGAGTTCGCCACCTTCGCCGAAGCGGCCATGGCGCACCAGCTGCAGATCGTGACCTACGGCGAGCACAAGGACGCCGACGTGCGCCTGCTCGCCTTCGACCACGGCGAGGTGCAGGCCGAGGTGGCCGGCGAGCCCTTCCAGCTGCGCCTGAACGCACCGGGCCGCCACATGGGCGCGAGCGCCGTGGCCGCGCTGGCCGCGCTGCAGGCGCTGCGCCTGCCGCTGGCCGCCGCGGTCGAACCCTTTGCGCACTTCGAGCCGCCGGGCGGACGCGGTGCGCTGCACACCATTCACATCGGCGGCGGGAGCTTCAAGCTGATCGATGAAACCTACGACGCCAACCCGAGTTCGATGCGGGCGGCGCTTGAGTTGCTGTCACAAGCCCCCTGCGAGCCTGCGCGCCGGGTGGCCATTCTGGGCGACATGCAGGAGCTGGGGCCCGCGGCGCAACGCCATCACCTCGATCTGGAGGCCGAGTTGCTGGCGTCGCAACCTGACCGCGTGCTCCTGTGCGGACCCTTGATGCGGGCGCTTCACACGCGCATCCGCACCAAGGTCCGCTCCCATTGGTTTGTCGATGTGTCCGACCTCTCCACCGCACTCGGCGGGCTGCTGCAACCAGGCGACTGGGTGCTGGCGAAAAGCTCCGCGGGTGTCGGTCTTTCCCGGCTGGCCCGGGTTTTGAAAGCACTGCCATGAGATGGAACGCACTGGTCCACATCCCCTATGAATCCGAACGCGAGGTACCCCCGCGGCGCTGGTGGCTGGGCTGGCTGCAGCTGCTGTGCGCCTGGGTGCTGCTGATGCTGCTGTGCGCCAACATCGCCCTCGTTTTTGCCGAAGGCCTGCCGGGCTCGTCCGGCCGCACCGCGACCCACAGCCATGCCCACAAAACGATGAATTGCACGCTCAGGGAAAACGCCGCGCCGCAAGGAACGCGCGGCGCGGAAACGACCGGTCCGGCGCAGGTTCGCACCCACCGATGCTGAGAGGCGTCAGAGGCGAATTTTTGCCTTGTAACAGTCGGGTAACAGTTGATAATGATGCAGGCGTCGTTGCCCGACGGATCGGTCTTTCTCCATGATCAAGTTCCTCTTGCCCAGCCAGCTGGTTGCCGACAGGCCGGAAGTCCCCGGCGCCAGTCCGTATGCCGGTGCGCTGAACGATGCGTTTCGCGCGGCCTACCCGCTCGTCAAGAGCGCGGCCTGGCTGTCGCTGCCCATCAGCCTGTTCGGGCTGCTGCCCTCGATCTTCCTGCTGCAGGTGTATGACCGCGTGCTCTCGCGCAGCGGCGTCTCCACGCTCGCCGCGCTGGTGAGCGGCATTCTGTTCTTCCTGTGCATCGAGTTCTGGCTGCGCACGCGGCGCTCGCGCCTGCTGCGCAACGCGGGCGCCACCGTCGACCACGGCGTGTCGGGCGCGCTGCTGCACTCCATGCTCGGGCGGCCGCTGCGCGCGCTCGAGGCGCGGCCGGCTTCGTCCTGGCAGCTGTTCTTTCGCGACGTGGGCGCGGTGCGCGGCACCGTCACCGGCGGGCTCGCGCAATCGATCTTCGACCTGCCGATGGCGATCTTCGCGCTGATCGTGATCGGCATCGTCGCGCTGCCGGTGCTGCCCGTGGTGGCGGCCTTCCTGGCCATCATGGCGTTCCTGGCCTGGTGGTGGGCCGACGAAGTGCGCGCCGGCCGCGTCGAAGAAGTGCTGCGCGGGCGCGGGCTCGATCGCATCACCTCCGAGATCTGCCATGCGCGCGAGACGCTCAAGGCGCAGTCGAACGACGGCCCGACCATCGAGGTCTGGCAGCAGACCTACAACGCCTGGCTCAGCGAGAGCTTCGGCAAGAACGGCCAGATCGAAACCGCGCGCGACGGCACCACCGTGCTGCTCACCGTGTTTTCGGTGATCGTCGTCACCGTCGGCGCCATTGCCGTCATGCAGCAGTGGATGACGGTGGGTGGCCTGGTCGCCTCCAACATGCTCGCCCTGAAGGCGCTGCAGCCGGTGGCCGGGCTGGTGTCGAACTGGCGTGCGCTTGCCACCGCCAAGGAAGCCGCCAAGCGCCTCGAAACCGTGCTCGGCGAGCCGGTAGAGAAAGCGCCCACCGGCATGGCGCTGCCGCAGCCGCTGGGCCGCGTCACGCTCAAGGACGTGAGCTTCAGCTTTACCGAAGACGCACCGCAGCCCGTGCTGGAAAACGTCGACCTCGACATCGGCCCTGGCGGCCTGCATGTGATCGTCGGGCGCAACGGCGCGGGCAAGTCGACGCTCGTGAAGCTGCTGTCGGGCCTGTACACGCCCACGCATGGCGTGGTGAGCATCGGCGAGTACGACCTCTCGCAGTTCGGCCGCGAAGAGCTGTCGCGCTGGATCAGCTACCTCTCGCAAGAGGTGTACTGGTTCGGCGGTCCGCTGGTTGACACCATGCGCCGCGGAGCGCCGGGCCAGAGCGACGAGCAGATCGTGGCGGCCTGCAAGCTCTCGGGCGCGCACGACTTCATCTCGCGCCTGCCCGACGGTTATCGCACCGTGGTGGGCGAGGGCGGCACCGGCTTCTCGGTCGGCGAGCGGCGCAAGCTCGCGCTGGCCATGAGCTTCCTGCGCAAGCCCTCGGTGCTGGTGCTCGACGAGCCCAGCAACGACCTCGACTTTCAAAGCGAGCGCAACCTGCTCGCGACCATGCTCGCGGTGGCCAAGGTGCGCACTGTGGTCGTGGTCACGCACTCGCTGCGCATCGTGTCGGCGGCCACCGCCGTCTATCACGTCACCGGCCAGGGCAACGTGGAAATCGGCTCCGCCGCCGTCATGGTGCCCAAGCTCTTCGGTGTGAAGAAGCCGCTGGTGGCGCTGGGCGACACCACCGACGACGGCAGCGGCAACAATGCAGGCGTCCCGGCCGCCTCGCGCTCGATGGCGTGAGCAAGAAGGCCACGCGATGCGTGATTCGTGGTTGCCACGGATCGACCGACTGACAGACAGAGACAGGGGAACGGGATTTTGAAACCAGACTTGCCGCAGGTGCTTCAGGGCGAGAGCGAGAAACAGGCGGCGCAGACCACGCCGCAAGGCCGGCGGCGCCAGTGGATCATCGGCGGCGCGGTCGCGGTGCTGGCGGCGGTGGGGCTCGGCTTTCCGATGGAAACCGTGGTCGTCGCACCGGGCCGCGTGATCCCCTCCGACCGCGTGAAGTCGATCCAGCATCTGGAAGGCGGCATCGTCAGCAACGTGCTCGTGAAAGAAGGCGACAAGGTCAAGCAGGGCCAGTCGCTGGTCGAGATCGACCTGGGCGGCAGCGGCCTGAACTTCGAGGAGCTCACCGCGCGCTACGCCGCCACGCAGGCCACGCGCGTGCGACTCATTGCCGAGAGCCGCGGCCAGCCGCTCAAGCGCGATTCGTTCGATGCCGACATCGACGAAGCCGTGCTCGAAGGCGAGGTCGGTGCCTATCAGGCGCGCGCGCTCGAACAGCGCGGCGTCATGGCCGGCGCCGTGTCGGGCCTGGAGCAGGCGCGCAGCAAGCAGCTCGAACAGCAGGCCAAGGCCAAGGGCCTGAACGACCGGCTCGCGCTGATGCAGAAAGAGCTGGAGATCTCCGAACAGCTGCTCAGCGAAAAACTCGTCGGCCAGGTCGAGGTGCTCGAGAAGCGCCGCCAGGCCGAAGGCGTGCGCAGCGAACTCGCCGTGGCGCGCCAGGGCGTGATCTCGGCGCAGGCCGCCATCACCGAGGCGCAGGCCAAGATGGCCGAGGCCGAGGGCCGCTTTCGCCGCCGCGCATCGGACGAACTGGCCACCGTCGAGCGCCAGTTCGCCAGCCTGAGCGAAGACCTCGCGCGCGCCCGCACCCAGCGCTCGCGCACGGTGGTGAAGGCGCCTGCGGACGGCATCGTGAAGGGCCTGCGCAGCTCCAGCGCCGGCTGGGTAGTGAAGCCCGGCGAATCCATCCTGGAGGTGGTGCCCGACGAGGACGAGATCATGGTCGAGGCGCGCCTCAACCCGAACGACCGCGGCTTTGTCGAAGTGGGGCAGGAGGCGCGCGTGAAGATCACCGCCTACGACTACCTGCGCTACGGCGCCGTCGACGGCAAGGTCAAGCTCGTGGCGGCCGACGCCGACCGCGATGCCGCCATTGCCAGCGGCGCGCCGTACTACCGGCTGCTCATCAGCATGTCGCAGTCGCACGTGGGGCGGCCGGAAAACCGCATCACCGCCGGCATGGAGTCCGAAGTCGACCTGCGCGTGGGAACTGATCCGTTCATCTGGTACATCCTGCGGCCTGTGCTCAAACTGCGGCGCGAAGCCTTCCGCGAACCATGAGCAAGCCCGTGTTGCCGGGCCGGCGCGCGCGCATCGCCCCGGGAGTGCTCTGCGCGACCTTGTGCGTCAGCATGGCGCTGCCGCCCACCGCGTATGCCCAACCGTCGCCGGAGCAGGAGGGGCCACCTGCAGCGTTGGCACTGTCGCGCCGCCTGTCGCCGCCGTCCCTCGGCGCCGCCAGCTACGCGCAGCGCGTGAAGCAGGCGCTCATCGCGCTGTCGCAGGAATACCCCGAAGTGCTGACTGCGCAGGCCGCGGCCAACACCAGCAGCTTCGGCGTCGACGCAGCGCGCATGGCGCGCTACCCGCGCTTCAAGGTCGGCACGTCGTCGGGCACCTACAGCAGCGGCGCCAAGGACGCGAAGAGCGAGAACTACACCGTGCTCACCGCCGAAGCGCGCGTGAGCCTGATCGACGGCGGCGCCATGAGCGCGGCGCAGCGCGCTGCCGAATTCGGCAACCAGGCCGACGACGAAGCCGTTACCACCACGTCGCAGAAAGTGGTGCTCGACGCGCTCACCGCCTACCTGCAGGTGCAGCGCTTCGACCTGAAAAAGCAGATCGCGCACCGCGCCACCGAAGTCGTGGCCGACCTGTCGAAGGCCGAGGCGCGCCGCGTGGCGCTCGGTGTGAGCGGCGACAACGACCTCAACATGGCCGCCTCGCGCCGCGCCCTCGTCGCTGCGCGCGAGTCCGACTTCGAGGCCCAGCGCGACGAGGCGCTGGCCAAGTTCCGCAACTACTTCAAGTTCTCGCCCGCGCCCGAATCGCTGCCCGTGCTCGCCGCACCGGCGCACTGGCGCATCGGCTCGCAGGAAGAAGCGCTGCGCCGCGCCGAAGCGCGCAGCACCGAACTGGCCGAAGCCCAGGGCCGCGTGGCGCGTGCGCGTGCGCTGGTCGACCAGACCGAAGCCAGCCTGTACCCCACGCTCGACGCCGTCGTCGTGAAGAGCAAGGACCCGCGCGGCGTGTCGCCGCAGGACCCCACGCGCGCCGCCTTCGAACTCAACTGGAACTTCGGCAACGGCTTCGACCGCCAGCTCAAGCTCAAGGGCGCCCTGGCCGAAGTCGCGAACCAGGAAGCCAAGATGGAGGGCGTGAAGCTCAACCTGATGGAGCTCACCGCGTCGTCATGGTCCCGCACCGTGGCTGGCCGCGAACGCGAGCGCCAGTTGATGGAGGCCGTCAGCACCTCGGGCCAGGCCTTCCGCGGCCGCCGCCGCCTCATGGAGTTCGGCCGCGAGACACTGCCCCAGGTGCTAGATGCCCAACTCGACTACTACACCCTGCTGTTCGACTACATCGACGGCGTGTTCGACCTGCGCATTTCGGAGCTGCGCCTGGCGCGCACCACCGGCGAACTGCGCATCGACCCCATCGGCGCCAACAACTGGATCGACCGCATCTTCGGCCCCCCGAGCCGGAACGTCCTGACCGAAGACGGCCTTCTGGGCGCGCTGTGCATCTCGAGCAACACGACCTGCGCGAGCGAACCGTTGGTCGACCGCGCGCCCGGTGCAGCGATCGCGAACCCGCCGCTGCGCCGGACGACGCGCCTCGGGACTCCGTAAAACAAGTGATCAACATGCTGTTCGGAGTGCTCCGTTCCAGAGATTCCAATGCTCTCAATATGAACACGGCATAGATAGTAGAAAGCGTATCTTGCCCAACAAAAGCCCAGCGCGATCTTTGCCTCGCTGGGCTTTGTGCCGTCTGGGGTCTGGCAGGCGGTGTGTTCTGTCCTTTTCGAGGGGAATATCAGGTTTGGGGTCGTCTGCGTGGCGCCCGTAGCTCGATTTCGGACGAGCAAATTTGAATCCAGAATTTTTCAGACCTATATGACTTAGGTGAGCACAGACAAGAAGTGAACACTTGGCCTGTCCAGCCGGCTGAGCACGTGCGAGGGGGCTGATTTCTCCCTCATCCCTCGACCGAAGTCTCACTTTCTCGGACCTAACCAGCTAAACCAGCAAGAAGCCCGGCACGACCTCGCGGTCCGCCGGGCTTTTTGCCGTCTGGGTGCTCCTTCTCTTCCATTCACTCGCCTGTAAAGGAGCTTCTTCAGCTTGTCCCACTTTCAATGTCCCAACTGCGGCTCCAACCGCATCGAAACCCGTGACGTAGCCCAGCGAACCGGTGGCACGCTCGGCGGTCTGGCCGGTGCGGCCGGCGGCATCGCTGGTGCACTGCGCGGCGCCCGCACTGGCTTCACCATTGGCATGGCCGCCGGACCGGTGGGCGGCAGCCTCGGCACCGCCATCGGGGTCGTCCTCGGCGCTCTGGGCGGCGGTGCGCTCGGCACGGAGGTCGGCGCCAGCTTCGGCCGTGTCGTCGATGACCGAGTTCTGAACAACTGCCGATGTACCGCGTGCGGTCACACCTTCAGTGGCCAGCGCGGAACCAGTGAAACGCAATGGTCGTCGGCCGAACCGGCTACGCCGTCACCTTTTCGAACGATGAATCCCGACTCCGAGCCAAATCCGGAGGGCATCGATCCTGATCGATCCTGATTTCGCCTGACGCACAGCTGCCCGTTTCCGCACTTTCGCGCTTCGCACCCTTGAGCCACTCGGCTCGTCGATTCCTTCCTCCTTGCCCCAAATCCTCCTGGCCGAGGCTCTTGCAGCTTCTCGGCCAGCGCGCGCCTGTGCGCGCAACTTCAAGAAAGACCTTCCATGGCACATCAAATCGAACAAATGGCTTACGTCGGCGACACCCCCTGGCATCGCCTGGGCCACCGCCTTCAACCCAAGCAGCCTCTTCAAGTCTGGGCTGAGCAAGCAGGCATGGACTGGACCATTCAGGAAACCCCCGTGCGCTTCATGACCCGACCTGAAGGCGATTCCCTGCAGGCTCTGGAATCCTTCGCCGAACAGAAGGTGCTCTACCGCAGCGACACCCATGCGCCACTGTCGATCGTCAGCAACCGATACCAGATCGTGCAGCCCCGCGAAGTTCTGGAGTTCTACCGCGACCTCACCGAGATCGGCGGCTACGAGATGGAGACGGCCGGTGTCCTCAAGGGCGGGCGCAAGGTCTGGGCGCTGGCGCGCACCGGCAAGCAGGCCGTGCTCAAGGGCAGCGACACCGTCAACGGCTACCTCTTGTTCGCCACCTCCTGCGACGGCACGCTGGCCACCACGGTCACGCCGACGACCGTGCGGGTCGTGTGCAACAACACCCTGGCCATCGCACTGGAAAACACGAGCAACGTGATTCGCGTGCCCCATAACACCTGCTTTGATGCCGACGCCGTCAAACGGCAACTGGGCATTGCCATCGGGCAGTGGGACGAGTTCATGTACCGCATGACGGCCCTGTCCGAGCGCAAGGTCAAGAGCAAGGAGGTCAACGCCTATATCCAGCATGTGCTCTACGGGCCGAGCGAAGCGAATGGACTCGCCACAGCGCAGGCCGGCACCCAGTCCATGCCGCGTGCCTGGGCCGCCCGCAAGGTCCTTGAACTGTACGAGGGCAAGGGCCGCGGGGCTGAACTCGCCGCTGCCCGTGGAACGACCTGGGGCCTGCTCAGCGCAATGACCGAATTCGTCGACCACGAACGCCGGGCTCGCAACCGCGAGTACCGCCTGGACAGCGCTTGGTTCGGCCAGGGCGCTGCCCTCAAGCAACGCGCGTTGGCCCATGCGCTGGAGCTCGCTGCTTGACGTTGTTGGATCTTCACCTCTCCCGCCCGCGTTCCCCACCACTTCCACTCAGCTCCTCCACCAAAGCCCCGCCTCTCCACCGAGAGGGCGGGGCTTTTTGCTGGATGGGCGGTTTGAACCTTCAGAAAGAAATCAATGAACTCAACACCCCGAAGCACACAACGTTCCCCAAGCACTCGTCTGCGGCCGCGTGCCCCCGCATTGCGCCTGGTGCCATCCACCTGTTCGCAGGATCCGACATCTGAACGCTGGCCGAGCGCGGTCGAAGCCGGCCTCGTCAGTCTCGACGCCGCGGCGGCCGTAGGCCGCGATCCCTTCAAGTCTGCCGTGCGGCTGTGGATGGAGAAGACCGAGCGTCACGACCTGCTGCAGCCTGTCGATCCTTTCCTCGTTCAGTCCGCAGAAACCGCAGCCTATTGGGACCGCCTGCTCGAGCCCATCGTGGCGGCGCACTATGCGCTGCGCACGGGGCGCCAGGTGCCACGCACTCGCGCCTTGCTGCGGCACCCGCAGCACCCCTGGATGCTGGCGCTTCCCGGCCGCGAAGTCGTCGGCGCTCCCGATGTCCAGCTGCTGGAGTGTCGATGCGTCGGCATGCACGCGGCTGAGCTCTGGAGCGCGGGCCTTCCCGCCTATGTCCGGATCCAGATGCTGCATCGGCTGGCTGTCACAGGCGCCCAGGCCCTGGATGTGGTTGCCCTGATCTGCGGCCAGGACCTGCGGATCCACCGGGTCGAACGCGACGAGGTCGAGATCTCCCGACTCATCGATGCCGAGCGCGAGTTCTGGCACTGCGTGGCAACCGACTGCGCGCCGCTGGCGGGCGATCGGGCGGAGGTCTGAGATGGGCAGCATCGTCTACCGGGCCACCAAGGACCAAGCCCTCCATGACGAACGGCATAGCGTCGCAGCCTTTGCTGCGGTGCTGGCCCATCGCGCGATCGGCAACCGCCTGTGGTTCCTGGCGCAGAACCGCTCGGGCGAACACGCCGGACGCATCTGGATCGGCCTGACCCTCATCGATTGCAGGAAGGGTGAAGTGGCTGTCAAGAGCATGGACGAAAGCTGCGGGCCGTACTACTTCGACTGTCCGCTGGCCTTCCTGGCTCGGGCCAGTCCTCCGACTGGGCCCTACGCAGGCCCATGGCGCGAGAAGGTGCGCGAGTTCCATGCAAACCGGGTCGCCAGACGAGCCGCCATCCGCCCGGGCCTGCGCATCTCCTACGGCGAATCGACCTACGTACTGCGCCGAAGTCTCGGCCGCCGTGGCTGGGACGTCGCGCGAGAGAGCGACGGCCTGATCTGCCGCCTGAAATCCCGACAACTCGGCAATGCGACGGTGTTGCCGTCCGAAGAAAAACCTCCCCAAGAGAAACATTCATGAAAACCAGATTCCGGCGGCACGCCACAGTGCCGCCCCATACCCGCGACCCCTTCGCCCAAGACGTATTCAAGTGGTCGGCCGACTTCGAGGTTCCCGCGATCGGCGACGACGTGCTCATCCGCATCAACGGCATCGGCCGCGCCAAGGTGGTGGGCTACGCCTCGCAAGGCGGCTACCTGGGTGTGATGACCGTGCCGTACAGCCCGCCCGATTGGTGGATTCGCCAGAACGGACCGCCCAGCCCCGACAACGCGGCGCTGACGTTCGGCGCGGAGATCTCGCGCATCGACGCCGGGGAGGATGCATGAGCGGCACCGCGTTCACCTCGGCCATGCCCCGCACGGTGGTGGTCTTCAGCATCGAGCTTGCCGTCTTCGATGAGGAGGCATTGCGTCGCTCTGCGCAATGCCGGGCACGCGAGGATGGCCTGGACGATGAGGCGTGGGCGTCGATGCGCTCGGGCATCTCGGATGACCTGGTCATGCTGCTGGATCCGGGCCTCATTGCCGATGCGGGCTTCGAGATCCTGCAGTCGACATGTGAGGTGTGCGAGGTGAATGAGGAGAGCCAGCATGCCGTCGACCAACGTTGAATTCGTCACCGAGTTGATGGAGTTCAGCGCCCATGGTGCGCTCATCCAAGCGTTCGTGATGCAGGCGCTGGAGCAGTACGCCAGGCGCGTCGCTGAAACGGATCCCCAGGCGCTGGACACGCCCATGGTCAGCGGCCGTGCCTGGCATGGCTGCGCTGTGGAAGTGCGGGACAAGCTGGCCAGAAGGCTGGGCCCCAACGAGCCGATCCCACCCGCCACGTCGCCCGCGCAAGGGCACTGACTCTCGAAGGGAGCGGACTCGCTGCAACTGCATGCAGGCGCCCTGCATGCGCATCGGACCTCCCGGTTCGCCTTCATCCCCTACGCACGCACCCACCACGCCCCGGCCTCTCTGGCCTGGAGCGTGGTGGCGGTGCGCGCGTGGGTCTGGCTCGCCCCTTATCGCCCCTTGGGGCCGGCACTTCATGGCGTCGCCATCAACGGCTGCGCTCACAACATAGAGGATCAACTTTGTTTATTCCGATCATGGCGGAGGCACACGCTCGCCCGCAATCAACCAGGCCGTCCCAGAAACGGCTGAATCACTCTCCTGCAGCTTCCATCAAACAGGACATCTGCACCTATCACCTGGTGCGCGTCAGCCGCAACCGAAAGACCGGTCCGATCCCGGTGACGACGACGAGTGCGAACTCGTGCCCGCCGAGCTGCAGCTTCAAGGGCAATGGCTGCTATGCCGAAAGCGGGCCCCTGGCCATCCATTGGCGCAGCGTGTCCGAGGGGCGACGAGGCCACAGCTTCGATGAATTGCTCGAGGAGATCGCGACCTTGCGGCGCCATGCCCTATGGCGCCACAACCAGGCGGGTGATCTGACGCCCGAGGCGCCCGGCGTCATCGATGCCGGCCAGCTCACACGGCTGGCCATGGCAAATCGGGGGCGTCGCGGGTTCACCTACACGCACTATCCGCCCACCCCTGACAACCGGGCGGCGATCCTCAATGCGAACCGGCTTGGCTTCACGATCAACCTCAGTGCCGAGACCTTGGTCCAGGCTGACGCGTATGCCGACCTTGGCATCGCGCCGGTGGTTGTAGTGCTGCCTCAGGGGCTCACCAAGCCAATACGAACGCCGGCCGGGCGCCAGGTGATCGTCTGCCCCGCCAGCACGGGTAATTCCGATTGCCTGAACTGCGGGATCTGTCAGCAACGCGATCGCGCCGCCATCGTGGGTTTTCCGGCCCACGGCGCTGGCGCCCAGCGCGTGCAGGCGATCTTCTTCGAGGGCAGGCCCTCATGAGACGCACATCTGACGCGATCTCCGCGACGAACGAGGTCGGCCAGAAGGAGATGTTTCCGCTCGATGAGGCCTTTCTTCAGCGGGTGGATCGCGTGATGTTGCAGCGTAAGCAAACCGATCCATTCCAGCAGGAAGCGGCCTGGCGCGCCACCGAAGAGGAGGCGCGATTGCGACAACTCCAGTTGCCAGATGAAGAGCCTGTCCGTGCTCCCCTACTTTAATTGCGGCATCAGAACGCAGCCCACCCGATCTCCTTTTTCTCATCTCGACGACACAGACCCCGGCCCCCTCTCAAGGGACCGGGGTTTCGTCCTTGTGGAGTTGGAGATTCGCCTCACCAACCAGAAAGAAAGAGATCAGGACATTGCCATGAACATCTGCTACGGGCCGATTGATTACCTCACGGCCTTCGCACTCGTGCTCGCGACCGGAATCCTCTTGGGCCTCGGGCTGGGATGGAATTTTTGCAGCTACTGGCGCAGGGACTGTCCACGTGTCTTCGGCTGAGGCCGGCGGGTTCTTAACCGGCAGATCACCACATCGCCATCGAGTTGGTCGGTTCGATGGCCGTGCCCCGTTTCCGCAGGGGCTCCCAGCGGCCCGCCCCAGCGGATTGAAGGGGCGGGCTGGATTCAGATTCAAACCACACCAAGGACTACTCATGCACAAAGAACAGACCCTGACGCGGCCCAGCGTCGCATGGATCGCATGCGCTGACATCAACAGGGCTGTCATCACGAATGACGCCCCCAGAGAAAGGCGACAACCCCATGGCCCATCTTGAGCACCTGTTCGTGAGGGGCATCCGTTTCGACACCGAAGTCCAGTACCTCGCGCAGCATGCAAGCGGCGTAGATGGCCTCACGTACGAGAACCTGCTCATCCGAAAATCAGCGTCGGTCCGGACTGGTGCGCTGATCAGCGTGATCCAGTGCCTCGCGGTACTGGGGCAGTTGTCCCGCCCGCAAATGAGAGAGGCCCAGCGCTTGGCTCGAAAGGCATTGCAGGGAACTGGCGACGACAGCGTTCTGCGCTGTATCGATGCTACTGGCTTGCCCATCGTCGCCGAATTGCACGTCTCAGATTCCGGCCAAACGGGCCACCTCGGGGCGATCGCACTGGAGGCGCTGCGCGCGAGCCACGCATGCCTGGTGCACTTCGAATCCGCCGCCGCCAACCGATGGGCGACGGTGATCGGGGTGGAGTGGGACCGTGCGACTGGCGAGCCCAAGGCGTTGTTGTTGCTGGATGCCGGCGCAAATGAACCCTGGGCCTGCGCCCACAACGTGCGCATCGAGCTGCGAGCCGAGGCGGGCAGGTCGGTACGCGCGAGCCCGGGGTTCACGTTGAACTGCCGTCACCTCACGGGTGAGGCGTGTGCGGTTCGTCTGCGCAGCTTGATCGTCCTATGGCGCAGCTAGCCAGGCGGGGTCTAGTTGCGACGACTGCTGCGCTTTTTGACCGGATAGGGGCGCGCAGTACGGGGTGCTCGGGTCAATGTCACATCGAGATCGCGCTGCTGCGGCAAGTCCGGGTCCATCAGCTCATGAGCGGGTGCGCCGATGGCTTTGGAAATCAACTCGATGTTGTCGATGGAGATGTTGCGCTGGCCGCGCTCCAGCGTGCCAACGAAGGCTCGGTCCAATCCGGCCTCGGCGGCCATGCGCTCCTGCGACATGCCCGCGTGAATGCGCATCAGGCGGATATTGCGGGCAAACACCAGGCGAAGAGAAAGAGGAGCGGCACGAGGCATGCCCTCGATGCTCGAAAAACGAGGTGTTTGAAACCACGGTGTTTGAAACCCTTTAACATTCAGATGCAATCGGCAGCAAGGCCGGACTACGTGCTGCTGGGCATTGCCTCGTCCGGTGAGGTTCGCTTTGATCAAAAAGGAGATTCAAACGCATCTTTAAAGCGATGCCAAAGAACTGAAACCAGGTTTCGAGTGGCAGCCGGTATGTCCTGCCTGAACCGCTGCAGCGACATCGCAGCTTCGTCAATTTCTTTTCCCCTGCTTGAAAGGCCACCCATGAAAACCATGCTCGGCACCATCTTCGCGGCGCTCACCGCGATCACTTTGACGCCCTTGGCGCTTGCCAAGGGCATCGATCCGCTCATCAACCCCGATGCCGTGAGGCACCAGATCGACCGATCGGCCATGGAGATTCAGATCCAGGGCTGGAGCCGCGACCTCAAGTACCCGGTCTATCCGATCCAGGTGCAGGCGGGCGGCAGCGGCGTGTACTACACGACCACCGAACGCGTGAAGGCCTACAAGGAATTCGACTTCGACGAACTGCGCTGCGAGATCGGCGATGCCGACCGCGCTGTGCTCAAGGCGCCTGGCTATGCCTGTGCCGACGGCGTGTGCATGACGAAGGAAGGTGCCGTGCTTGGCACCGATCCCCGACGACCGGTGAACAAGAAGCATCGCTGCTGACACGGTGTCGGCCGCGTCGTCAGATTTCCAACCCTCATTAACTTTTCATTCCATCTCAACAATGACTCTCAAAGCAAAACTGATCGCAGGTTACGGCGGTGTCGGCGTCCTCGTTCTGCTCTACCAGTGGATCTTCGTCTCGGGCGCGAGCTTCGGCGTAGCGTTCGGCAAGGCTCTGGTCTGGCCGGCCGTGATTTTTCCGGCACTGGGCGGATTCATCGGGGCCATCCTCCTGATCGCCATCCTGGTCGCCATCTACCTCGCTTGAGGAATGGGGCTCAACATGCCACAGAGTTCTTCATGCCGACCTATTTTCGTCATGCTTTCTATAGTCGCGTCCGCGGGGATGACGGCCTGCTCCAGCGATGAAAGCCGCATCTATGACGCCTACAAATGCGCCAACGTCGCGCAGATCCTTGGGCGTCAAGAGCAGGCCAGCGCCGCCGTCATGAAAGTCAAACCGCTTTTGGATCAGAAGACGGGCAACCCGGGCCAGTACATGATGGGTTTACGTGACAAGTTCACGGACGACATGGCGCTCTACAAGCTCAGCCCCCGCGGCCAAGCCGAGAAGATCAGCGACATCTACGAGTCCGGCACCTGCCAGAAGCTCTACCAATAGCTTCTCCGACCACGCCCAATCTTCCGATTGGGCGTGGTCGGTATGCCTTCTTTTTTTGGGGAGTCCATCGGGCATTCCTCAAGCAACTGCTTCTTCAAAGCCATGAACCACTACGACGTGCTGGGCATACGTCCCAGCGCCTCCCAGCAGGAGATCGAACTCGCCTACAGGAGCCGGCGCTCACAGTACCACCCTGACAAGTACGCCACTGCCGATGGCGACACGGTGAAGTGGGCAACCAACAAAATGCAGGAGGTCAATGTCGCCTATGCGGCGCTGTCAGATCCTGTCGGGCGAAAGGCATTCGACTCGCGCCCCCAAGCGGATGAGGGCCTGAGACCGCCGCGCGCGACCGAAAAACCTGCAGCTCGTGCAAGCTTTCGGGAACTGGTGCAGGCGCGGCTGGCCCCTTATGGGGGGTTCTCGCGGGTCTACTTCGCTCCACGCGTCCCAGCAAAGAAACTCGGTGCGGCTCGAGGCAACTACGCCGCCGACATCAAGGAAGAAGATGTTGTCGCACTCATTGACACCACGGTGTTCGGCGGAGCCAAAGAAGGCATTGTCTTGACCGAGGAGGGGATGCGAATCAAAGAGCTGATGTCGGCGACTACCGACTTGCCTTGGGCCGACATCCGCTCCCTCGACATCCGCGGGACAGCCGTCTGGGTCAACGGCCATCAGGTCGCCGACTGTCCCATGGTCGACAAGCCGGAAATGGAGCGGATCGTCGCGGTCATCCGAGAGTTTCTGAGACAGAGAGGCCCGAGCGACTCATCGAACGCGACAAACAGTGCCTCACGCGCGACGTCCGACGCGCCATGGACCGATCCGGTCTTGAGCCAAGAGGTCTACGCGGCGGCGAAGCAGCGACTCGTCGAGCTCTCCAATCTGTTGGAGCCCGTCGAGCAGGACGTGGGAGAGGAGTGGCTGGACCGGCGGGCGCTGGCGAAGCTCTTCGAACTTTCTCGTGAAGCGCTGGACGATCCCAAAAGGGCGAGATTGGCCTATCGATGGACCTTGGAGGCTGGACAGCTGTGCGAGGCGGCGGTCACCTCATTGAACCAGGGAGGGGCCTCCATCGATCAGGACCTGTTCCAGGGCAACTGGGACGAGCCTGTCGCAATTCGAGACCTGCGCGCAATGCTGAAGAACCTCTTCTCAGTGATTCGCGAGGAACGTGAGAAGGAAAGAGCGGAGCAGTTCTTCGCGAAATAGTTCGCGCGGGCTGGCGGTGGGCTGGGACCACAGCTACGCCGTCAAGGCCGATGGCACGCCCGCGTGCTGGGGCCGCAACTTCGACGGGCAGCTCGGCAACGGCAGCACCACGGACCGCGGCGCGCCGGTGACGGTAACAGGGCTGATCGACATCGTGGCCCCCAGCCTTGCTCGTCATCACAATTGCGCCGTGACGGCGAGCGACATGGTCTACCACTGGGGCGACAAGCCTTTGGCCAGCTCGGCGGCGGTGGCAATACAAATCAGAATGCACCCGATCGGGTGATCGTCGATGGCCGTAAAAGAACTGGTGAAGCGCTTGCGAAATACTCCCGGCCAACAAACGGCCGTAGCACTCAAGGAGCTCCTAGGTGCGGTGATTTTCTCGACCTTTTCTGATGCAGCCTAATTCATCTGGGCCGAGATTGCGGATCAACGCTGGATGCAAACGCCGCTCGGGCACCTTTGCTATTCCGCGCTCTTGATTGCTGCGATAGTCAACCCGCGCCGCGTAACCATTTCTCGCAAGTTCCGCATTGATCAGTGCAGCCACGCTGGCTTTGGTCTGTTTGACCTGACTCGCCAGTTGCTCGGGAGTCTTGCCTCCACTCAGCTTGCGGACTCCACCTGCTTCTGGGCGTGTTGGATGGGCACGCCGGAAATACTGCTCTGGCGGCCGTTCGATGCCATCAGGTGCTCGGTCCGAGAGCGAAATGTGAAGATGCGGGTGGTCGTCTCCAGAAATTTTTCCCCTTGGCCGATGAAAGGCAAACTCGAAAGGGCGGTCTAGAGTTATGAACTCGGTAATCTGCCATGCCAACGCTGTATTTTTCTCATCGGAAAGTTCCTTCGGCAATGAGATCAAATACTCTCTCGCCGCAGAACCATTGGCGCGCTCAAAACGATCCGCGGCTGCCCAGAAGGTCTGAGGTTGATTGTTTGCGAATGATGGCAGGTTGCCGCAGCCAAAGGCCACGAGATCATCTGCGGCTTTGTCCCCTTGTCGATTTATGTAGCGCGAATGCCGGGCGGCATTTCCTTTTTTATGGGATTTTATTTCGAAGCGCGATGCTGCCATGAAGTAGCTCCTTTCTCGTTGACTCAAAAAATGAGAAACGGTAAGTGAACATGCTGTTTATCTTTGTTCTCGACCACAAGCTTTTTCCATGATTGCCTTACCGGGGCAGCGATGTGTCGCTGCTCCAAATCATGCTCATGAGCGATCAAAAAAACGCAACTGAAAATGATTGCCGATTGTTTTATTGAGTAAAGAGTATTCCATTGAGAGCCGCAATGAATGAAAGGACATCGATTCGATGATTTCTTGCGCGCGTGCAGGGAACAAGCTTCCTTGAGAAAGTTGCCCGGCGAGTGGTACTAGAAGGCAGTGAAAAATCCAACGCCTGAGAAATTACGGAATGACAAAGCCTCCACGGGAGGAGAGGAATATCGATTGAATTGCGAAGACTATGAAGCCAACAAGGCTGCAATCAGTCTGTCGCAGATGGCAGGCTGAAGGGTGCGGTGGCGGTATAGCCGGGCGCATCGGCCTGGCCAGTTCATCTTCTGTCAGGGCACGCCCGGGCCATGCCTTGGCAGTGAATTCAGGGTGATCAGCGACAACTGTCATGAGGAGGCGGTCGCCGGTGGGGCTGGTCGCGCGCTTCAATGAGTCGCAAACCGTCAGGTCATCAACCCATGAAAACGAGTGAGCACTGCAAAGAAATGTCTGCGATTTCTGCGATTAGTCGCGAAGATCGCAGTCAGACTCGGCTTGGTATTGCTTCAAGTTGACCTGGGGGCGAAGTCGGCCATGTCTCCATCATGGGACGCGACACATAGTCATTCACCCACCCGTGCGGCGTGACCTGCACGTACCAAGTCTTGTTGTCCATGGAGACCGTGACCATCCCGCACGCCACCAACTCGTTGAGCGCAGGATCCGCACGCAGCTTGCGGCGACTCTTGATGGGGCCTGCGTTAAGAACTCTGTTGTAAAGAATGCGGTCTGAGCTAATTTTCCCTGCTTGTTCTTTTATCCAGGGCAGGAGCAATTCCGCATCCTTCCATGCTTGAGGAGCCGTGGGTTGAGGACCAAAAAGTCGCAGGTGCTCAGTTAGATACCACTTGGCAAAGTCGACGCCTCTTTCAGCATTTTTTGAAGATACGGGAGATGGGCCGTGCTCGAAAAACTGAAAGACCGCAGCAAGTCGACACGCTATTTCCGCTGTTCTGGAGGCCGCTTCGGGAATTTCGAAAAATGGGCCACCAGGGAGCTGACCTTGCTCCGTATCCCAGTAGTAGCGTTGGATCGCGGAAGCGGCCCATGGTTCGAATTCTATCTCGTAGGGATTTTTCAGCAGCGCGCGATCGGTGGAGAGTATTTGACTGATTCTCTCGTGGAATTTTTCCGCTGCATCCGTTGGCGGCGGAGGCCCTGCTGTTCTGTATCCTCGCTTGGCTTCGCTTTCGCATATCAGCATGCGTGCCAGCAATCCGCCGTTTTGCATGAGCGAAACATTGTTTCTGAAGCTGTCAAAAAATATCTCCTTCTGCACCCCGATGAGCAAGGAGAGTTTAGGATCTTCGATATAGATATCTTTCTTCGGCTTCCTGGTCGCGCGCGAATTTCCGATATCCTCACCACTCCAGGCGCTTGCCAATATTTGAGGATTCTTTTTGAATAGAGGTGACCGAAAAACAAGGCCACCCTCGGCGCTGCGGATCAAGATCGAAGGTACGTTTCTATCAAGAATTTCGTACAATGCTTCGGGAGTGAGATTTTCTTGAAGCAGGTTGAAGAAAAGTGGCTTCTCCGGTTTTGGGGGAGATGGAGGCCTTTTTACTTCTTCGTTGTTTTCATCTTCTATGCCTTCTGAATCTTCTCTTGTTGAGCTGTAGAATTCCTCTAGTCGGCGCTTTTCTGATTTCTCCCAAATTTTTGTCTTGACTGAGTACTCTTGATGCGCGGCCTCGGCAAGCCTTCGCTCTTTCCTGTCGAACTCCTTGATCGAGCTGGTTGCAGCATTTATCGCCGAGCTTTTACGTTCTCCGCTACCTGCCATAAAAACAAACCATCCGTTTACAGGACAAGTAGGCCCTGTTGGGCACTTGACTCGAACGAAGGATTGAACCGCAGTGGTGGCTACTCCTAGATAGGCCGATAGAACCGAAGCGTATGGCGCCTGTGTTTCCGCATAGGTTGCACAAACCGCGTTCCAAAGCAAAGGGGGAAGAGGGGGGGCGAATCTTTCATCTCGCCAGACGCGATGGTTCATTTGTAGAGTTTTTCCATTTCAATTTGATCTGAGGGTCGAGGATCTCTGCTTCGAGTTCGACAAGGACGCGGGTGAGCATTCATCCGATTCGCTACTAGACAGCTCGGTCTGGATGGCCCTCTGTTCGTTCGTCAGCCCCGAGAATCAAGGCGTTCCCCTCCGGGCTGCATGCCGGCGGATTGTCAGAACCGATTTAGGACGATCCGCTGCGGGAGGCGGTCCACGCAGGGCGGCGGCTGAGCTCAACTCCCTTGAACGTAGCGCGCATGTTGTGCGCGCTACGTTTCTTCGGGAATGCCAGGTTCACCGTCGAGGATCTGGTACTTGCGCATCTTTTCCCACAGCACCTTGCGGCTGATGCCCAGATGCTGCGCCGTGTCCTGGCGCTTCCAGTCGTTGATTTCTAACGCCGCGATGATGCGATTACGCTCGCTGCTGTTCCAGCCCTTGCGGTCGCCGTTCGCATCGAGCGCGACCCCTGTGCCGTTGCGGTCGGTGGCCAGCGCAGCGGGCGCCGGCGTGCCCCGCGTGAGCGCGATCGCGCGCTGGATCAGGTTCTGGTCCCAGCTGTGCAACTGCCGCGCGATCACGCCCACGCGCTCCGCGAGATTGCGCAGCTGCCGCACGTTGCCGGGGAAGTAGGTTTCGGCCACCGCATCGCTGAGCCAGTGCGGCGTTTCACCCAAGGCCTCGAGCTCGTCGCCGAGCACGTTCGCCAGCAGCGCCTTGAAGATCGCGATCTTGTCGATCTCGCCACGCTCTTCGAGGCTCGGGACGTGCAGCTCGATCACCGCGAGCCGGTAGAACAGATCGGCACGAAACTCGCCGCTCGCCACCATCTCGCGCAGGTTGCGGTTCGTCGCCGCCACGAGCCGGAAGTCGACGCGGATCGGTGACGTTGCGCCCAACCGCGTGACCGCGTTGTCCTCGAGCACGCGCAGCAACTTCACCTGCTGGTAGCGAGGCAAGTCACCGATCTCGTCGAGGAACAACGTGCCCCCGGTGGCCTGCTCGAAGTACCCGCGGTGCGCGTGCACGGCACCGGTGAACGAGCCCTTCGTGTGGCCGAAGAACAGCGACTCGAACAGCCCATCGGGAATCGCGCCGCAGTTCACCGCCACGAACGCGCCCTTGCCGTACTGCTGGTGCCCGATGTGAAGCTGTTGCGCAATGCGCTCCTTGCCCACGCCGGTCTCGCCGCGCACCAGCACCGGATGGTTGCAGTCGGCAAAGGCGCCCACTTCGGCGAGCAGCCCCTTCATCGCATCGGAATGCGCCACCAGCACGTCGGGCGCCTGCGGTGCGACATCGCGCGCACGCAGCTGGCGCACCAGCTTGGCCACCATCGTGCGCAGCTCGGCGCAGGTGAAGTCGTAGGGCAGGACGTGCAGGTACTCGGGCGGATACGTGCGCGAATCGCGCTCGCGCGAGGCGGCAGCCACCCAGATCACGGGCATGCCTTGCAGCAGCTCGGTGGCATGCGGCAGCCCGCCGCCATCGATGACGGTGACGCTGATGATCGCGACGGAAGGGCGCAGTGCGACACCGCGGTCCTGCTGGGGCGGCGGCAGGCCGTCGGCCCGGATGACTTCCACGTCGAAGCTCGCCATGCACCGCGCAATGCGGTCGAGGATGTCGGCTTTGCCTTCCCAGACAAAGAGGTCGAGTTCGTCGAAGTTTTGAGGAGAAGACATTAACGTGAGGAAACGAAGCGAGAGATCGCCGGCTTGCTATCAGTGGACGAGCTTCGTGTTCTTGCAGCCTAGCGATTGCAAAGAAACGCGAGAGCGCCCGATATCTAGCCCTGCTATATCGGAGAGAACAGTGTCGGAGATCAGCTTTCCTACGAGATTCAGGGCTGGCCGAAGCAACTCCATCACGGGAACAAGAATCCCGGCAAGGAGATTGGGTTTCGGGTCACTGGGCTGAGAGGGGGTCGTCGATCCAAGCAAGGCTCCCAGAAGATCCCCAACTGCGCCTAGGATTCCACTGCCCTGTGTGGTCTGAAGTTCATCAGCGAGCTTTTTTGCCACGCAGCTGTTGTACACCGCTGAACTTCCGGAGCACCCCGGATTGAGCAAAATGATGGGCGTTATTTCTTCATTCCATTTGGTTGGCATCGGACATGTGCCTATAGAAAGCAAACCGCATGGTCTGTCCCACGTGAAGCCATCGTTAGTCAAGAGAGTACGAGCCGAAGCAATGTTGTACTTTCCATTCGAAAGAACGCCTGCGCGTGATAGGTAGTCGTTAGCAGTGGTGGTTGCAACGCTGCTTGGAAGTGACGAGGGCGCAGTGACATCATCTCCTTCTTGTGCAAGAACAAGACCTAAGAGTTGGCTAATCAGTTTGACGACTGTGTCGCCAATCTTGAGGTCGTTCGGATCTGTATCGACAAATCCTCCGACGGGGACAGTTACCGATTCAGATTGACTCAGTGCAGGAACATGAGCCTTGCCTGAGAGAAGTGGAATTCCGAGGACCTGCACCAAGTTCATAGGCTGCAGTCCCGTTTCGCAAGATTTCGAGGTCGAAAAAACGGCTGCTTCAAACTGTGCCGGAGTTGGATTCGGCGTGCCTATGCCGGGGTTTCCGATGCAGGCATTAAGTATTGTCGATGTCACGTCAACACCCGCACGATTCGGAGAAGCACTGCAATCGATGGATGCGAGTTCTCCGTATGCGTTCGTCACGTCGATCATGATCGGAAGATTGATCTTCGTTCCCAAGAGATTGAGAAGGCCAGAAACCAAACCACCAGATGATGTATTGATGTTCACGTAGAGTCGAATTTGCGAGTTGTAAGCGGTCGCTCCGATGCCTCCAGCGCGCTTGACACCGCCGATCCCAATGGAGGGGGGCTCTATGACACGCAGCTTGGCCTCTGCAGAGATTCCCGTTAGTGCCGTCACTCCACCAAGCCCGAGATCAAGAGTCAAAGCATGCTTCTTTGTCCCGACACCGATCGCTGTGGTGAGAAGGGAAAGTGCGTCGATATCTACTGCCAATGCTGACAATGCAGTTGGGGCTTTGATGTTTGCAAATAGACCTCGTGGTGTTCCGGGCGTATCGCTGGCCGTACCAAGTTGGACAGAAAGCTCGTCGATGTCGATACCCAATGCCTCTATCGGGCCCAGCAAGACATCTGCGTTGATGACGCCCTGCTGGCCAGCCAGCGTGATGATGATGTTCACGATATCGCTGACCGAGATTTGACGCGCCGCAAGCAACGTATTCAGTTCACCGACACCGATGTCGACCGGGACGTTAATTTTCAGCGCATGAAGAAGTCCGGCTGGTGTGATCTTCACTCCAGCGAGTCCGCGATACGTGACGAGGTCAATGTTGGGATCCACTCCGATCAACCGCAAGATGCCGATCAATGCGCCCTCAGGGTTTGTATTAATGAGGTTGGATCCAACGGAAAAAACTGCCATCGGCTCATCGCGAACAGCGATTGCCTCGACTCCAATGATTCTATTTGGGGAGAACTGACTCAGGATCGAGAAGGATGGAGCTTCATTGATCGTTACTCGGACAGCGTTCGGTATGCCACTAGTGGCTGAAATCGTCGTTGGAGAGGACGCACTCCAAAGCCCGCATTCGACGGTCAGAAGTTTGACACTCGGTAAGTTGGTCTTCGCATTTTTTTCTGCTGCGGCAGTTTCTGCACCGCAGTCGGAAGGCGTCTCTACAGGTAGATATTGGGCTCCAGCGAGGGCTGCAAGATCGACTGCTTTCTGAAACTCTCGCTTCATGTAGAACAGGTAGCCTAGCTCTGAGCCTATCAACAAGATCACGATGAGGCTAAGGGCAATAGTCGCGTTGACAAGAATGGAACCGCTTTGTCTCCTCGTGCCTGGTGATGCCAAATTTCGGATCGAATTTGGGAAGGCGGCGCAGTTGAACTTCATGCTAAAGATCCTTGGCTAGAGCGCCACGGTCGCCCGCCCGGTCAGCTTATCTGGCATCCAAAGGCTGACATCAAAAAGTGGAATCGACGGTAGAAGTCGGTTCTCGCTATAGGAATAGATCACTGTCACCACGCCTGTCTTCTCACTACCGGCCTCTTCGATCTTTGGACTGATATCTACTCGATCGATGATCCATTGGCGCGGGTCAGCAGCCGCTGAGTGAGGAACAATCAGCGCAGCGGAAAGAGAGGAAACCACCGCACTCGTGACCTGACTTCGCTCCGTATCGCCGAACGCCGAATTTGAAAAAGAAAAAGCGATGGCACGCGCTCCATCTTCTGCCGCACGGGATACCACTTGCTGGATGTAGAGAACGGCGCCAAAAGTCGCGATACCGTACATTGCGAAAAAAAGGGTGGAGAAAACAAGTGCAAACTCAATGGCAGCCACTCCTCGTTGAAAGGAAACCCTTGCACCGCCTGTCGCTGCGCGAAACGATGCTCTCGTCATAGCGCTCTCCCATCGAGCAACATACTTGCACGCCCTATCACCTGGTCGGGGAGAGCGAGGTTCATCAAAGGCGGGAGGACTGTTCTCATGCCCGTCGTCGTGACTGTCACAACAACCTGGCATCGCTGACTCCAGCTGGGGCCACAAACCTGCCCGCAGCCGCTGCCCTCCAACTGACAGATCTTTGCGACCACGACAGGCTGCGTGGGAGTCCATCCGGCGGACTGCGTTCGAGCAACTCTCTCTGCTTCCTCTTCACGCTTAGTCAAGGTGACCTGGTATCTCAATGCTGCTCTTGCTCCGTCCTCCGCTGCATTTTGCAAGCTGAGACGTAGCGTGAGAAAAATTCCCAGTGAGACGATGGCATAGATCAGGGAAAAGAAGATCAGAAAGACAAGCGTGAACTCAACCGCATAGGCTCCTTGTTGAGTCTGTGCGGAGGGGGTTTGATTGCGGCCTAGTGCCATGTGCAATCCCAATAGTGAACTGCGTCGCCGTCTATCGTGCACCGCTTGATGCAGCACCTCCACCGGCGGAGCTCTTCATGGTAGATCCAAGGCGTTCCGGAATCGGGTGCTCAAAACTCTTCAGATAACGGTCGTAGCTTCGATTGGCGACGCTGCCGGTGATCGGCCGGGATGTGGAAGAAGCAGCTTCGTTGCTGCGTTGCAATGCGAGGAGATTGAGTGTCGCGTCGCCAACTTGCTGCGGCGACATGTCGAAAACTTCCTCTTCGGAGGGCGCTATTTGTTCGGTCGTGTGGGCTTCCAGGGGCCGCGTGGCATCCTTGCTCGTTGTCGCAGGGGCGGCAGCATGAAGTTCAGTCTTTTCCACTTCGGATTTGGTACTGAGAACGACCGCCGTGACGATGGCCTTGGTGTCCGTTTTCTCCGGCTTAGCAGAGGGTTGCCCAGAGGCTGCCGTTGCTGTGGCGAAGAAAAGGACCGCGGCCAACGAACAAGTGGACAGCATGGTTATCTGGTCGCCGGATTCGCGCTTGTTCATTGTGTACCTCGTGAAATTGTGCTTGATGAACGCGGTGTGTCTGTGAGTGACGAGACCGATGGATTCAACTGGTTGGCGGTGCGCATGCCGCCCATTCCGGCCCACCGAGTTGGCTTAAGCGCGAGGGGGAGGGACGCTGCGTCGTCGCGCGGCGGCATGGATGCCCCATCTGATGCGATGGGATACCCCGATGTCGAGGTGGGCCTGGAAAAGGGAGACAACGCAGCCGGACTCCCAGTGGCTCGCATCTGCAACGCAGCTTCGCGCACGGCAGCGCGCGTGGTGTCGGACATGCGGTTCGCATTCATCAGGGCCGTGGCTTGCTCCTGCTGATTCGTGACCTCAAGGTAGAGCGCAACATTGGCCTGCGCTTGCTTGCTTTCAGGCTGCAGCTGTAAGGCCTGCATCAGAGGCAGGCGTGCCTCCTCCAGCTGGCCGGCACGCAGGCTCGCATAACCCAGATCGCTCAACAGCAATGCGTCGGTGGGTGTTCGGCGCTGCGCCTGCTTGAAAAGTTGTACCGCCTCCACGTAGTTGCCGCGTGCGCCCGCCAGCAGCCCCAGGCCCCTGTAGCCCGCACTTTCTTGCGGTGTGGTCAGTAAGCGCTTATAGGCGGTTTCAGCAAGTTCAGCCTGATCGGTCTGACGCAGCGCGTCGGCGCGCGCGCGCGTCGAATCGGGCGTGATGCCCCAGCGCTGCTCCAGGGCATCGATGTGCGCCAGCGACGCAAACCACAGACCCTGTTGCTGCATTTGGTCGACGACCTTGAGGTAGGTCGACAGGGTGTCGATATTGGCGCCTGTCTTCGTCTCGTTGGCGGCCTCGAAGGCTTGTCGTTGCTGGGCATCTTCGCCAGCTGCATAGCGGTCCTTGGTCGCGGTGCATCCAGAAGTAGCCAGAGCTAGTCCTACCACCACAGATGACCATGTGACGCGTACGAGAGGACTGAAAAAAATGTTCATTTACCGACGCTCCCCAATGCCCGGACGATGGCGAGAAAGCCGGGGCCCGCTGTCACGATCAGCAATGCGGGCAGCAGCGTGAGCACCATGATGCCGGTCATCTTCACGGTGATCTTGCCGATGCGTTCCTTCATTTCCGAGCGACGATGCTCACGAAGCCGGTCACTGAAAGCGCGCAGCGGCTCCTGGACCGCGCCCCCATGACGATCGACTTGCACCAACAATGCAACCAAGCTGCGCAGGTTCTCGTTCTTGTGCAGCGTGGCAAGGCGGTGCAAAGAGTGCTCACGCGTGCGACCCTGTGCGTATTGCCGATTGGCCAGCGTCAGTTCGTAACCAAGGACGCGCAGCACGTGCGAGAAGTCGCTGGCCATGACCTGCAAACCCTGGTCCAGGCTCATGCCTACGCCTTGCAGCAATCGTAAAAGGTCCACGAAGAGCGGTAACTCTTTGGCGACCTGCGTTCGCCGACCGGCGGCGATTTGACTCAACAGCCATTTCGGCCCCATGAAGCCGATCACGATGAGTGTGGCAAGAACGGCAATGACTGTGCCTTGCTTGTGCCCTGCGCTCCAGAAGACAAGTGCCAGTAATGGAAGCAAGATCGCCAACAGGATACGAGTGACAAGGAATATCAACTGAGTGCGTTGAGACGGCAGCCCACACTGATCGATGAGGTTGCGGTCCTCGTCGGCGACAAGAGCATGGCCGAGGCGCGAATCCAACCAATGGAATGGAAGTTCGACGTCGGACTTGTATTGCGCTCCAAACTCCGTGTTGACTTCGGTGGCGTCTGTGGCCGATGGCATCGTGCCTTGGTGAATCGCCTTGCCGATCGCGTGGCCGCTGCGCGCACGGCGCAGTTCCGACGCAATCAACGTACCTCCCACTAGAAGCAGACCGAGCGCCAGCAATCCCAGGCTGATGGCGGTCAACACACCGGGTGTCAGCGTCATGCGATCCTCGCAAGGCGGTACAACAGCAGGCCACCCAATGCCTGAAGTCCAATGCCTGTGAAGACGAGCATCCTGCCGGTGCCGTCGTTCCACATCCCAAGAAAATAGCTTGGGTTGTTCATGATCATGAAGGCGCCTACCCCTACGGGCAGAAGTCCCAGAATCCAGGCCGACAGTCGCGTCTCTGATGACATCGCCACCAGTTCGTGCTCAGCCTGTTCGCGATCACGCATGAAGTTGCTCACGCGTTCGAGCAACAGGTCGGCGCGTCCACCGTAGCGCACGCCCAGCCCGAGGATTGAGGAAAGAAGGAACATTTCCTCGACACGCACATTGGTGGCCGTCTGGTGCAGTGCCTTGTCCAAATCCACGCCCGCACGGACCAGGGCGGCCGAGCGTTCCAGATGGCCGTGTAGCGGCTCCTGTGTGCTTCCGATTGCAAGCTGGAAGGCGGCCTGTGTCGAATTGCCGATGGTTATCAGGCGAACCATGGCATCGATGTAGCCCGGCAGTTGGGCAACCAGTTTGCGGCGCATCTTTTGCAACCGCAGCCAGACCGCGAAAATACCGGCCAGCGTGAGCAGCAAGAGGACCCCGAATGCGGGGAGCCAGCCGCCGAGGAGGCCGACAGCCAACGACAGCGCGGCAACGATGACCACGCCCAAAACGAGCACCCGAGGGGCTACCGCGCCCACCAGCCATGCGGGCACAGCCCGGTCGAGCCATCGCTTGGGGCGAGTGGCCGCTGCGGCCGTGGCCTCGGTCTCGAGCCATGGGTCAGTGGTCAGTCCGGAGACGAGGCTGCTGATCGGTTCAGCGGCCCGCGCGGGCGGCTGAGCAGAGAAGGGTGCCGGAGTGGATGTGGCCATACCAGCCTGAATTTGATGATCGAGATGTCGCCCGACGGTGTCTCGTGCCTGCCGTTTCTTTGCCCACTGCCACAGAAACAGACCGCACGCCGCCAGTAGTAGCGCTGTCACAGCAATGCCGAGCAGACCGCTTTCACGCACGATGCTCTCCCTGCTGCGCGCGTGCGAACGATTGCCTGAATCTCGTGATCTTCGGTGAGTGCGGCGCGATGCCGAGCGACACCCAACGGTCGCGCTCCTCGCCGTCGGGAGAAACGATCGGATCGTAGCGATAGAGCTCCTGCATCGCCACCACGTTGTCGTTCACGCCAGTCACTTCGCTCAGCGAGATGATGCGGCGCTGGCCGTTCGACATCCGTCCGATCTGCACGATGAAGTCGATCGCGCTGGCGATCTGGCGCCGCAGGCTCACTTCACTGCCCTGATAACCGGCAAAGCCTGCGAGCATTTCGAGGCGATAGAGGCACTCACGCGGCGAGCTCGCGTGGATCGTCCCCATCGAGCCTTCGTGACCGGTGTTCATCGCCTGCAGCATCTCGATGACTTCGGCGCCGCGCACTTCGCCCACGATGATGCGGTCGGGCCGCATGCGCAGGCTGTTGCGGAGCAGGTCGCGGATCGAGACCACGCCCGTACCGTCGAACCCGCCGGGGCGGCTTTCCAGTCGCACCACGTGACTGGTACTGAGCGAGAGCTCGGCCGTGTCTTCGATGGTGATTACACGCTCGCGTGCTGGAATGAAGCTGGCCAACGCGTTGAGCAGCGAGGTCTTGCCCGAGCTGGTACCACCGCTCACGAGGACGTTGCAGCGTGCGCGCACCGCGATCTCCAGCAGCTGTGCCATGCCGGCATCGAAGGTGCCAAGCTTCACCAGGTCGGCTGGCGTGAGCGGTTCCTTGCGGAACTTCCGAATCGAGACCGATAAGCCATCGATGGCCAGTGGCTCGATGATCACGTTGATACGGCCACCGTCGGGCAACCGCGCATCGACCATGGGGTTGGCCTCGTCAAGCCGGCGGCCCAGCGGCGCGAGGATGCGGCGCACGATGCGCATCACGTGCTCGGAATCGGCAAAGCGCAGTGTTTCGCGCTCCAGCATGCCATGTCGCGACACATAGACGTTCTGGTAGCCATTAATCAGGATGTCTTCGACCGCAGGGTCGTTGAGCAGATCCTCCAGCGGCCCGAAGCCGGCCAGCTCCTTCGTCAGCGCATCGGCGATGAGCTGCATCTCGCGGTCGTTGATCGGCACGCGGCGCAGGCGCACGAAGCTGTCGACCTCCAGTTCGACGAACTGCTGAATTGAGGCGCGCGACCAGCGGCCGAACTCCGCGCCCAGTTCCTCGATGCGACTCAGCAGGTGATCATGCGTCCAGCTCTTGATGTCCTGGAACTGCTGGGAGTTGATGAACGTCTGGTCGTCGTCGGCAAATTCGATATCGGTGGACATGGACTGTTCAACCTTGGGTAGAGCTCTTCCGGAAGCCGATGACCTTCGACATCAACGTCGAGGTCCAGCGCGTGGCCCCGACCGGCGCCGGCACTGAACCTGTCGTGCACTCTTGGTGCAGGCTGCGTGCGAGGTCGGCCACTGCCTGTGAATAGGGGTCGTTGCGTGCGATGCGAACCAGCATCTCGCCGCGGCTCGCAGCTCCGAGCAATTGGGCGCTGCGCGCTGGCACCACGTGGCGAAGCGGCAGTTCGAGCCGCTCGGCGATGTCCTTGGCCGCAAGCCCTACGTGGCTGTCGAACTTGTTGACAACGAGCGACAGCTGATCGGTCTCGATGCCGCGCGTACGCAGCTCCTTGAGCATGGTTGCGGTGGACACGATCGCACCGATGCTTTGATCGCACACGACCCAGGAGCGCTGGGCTTCCTTTACCGTCTGCGCCACGAAGTCGATGGTCGAGAAGCCGCCCAGATCGGCAATCTGGAAATCGAAGAAGTCGCCCAGGCGCTTGATCAGCGCAACCGAGTCGGCGTGCGAGATTTCGCGCACCTGCGCGAGGCTTGCCGGCAGTGGCAGCACGGCGATGCCACTGGCGTGATGCGCGAGAGCTGTCTGCAACAGCGTCTGGTCGAGGCGGCGCAGGTTGCGCACGCCGTCGACGAAGCTGAAACTGCTCTGCGTGTCGAGATAGAGCAGGCCGTCGCGCGCAGGCAGGCCCAGGTCGAGAAGGGCCACGCCATGTCGCGCGCTGCGGCCGGGTGTTCTTGCCGGCGCTTGCGCCGGCTGGGCCAGTTGATCGTTGATCACGAGCGACAAGCTGGCCGCGAGCGTGGTCACGCCGATGCCCGGCCGGGCACCGAGCAGGGCGATGGTGCTTCCGCGCGTGCCGCTCGACAGGGTGCTGCGTCGCTCAAGCAACTTGCGCAGCGTGTTGGCCGCATCGGTCTGCGGTGCGGCCATGTCGATGAAATCGTCCACGCCAGCACGCAGTGCGGCCAGCATCGAAGCCGGTTCGGCCGAGATGCCCGTTGCCAGCACAGGCAGCGTTGGCCAGTCACGCTTGAGGCGCTCGTGCAGCTCGCTCGCGGCCTCGGCGTGGTCACCGGCGAAGTCGAGAAAGACGGCCGCTGGGCTGAGCAGAGCGACGCGCTCATCAAGCGACTTGATGTCGGGCGACAGCATCACCACCGCGCCCAGCCTGGAAAGAGCATCAGTCAACCACGTGATGTGGCCGCCGTTGGGCGAGGCGAAGAGATAGGTCTCTGCGCCGGTTTCGGGAAGGTGGTCGCGAGGGGCGTTCATGGCGTCGGCCACGGGTCGTGAATGGCTGGTTTCCATTAGCGGGAGAAGCCAGGCACTGTCGTGCCAGAGGCTGGTCCCAGAAGGTGCGCGCGCCACACCGGGCCATCGCGCTGCTCGGCGCCGCCAGGCATGTACGGGGTGAGGTCGGTGTTGCGCGCAATCGGCTTCACCAGGTGCGGTGTGACAAGAATGACAAGCTCCTTCTCACTCATCTGGTACCTGTTCTGTTTGAAGAAGGTACCCAGCACCGGGATGTCGCCGAGCAGCGGCACCTTGTCTGCATTCGAGGTGGTGGTGCGGCTCACCAGGCCGCCGATGATGAAGCTCTCGCCATCGCCGAGCTCGACCGTGGTATCGGCGCGGCGCGTGGTGATGGCCGGCACGGCCACGCCGTTGATGCTCAGCGAGTTCGTGTAATCGAGGTCACTGGCTTCGGGGGCGACCTTGAGCACGATGCGCTCGTTTGACAGCACCGTGGGCGTGAGAGTAAGGCCAATGCCGAAAGGCTTGTATTCGATGCTTGTTGTACCCAGACCCTGGGGTACGGGCACTGGCAGTTCGCCGCCGGCCAAGAAGCTTGCGCTCTGGCCCGACAGTGCCACCAGCGTGGGCTCGGCGAGCACGCGCGCCATGCCATTGCCCTCAAGGAAGCCGACGTTCAGCCCGATGCCGGCTTTGCCGAAGTTGAACAACAGACTGAAGGCTTGCGCGAGAGGGTTGTTGTAGTCGCCACTGATGCTTCCATCCGACGCGAACGTCGCGGACTTCAGTGACGATGGCGTGAAGGAGCCAAAGCTGAATCCATTGGAGTTGGCACGCGTGCTGAAGATGTTGAGGCCCGCCTGCTTGAGAACGCTGCGGTTGAACTCGACGACCTTGACCTCGACCTGCACGGTATTGCTGCGCACATTGACGATGGAGCGATCGACCAGTGGAGATTTCTCTCCGCCGGCGGCCAGTGCGGTTTCTCGCGCTTCCTGATGCGCGGTCATGCTGTCGAGCGAGCCAGTGAGCGTCGAGGCACGCCGGCGCACTTCGAGCGCATACACCGTGGCAGTCGATTGGCCCTTTTCCCAGATCATCAGCGTGGTACGGCCTGCAGCCTTACCGGTCACGATCAGGCGGGCTGCCGGCAAGTTCGGCGTTTGGCGGGTGAGTGCAACCCCGGCCACTGCTTCGTCGGCAATAGCCATGCGCTCGATGCCCTTCGGGATGAGCAGTTCCTTCTGCGAGCCGGCATCAATGCGGAACGGGATCGGTGCGCCTGCAGCGACGGCTTGCGCATTGGCTACCGAGGACGCAACGGGCCAGACGCCCGGTGTCAGCAAGCACATCACCACGAGGGTCGGACGCAGGGCATGAACCGGAGCGTTGTGCTTCGCGCGAGGAGGGTGCGTCATGGTGTTTTTTTCGTGCGGGGCATGCATGGGCGTGACGCCGATCAATAACGGATGGTTTCGCTGCGATCGCCGCGGATGACTTCGACTTGGAGACCACCACGGCTGGCGCTGGAGTTGGTTGCTGCGGGGGCTCGCACCGAGGCTGTGGGGGCGCGAAGGGCGCCGGGTTTGCCGCCGGTCACGAAATCGGCGGCCGTCAGACCGGCCTGGGCACGATCCAGGCCTTCGAGCGGTGCCCGCGGCGGTTCGCCGCGTTTCGGTGGTACTGGCTGCAGAGCTGTGGGCAATTCAGCAAACAGCTTTGGATCGGGCTCCGACATATCGGTGGGGTTGCGCAGTGCGAGCAGCAGGCGGCCACTGTTCTCCGCGAGCGCTAGGCGATTGACATCGTCCACCGGCACTGCAAGCACAGCCGTGCGCGCGGCTTCGGCGCGTTGCTGCGAGTTGCCGTTCTTGTCGGCTTTGGAGGCCAAGCCGTCGACTGAAGCGCTGCCGAATGCCAGCACGCGCTTGCGCGACAGCAGCAGGCGTGCCTGGCTGCGGTCGATGTCCTTGCTGTCGGACTTCAGCATCAGGAAAACATCGACGAAGTCGCCGGGCTGGACTTTGTTGCCAACGCCCATGACTTCGTCGGCCTTGACCGCCACGGCGCGTTCACCTTCTGAAACGCGCAAGGCAAGGCCGGAAACCAGTTGACCTTCGAGCAGGGGAGAGCCTGCACCAAGATCTATGACGGGGACGCGGCCAGCGAGGGGTGCGGTCTCTTTGAAAGCCCCTGTCGGATTGATCGTCAGTTGCTCCACGCGCAGGGCATCGGCTGGGATCGCCTGGCCGGCTGGCAACGGCTTGGCTGCGACGACCACGGGGAACGTCGGTGCTAGTGCAGTCTTGGCAGGCGTTGCGCCAGCGGTTGCGGCTGCAGGCGGCGGAGGCGGAGGCTTGCGGCTGAGAACCCATGCATAGCCTCCGAGCGCAAGGGCCAGAAGCACGAGGATGGCGGCGACGATTTTGGTGAGGTTGATCATGGGCGGCGAACTGAGGGAAGGGAGCAAGCGTTCATGATGAAAGAGATGAAGGGCCTGCGAGTCGGGGCAGTGCTAGTTGTGACTAGCTCTGTCGCCCCCAAACCATCCACGCCGCAGTGGCCAACGCGAGATAGGCCGCATAAGGAACGATGCGAGGCCGGCGAGTGGGCGCGCCGGATTCGAAGGTTGGCGACGGGCCGACCAACAAGAAGGCGAGTCGCGAGAAACAAGGCCAGCGCTTGAGCGCGAGCCAGAGGACGCTGTGGATGCAGGCCATCAGGCTGGCCGCTATCCAGATCGGAGCAAGAGCTGACAGGCCGACCCACAGACCGAGGGCGCCTGCGAACTTCACGTCCCCCGCTCCCATGAGGCCGAATGCGTAGAAAAGAAGCAAGAAGCCGAACCCGACACCGGCCCCGAGAAGGGCAAAGGTCCAATTGATCCCGAGCGGCTGTATCCCGAAGGCGAGTGCCGCGAGAGCCATGACGGCTCCAGCAAGCACCAGCCAGTTGGGAACGCGGCGCTCTCGAAAGTCATAGACAGTCACGAGAAGTAGCCAGAGCAACAGGATGACATCGGCTTTCAAACTCGGATGTCTTTACTTAGTCGGCGGCAGGACCGCCGAGTGCTGTGGAAATTCGGGAGTAAACGCCGGTGATTGCGCTGCCGAGGGTTCCATCGGTGGCGAATACGGCAGTCAAAATAACGGCCATCATCCCCGCAATAATTCCATATTCAATTGCAGTAGCACCTTCTTCATCGCGCAGAAAACGAGTAATAGAACTAAGCATGGTGATCTCCTGAAAGGAAGTGTTAACAAAGGCTGGCACGGTGGATGTTATACAGCGTAACTCCGTGTATCAACAGGAGAAACACACCGGATCGAGTCCCGGATGTGCTACTCGGAGGGGTAAAGCAGGAAGGCGGCCAGCCTCGTTCGGCCCCCACAACGGGGCAGAAAAGGTCACTTATTCACAGTCTGGAGATGTTCGTTTCCCTCTGTAACCCGCATGCACACTGGCATGGACGAGGGGAACACGTTACGGGCGCGGGAACGTCCGAACGTTGAGTGTTACGGGAACATGCCCGTTACGTGTTACGTAGCGCGGTACCTAGGAGTGCAATTTGTAACACTCGACAAGGCGGCTCCGTTTGAGCAATAAATCACACTTTTGGGGCCGAGACCCCTTCGGGGATGGGGGCTCAGCCGAGGATTTCTTCGTGGAAGAGCTTCCACTCGCCGCCCTGGCGGAGCCAGTACTGGCGGCGGGTACGGCCGTTTTTCTCGCCCTCGAACACCTCGCCGAAGGTGGCGACCATGGTGTCCTCGGTGTCGCGCCAGTGCAGGTAGGACGTGTCCTTGATTTGCACTCGTTTACCTTGTGCGTAGGTCAATTCGTCGCGGAGTACCGCATCGGCATCGACGGGCTTGCGGCTGGCGCGCTGGAAATCCGGCAAATAGAATTTTTTCAATTGCGCTTCATTGCCGCTGGCGCGCGCGTCTTTCCAGGCGGTAATTGAATCGGCGAATTTCTTTGTTTCTTTTTCGGCCTGCGGCTGGGAAATCCATTGCAGGCTGCGCGCGGTGACGACGGGGGTGGCGCCGATCTGGACCTTGCGCAGCAGCTGCTTGAGGTCGGGGTTGGCCATGACGACGCAACCGTCGCTGGCCAGCGGCGCCCGCGCGAACTGCTGGGGCGGGGTGCCGTGCAGCCAGATGCCGCTGCCGGTCTTGCCGCGCCGCACGTCGTACGGGTTGGGGTAGTTGATGGGCAGGGCGCCGGCGCCGTAGAAGTCTTTCAGCGAGCGCGGGTCGAGGCTGCTGGTGATGTAGTACACGCCCAGCGGGGTGCGCGCGTCGCCTTCGACGGCCTTGTCGGTGCCCGACTTGCCGACGGAGATGTAGTAGTCGGCAACGAGCTTCAGGCCCTTGTCGGAGTTCTCGAACAGGTACAGCCGCGAGCGCGAGGCGTCGACGGCAATGGCGAAGCGGCTGCGGGTCGAGAGGGTGAGGAACTGCGAGGGCACGGTGCCGGCGGGCGGGCGTTCGCGCAGGGCCTGCAGGCGGCGGCGCGATTCCTCGTGCAGCTCGACCATGGCCGGGTTGCCGCGCAGGCGCGCGATGCCAGCGGTGTCGGGCATGGCGTTCGACGGCGGCACCTGCGCCGCGAGGAGGTCGCCGTACACGAGCTGCGCAAGCTGGAAGTTCGGATGGTCGCGCACGAGGGTCTGGGCCTTGGCCAAAGCCTCTCGGGTCTTGCCGCGGCCGAACAGTTCGTAGACGCCGATCAGGCGGGCCTCGGCGCCGCTGGCTTCCTGCAGCGGCGCGGCGGTTCTGGCGGTCTTGCGGGCCGGGCGCGTGGCGCCCGCGTTGTCTGCCGCGACGGCGGACCGCTTGCCCTTGGCTTGCAACTGCGTCTTGCTGGCGCCGCTGCCGGCTTTGGCGCCCCTGGCTTCCTTGGCAGGCGCGCGGCTGCCGCCCGCCTTGGCGGCCTTGGTGCCGCTGGTCTTGGCGTTGGCCGACTTGCTGGAACTGCTGCTGTTGTTGGCTGCGAGCGCGGCGCCGGGCGTGGCCAGCAGGATCGCAGAAGCGGCCGTCAAGGCCGCGAGCAGTTTCCCGCTCCGCAGCGGGAACGGGAGGGTCTGAAGCCGGCCGTGCCGGACGATGTCTGCCACTAGCCGCCGACGCTTTCCTTGCGAATGTGCCACTGGTTGCCGGAGCGTTGCAGTTCGAGCGTCTTACGGCTCGCGATGTTGAGGTTGTCGGCGCGGTAGATCTGGCGGAACTTGGCGGTGGCGGTCTGTCCGTCGACCTTGATCGCGAGGTTCTCGAGGTTCACGCTGATGCTGGACTTGCCAACGATGCGCGCGCGGCGGTCTTCTTCCCAGGCCTTGCGGCTCTGGCCGCCAGCGGGCACGAAGTCGCTGCCGTAGGCGGCGAGGTAGCGGTCCATGTCCTGGCTGGCCCAGGCCGAGGCCCAGCCGCGCACGACGGATTCGATCTCGGCGGTGGACGCCGGGGCTGCAGCAGGCGCTGGTGCCGGTGCCGGTTCAGGCGTCTTGGCGACCGGCGCGGGCGCTGCGGCCACCTTGACGGGCGGCGCGACGGGCGCGACAGCGGGTGCCGGCGCGGGCGCAGGCGGGGCCTTGGCGACGGGCGCAGGAGCGGGCACGGGTGCCGGAGCAGGTGCCTTGGCGACCGGTGCGGGCGCAGGTGCCGGGGCGGGAGCCTTCGCAGCCGGTGCGGGTGCAGGCGTCGTCGTGGCCGAAGCCACCAGCGTCGAGCCCTTCGAGCCGGCCGCCGGCGGAGCGGTGAAGAGCGTGCGGATCACGGCCAGCTTGGGCTGCACCGCGGTGTTGTTCTGGTCGAGCTGCAGCGCCTTGCTGTAGGCCTGGCTGGCCAGCCGCGCGTACACGTCGCCGAGGTTTTCCTGGGCGGTGGCGTAGCTGGGGTTGGTGCGAATGGCGCTTTCGAGGGCGTTGCGGGCCTTGTCGAACTGGTTCTGGCTCGCGTAGATGACGGCGAGGTTGTTGAACGGCTCGGGCAGCTCGGGCGCGTCTTGCGTGAGCTGGGTGAAGGCGGCGATGGCCTCGGTGCGCTTGCCGGTGTCGAGCTGGATCACGCCCTTCAGGAAGCGCATCTGCGGATCGCGCGGCTTGTCCTTGAGGAAGGCCTCGGCCTTGGTCATGGCCTCGTCGAGCTTGCCGGACTGCATCAAGCGGTCGACCTCTTCGTGCTCGGTCGCGGCCAGCGCGGGAAGCGCGGCGCCGCAGGCCGCAACGGCCAGGAACAGGGCGCGCACGGTGGGGGAGAAGCTGAAGCGGGCGCGAGGCCGGGGGCTCTTGGGCATTGCGGACAAGACCTCGTTGGTGGGGAAGGGGAATGCGGCAGGCATTGTAAATGCGCCCGTCACCTCTGGATACCAAGCTGACGGAGCCCTGCGATGGCCCTATTCACAGTTGTGCTGAACTTGTGCGCTGCAGCATCATCATGTAACGTCTCGTAAGCAAAATGCACGTGTTTACCCTGATTTTTCCAACCCTCCGGAGTCCGTCTTGAAGATCACCAAACGCCGCCTGCTCGAAGGCGGCGCTGCAGCCATTGCCACCTCGCTGTTCACGCCGGCCTCGTGGGCCCAGCGCGCGGCAGGCGGCGATGCCGCCTGGCCAACCAAGCCCGTGCGCATCCTCGTGGGCTTTCCGGCCGGTGCCTCGCCCGACCTGGCGGCGCGCGCCATCGCGGAGCCGCTCTCGAAGCTCCTGCGCCAGCCGGTGACGGTGGAGAACAAGCCCGGCGCCAGCGGCAACCTCGTGGCCGCCGAAGTGGCCAAGGCCACGGACGACCACACGATCGGCGCGCTGATCAACGGCAACCTCACGATCGCCAAGCTGCTGAACCCGTCGCTCGACTTCGACCCCGAGAAAGACTTCGCACCCGTCGGCCTGATCGGCACCGCGCCGCTGGTGCTGGTGGTGTCCGGCGGCGCCACGGGCAAGTCTGCGGCCGACCTGCTGCTGTGGGTGCGCAACTTGGGCAGCGCCGGCAAGTACGGCACGCCGGGTGTGGGCACGGTGGGCCACCTGGGCATGGAACTGCTCAAGAGCCGCGCGGCCATCACCGCGCAGCACAAGCCCTACACGGGCAACCCGCAGGTGATCGCCGGCATCCTCGCAGGCGAGATCCAACTGGCACTGCTGCCGCCCGGGCTGGCGATGCCGCACGTGAAGTCGGGCAAGCTCAAGGCCATCGGCGTGACCTCGCCCGAGCGCAGCCCGCTGGTCAACGAGCTGCCGACGATCCGCGACGCCGACGTGCGCGGCGCCGACCTCGAGATCTGGACCGCGCTTGCAGCCCCCGTCAGCATGAAGCCGGCGGCGGTGGCCAGGCTCAATGCCGCGCTGGTCGAGGTGATCAGTTCGCCCGAGGTGAGCGGCGAGCTGCTCAAGACCGGCTGGCAGGCGCAGCCTGGCTCGCCCGACACGCTGGCCAAGCGCATGCGCGCCGACACCACGCGCCTGGGCGGCGTGATCCTGATGAAGGGCATCCGCTCCGAGGCTTGAGCCCTCGCGAGGGCGATCGCGCTGCGGCTACAGCAGCGCTGACACCTGCCGTGCCGCATCGATCAGCGCCGGCAGCATCGTCTCCTGCATCACCTTCGCGCTGGTGCGGTTCGCCTGCCCGCTGATGTTCAGCGCGGCCACCATGCGGCCCTGCCGGTTCACGATGGGCGCGGCCACGGAGATCAGGCCTTCTTCCAGTTCCTGGTTCACCAGGCACCACTGCTGCTTGCGCGCCTGGGCCACCTTGGCCATGAGCGCGTCGATGTCGGTCACGGTGTGCTTGGTCAGTGCCTCGAGGTTCGAGGCCTCGAGCCGCGCGCGCACCTCGTCGTCGCTCAAGTCGGCCAGCAGCAGGCGGCCCAGCGAGGTGCAGTACGCGGGCAGCCGCGAGCCCACGCCCAGGCTGATGCGCATGATCTTCTGCGTCGGCACGCGCAGCACATAGACGATGTCGGTCGCGTCGAGCACGGCGGCCGAGCACGACTCCTGCACCTGCTGCACCAGCGCTTCCATCACCGGTTCGGCGCGGTTCCAGATCGGCATCGACGACAGGTAGGCAAAGCCCAGGTCGAGGATGCGCGGCGTGAGCGTGAAGAGCTTGCCGTCGGTCACCACATAGCCCAGCGTCTGCAGCGTGAGAAGAATGCGCCGCGCCCCCGCACGCGTGAGGCCGCTGCCGGCCGCCACCTCGCTCAGGGTCTGGTGCGGTGCACTCGCGCTGAACGAGCGGATCACCTGCAGGCCGCGCGCAAAAGACTGCACGTAGCTGTCGCCGGGGGCGGGCGTGTCGGTGGTGGACGTAGCGGAAACGGGGTGGGTTGCCATGGCGAGCGATCCTCTCTAAAATTCATTATACGAACAAAAGTTCTTTAGACGAACAAATTGCGGTTCGCGAGGATTCGTGAATTCGGCAGGGTGTTCGAACCGTTCGGTTTCTTTCTTCACTCCCGGAGACAAGCTTCATGATCAACAAGATCGCGCGCTCGGTCGCCGATGCCCTGGCAGGCATCCAAGACGGCGCCACGGTGCTCATCGGCGGTTTCGGCACCGCCGGCATTCCAGGCGAACTCATCGACGGCCTCGTCGAGCAGGGCGCCAAGGACCTCACGGTCGTCAACAACAACGCAGGCAATGGAGAGACAGGCCTCGCGGCGCTGCTCAAGGCCGGCCGCGTGCGCAAGATCATCTGCAGCTTTCCGCGCCAGGCCGACAGCCAGGTGTTCGACGGCCTGTACCGCAGCGGCAAGATCGAACTCGAACTGGTGCCCCAGGGCAACCTGGCCGAGCGCATCCGCGCGGCGGGTGCCGGCATCGGCGCCTTCTATTGCCCCACGGGCTACGGCACGCAACTGGCCGGCAATCGCGAAACGCGCGAGATCGACGGCGTGCAGTACGTGCTCGAGTACCCCATCCACGGCGACGTGGCGCTCATCAAGGCCGAGCGCGGCGACCGATGGGGCAACCTGGTCTACCGCAAGGCCGCGCGCAACTTCGGTCCAGTGATGGCCATGGCCGCGAAGAAGACCGTCGCCACCGTGCACGACATCGCCGAGCTCGGCACCCTCGACCCCGAGACCATCGTGACCCCGGGCATCTTCGTGCACCAGGTGGTGCGCATCGAACGTGTCGCCACGCAAGCGGGTGGCTTCAAGAAGGCAGCATGACCATGGCATACACACGTCGCACCAAGGACCAGCTCGCCGCGCGAGTGGCACAAGACATCTTCGACGGCGCCGTCGTCAACCTCGGCATCGGCCAGCCCACGCTGGTGGCCAACCACCTGCCGCAGGGCCGCGAGGTCATCCTGCAAAGCGAGAACGGCATCCTCGGCATGGGCCCCGCGCCCGAGGCCGGCGAAGAAGACTACGACCTCATCAACGCCGGCAAGCAGCCCGTCACGCTGCTGCCGGGCGGCTCGTTCTTCCACCACGCCGACAGCTTCGCGATGATGCGCGGCGGCCACCTCGACATCTGCGTGCTCGGCGCGTTCCAGGTGTCGGCCACCGGCGACCTCGCCAACTGGCACACGGGCGAGAAAGACGCCATTCCCGCGGTCGGCGGCGCGATGGACCTGGCCATCGGCGCCAAGCAGACGTGGGTCATGATGGATTTGCTCACCAAACAGGGCGTGAGCAAGCTGGTGCAGCAGTGCACCTATCCGCTCACCGGCATCGGCTGCGTCAAGCGCGTGTACTCCGACCTCGCCACGCTCGAATGCACGCCGCAGGGCCTGAAGCTCGTCGACACCGTCGAGGGCCTGAGCCGCGAAGAACTCGAAAAGCTGGTCGGCCTTCCGATCGCCGCCTGATCCGTTCCACCCATTCAAGAGACAACTCACATGACCACCCAAGCCTTCATCTGCGACGCCGTCCGCACCCCCTTCGGCCGCTACGGCGGTTCGCTCAGCAGCGTGCGTACCGACGACCTCGGCGCCGTGCCCCTGCGCGCCCTCATCGAGCGCAACAAGAACGTCGACTGGCAGGCCGTGAGCGACGTGCTCTACGGCTGCGCCAACCAGGCCGGCGAAGACAACCGCAACGTCGCGCGCATGTCGGCGCTGCTCGCGGGCCTGCCGATCGAAGTGGGCGGCGGCACCATCAACCGCCTGTGCGGTTCGGGCCTCGATGCACTGGGCACCGCGGCTCGCGCCATCCGCGCCGGTGAAGCCGGCCTCATGATCGCCGGCGGCGTCGAAAGCATGAGCCGCGCGCCCTTCGTCATGCCCAAGGCCGAGAGCGCCTTCAGCCGCAACAACGCGGTGTACGACACCACCATCGGCTGGCGCTTCGTCAACAAGCTCATGAAGGCGCAGTACGGCGTCGACTCGATGCCCGAGACGGCCGAGAACGTCGCCACCGACTACAAGATCGAGCGCGAAGCGCAAGACCTGATGGCGCTCAACTCGCAGCTGCGCGCCGTCGCTTCGCAGAAGTCCGGCTTCTTCGATGCCGAGATCGTGCCCGTGAGCGTGCCGCAGAAGAAGGGCGACGCCCTCATCGTCAACAAGGACGAGCATCCGCGTGACACCACGCTGGAGGCGCTGGCCAAGCTCAAGCCCATCGTGCGTCCCGACGGCACCGTCACCGCCGGCAATGCCAGCGGCGTGAACGACGGCGCCTGCGCGCTGCTGCTGGCCGACGAAGCCAGCGCCGCCAAGCACGGCCTCACGCCGCGCGCCCGCGTGGTCGGCATGGCCACGGCCGGCGTCGCGCCGCGCATCATGGGCATCGGCCCGGCGCCCGCCACGCAGAAGGTGCTGGCGCTCACCGGCCTCACGCTCGACCAGATCGACGTCATCGAACTCAACGAAGCCTTCGCCGCACAAGGCCTCGCCGTGCTGCGCCTCTTGGGCCTGAAGGACGACGACGCGCGCGTGAACATCAACGGTGGCGCCATCGCACTGGGCCACCCGCTCGGCGCCAGCGGCGCACGCCTGGCCACCACCGCGGTGAACCAGCTGCACAAGGGCGGCGGCCGCTACGCGCTGTGCACGATGTGCATCGGCGTGGGGCAGGGCATTGCCGTGATCCTGGAACGCGTCTGATGGCGCTCGCCCGACGCGAGCTGCTGCTGGGTCTGCTGGCAGCAGCGGGCCTGCCGGCGCATGCGCAGCAGAGCGATGCCAAGCCGATCCGCATCGTCGTGCCCTTCGCGGCCGGCGGCGGCAACGACGTGTTTGCGCGCCAGATGGCCAAGGGCCTGGGCGAGGTGCGCAAGTCGGGCGTCATCGTCGACAACAAGCCCGGCGCGGGCGGCAACCTCGGCACCGAGCAGGTGGTGCGCAGCACGCCCGACGGCAGCACGCTGCTGCTGGGCCACACGGGCACCGTGTCGATCAACCCGGCGCTGTACAAGGGGCTGAAGTTCGACGCCCGCAAGGACCTCGTGCCCGTGGCCATGTTCGCGTCGTCCGCGCTCGTGCTCGTGGTGCCCGCCGCCTCGAAGGTGCGCAGCGTGGCCGACCTCGTCAAGGAGGCCAAGGTGCGCCCGGGCCTGCTCGACTACGCCTCGAGCGGCAGCGGCACGGGCGGCCACCTCACGGGCGAGCTCTTCGCGCAGCGCACCGGCACGAAGATCAATCACATTCCCTACAAGGGCACCAACCCCGCGCTCACTGACCTCGCGGGCGGCCAGGTGCAGATGATGTTCAGCGTCATCCCGCCCGCGCTCGCGCTGGTCAAGGGCGGGCGCCTGCGCGCCATTGCCGTCACGGGCGCCAAACGCCTGCCGTCGCTGCCCGACGTGCCCACCGTGGCCGAGTCGGGCCTGCGCGAACTCGCGGGCTTCGAGAGCACGCTCACCTACGGCATCCTCGCGCCGCGCGGCACGCCCGACACGTTCGTGAAGACGCTGTCGGCGCAGATGCTGCAGGTGGCGGGCGGCGCCGAGTTCCAGTCGCGCCTGGACGTGGAAGGCGCCGTGCCGCTGCTCGGCGGGCCGACCGAGTACGCCGCGCTCATCGCGAAGGAAAGCGCGCTGTGGGCCGGCATCGTCAAGGCCTCGGGCGCGTCGGTCGACTGAGCGGCGACGCACCGCTTCCCACCCATCAACGATTCATCAAACCGGAGACTTCCCTCATGTCCTTTTTCCGTTCGTCGCTTTCGCGCCGCGCCATCGCTGCAGCCGTGCTGGCGTTGACTGCCGGCGGCCTGCTGCCGCTGACCGCGTCGGCACAGCAACAACCTGCGGCCTTCCCGACCAAGCCCGTGCGCATCATCACGCCGTTCCCGGTCGGCGGTGGCCCGGACGGCGTGGCCCGCCTCGTGGCCGACAAGCTCTCGCGCGCCTGGGGCCAGCCGGTGGTGGTCGAGAACCGCCCGGGCGGCAACGGCTTCATCGCCATCGACGCCTTCAAGCGCGGTGCCAAGGACGGCCACGACATCATCGTGCTCGACAACGTGCACCTGGCCGCGTACCCGGCGCTGTTCAAGAAACTGCCTTACGACGCATCGAAGGATTTCGACGCGCTGCTGCCGTTGTTCAAGACCTACTTCTTCTTCACTGTCGCGACCAACAGCAAGTACAAGACCGTGGGCGACCTCATCGCCGACGCCAAGGCCAACCCCGGCAAGCTCGACTACGGCTCGTGGTCGGTCGGCAACCCGGTGCACCTGGGCTCGGAGCTGTTCGAGTCGGCCACCGGCACGCAGATGGAGCACGTGATCTACAAGGAGACCACGCAGCTGTACACCTCGGTCGCCACCGGCGAGCTGGCCTTTGCGCTGGGCAGCAGCGCCACCGCCGGCCCGCTGCAGCGCGCCAACAAGCTGCGCTTCCTGGCAGCGGCAGCGCCCCAGCGCGTGGCCGCCTTCCCCGACGTGCCCACCGTGAGCGAATCGGGCGGCCCGAAGGGCTTCGAGGTCATCGGCTGGAACGCCATCGCCGTGCCAAAGGGCCTGCCGGCTTCGGTGACCGACAAGATCAAGCGCGACATCGAGAAGGGCCTGGCCGAACCGGACGTGCTGGAGAAGTTCAAGAGCTTCGGCTACGAGCCGTTCCCGACCACGCGCCCGCAGTTCGACCAGTTCGTGGCAACGGAAACGAAGCGCTTCACCGACGTGATCCGCAAGGCGAACGTGTCGCTGGACTGACAGCGCGCGCCCCGGGGCGCATCCGCAACGAACAAGGCACCCGCGAGGGTGCCTTTTCTTTTGGGCGCTGCGCCAAGGGCGAGAGATTGTGCTGTCCAAAAGTCACATGTTACGTATGGATACGCGACAGGGTAGACCGTCTACCGAAGGGCCTGACAGAGGCGAAGTGGCCCCGCATGGGGCCGGTCGCTCCCGTTTCAGGGTAGCCCCTTGCAGGGATACGCGTAACTGGCACGCGTTCTTACATTTTTGACTTGCACATCCGAAATCGTCGCCGTGGGGAGGAGCAAGCCATTGCTGCTGCACACGGAGGTCCACCTGCTTAGTCAGTGAACGAAGAGGGAGTTGAGTCATGAACAAGATCTTCCGAACCCTGTGGAGTCCCACCGCCGGCACCTGGGTGGCCGCGCCGGAAATCGCGCGCGGCCACGCGCGATCGTGCAGCGGGGGCGGCGTGCGCGCGGTGGCGGCAGCGGCGGCAACGGCGGCACTGTGGGTCTGCGTCGTGCCGGTGCTCGCGGCCGGCGGTGCGGGTGGCCAGCCGGTCGGTGACGCGTCGCTGAACGCGGGCACGGGCGGCAGCGACGGCACGGGCGGCAGCGGCGGGCTCAACGACACCACGGTCAATGCCTTCGGCGGCGCGGGCGGATCGTCCACGCCGGGCGGCGTCACGGCGGGGGCCAACGCCAGCATCGGCGGCTTCGGCGGTGCCACGCCGGGCACCGGCGGCGCGGCCGGCGCGGCCAGCACGCCCACCGGTCCTGGTGCGTTCCAGGGCGACGCGGGTGGCGCGGGCCAGGCGCAGACCGGTGACGCGGCCAACGGCAACGGCTATGGCGGGGGCGGGGGCGGCGGCTTCCAGGGCGCGTCGATCGCCAACAACGTGGCCAATTCGTCCGACAGCTACACCGGTGGTATCGGGGGCGCGGGCGGCAACGGGTACTGGGCAGCGGGCGGCGGCGGCGCGGGCGGCTACGGTTCGATCCTCAGCGGCCCGCTCGGCAGCTACACGGCGACGGGATCTTCCACGGGCGGCGCGGGCGGCAAGGGCGGCGACGCCTTCTCGCAGGGCGGTGGCGGCGGCAGCGGGGGCGGCGGGTTCTACCTGAACGCGACCAACCCGGGGCTCAGCTTCACCAACACCGGTCCCCTCACGGGCGGGGCGGGCGGCGCCGGCGGGGCCGAATTGGCGCCCGCCCGTTCCAACGCCTCGGGCGGCGGCGGCGGCGCAGGGGGCATCGGCGCGACGTTGGCGGGTGTCGCCGTCACCGTCAACAACTCCGGCGCGATCACGGGCGGTGCGGGGGGCGCGGGCGGTGCGGCCGGCGGCGGTGCGGGCGGCACCGGTTCACCGGGCGCTGGCGGCGATGGCGGGGCGGGCCTCGCGTCGACCGGCGCGGGCGCAACCCTCACCAACACCGGCACCATCGCCGGTGGGGCGGGCGGCGCTGGCGGGGCCAACAGCAACGGTGGCCCGAGCGGTGCCAACGGCGTGGGCGGCGTCGGGGTGACGGGCGCCAACCTCGCGCTGACCAACGGCGGAACCATCTCAGGCGGCCTGGGCGGCGACGGCGTCACGCGCGCTGCGGCGGTCGCATTCACGGGCGGCACCAACAGCCTCACGCTGAACACCGGCTCGTCGATGACGGGTGCGATTTCGATCGGCGCGGGCGCCACCGCCAGCGTCATCGCGGGCGCCGGTGGCCTCAGCGTCAACAACGCCCTGCTGCTGGGCGGCACGGGCACCATCGACACCAACGGGAACGACCTAGCATGGACCGGCGCGATCTCCGGCGCCAGCGATCTCGTGAAGATCGGCGCGGGCGTGCTGACGCTCAGCGGTGCCGACACCCACTCGGGCGCGACCAACGTCGCGGCGGGCACCCTGCGCGCGGGCGCGGCCAACGTGCTCAGCAGCGCGAGTCCCTTCACCGTGGCCGCCGGCGCGACGCTCGACCTGGCCGGCAACAGCCAGACCCTCGCGTCGATGGCCCACAGCGGCACGGTGTCGCTGGTCGGCGCGGTGCCCGGCACCACGCTCACCGTCAACGGTCCCTGGGTGGGCAACGGTGGCATGTTGCGACTGGGGACCGCGCTGGGCGGCAGCGCGAGCGCGAGCGACCGGCTCATCCTGAGCGGCGCCACCGCCGTCGCCAGCGGCACGACGAATGTGCAGATCACCAACCTGGGCGGCCTGGGCGCGCTCACCACCGGCAACGGCATCGAGGTGATCAGCGCCCTCAACGGCGCGACCACCACCGCGCAGACGACCAAGAGTGCGTTCGTGCTGGCCGGCACGCACGTGGATGCGGGCGCCTACGAGTACCGGCTGCATGCGGCCGACGCCACCGGCGCGGGCGAGAACTGGTACCTGCGCTCGACCGCCGCACCCGTGACGCCCGTGACGCCTGTCCCGCCCGTCACGCCGCCTGCCGGCGGTGGCGGCTCGGGCACTGGCGGCACCGGCGTCGTGCCCGTGCTCGCCGTGCCCACCTACCGCGCCGAAGTGCCGCTGTACGCTGCGCTGCCCGAGCAGCTGCGCCAGTCCAGCTTCGCGATGCTCGGCAACAGACGCGTGCGCATGGGCGAGGACCTTGTAGCGGGCGCGAACCCGGCCAAGCCGACGCAGGGCTACCGCGAGGCCTGGGGCCGCATCATCAGCACCGACCGCACCATCGCGCAGGGCGGCACCGTGAGCCCCACGAGCAAGGGGCGCCTCACGGGCTTCCAGGCCGGCACCGACCTGTGGGCCAACCCCGACTGGCACGCGGGCGTGTACGTCGGCCAGCTCGACGGCGACATGCGCGTGAACGGCTTTGCCAGCGGCCTGGCGAACCTCGGCGTGGGCACCAACAACCAGAAGAGCGAGTACCTGGGCGCCTATGCCACCTGGAAGCACGCCAGCGGCGTGTACGTCGACGGCGTGCTGCAGGCCGGGCGCCACCGCTACACCGCCAGGCCCACGCTGGGCTTCTCCCGGGGCGGCAAGGGCAACAGCCTGCTGGCGTCCATCGAGGTGGGGCAGTCGATTCCCATCGCGCAGAACTGGACCGTCGAGCCGCAGGTGCAATTGGTGCACCAGCGGGTGAGCCTGGGCGACACGGGCATCTCCGGCGCGCTCGTGCAGCAGAACAGCCACAACGGCTGGCGGGCACGCGCCGGCGTGCGCGTGAAGGGCGAGTTCGTCACCAGCGCCGGGGTGCTGCAGCCTTATGTGCGCGTCAATTTCCACCGCAGCAGCCGCGGCACCGACGTCACCCGCTTCGTCGGCCCGGCCGGCTTCACCGACATCGCGACGCGCACCGGCGGCAGCAGCACCGAGCTGGCGGCGGGGGCCACGCTGCAGGTGGCCGAGAACACCAGCGTCTATGTGGAGCTGGGCAAGCTGTGGTCGGGCTCCGGCGGCGACTCGCGCATCAAGAGCGGGGTGAACGCGAGCGTCGGCGTGAAGATGCGCTGGTGATCTCGTGAAGGGGCGCGCAAGGGCGGCGTCTACGCATGCCGCCGCGCGGCGGTGTGGAGCGTGTGCACGCGGGCCTCGCCAGGCTGCGGCACGGGTGACGGCCGTCCCCAGCCCTGCGGCAGTTCATGCAGCACGGCGTTCGCATCGAGCGAGCGGATCGCGACCGAGGTGTCGGCCGGAATCCGCCCCTGCGCCACCATCGCCTCGTAGCGCAACGCGCACACGCGCAGGAACGACGCGAAGTTTCCGACCTCGCCGCGCGCCGCCACCAGCTCGTCGTACAGCCGCTCGATGAGCTGCACCACGGCCATGCCGTCGCGCTGCGCGATCTCTTCGAGCACCTGCCAGAACAGGTTCTCGAGCCGGATGCTGGTGACCACGCCGTGCAGCCGCACCGAGCGCGTGCGCGCGTCGTAGCTTTGCGGATCGGCGCTGATGAAGACTTCGCACATGGGCCATCTCCTCGAGAGGCGGAATGAATCGGGGCGACGCGGCACTGTAGCGCCGCCCGCGCCCATCCGTTCAGGTCAGTGTTCGATGCGCGTGCCCAGCACCACCAGGAACTGCGACAGCCATGCCGGATGCGCCGGCCAGGCCGGTGCCGTGACGAGGTTGCGGTCGGTCACGGCCTGGTCGACCGGAATGCCCATGTACTCGGCGCCGGCCAGTTCCACCTCGACCTGGCAGGCTGGGTAGGCCGACACCTTGCGGCCCTTGATGAGGCCCGTGGCCGCGAGCAGCTGCGCGCCGTGGCAGACGGCGGCCACCGGCTTGTCGGTGGCCAGGAAGTGGCGCGCGATCTCGACCACGCGGCTGTGCATGCGCAGGTACTCGGGCGCGCGGCCGCCGGGGATCACGAGCGCGTCGTAGGCCTCGGGACGCACCTCGTCGAAGCTGGCGTTCAGCGTGAAGCGGTGGCCCGGCTTCTCGCTGTAGGTCTGCGCGCCCTCGAAGTCGTGGATGGCGGTGTGCACCCAGTCGCCGGCCTTCTTATCGGGCGCCACCGCATGCACGGTGTGGCCGACGGCCAGCAGGGTCTGGAACGGCACCATGGTTTCGTAGTCTTCGGCGTAGTCGCCGCAGAGCATCAGGATCTTGCGAGCCATCGGGTTTGTCTCCTTCGGATGAGGTGGGGCGAAACCGGCCGGCGCAGGGGGCGTGCCGGCCGTCGCCGCATTATTCGAAGGGGGCGGGCGCAGCGGGTAGCAGCGGGCTGTGATGCCGCTGCTGCTGTCTGGTGAGCGTCAGACCAGCGTGGCGCTCACGCCGCGCTGCACCACGGGCGCGATGCCGGCGTAGAAGAACGCCAGGCTGTCTTCCGGGCCGTTGACGGCGCGCCCGCGCACCTTGGCCATCGCGCAGACGCCGACCTGTGCGCTGTCGGGGCCGATCACGAGGACGAAGGGGTTGTCGTCGTCGCCGCGCAGGTAGCGTCCGCCGAACTCGCGGCGTGCGGTTTCGAACACGTAGGCCGACGCCAGGAAGTGCAGGTCGTCGGGCAAGGGCGCTTGCTGCTGGAAGAAGTCTTCGAGCACCTGGTCGACCAGGACCAGCGAGGCTTCGGAGTAGTCGAGCGCCGCGCTGTCGATGGGCGCGCCGGGCTGCGAGAAGGCGGCGATGAAGTCTTCCGCCTGCGAGGCCATGCCGGCCTCGAGCGTCGACGGCATGTCCACTTCCGGCTGCTTTTTCTTCTTCAGGAAATCGAACAGTCCCATGGTGCTCAGGCCTGCACCGCAGCCGACAGTTGCCGCAGCATGGCCGACTGCCGCGCCTCTTCGGCGTCGCGCAGGCTCTTCGCGGCGCGCGCCGCAACGTAGCTGACGTACAGGGTCTCGACGGCCCGCGCCCATTCGTGCGCCTTCTGCGACACGCCTTCCGCCTTCACCGGTGAGCCGGTGGCCATCGGCGTCGACAGGTCGTCGAGCGGACGGGCCGGGACGTCGACGCCGGCCTTCCCGAGGATCACGGCTTTCTGAAGGATGGTGAGCATGGCGGACCTCTCTTTTTTCTTGTTCCAGAGTAACAGCGCCCTTCGCGGGCTGCCATTCGCCAGATGACGTAGCCGCCCCCGAATTCAAGATGAACTTTCGGCTGACATGGGGTTTGTCACAGTGGCCGGAAGCAGGGCCTACACGAAGCGCCATCTACCTCTCGCAATGTCCCTTTGCTGGTTCTGGATGCAAATAATATTTGTTTTCATTCTCAATAGAATTGATGCTGATCAGTTGGTACGCAACAACAACGCATCCGAGAGCGGCCCTGTTTTTCCTGCCGTTTCCCGTGGAGTTTTTGCATGTTGTTTTCGCGTTGCGGCCGTCGGCCGCGTCCGTCGGTGCTGGCGCTGGCCGCCGCATCTCTTTTTTCTCCCGCCCTGTTCGCCCAGACGCCCGCTGAACAACAACTGCGCGAGGTCGTCGTCAGCGCGACCGGCTTCGAGCAGGAACTCAAGGACGCGCCCGCTTCCATTTCGGTGATCACGCGCCAGGAGCTGGAAACGCGCCAGTTCCGCGACCTGGCCGAGGCGCTGCAGAACGTCGAAGGCATCGACGTGGGCGGCTCGACCGGCAAGACCGGAGGCCTGGACATCTCGATCCGCGGCATGCCCAGCGACTACACGCTGATCCTCATCGACGGCCGCCGCCAGAACGTGGCCGGCGACGTGACGCCCAACGGCTTCGGCGCCGCGCACACCAGCTTCATGCCGCCGCTGGCGGCCATCGAGCGCATCGAGGTCATCCGCGGCCCGATGTCCACGCTGTACGGCTCCGACGCCATGGGCGGCGTGGTCAACATCATCACGCGCAAGGTGGCGCGCGAATGGGGTGGCCAGGTCACGATGGAAACCGGCATCCCGCAGGACAGCGAGTGGGGTTCGCAGACGCGCTCCAGCGTGTACCTGAGCGGCCCTGTGGCCACCGACCTGCTGGGCCTGACCCTGCGCGGCAACATCTACCGCCGCGAAGCCGCCGACTGGGTGCTGGCCCCCGGCCAGGCGCAGCCCGCGACGGCCCGCAACCCCGCGCCCGCCGAGAGCCGCCAGCACAGCGTGGGCGGGCGCCTGATGCTCACGCCCAACCGCCAGCACGACATCTGGCTCGACGTGGAATCGGGCCGCAGCTGGTACGACAACGAAGACGGCCGGCTCGGCACGCGCGACGCGGCCGCACCCAACCGCACCGGCAACAACCCGCCGGGCTACCTGGACGCGCTGCGCTTCAACCGCGACCAGGTCGCCATCGGCCACACCGGGCGCCTGGGCTTCGGCACCGTGGAAAGCAGCCTGATGCACACCACCACCGAGACCGTCGGCCGCACGATTCCCGGCGGCGCCATCCCGCGCAATGCCGCGGCCCGCCGCACCGTGTACTGGCTGAACGAAGCCGACCGCGGCCGCGCGCGCGAACTCAAGACCACCAACCTCGTGCTCGACAGCAAGCTCGTCGCGCCGGTGGGCGATGCCCACGTGCTCACGGTCGGCGGCCAGTGGTGGGACGCCAAGCTGGTCGACGGCCTGCTGCCGCGTTCGCAGAGCCAGACGATGTGGGCGCTGTTCGCCGAAGACGAATGGCGCCTCGCGCCCGGCCTCACCGCCACGCTGGGCGGTCGCTACGACCACCACAGCGCCTTCGGCGGCCACGTGAGCCCGCGCGGCTACCTGGTCTGGGATGCCACGCCGCAGTGGACCTTCAAGGGCGGCGTCAGCAAGGGCTTTCGAGCGCCGCGCCTGAACCAGCTGATCGACGGCATCAGCGGCGTGAGTGGCCAGGGCGCCACGCTCAACATCGGCAACCCGAACCTCAAGCCCGAGACCAGCACCAGCACCGAGCTGTCGGCGCTGTTCAACAACCAGAAGGGCCTGACCGCCTCGGCGACCCTGTTCCACAACAAGGTGAAGGACAAGATCGCCAGCGGCGGCGACTGCAGCGTGGCGCGCATCTCCAGCTGCGTGGTCGACCCGACCGCCAACTACTCGGTCAACGTCGACCGGGCCAAGACCTGGGGCATGGAGCTGAGCAGCCGCGTGCAGCTCACCAAGGCCTGGGGCCTGAAGGCGGGCTACACCTGGACCGACAGCGAAGTGATCGAAGGCGGCGTGAAGAACGGCAAGCTGGCCGACACCGCGCGCCACCTGCTGCACGCGCAGCTCGACTGGAATCCCGACGCCAAGTGGCGCTTCTGGCTGCGCGGCGAGTACCGCGGCAAGAGTCCGCGCTTCACCGGCGACCCCGCACGCCTCACGGGCAACAACCTGGCGATCTACCGCGCGGTGGGCGACATCAAGGCGTACCACCTGTTTCACCTCGGTGGTTCTTATCAGGTGTCGAAGAACGTGCGCCTGAACGCCAACATCAACAACCTGTTCAACAAGGACTTCCGCAGGTTCCAGCAGGTGAACCTGGCGGGCACCTCGGCCTGGGTCAACGAGTACTTCCAGGGCGGCGCATCGGTGGCGGGCACCACGCCGGCCGGACGCACGATCTGGCTGTCGGCGAACGTGACGTTCTGACGTTGATGGCGGGCGGTGCGGGCCTCAGGGGGCCGTGCGCGCCTGCCACACCAGCGTGGCCGCGCTCAGGTCTTCGAGCGCGCTGCCCACGGCCTTGAACACCGTGCGCTCTGCATCGCCCGTGCGCCCGGGCCGCGTGCCGCGGCACAGCTCGGCGAGCGTGCCCTGCACCGCGTCGGCACGCAGGGTGCCGGCCGCGATCGCGTCGAGCAGGTCACCGGCCTTCTGCAGCGCCTCGGGCGTGTCGATGAAGGTGCGCGTGCCATCGAAACATTGCACATCGGCTTCGCGCATCGCGGGCGTGAAGCTGCCGATCAGGTCGAGGTGCGCGCCCGGTGGCAGCCATTCGCCGCGCACCAGCGGCGTGGTCGCCAGCGTGGCGCAGCTCACGATGTCGGCACCGCGCACGGCCGCTTCGAGGTCGGTGCCGGCCGCCTGCGCGTTCCATCCTTCACTGCGCCATTGCTCGGCCAGCGCCTCGGCGCCCTCGGGCCGGTGGTTCCACACCCACACCTCGTCGATGGGTCGCACGCTCGCGTGCGCGGCGGGCAGCATGCGCGCGATGCGGCCGGTGCCCAGCACCAGCAGCTTGCGCGCGTCGGTGCGCGCCAGGAACGAGGCGCCCAGCGCCGAGGCGGCAGCCGTGCGCCGCGCCGTGATCTCGTTGCCGTCCATCATCGCCAGCGGCACGCCGGTGCGCGCGTCGTACAGCACGTAGGTCGCATGCAGCCCGGGCAGGCCGCGCGCGCCGTTGCCCGGAAAGATGTTGATCGTCTTGATGCCCAGGAAGCCCGCGTCGCTCCACGCCGGCATGATCAGCACCGTGCCGCGCGTGGCCGCGTCACCGCCGGTCTCGATGCTGTGCACGTGGCGCGGCGGCACCTGCGCCTCGGCCGCGAAGGCGGCGCGCAGCGCGGGCACCAGTCGATCGAAACCCAGGGGGGCGGCGGTGGCGGCTTCGTCGAAGTGTTTCATGGGCGGGCAGGCAGCGCCGGGGCGCTGTCGAAGAAGGTGGTGAGGGCTTGCCGGTACGTCGCGGCGAAGCGCGGCGCCGCCATCGGCTCGAGGTGGCCGGCGCCCGGCACCTCGATCAGCTGCTTGGGTTCTTTCGCGTCGGCCAGCAGGCGCTGCGAGTGGTGGTGCGGAATCACCGCGTCGGCCGTGCCATGGATCAGCAACAGCGGAATCGGCGCAAGGGCCGCGACGAACTTCGAGGCCGCGTAGTCGTCGCGCACCAGCAGGCCGGCGCCCGGCAGCTTGTCGTTGGCGATCGAGCGGTACGAATAGAAGGTCGACTCGATCGCCACCGCCTTCACGCCGGCCCGGTTGCCCGAGCCCACGGCCGCGATCGCGTTCGTGCCGCCCAGGCTCTGCCCGAAGACGAACAGCCGCGACGCATCGACGTCCGCGCGGGCGCGCACATGGTCGAGCGCGGCGTTCGAATCCTCGAACACGCCGCGGGGCTCGGGCTCGCCGTCCGATTCGCCATAGCCGCGGTAGTCGAACACGAAGACGTTGTAGTCCTGCGCCGGCAGCCATGCGACGAAGCGCCAGTGGCTGCTCATGTTCTGCGCGTTGCCGTGGAAGTGCACCACCGTGCCCTTGGCCGCCTTCGGGTCGGCCCGGCCTGCGGCGGGAATGAACCAGCCGCTCAGGCGCGTGCCGTCGGCGCTGGTGAAGCGCACGTTCTCGTAGCGCAGGCCCAGCGCGTCGGGCGTTTCGTAGCGCACGCGGTCGGGGTAATAGAACATCGACTGCACGCAACCGCCGAGCAGAAAGAGCGGCAGCGCGGCCAGCGACATCCACCAGCGGCGCGCGGGTGCGTTGGTGCTGGTCGTCATGCCTGCGATCCGCCGGCCCGCCGGCTTTCGGCGAGCATGTTGCAGAAGAGGGCGCCTTGCTCGATGGCGTCGTCCAGCGCCACGTGCGTGTGCGGCAGCCCGGCATCGAACCAGCGGCGCGGCATCGCGCGCTTGGTGCTGTCGCGGTAGCCGATCTTCAGCAGGGCCATCGCGAAGCTCTTCATGTCGAGCGCCGAATGGCTGAACGGGCTCTCGCCTGCGAAGCGCATCAGGTACCAGTAGACGAACAGGAAGTCGAAGCCCGCCGGGTACGCCACGAACACCGGCCGCGCCTTCAGCCCCTTAAGCCACGCGACGTAGTTCTTCATGGCGTGCGTCGGGTCCTGCAGGTCGGTGCGGCACGCGGCCCAGGCTTCGGGCTGCGTCTGCCACCAGGCAGCCGTCTTGGGGTCGGCCTCGGCGCCGGGCAGCGTGTGCAGGTTGGCACTGAAGGTGGACACCAGATGCTTGTCGGCCGTATAGGCGGCCGAGCCGAAGCTGAGCATCGAGTGCGGGCCGGGAATGGGGCCGTCGGTTTCGACGTCGGTGCTGATGTAGATCTCGGTCATGGGCGAAGGACCGTCGCGGGGGCGGTGAGTGGGAAGACATGCATGTCCAACCACTGCCCCGACGCGTTCTCGATGAGCACGACCTCCGTGCAGCGCGCCTGCACCGGCCCCGACGCAAGCAGCCGCGCCTGCAGCTCGATGGCCGCTTCTTCCGCGTGCAGCGCGTTGCCGTGCGCCACCGACAGATGCGGAACGATGTCGTCATGCGCGCCGTCGTACGGCGGGAAGTCGGGAAACTCTTTCACCAGCGCACGCGTCATCTCGATGAACGGCGCAGCGGGCTCCGGTGCGAGGTAGGCCGTCTCTGGAAAGCGCCCGACCTTGCCGAGCACGAACGAGAACGGCGCCGTGCGTTGCAGCACGCGCCGCGCGCGGTCGAGCACTTCGTCGGTGATCAGCGCGGGGTCCATGAAGGGCACGAGCAGCGTGATGTGCGCGGGCACGCCGAGCGCCACGGTGGGGTCGAAGCGGCGGCGAAGGTCTGCGGCGATGGGTTCAGCCGCGGGAACCTTCACGGCGAATGCGGAGATGGGCATCGGGCGGAGGATAGCCCACGCCCTCAGGGTCGCGCATCGGCTGAAACGTGCGCCCAGTCCAGCCCCATCTTGGCCAGGTACTTGCGCAGCCGGTCCGCATCGTTGACCACGCTGCGCTGCGTCCGCGAGGCCTGGAACAGCTGGCGCCCCGCCTCCGACAAGCTGCGCGCCGGCCGACACACGCGCACCACCGCTTCGAGCTGCAGGCGATCGAACAGATCGAGCGCGGCGAATTTCTCTTCGCCGAGCAAGGCTTCCAGGTCGACGTCGTCGCCCGCCGCAGCCACCGATGTGCCCATGCCTTCGTGCTTCCACAGCCAGCGCAGCCGCGCGATCTCCGCTTCGACCAGCGCGACGGCGATGCGCCCGCCGTCAGCCAGCGTGGCAAGCCGCGTCACGCTGGCCGACAGGTCGCGGAAGTTGCCGCGCCAGATCGCCTCGCTGCTCTGCGCAAAGCGCAGGTAGGCCGTGCGCGCCTCGGCGTTGAAGCGCACCACGCGGTGGTTCTCGGCCGCGTGCAGGGCCAGCAGGTGGTCGAGGTTGGGCTCGATGTCCTCGGGCCGCTGCGCGAGGCCGGGCAGGTCGTAGGTCCAGAGGTTGATGCGCGCGAACAGGTCTTCGCGAAAGCGCCCTTGTGCCACGTCGCGGCGCAGGTCGCGGTGGGTGCCGGCAATGAGCTGGAAGTCGCTCTCCACTTCCTTGTCGGCGCCCACGGGGAAGAAGCGTTTTTCCTCGATGGCCTTGAGCAGCATGGCCTGCTCGTCCAGACCCAGTTCGCCGATCTCGTCGAGAAACAGCGCGCCCTGGTGCGCGGTGCGCAGAAGGCCCGCGCGGTCGCTCGCCGCGCCGGTGAACGAGCCCTTCTTGTGCCCGAACAGCGTGGAGGCCGCGCCGTCGCCGCGCAGCGTGGCGCAGTTCACCTCGACGAATGGCCCCGTCACCTGGTGGCGCGCCTGCTTCAGCTCGAACATGCGGCGCGCCAGGAACGACTTGCCCGCGCCCGTCGGCCCCACCAGCAGGATGGGCGCGCGCGAGCGCACGGCCACGCGCTCGATCTCGTCGATGAGCGCATTGAAGCGCGCGTTGCGCGTGGCGATGCCGCTCTTCAGGAAGGCGACCGCGTCGCGCTGGTCGGCGTCGAAGCGGCGCGCGATCGGGTCGTAGCGCGACAGGTCGAGGTCGATGAGCGCGACCTTGCCGGCGTCGCCCTGGCGCTGCTTGCGCGGCGGCGAGGTCTGGGCCAGCACGCCCGGCACCACGCGCGATTCCGACAGCAGGAACATGCAGATCTGCGCCACGTGCGTGCCCGTGGTGATGTGCGTCCAGTACTGCTCGCGCTCGGGCTGAAAGGGGTAGGCGCGCGCCCAGTCGTACAGGCGCGTGTAGACCTCGCCGAAGTCCCACGGGTCTTCGAGGTCGAAGGGCACGAGGTTGACCGTGGTCTCGGGCGACACGGCGGCGATGTCGGCCTTCACCAGCTCGGCCAGCGCCGTGTGCTTGCGCGTGTGCAGCAGCTCGATGCGCGCCACCACCATGTCGTCGTGCTGCGCGAGCGAGACCGTGGGGCGCCACTTGTTCCAGCGGCCCGCGCCCTGGCCGGCATCGAGCTGGGTGCCGAGAAAACCGATGACGACGATGGGCTTCATGGATAAAAGACTAGCTGAATTTCTAGAAATTATCTGAATGCTAGCAAGGGATGGGCGCCGCGTCACATCGGGAGAAGAAGAAATTTTCCTTGCAGGTCAATGACTTGCATCGCCGCCGCCGTGTTTTCTGTCGGCGAGCAAGCAAGTTGGCACGCTCGCTGCAATAGAGAACCTGTCCGGATGCAGTTCATCCGCTCCCAGGTGCCGCATGAAAGCGGCCCGGTGCCGCAGGCCAGACCTGTTCTTGGGTCCGCGGTATGCCGCTGTTGAACTGTGCTGGTCACTGGACTTGTTCCAGTCTGCTCATGGTGGAGCACCGTGCTAACCACGCGGCGTGGCGGGTTCGATTCCCGCAAACAACCTTCGGCGGTGTTCGCACCGCCGCTTTGATGGGGGCGGAAGCCCCACCGCCCCGGCACACCGGAGCGAGGCGCAGGGCAGGGCCCGGCCGAGCGACACCGTGCCAGTGCAGGCGGCTTGCGCATCGCGCGTTCTGCCAGGAACCGCATGCAGCCATCGACGCAGAAGGAGGCGATGGCGCAGCCACCGCACCGACCCGTCGACCGCTGTGTTGCTGACCTCGCAAGCCACGGTGCCCGCCGCCTGCCCTTCGTGGGCCCCGATACGAAACACAGACGAACAACGAACGACAACCGCAACGAAGAAGAAGAGAGAGGAAGAAAAAATGCTGGGATTCACCCAATTCACCGTCAAGAAGAACGAACGCGTGCTGCTGCTGCGCAACGGCGATTTCGAGGGCCTGTACGCCGCCGGCAAGTACCGCGTGTTCACGGGCTTCGACACCGTGCAGCTCGAGCGCTTCTCGCTGGCCGAGCCGGCCTTCGACCACGAGCTGGCCGACTACTTCCTGGCGCGCGAGCCGCAGCTGGTGCAGCGCGAGTTCGTGCAGGTGTCGCTGGGTGAGACCGAGGTCGGCCTGCGCCATGAAGACGGCGTGCTGGTGCAGGTGCTGCCGCCCGCCACCCGCAAGCTCTACTGGCGCGGCCTGCGCGAGCAGCGCGTCGACGTGATCGACGTGGCCGCCGATGCACGCCTGCCAGCCGAGCTGCTGGCCAAGCTGCAGAGCGTGGCGCTGCGTCCGCGTGCGGTGCAGGGGCTCGAAGGCGTGCTGCTGGTGCAGGTGCCCGAGTTCCACGCCGGCGTGCTGACCCTCGAAGGCCAGATGCAGGCGCTGCTGCCGCCGGGCAACCACGGCTTCTGGCGCTTCAACCGGCAGGTGGCCGTGACCAGCGTGGACCTGCGTTCGCAGATCGCCGAAGTGAGCGGCCAGGAAATCCTGACCCGCGACAAGGTGGGGCTGCGGCTGAACCTGTCGGCGGTGTGGCGTTTCGCCGATGTGCGCCAAGCCTTGGCGCAGATGCCCAAGCCGGCCGAGCATGTGTACCGCGAGCTGCAGTTCGGCCTGCGCGCGGCGGTGGGCGAGCAGACGCTCGACGCCCTGCTGGAGAACAAGTCCGCCATCGACCAGACGGTGTTGGCGCAGGTGCGTGAGCGGCTGGAAGGTTCGGGCCTGGTGCTGGAGAGCGTGGGCGTGAAGGACATCATCCTGCCGGGCGAGATGAAGACCATCCTCGCGCAGGTGGTGGAGGCCGAGAAGTCGGCCCAGGCCAACGTGATCCGCCGCCGCGAGGAAACCGCGGCCACGCGCTCGCTGCTGAACACCGCCAAGGTGATGGAGGGCAACCCCGTCGCCTTGCGCATGAAGGAACTCGAGACGCTGGAACGCGTGGCCGAGCGCATCGACAAGATCTCGGTGGTCGGCGGCCTGGACCAGGTGCTCAACGGACTCGTGACGCTGCGGCCGAACGGGTCCTGAGCGGTAGAGAAAAGAAAGAGACACGGGCACGCAGGCACAGAAGGGAGCGCCACTGCCAAAAATGTTTGAAATTGCCGGCAGCCTGGGTAAGACCAGGTACGGCGGGCAAGTCGGTTGACGAGCAAGGTTGAGGATGCAGGTGCTGGCTCCGATGACGGGTCTGTCACTGGCGCGCGTTTCCAATCGTCGACTGGGCCATCGGACTCAAACACCATGGTCGCCGTATTGATGCGGGTTCGAATCCCGCCGTGTCCACCAACGAGTGTGAAGAATAGACAGAGATAGAGAGGAAAGAAAAATGACGAACTACAAACTGCATGAAGTCGCCAACGGCGTTCCCGTGAAGATGTGGACCAACGGCGTGCCCGTGGAAGACGAAGCGCAAAAGCAGCTCGAGAACGCCGCGCGCCTGCCCATCGTGTTCAAGCACATCGCGGCCATGCCCGACGTGCACTACGGCATCGGTGCGACCGTGGGCTCGGTGATCCCGACCTTCAAGGCCATCATCCCCGCCGCCGTCGGCGTGGACATCGGCTGCGGAATGATGGCCTGCAAGACCACGCTCAACGCACGCGACCTGCCCGACAACCTGGGCCCGCTGCGCTCGGCGATCGAGAAGGCTGTGCCGCACGGAAGCAACCCCAAGCGCATGGGCCGCGACAAGGGTTCGTGGGAAACGCCGCCCGACGAAACCGATGCCGCCTGGGCCAAGCTGGTGGACGAGTTCGAACTGATCTGCGAGGACCATCCGCGCATCAGGAACACGAACAACCACAAGCACCTGGGAACGCTGGGTACCGGCAACCACTTCATCGAGGTCTGCCTCGACGAAGCGGGCGCCGTGTGGTTCATGCTGCATTCGGGTTCGCGTGGCGTGGGCAACGCCATCGGCACGCACTTCATCGAACTCGCGAAGAAGGACGCGCAGCTGCACCAGCGCAACCTGCCTGACCAGGACCTGGCGTACTTCGAGGAAGGCGCCCAGTACTTCGGCGACTACGTGCGCGCGGTGGGCTGGGCCCAGAAGTTCGCACGGGCGAACCGCGAAGTGATGATGCAGCGCGTGGTCGCGGCCGCGCGCAAGGTCATCACCAAGCCGTTCGAGGCGCACGTGGAAGCGGTGAACTGCCACCACAACTACGTGAGCCGCGAAACGCACTTCGGGCAAGACGTGCTCGTGACCCGCAAGGGCGCGGTGAGCGCGAAGCTCGGCGAGCTGGGGATCATCCCGGGCAGCATGGGCGCCAAGAGCTACATCGTGCGCGGCAAGGGTAACCCCGAGAGCTTCATGAGCTGCAGCCACGGCGCCGGTCGAAAGATGAGCCGTACGAAAGCGAAGAAGCTCTTCACCGTCGCCGACCAGATCGCCGCGACCGAAGGCGTCGAATGCCGAAAGGACGCCGACGTGATCGACGAGATCCCGATGGCCTACAAGGACATCGACGCGGTGATGGAGGCGCAGAAGGACCTGGTTGAGGTGGTTTACACGCTCAAGCAGGTGGTCTGCGTGAAGGGTTGACCGTGGGCATCGAGTACCGCGTCAAGGTCGCATTGCCGTCGCGCGAAGTCGCGCAAGGCATCTGCAGGAAGGCAGGCATCGGCGGCCATCTGAACGTCGAGGGCGAGCGCGCGGATTTCTATCCGGCGCCGCCTTCGACGCCTTCGGAATGGGCACAGGCCGTGGTCAGCATCGAGGCGGATGGCTTTGTGGTCTGCCTGCTTGCGAACACCGACTTTGCGCGACAGGTGTTGGGCAGCATCGTTCAACTTGCTGCGGGCGAAGGTATCGTGACAGTGGAAGAGCTATAGGAGGGAATCGGAAGACCGACCTGCCTTCGTAGCGACGTATTGCGGAGGTTCAAAGAAAAATGAAAAGCAACAAACAACGCCGCGCCGAGATCAAGGCGCACCGCCTCGAACGCGCCGCGCGCGCCGTGGCATTGCAGCAGCGCCAGGCCGATGCACGCCTGCTGCGCGCCGAAGGCATGGTCGCTGCCGACACGGCCTTGCTGGCCGCGCACAACAACACCTACGGACCGTTGCCCACCTTCTACGTCGACAAGGCGTTCACCTGCCGCGATTGCGGTGCGCAAGAGGTGTGGACAGCCAAGCAGCAGAAGTGGTGGTACGAGGTGGCGCTCGGCAGCATCCACAGCACGGCGGTGCGCTGTCGCGCATGCCGGCTCGGAACCGCGCGAACAAGAACAACGACAAACGACTGAATAAGAAAGACTTTCCCGATGACGGAAGCACAAGAAGAACAACGAGCACTCGATGCCGTCGAACTCGACGGCTCCCAAGGCGAAGGCGGTGGCCAGATTCTGCGCACCGGCCTCGCGCTGTCGATGGTCACGGGCCGGCCGCTGGCCATCGCGAAGATCCGCGCGGGCCGGGCCAAGCCGGGCCTGATGCGCCAGCACCTGGCGTGCGTGCATGCGGCGGCGCAGATCAGCGGCGCGCAGGTCGAAGGCGCCGAGCTGGCTTCGCAGTCGCTGCGCTTCGTGCCGGGGCCGGTGCGCGCGGGCGACTACCGTTTTGCGATCGCCGGTGCGGGCAGCTGCATGCTGGTGCTGCAGACGGTGCTGCCGCCGCTGCTGCTGCAACCCGCGGGCCAGGTGAGCCGGCTGCGGCTGAGCGGTGGCACGCACAACCCGATGGCGCCGCCGTTCCACTTCCTGGAGCGCGCGTTCGCGCCGCTGGTGCGTCGCCTCGGCGGCGACCTGCAGCTCGTGCTGCGCCGTTGCGGCTTCTACCCGGCCGGTGGCGGCGAGGTGGACGCGACGATCGTTCCGGCGGCGGAAGGCGCGCGGCTGCAGGCCTTCGACCTGCTGTCGCGTGGTGAGCTGCGCGCGGGCCATGCCGAGTGCCTGGCGCCCGGCCTGCCGCGCCATGTGGCGGCGCGCGAACTCGAGACGGTGGGGGCGGCGATGGGCTGGTCGGTGGAAGCCGAGCAGCTGCGCACGGTGCCGACGCGCCAGAACGAAGGACCGGGCAATGCGCTGCTGGTGACGCTGGCCTACGCCCACCTCACCGAGGTGTTCACGGCCTTCGGCGAGAAGACGCTGAGCGCGGAACAGGTGGCGCACGGCCTCGTGAAGGAGGTGCGTGCCTTCCAGAAGCACGAGGACGCAGCCGTGGGGCCGCACCTGGCCGATCAGCTCGCGCTGCTGCTGGCGCTGGCGGTGTTCCGGCAACCGGGGCAGTCGGGCGCGTTCACCTGCAGCGAAGTGACGCCGCACACGCGCACGAACTGCGCGGTGATCGAGCGCTTCCTGCCGGTGCGCTTCACGATCACCGAAGCTGCAGGCCCGCGCGCGGCGCGGGTGCAGGTGGCGTCGTGATTACAGGCCGGCCTGGCGCGTGAAGCTCACGGCCGGCTTCTTGTAGGCAGCGGGCACTTCGTCGCGGTAGAAGGCGCGGCGGTCCAGGCTTTGCAGCGGGTTGTGGGCAGCGGCCACGGCCTGGTCGCGCACGGCCTGGCGGTCGAGCGTGGAGGTCACGGCGACGGTGCCTTCGGCGGCAGCGTCGGAGTATTCGTTGCCGTTGCGCGCGGCGGCGACGGCTTCGGTGCGCACGTCGGCACGGCTGGCGGCCGAGGTGATGGCGTGCACGCCTTCATACGTTTCGGCGTGGGCCGCACCCACGGTGCCCAGCAGGGCGAAAGCGGCGGCGGAAATGGCGAGGAGTTGCTTGCTGTTCATGATGAGATTTCCCTTGAGTCTGTGGGCGGCGGACAGTCGTCGTTGCCACAAGCTGCAGTGTGAAACCGCATCACGGAAGGCGCTGTGCGTTTGCGCACCGAATCCGGCAGGTGGTGCTCAGGCCGCTTTCCCGGCGCGTGAATACATCACGGCCAGTGGTTCGGAGCGCCCGCGCACGTTCAGCGTGTCGACCGGGCCCAGCGTTGCTTCGGCGCCGGCCTGTTGCGCCGCGAACTGCGAGACCACGAGCCGCGCCGAGGCCGTCTTGGAATGGTCCTGCAGCCGGCTCGCGGTGTTGACCACTTCGCCGATGGCGGTGAAGGTGGTGGTCTCGAGGTAACCGACTTCGCCGACGGCCGCGCGCCCGGCGTGCAGGCCCATGCCGAAGTCCAGCTGCTGGCCGAACTGGGCCTGGAAGTCGACGTTCCATGCGTCCATGCGCTCGCCGATGAGCTGGGTGGCATGCAGCGCCTGCCGGCAGGCGGTGGGCAGGTCGCTCTCGAGGCCGAAGATGGCCATCACGCTGTCGCCGATGAACTGGTTAGGCACGCCCCCGCTCTCGCGCACGGCGGCGCCCACGATGGCGAAGTAGCGGTCGAGCACGTAGGCCAGGTCGAAGGGCCACTGTCGCTCCGACAGGCCTGACCAGCGCCGCAGGTCGACGAACAGGATCGCCACGTCGCGCTCGTGCCCGAAGCGGCCGACCGGCGCGGGCCGGCCTTCGCGCGGCAGCGGCGCGAACAGCGGCGTCACCTCGATGCTGCCGCGCGGGCGCAGCTGGCAGGCCAGCCGCACGTCGTGCGGGGCGCGCACGCGTTCGAGCGTGCGCTGCTCGTCGCGGCCGGGCGTGCCGATGTGTTCGGGCGCACCGCCCACGCGCACGCGGCAGGTGGAGCAGCGCGCGCGCCCGCCGCAGATCGACACGTGCGCGATGCCGTGCGAGCGGCTGGCTTCGAGCACGCTCCAGCCGGGCGGCACGTGCACGGTGCGGTCGGGGTAGCGCAGCGCGACGGTGGCGCCGCTTGCGCGTCGCGCGAGTCTGCTGCGCGCCGCGTAGGCCGCGAGCAGGGCCAGCAAGGCCAGCGCGTAGTAGAGCTTGAGGTTGGTCTCGGCGGTGTTGAGCGCGCGGCCCTGTTCGGGCGTCGGCAGCACGACGGGCGGCACGCCGGTCCACTGGAACTCGCGCCCCATTGACACGAAACCCATCGCGGCGGTCACTGGCAGCAGCACGGCCACGGCGAGCAGCGGCGCGAACAGGCGCCGGTAGAGCGGGCGCACGCGCAGCGCGAAGTGCAGGCCGAGGCAGCCGTGGGCCCAGGCGGCGAGCATCATGCCCAGCTGCGCGCCCGCGCCGGCCAGGTCCCACAGGCCCCAGACCACGCGCACGTACGAGCCCTCGATGCCGTAGGCCAGCCAGGCGCCGCGCATGGCGGTGAGGTGGGTGGCCAGCAGCAGCGGCAGCGCAAAGCCCAGCAGCACGCGCAAGGCTTCGAGCGGCGGCATGCGCAGGGTGCGGCGTTCCCACAGGGCGGCCACGGCGAGCACGAGGTGGGTGAGGGCGGCGCCGTACAGCAGCAGCGTGCCGGGCAGGCTGTGCCAGAACTTCTGCACGCCGCGCAGCACGGTCTCGGCCGCGGCGAAGGAGACGATGCCCAGCGAATGGTTCAGCAGGTGCGCCGTGATGTAGGCCATCAGCACCAGCCCGCTCGCCCAGCGGAGGTTGCGCCGTGTCGGCGTTCTCAGCAAAAAAGGGGAAGGAGGGGAACGTCTGTCCATGAACGGGTTCGAAGCGGCACCCGAGCATAATGCGCGCGCCTCGATGACCACCGGCATGGCCCTACCCGAACCCACCCCCCGCTCCAGCCTCGCGCTGCGCCGCATCGCGCTGCTCGAAGGCCTCTCCGACGACCGCTTCGACCATCTGGCGCGCCAGTGCCTGTGGCACAGCGTGGCGGCCGGCAAGCCGCTGATGCTGCGCGCCGACCTGCAGGGCGAGGTGTTCCTGCTGGTGTCGGGCCGCGTGCGCGTGACGACCTACGCGGCCAACGGCCGGCAGGTGACCTTCCGTGATTCGGAGGCCGGTGCGCATTTCGGCGACATCGCCGCTTTGGACGGCGGGCCGCGTTCGGCCGACGTGGTCACGCTCGAACCCTGCGTGGTCGCCAGCCTGGACCGCGCGGCCTTCCTGGCGCTGCTGCGCGAGGAGCCGCTGGTGGCCGAGCGCGTGATGCAGCGGCTGGCCGCGCTGGTGCGGCAGCTGTCGGAGCGGGTGATCGACCTGAGCACGCTGGGCGTGCAGAACCGCCTGCATGCCGAGCTGCTGCGCCTGGCGCGCGAGGCGGGCATCGACGGCAACGAGGCCCGGCTGGAGCCTGCGCCCAAGCACGCGGCGCTGGCCAGCCAGATCAGCACCAACCGCGAGCAGGTGACCCGCGAACTCAACACGCTGGTGCGCGGCGGCGTGCTGCGCAAGGACGGCAAGGCGCTGGTGGTGGCCGATGCCGAGCGCCTCGCGCAGATGGTGTCGCAGGTGCGCGGCGACTGACCCAGTCCGCTCCGGTCCGATCAGTTCCAGCGGCCGTTGGGGCCAGCCACGCTGTAGCGGCCGGCGCCCATCAGCGCCACGCTCAGCGCGCTGAACAGGTACAGGCCCTGCAGTTCCAGCGCCCAGCCGCCCTGCTTGGTCAGCGCGAACAGGTCGGCCATGTGCACGAGGCCGAAGGCGAAGAGCATGTTGATCACCACCACGGCGGCGGCGGCGCGCGTCCACAGGCCCGCGATCATCAAGAGCGGCGCGACGATCTCGCCCACGAACACGAGGTAGGCCAGCCCGCCCGGCAGGCCGGCCTTGGCCAGCATGCCGCTGATGAAGCCGACGCCGGCCGAGAGCTTGAAGATGCCGTGCAGCAGCATCAGCACGCCGACCGACACGCGCAGCACCAGCTTGCCGGCGTCGTCGCGGGCGGCGGGCGTGGCAAGGAACGACGAGGAGGAAGACGCCGAAGCGGCGGAGGCGATCGGGGCAGCCTGGGTGTTCATGGCGAATCCTTGAGTGGAAGAAAAAAGGGAGAAGGCCGCCGCGGACTGCGGCGGTTGCCATGCCAGTGTGAGAGCCCCGCCGCTGCCGGTCGGTGCGTTTACGCACACTTTTCGGCGGTTGGGTCGCGGCCGCCGGGCCTCAGTCGCCCTTGTAGCCCGAGGCCTTGATCACCGGCAGCCAGCGTGCGGCCAGCGCGTCGGTGTAGCGCACCACCTCTTCGGTCGAGGCGCCGGGCAGCAGGTCGTAGCCCACGCGGCCCAGCTTTTCGCGCACGTCGGGCAGGGCCAGCACCTTGCGCACGGCCCGGTTCCACTGCGCCAGCGTGGCAGGCGCGGTGTTGGCGTGGGCGTACAGCACGTAGCGCGACGAGGCCACGAGCGTTGGGTAGCCCGACTCGGCGAAGGTAGGCACGTCGGGCAGGCCGTCGGCGCGCTTGTCGCCGGCCACGGCCAGCACGCGCAGCTTGCCCGCGCGGTGGTACTCGGTGAGGGTGGTGGTGGCGTCCATGCCCGAGGCCACCTGGCCGCCGATCAGCTCGGTGACCATGGCCGCGCCGCCGCGGTAGGGCACCAGGGTGGCGCCGCTGCGCGACAGGGCCACGAAGTCCATCGCCAGGAAGTGCAGCAGCGAGCCCACGGTGGTGATGCCGATCGAGCCCTGGTCGGGGTTGGCCTTGGCGGCCTGGACGAACTGGGCCAGCGTCTTCACCGGCGAGGCGGCGCTCACGGCCAGGCCGAACTGGATGCCGCTCACGTCGGTCACGGGCTTGAAGTCGGTGGCCGGGTTGAAGCGCATGTTGGCGTAGATGGCGGGGCCAATGAACATCGGGTCGACCGGCGCCAGCAGCATGGTGGTGCCGTCGGCGGGGCTGTTCTTCAGCACCTCGGCTGCCAGCCGCGTGCCGGCGCCGGGGCGGTTGTCGACCATCACCGGGCGGCCGAGCTCGTCCTTGAGCTTTTCGGACAGCAGCCGGCCCATGAAGTCGGCCGGGCCGCCGGCCGGGAAGGGCACGATCAGGCGGTTGACCGCCGGCTGCGCGTTCGCGCCGTACGGCAGCAGGCCGCCCAGGCCCGTGGCCGCTGCCGCGCGGATGAGGCCGCGCCGCGAGAGTGCCGGGCCGGTGGGGAAAGTGAAGGGGGTCATCGAAAGTCTCCGGGTAGTTGGAATCGTTGGAAGAGCGGGAAAAGAAAGGTCACTGCGCGACCAGCGGCGTGAAGCGCGCCGCGTCTTCGAGCACCTGGCCGGCCTCCAGCAGCAGGTCTTCACGAAAGCGCCAGGCCAGCAGCTGCACGCCCATGGGCGCGCCGCCGGCCATGCCGGTGGGCACCGCGAGGCCGGGCATGCCCAGCGCGGCGGTGGCGAGCAGCGGGCTCTGGGCGTCGATGAGGGCGCGGGCGCGCTCCAGGCTGGCGACGTCTTCGTCCTGCGGGCAGGGGCGCTGCCACGACACGGGCATCAGCACCAGCGGATGGGTCTGCATGAACACCGACCAGCTGCGCAGCAGCGCCTGGCGCCGCGCGAGCGCGTCCAGAAAACCGTCGCGGTCGGTCTCGGCCATGCCTTCGAGCAGGTAGCGCTGGCTGCGCCGCATGAGGTCGTCGCCGTGCTGCTCGACGCCCGCGATGATGTTGCGGCGGGTGTCGTCCACGATCAGCGTGCGCCACAGGGCCGCAGCCTCGCCGAAGCAGGGCAGCTCGGCTTCGTCGACCGCGTAGCCCGCCTGCTGCAGCCAGCGCGCGGCGTCGTCCAGCGCCTGCGTGACGGCCGGGTCGACCGGGATGCCCGGCGCGCGCTTGAACAGCGCCACGCGGATCGGGCCGGTGGGGCGCGGCAGCTCGTGCGGCACCGGTACCCAGTTCGGGTCGCGCGCGTCGGGGCGTGCCATGGCCTCGTAGCCCAGTCGCAGGTCGGCGATGCTGCGCGCCAGCGGCCCCTGCACCGACATGAGCTGCGGCGTGATGCCGCGCTCGCTCGTGGCGCTCGGGTTGAAGGCCGGCACGCGGCCGGCGGTGGGGCGCAGGCCGGCCACGCCGCAGGCGTACGCGGGGTAGCGGATCGAGCCGCCGATGTCGTTGCCGTGCGCCAGCGCGCCCATGCCGGCGGCCACCGCCGCGGCCGCGCCGCCGCTGGAGCCGCCGGGGGTGATGGCCGCGTCCCACGGGTTCAGCGTGCGGCCGTGCACGCCGTTGTCGGTGAACCAGCGCGACGAGTAGGTCGCGGTGTTGCTGCGCCCCACGATGACGGCGCCCGCGCTGCGCCAGTGCGCCACCACCGGTGCGTCTTCGCGGGCGATGTGGTCCTTCAGCGGGATCACGCCGTTGGTGGTGGCGTGGCCGGCCTGGTCGACGTTGACCTTGATGCTCACCGGCACGCCGTGCAGCGGGCCGAGCGGCTCGCCGCGCAGGGTGCGCGCGTCGGCGGCGTCGGCGCTGGCCAGGGCCTCGTCGGCCAGCACCTCGGCCAGGGCATTGAGGCGCGGGTTGAGCTCGGCGATGCGCGCGAGCACGCTGGTCGTCACTTCGTGGCAGGACACCTCGCGGCGGCGCACGGCGTCGGCGAGGTCGGTGGCGCTGCGCTGCCAGAGGGCGGGGGATGCGGTCATGGGAGGTCTCGAGGAAAGTTCAGGCAAAGGAAACCCCGCACCCCGGCGCGACCGGGGTGAAGGCAAGAGAGAGCAGGGGAAGAGGGCGGCGGCGACGCGGATCAGCGCGCGCCGCGCGGGCGTCAGCCGGTCGGTTTCTTCATGAGCAGGCTGCCGCGGTCGACGCGGGATTCGGCCTCCAGGGCCAGGGCTTCGGCGTGTTCCATGTGCACGCGCATGACCTCGCGCGCACGCGCGGGGTCGCGGGCACGCAGCGCGTCGAGCAGTTCGGTGTGGCTGTCGACGATCTCCTCGTCGAACTGGTCGAACTCGGTGAGCGCGTTGCGCACGATGATCACGCGGCGGATCACGTCGTTGAGCAGGCGGCACACCAGCGCCAGGAAGGGGCTGCTGCAGGCCTCGGCCAGGCGGTCATGGAACAGCAGGTCGGCCTCGCGGCGCTCGTTCCAGTCGGCGCTGCCGCCGTGGGCCGGGTGGCTGTGGCCGATCAGCGCCTCCAGCGCGGCCAGGTCGGCCTCGGTGAGGCGCGTGGCCACGTTGGCGGCCAGCTCGGGCTCGACCACGCGCCGCAGCGCGTACAGCATCGTGATGTCGACCGGCTGGAAGTACAGGAAGTTCGACACCGCCTGCAGGCACTGCTCGTACGAGGCCTGCGTGAGCGTGGCGCCGCCGTTGGGGCCGGTGCTGATCGCGACCAGCCCCTGCACCTGCAGCGCGGCCAGCGCCTCGCGCACCGTGCCGCGCGACACGCCGAGCTGTTCGATCAGCTCTTTCTCCTGCGGCAGCTTGTTGCCGACCTGCTGCTGGGTCTGCACGACCCAGCGCTTGATGTTGTCGACCACCTGGTCGGAACGCTTCACGCGCTTGTCGCGCGTGAGCGAAGGCTTGGGTTGGGAAGGGGGCATCTGCGTTTCGGGTATTTATGATCATAAATGTCATAAATCTCGAAAACGCTGTCAAGCGGGTTGTCCCGCGAGGCGCAGCGCAGGGAGGCCGTCGGCAGGAATTCGGGCTTCCTGCTACGCTCCCGCACGGCCCGCCTGCCCCTGGCGGGCTTTTTTCTGCGCTGCTGGTTTCCTCATGGTTTTTCCCCTCATCACCGACCCGTCGTTCTACGCGGTCGCCGTCCCCGCCGTGCTGCTGCTCGGCATCAGCAAGAGCGGCTTCGGCGCCGGATTCGGGTCGCTGGCCGTGCCGATGATGGCGCTGGCCGTCACCGTGCCGCAGGCGGCGGCGATCCTGATGCCCCTGCTGCTGCTCATGGACCTGCTCGGCCTGGCCGCTTTCAGGCGCGACTTCGACCGCTCGCTGCTCAAGTTTTTGATTCCGTTCGGGCTGGTCGGCACGGTGATCGGCACGCTGCTGTTTCGCGTGCTGTCGGCCCACACGGTGGCGGGCATCGTGGGCGTGTTCACGCTGGTGTTCCTGGCGCAGCGCCTGCTGTTTCCGCCCAAGCCCAACGACCCGCTGCCGTCGCGCGCGGTGGGCGCGGTGCTGACGGCCGTGTCGGGCTTCACCAGCTTCATCGCGCATGCGGGCGGGCCGCCGATCAATGCCTACGTAATCCCGCTGAAGCTCAAGCCGGTGGTGTTCACGGCGACCATGGCCTACTTCTTCTTCGTGGTGAATCTCAGCAAGTGGATTCCCTACGCGTGGCTCGGCCTGCTCGACTTTCGCACGCTGGCCACCTCGCTCGTGCTGATGCCGATCGCACCGCTGGGCGTGTGGATCGGCATCCGCATTGCACGCCGCATCGATGCGACGTGGTTCTATCGCTTCGTCTATCTGGGCATGCTGCTCACGGGCCTCAAGCTCGTCTACGACGGCTTCCTGGCCTGAGAAAGCATCAAAGTTCCACGATCGACTTGAAGCCGCCGAAGATCATCCGCTTGCCGTCGAACGGCAGGTTCTTCATGTCCATCATGGCCTCCAGGCGCGGGTCGGCCATGACCTTCTTGTTGATCGTGTCACGGTGCTTGCGCGACTTGTAGGTGATCCACGAGAAGGCCACGGTCTCGTCGGCCTTGAGCTTCACGCTTTGGGGGAACGACGTGAGCTTGCCGGGCTTCACGTCGTCGGCGATGCACTCCACGTACTCGAGCGCGCCGTACTCCATCCAGACCTTGCCGGCCTTGCGCGCCAGCTTGCGGTAGGCCTCGACGTTCTTGGTGGGAATGGCGACGATGAATCCGTCTACATAACGAGCCATGTCTGTTCTCCTGAATAGGGGATAGAAACGTTGAAAGAGAAAAAGCGGGGGCTGCATGGCGCCGTCGCGTTCACGACGACGCCGTCTCGCCCGCCGCGCCCGGGGCCGACGCTGCTTCGTTGTTGTTGTGGGTGTGTCCCGGCGCGGCCGGGCGAAGCAGCAAGACCCCGATCAGACCCGCCGCCGCCGCGAACACGGCGCCGACCAGGAATGCCAGGTTGTAGCCACCGGTGAGCGCCAGCGGCGTCTGCGCGCCGGCGGTGGCCATGGCGGTGGTGCGTGCCGCCGCGGCGCTGGCCAGCACGGCCAGGCCCAGGGCGCCGCCCATCATGAAGGCGGTGTTGACCACGCCCGAAGCCAGGCCCGAATCGGACGGGTCGACCTCGCTCATGGCCGCCAGCAGCACCGGGTTGAAGGCCATGCCCGCGCCCAGGCCCAGCAGCACCATGCCGGGCAGCACGTCGAGCACGAAGCTGCCGTTGACCGGCGCGCGCGCGAACAGCGCTAGCCCGAGGGCCGCGAGCCACAGCCCCGCCGCCAGCGGCTTGCGGATGCCGAAGCGCATCACGATCTTGGCCGAGAGGCCCAGCGAGAACACCGCCATGATCACGTTGGCCGGCAGGAAGGCCAACCCGATCTGCATCGGCGTGTACTGCAGCACCAGCTGCATGTACAGCGCCGAGATGAAGAACCACGCGAACATGGCCGCGGCCCACAGCACGCCCACCACGTTGGCCACCGACACGCTGCGCAGCTTGAACAGGCCCAGCGGCATCAGCGGATGCTGCACGCGCGCCTCGATGGCGATGAAGGCGGCCAGCAGCACCACGGCCGCGCCGAGCAGGCCCATCGTCTGCGTGGAGCCCCAGCCCGCCTCGTTGCCGTTGACCACGCCGTACACCGCGAGCATCAGCGACGAGGTGACGGTGATGGCGCCGGCCACGTCGAGCTTCTCCCCGTGCGCATGGCCGCGTGCGTTGGGCAGCAGCGCCACGCACAGCGCATACACCGCCACGCCGATCGGCAGGTTGACCAGGAAGATCCAGTGCCAGCTCAGCGTGCTCGTGAGCAGGCCGCCCAGCAGCACGCCGATGCTGCCGCCGCCCGCGCACACGAAGCCGTATACGCCCATCGCCTTGGCGCGGTCGGCCGGCTCGGTGAACAGGTTCATGATGAGCGAGAGCGACACGGCCGACACCACCGCGCCGCCCAGGCCCTGCACCGCGCGCGCCGCCACCAGCAGGCCCTGCGAGGTCGAGACCCCGCAGGCCAGCGAGGCCAGCGTGAACAGCACCAGGCCCGCGAGGAACACGCGGCGGTGGCCGTACAGGTCCCCCAGCCGCCCGCCCAGCAGCAGGAAGCCGCCGAAGGTCAGCATGTAGGCGTTCACTACCCAGACCAAAGACGTCTCGGAAAAGCCGAGGTCGGTGCGGATCGAAGGCAACGCCACGTTCACGATCGTGGTGTCCAGCACGATCATCAGCACGCCCAGGCACAGCACCATCAGGGCGAGCCAGCGCTTTCGGTTGTCGAGGGTTTCGGTCATGGAAGGTGCTTCCTGCGAAGAGGGGAAAAAAGTAGAGGGGAGCGACTCCGTGCTCAGACCAGCGCTTTGCCGCCGTTGATGAGCCACGGCGTGCCGAAGCGGTCGGTCACCATGCCGAAGCCTTCGACCCAGAAGGTCTTCTCGAACGGCATGCCGACCGTGCCGCCGTCGGCGAAGGCGTCGAAGATGCTCCGCGCCTCGGCCACGGTGTCGAGCGTGAGCGCCACGCCGAAGCCCTTCATGCCTTCGAAGGGCTGGCCCGGCATGGTGTCGGAGGCCATGAGGATGCCGTCGCCGTAAGTGAGCGACGCATGCATGATCCGCTTCTTGGCCTCGGCCGGCATCTGGTCGGTGTCGGGGGCTTCGCCGACGGTCATCATCATCTGCATGGTGCCGCGCAGCGTCTTCTCGTAAAAGCGCATGGCCTCGGCGGCGTTGCCGTCGAACGTGAGGTAAGCGTTGATGGGGGACATGAGAGTTCCTTGAGTGATGGAGGTGAGTCGATGGAGGAAAGAGGCGTCTACTTCTCCGTGGCGCTCTTCAGATTGGCCAGGCCCGCCTCGAAGTCCTTGCCGATCATCTGGTCCATGTCGAAGAAGATGCCCATGAGCTTGGCCATGTAGGGGCTCGGGCCGTACATGGCCCAGGTGACCTGTGTGGCGCCGCCTTGCGGCTGCAGCGTGAACTCGGCCGTGTTGTGGCCTTCGAAAGGCTTCACGAAATCGAGCTTGATCGCAACCTTCGACGCCGGCTGCGACTCGGTGATTTCCATCGTGCCCGCGCCCGCCTTGCTGTTGCCTTCCCAGGCGTAGGTCGCGCCCTTGCCGCTGGCGGCGCCGCCGTAGGTGCGCTTCATGGCCGGGTCGAGCTTCTCGTAGGGCGACCACGCGCCCCAGCGGTGGAAGTCGTCGATCAGCGGAAAGATTTTCTCGGCAGGTGCGTCGATGCGCGTGGTGCGCTCGACGCGAAAGCTGTCGGGCCGCGTGGCGCCGTAGATGAGCAGCGCGGCAATCAGCGCGAGGACGGCGAGGACGATGGTCTTGAGCATGATGAAGAAAAGCGTGTGGGAAGGGTGAAGAGCGAGCCCCCGCGCATCACGCGGCGGCCGGGTCCGCCACCAGCAGCCAGCCCACGCCGAAGCGGTCGCTGAGCATGCCGAAGCTGGTGGTGAAGAAGGTCGGGATCAGCGGTTGCATCACCTGGCCGCCGTCGGCCAGTGCGTCGAACCACTTGCGGGCGTCGGCGTCGCTGTCGGCCGACAGCGACAGCATGATTCCCTTGAACTCGGCCTGGCCGGAGCAGCGTCCGTCGGACAGCATGAGCTCGGTCTGGCCGATGCGCAAGACCGAATGCATCACTTTGTCAGGGCCGGGCATGCCGCCTGCGCAGCCGGCTTCGGGGTTGCCCTCGGGGCCGCCGGTGGCCGGCGCCTCGCTGTAGCGCATCAGCTGCACGACTTCGGCGCCGAGCGCCTTCTTGTAGAAGGCAATCGCTTCGTCGCAACGACCTTCGAAGGACAGGTAAGACTGGACTTTCATGGCGTTTCCTTTCGGTTGGTTGACGGGCACAACGGGTCTGCGCGAAAACAATGGAATTACCTTGTGTACACCGTCCACAAAGAATAGCAGAGATAATGGACAGTGTCCACATGGAGTCGCGATGAAGCTCAACAACGTTCCCGAAAGCCTGCCGCCCGCGCGCACCACCTACCGCCACGGCGACCTGCGCCGTGCGCTGTTGGATGCCGGCATCGAACTGGCGCGGGATGGGGGCCCCAGTGCCGTGGTGCTGCGCGAGGCCACGCGCCGCGTGGGCGTGGTGCCGAACGCGGCGTATCGCCACTTCGCCAGCCGGCACGACCTGCTGCTGGCGGTGCGTGCCGCGGCGCTGTCGGAGGCGGCCAAGGCGATGGAAAGCGAACTCGCCGTGCTGCCCTGCGACCAGCCGCCCGCCGACTTCGCGCGCGCCCAGGTGCGCGCCATCGGCACCGCTTATCTGCGCTTTGCGCAGGCGCAGCCGGGGCTGTTTCGCACGGCCTTCGTGGTGTCGGAAGACGCGCAGGGCGACGTCGGTCCCGACGGCGCGGGCGCCAGCGGCATGAACCCGTTCGAGTTGCTGGGCGCGGCCGTCGACCGGCTCGTGGACGCGGGCCTGCTCGACCCGGCGCGGCGCCCGGGCGCCGAATACCTCGCGTGGTCGGCGGTGCACGGGCTGGCGTTGCTCATCATCGACGGCCCGCTGCGCGGGGTCGACGCAACGGCCACGCATGCGCTTGGGCAGCGCCTCATCGACATGGTGGAACGCGGCCTGTAGCCGCAGCGTCGCCGCGCTCCGGTCTCAGAGATAGATCTTCTGCAGCAGTTTGATGAGCGTCTCGCGCTCGCGCGTGCTCAGGCGGCTGCTGGCTTCGGTTTCCAGTTGCACCACGGCCTGCTCGGCCTCGCGGATCAGCGTCTCGCCGGCCGGCGTGAGGTGCAGGCCGACGGCGCGGCCGTCGTGCGGATGCGGGCGGCGCTCGATGAGGCCGCGGCCGTCCAGCGTGGCCACCAGGCTCACGAGGTTGGGCGGCAGGATGTCCAGCGTGTTGCACAGCTGCCGCGAGGTGGCGCCCGGGTTGTGCGCCAGCAGCGAGAGCACCGAGAAGTCGATCTGCTTGAGGCCGTAGGGCGCCATGCGGTCGGCGAACACGGTGCTCACGATCAGCCAGGCGCGCCGGGCGTTGTAGCCGACCAGCCCTTCGAGCACGCGGGCGTCGAGCCGGTCCGTGCGGGGCGACGGCGCAGCGGCGGATTCGGTTTTGGCGGACGGTGTTTTCGCGGGAGGAGGCATGCGGCGAGCGTAACCGCGCGTTGCTTTCTCGAACAACTAGCGTGACGCCTCTTGTGCGGAATGCGTCAGTGCGACACCCTCACAAGCCCGCTTGACGATGCCCAGGCGCATCTCGAACTCGGGCAGCACCCAGCGCCGGAAGGCCGCCGCGGCGCGAAGGCGATCCGCATCGTCGGGCGCGGCCACTTCGATGCGGGCCCAGGCCCACGCCATCAGCGTGAGCGCGGTCACGCGCAGGAAGTCGTCCGCCACCTCGTAAGGCAGCACGGGGTTGGCGTGCGCCGCCATCGCCACCGTGGTGCCCAGGTAACGCAGTTGCGCCAGCCGGCGCTGCACGTCGGCGTCGGCCTCGCGCGAGGCGTCGAGCGTGTCGCGCAGCTCGAGCAGCACGGCCGACAGCGCCGCGCCGCCGTCGGGCAGCACCTTGCGCACCAGCAGGTCGATGGCCTGGATCTCGTTGGTGCCCTCGTAGATCATGGTCACGCGCGCGTCGCGCACCACCTGCTCGACGCCCCATTCGCGCACGTAGCCGTGGCCGCCAAACACCTGCAGGCAGTCGCTCGCGCCATGGAAGGCCTGGTGCGTGCAGGCGGCCTTGAGCACCGGCGTGACGAGCGAGCACCAGCGCTGCGCGCGCTCGCGCGCCTTGAGGTCGCTGTCGTGCGTGGCGATGTCGAGCATCAGCGCGCTGCGGTAGGCCAGTGCGCGCGCGCCGTCGATCCAGGCGCGCTGCGTGTCGAGGATGCGGCGCACGGCCGGGTGCTCGGCGATCAGGTCGGCCGCCTCCGTGCCGCGGCTGGCGGGCGCGACGCCGGGCGCGCGCATCTGGCGGCGCTCGGCGGCGTAGGCGTCGGCCTTCTGCCAGGCGGCGTCGAGCAGGCCGATGCCCTGCAGCGCGACGTGCAGGCGCGCCGCATTCATCATCACGAACATCGCGGCCAGCCCGCGACCGGGTTCGCCGACCAGCCAGCCGGTGGCGTCGTCGAAGCGCATCGTGCAGGTCGGGCTGCCGTGCAGGCCCATCTTTTCTTCGATGCGCTCGCAGTGCACCGCGTTGCGCGCGCCGTCGGGCAACACCTTGGGCACGAGCGCCAGCGACAGGCCCTTGGGCCCGGCCGGCGCATCGGGCAGGCGGCACAGCACGAGGTGGACGATGTTCGGCGTGAGGTCGTGCTCGCCGCCCGAAATGAAGATCTTGCTGCCGTTCACGCGCACGCTGCCGTCGGCCTGCGCCGTGGCGCGCGTGCGCACCTGGCCGAGGTCGCTGCCGGCATGCGCTTCGGTGAGGCACATGGTCGCGAGCCATTCGCCGGTCGCGATCTTCTGCAGATAGCGGCTCTTCAGTTCGTCGCTGCCGTGGTGCTTGAGGCAGGCGTACGCGCCGTGCAGCAGCCCCGGCGCCATGGTGAAGCCGTGGTTCGCGGCGCTGAGCCATTCGTAGAGGATGGCCTCGAGCACCGCGGGCAAGCCCTGGCCGCCGTCTTCGGTGGCGGCGGAGAGCGCAGGCCAGCCGCCGTCCACGAAGGCCTGGTAGGCCGCGCGAAAGCCCGGTGGCGTGACGACCTCGCCGCCATCGAAGCGGCAACCCACCTCGTCGCCCTCACGGTTCAGCGGCGCGATCACCTCGCCGACGAAGCGTGCGGCTTCTTCGAGCACCTGCGACTGCAGCGGCTCGTCGACCTCCGCGAAGGGCGCGAGGGCACGCAGGCGCGTGGGCGCATCGAGCACCGCGTTCAACAGGAAGCGGACGTCTTCGGGGCGAGGCTGGTAATGCATGGGGTTCAGGACTCGGCGGTGAAGCCGATCTTCTTGACCAGCGGACCCCAGCGTTCGTACTCGGACTGCAGCGACTTCTTCATCTCTTCGGGCGAGGAGCCGTGCGCGATCAGGCCCACCGACAGCAGGCCATCGGCCACGGCCTTGTCCTTCAGCGCGGCCTGGATCGCGGTGCTCGCGACGGCGATGGTCGCGGCAGGCGTCTTCGCCGGTGCGAAGAAACCGAACCACTCGTCGGCCACGATCTCGGGGAAGCCCTGCTCGGTGAAGGTCGGCACGTCGGGCAGGTAGGCGGGGCGCTGCGCGCCCGAGGTGGCGAGCACGCGCAGCTTGCCGGCCTTGGCGAAGGGCAGGCAGTCGCCGGCGGGCGTCAGGCACGAGGCGATCTGGCCGCCCACCACGTCGTTGATGCCGGGCAGCGAGCCGCGGTAGGGCACGTGGCGCAGATCGGTGCCGGTGCTCAGGCCCAGCAGCGCACCCAGGAAGTGCGGCGTGGAGCCCGCGCCCGGCGAGCCGTAGCTGGCCTGGCCGGGGTTGGCCTTGGCCCAGGCGATGTAGTCCTTCAGCGTCTTCACGCTGGCCGGCACCATCGGGCCGACGGCCAGGCCGTGCGTCATGACGGCGCCGATGGAGATGGGCGCGAAGTCGGGGATGGCGTAGCTGAGCTTGGTGTAGATGTGCGGGTAGATCGACAGCGCCGAGGCCTGCGCGAGGCACAGCACCGAACCGTCGGCCGGCGAGGTCTTCAGCGTGTCGAGCGCGATGCGCCCGCCCGCGCCGGGCTTGTTCTCGACCACCGGGTTGGTGGCGGTGAAGGGCGTGTTGCCCAGCTTGTCGGCCACGCGGCGCGCCACGCTGTCGCCCGCGCTGCCGGCCGGGAAGCCGTAGTAGATCTTCACCTGCTGCTGCACTGCCTGGGCGAGTGCGGCAAGGGGATGCAATGCGGCGAGCGCGGCGGTGCCGCCGAGCGCCGCCGTGAATTGGCGTCGGGTGGTCATGGTCTTGTCTCCTGGTTGTCTGCGGGGGCGGGAATCAGCGCGGCGCCATGCGCAAGGCGCCGTCGAGGCGAATCACTTCGCCGTTCAAGTGGCCGTTGGTGACGATGTGGCAGGCCAGCTCGGCAAACTCCGACGGCTTGCCCAGGCGCGGCGGGAACGGGATCGACGCGGCCAGCGAGTGCTGCACCGGCTCGGGCAGCTCCAGCAGCAGCGGCGTGGCGAAGAGGCCGGGCGCCACGGTGCACACGCGGATGGCGTGCTGCGCGAGGTCGCGCGCCATCGGCAGGGTCATGCCGACGAGGCCGCCCTTCGAGGCGCTGTAGGCCTGCTGGCCCACCTGGCCGTCGAAGGCCGCGACCGAGGCGGTGAAGAGCATCACGCCCTTTTCGCCGTTGTCGAGCGCGTCGAGCTTGGCGCAGCGCGCCGCGAACAGGCGCGCCATGTTGTAGCCGCCGATGAGGTTGATGTTGACCACGCGCACGAAGTCTTCGAGCGGCGCGGGGTTGCCGTCCTTGCCGACGATGCGCTTGGCGCTGCCGATGCCGGCCACGTTCATCAGGATGCGCGCGGGGCCGTGTACGGCCTGCGCCTTGTCGAGCGCGGCGTTCACGCTGTCGGTGTCGGTGATGTCGCAGACGCAGGCGACGCCGCCGATCTCGGCCGCCACCTTTTCGGCGAGGGCTGCGTTGCGGTCGAGCACCGCGACCTTGGCGCCCAGGCGCGCGAGTTCGCGCGCGGTGGCCTCGCCGAGGCCCGAGGCGCCGCCGGTGACGAGTGCGGCTTGTCCTTCGATCTTCATGGGTTGTCTCCTGATTGGGTTAGCGGGGCTTGAGCGTGAAAGGCAGCGTGTCGGCGTGCAGCGCATCGGCCAGTGCGGCGCGGTGCTTGAGCACGGCGCGCTGGTTGATCGAGCCCTTGTCGGTCACTTCGCCCTTGTCGATCGAGGGCGGTTCGGCCATCAGATGCAGCCGCGCGATGCGGTTGGCGCTGCCGGTGGCGCCGGCCGCGAGCGTGTCCACCACCTGCTGGAAATGCGCCTGCACCGGCGCGCTTTCGAGCACCTGCTGCAGCGGGGCGTCGCCGGGCAAATCGCAGAGCTGGCGCACCTTCTGCGTAGTGAAGATCAGCGCGCCGACTTCCTTCAGGTTGATGCCCGTGAGCACCGCGTCCTGCACATAGGGCGAGCCGGCTGCGATGATCTTTGCGCGCAGCGGGCCCACGCTCACGAAGGTGCCGGTGGCGAGCTTGAAGTCTTCGGCGATGCGGCCGTCGAAGCGCAGGCCGCGGTGGATGTCGCGGTCGTCGATCCACTTCACCGCGTCGCCGGTGGAGAAGAAGCCTTCGTCGTCGAAGGCCTCGGCGGTGGCTTCGGGCGCGCGCCAGTAGCCGGGCGTGATGTTGGGGCCGCGGTAGCGCACCTCGGTCTTGCCGTCGACCTCGATCAGCTTGAGCTCGATGCCGGCGGCCGGCAGGCCCACGTCGCCCGACTTCACGTCGGGGCCGGTCACGTACAGCGCGAAGGGGCCCGACTCGGTCATGCCCAGGCCGGTGCCCATCACGATGCGCTCGCCGACTTCCGATTCCTGCGTGCGGTGCAGGCTGTCCCACACGGGCTGCGCGAGCGCGGCGCCCGAGTAGAAGAACATCTTCACGCGCGACAGCAGGTTGCGGCGCAGCACGGCGTCGCTTTCCATCGCGTTGGCAATCGCCTCGAAGCCGGTGGGCACGTTGAAGTAGATGGTGGGCGCGATCTCGCGCAGGTTGCGCAGCGTCTCGGCCATGCCGGTGGGCGTGGGCTTGCCGTCGTCGATGAACAGCGTGCCGCCGTTGTCCAGCACGATGCCCACGTTGTGGTTGCCGCCGAAGGTGTGGTTCCAGGGCAGCCAGTCGACCAGCACGGGCGGCTCGTCGCCCAGGGCGGGAATCGACTGGCGCAGCTGCTGCTGGTTGGCGCACCACATGCGGTGCGTGTTGATCACCGCCTTGGGCATCTTGGTCGAGCCCGAGGTGAAAAGAAACTTGGTGATGGTGTCGGGGCCGGTGGCCTGCATCGCCGCATCGATGGCGGGCGTGGCCGGCGTGGCGGCGAGCACGTCGAAGCGCGTGGTGGCGCGGCCTTCGAGCGTGCCTTCGGCGAGCACGACCTCGGTGCCGGCGGGCACGGTGGCCGCGATGGCCTTGGCGAAGCGCGCGGCGTCGGCCGCGAACACCAGGCCGGGCGTGAGCGTGTCGATGACGTGGCGCAGCTTGTCGTAGTCCTGGCTCACGATCGCATAGGGCGGCGACACGGGGCAGTAGGGCACGCCCGCGTAGAGGCAGCCCAGAGCGAGCAGCGCGTGCTCGATGCCGTTCTCGCTGAGGATCACGACCGGGCGCTCGGCGTTCAGGCCGCGATCGAGCAGGGCTTGTCCGATGCCGCGCGCTTCTTCCAGCGCCTGCGCATAGCTCACGCGCAGCCAGTCGCCGGTGCGGCCGTCGGGCAGGCGCTCGCGGCGTGCGATGAAGGTGCGATCGGGCGCGACCTGCGCCCAGTGCGCGAGCCGGTCGGTCATGCGCTCGCGGTAGGCCTGCAGCGGCGTCTCGGCCGTGAGGTAGCGCGTGCCCGGCGCGCCGTCGCGCAGCACCGCGCGCGTCACGCCGAAGGCCAGCGGGCGGTAGCGGACGGCGGTCATCCCTTGCTCACCTTGGCGCCGCGGCCTTCGAGGAAGTCGCGCACGCGTTCCTTCGCTTCGGGCGCGGCCTGGACGATGCCCGACATCAGCGCCTCGGTGAAGAAGCCGTGGTCGGCCGATTGCTCGGAGATGCGCGGCAGCGCGTGCATCAGCGCGTAGTTGGTCAGCGGCGCGTTGGTGGCGATGCGCTTGGCAAGCTCCAGGGCCTTGTCGAAGGCGGTGCCCTCGTCGACCAGGTACTGCGCGAAGTTGGCGCGCTCGCCGTCCTCGGCGTTGTAGACGCGGCCGGTCATCATCATGTCGGTCATGCGCGCCACGCCGATCAGCTTGGGGATGCGCACCGAGCCGCCGCCGCCCACGAAGATGCCGCGCGAGCCTTCGGGCAGTGCGTAGAAGGTGGAGCGGTCGGCCACGCGGATGTGGCAGGCGCTGGCCAGCTCGAGCCCGCCGCCGACCACCGCGCCGTGCAGCGCCGCCACCACCGGCACCGGACCGTGCTGGATCAGGTCGAGTGCGCTGTGCCACAGGCGCGAGTGCTGCATGCCCTGGCCGGCGTCGCGCTCCTTGAGCTCGCTCAGGTCCAGGCCGGCGCAGAAATGCGGGCCCTCGCCGTCGAGCACGGCCGCGCGCACGGTGGCGGGCAGGGTCTCGAAGGTGTCGCGCAGCGCGAGGATCAGGCCGTCGGACAGCGCGTTGCGCTTGGCGCCGCGCGTGAGACGAACGATGGCGACGTCGTCGCGGATGTCGAGGTGGAGGTCTGGATTGGTCATGATGGTGTGCGGGGTTGCGTTGGATTATGGTTATGAGAAATAATCAATTCAAGGCATTGGAGCCTCCCGAAACCTAGGGACTTACCCGAACCGGAGACAACGACATGGACCCACGGAACCTGATTGCGATCGACATCCACACCCACGCCGAAGTGAGCTGCTGGAACCCTTTCGACAACTACGGCGAGGAATACGACCGCGCGGCCGACAAGTTCTTCGGCTCGAACCGCCGCCCCACCATCGCCGAGAGCGTGGCGTACTACCGTGAAAGGAAGATCGGGCTGGTGATGTTCATGGTCGACGCCGAGTCGAACATGGGCCGCCGCCGCATCCCGAACGAGGAGATCGCCGAGGCGGCGCAGCAGAACAGCGACATCATGATTGCCTTCGGCAGCGTCGATCCGCACAAGGGAAAGATGGGCGCGCGCGAGGCGCGGCGGCTCATCGAGGAGCACGGCGTGAAGGGCTTCAAGTTCCACCCGACCGTGCAGGGCTACCACCCCTACGACCGCATGGCCTGGCCGATCTACGAGGTGATCGCCGAGTACAAGCTGCCGGCCATCTTCCACACCGGCCACAGCGGCATCGGCTCGGGCATGCGCTGCGGCGGGGGCCTGCGGCTGGAGTACAGCAACCCGATGCACCTGGACGACGTGGCCATCGACTTCCCCGACATGCAGATCGTCATGGCCCACCCCAGCTTCCCCTGGCAGGACGAGGCGCTGAGCGTGGCCACGCACAAGCCCAACGTGTGGATCGACCTGTCGGGCTGGAGCCCCAAGTACTTTCCGAAGCAGCTGGTGCAGTACGCCAACACGCTGCTCAAGGACCGCGTGCTGTTCGGCAGCGACTACCCGCTGATCACGCCCGACCGCTGGATGAAGGACTTCGAGGCCGCCGGCTTCAAGCCCGAGGTGATGCCCGGCATCCTCAAGGACAACGCGGTGCGCCTGCTGGGGCTCGGAACCCCGGCGGCCTGAGGCTCAGGCGGCGCGCGGCGCCGCCTCGTTCCAGTGCGGCTCCCACAGCGCCGCGCCGCGTTCGAACACGGCGGCCAGTTCCTTCTTGCGGCGCTGCGCCACCGCGGTGATCAAGGCGTTGCAGACCGACAGCGCCGCCGTGTACGAATCGAAGGGCGAGGCGCTGGAGGTGCGCACCAGCAGCAGGTGATCGGCCGAGGCCGCCGCGGGCGCGGAGGGGCTGTCGGTGACCATGACGACCTTCGCGCCCTTCTCGCGGAAGTAGGCCGCCGTGCGCGCGATCGCGAGCGAGTGGCGGCGGAAGGTGAGCGTGAGCAGCAGGTCGTTGTCGTCGATGCGCAGCAGCTGGTCTTCGAGCGGCAGCGCGCCCGCGCCGCCCAGCAGCCGCACGTCGGGCAGGCACAGGTTCAGGTTCAGCGCGAGGTGGCTGGCCAGCGGCAGGCCGTTGCGCTGGCCGAGCACGTGCACGCGCACCTTGCGCTGCGTGAGCAGCTTCACCGCCGCCTCGAACGCGCCCACGTCGAGCGCCGCGAAGGTGGCGGCCAGGTTGTGCTGGTCGTGCAGCAACGCGTTGTCCAGGCAGCTGCGCACGGAGGTGTCGTCGCCGATGACCGCGTCGGCGCGCGTGGCGGGCGAGGCCAGCAGGGCGGTGACTTCGGCGCGCGCCTCCATCTGCGCCTGGGCGTAGCTCTCGTAGCCCAGCTTGGCGAGCAGCCGCACCACGGTCGAGGCGCTGGTGCCCACCTTTCTTGCAAGGCTCGTTGCAGATTCGAGCAGCCCCTGCGGGTGGTGCGCCTGCAATTCCTCGATGAGGCGTCGCTCGCTTTTCGTGAGCTTCTTGCCATAGCCCGAGATGCGCTGGGTGAGGCTGGGGGCGGTGGGGGTGTCTGCGTGCGGCATCGGAGAAACCTCATGTTTGCAAAGAGTATTGCAAAAATAGGGCCTCCTTGCAAAAATGAATGCACGATTTCGGCCGGACCTGTCCGCCCGATTGCCCGCTTCTTCTGCAGAAAGACCTTGCCATGCGTTCCATCACCCCCGCCGTGCCCGCCCTGCGCCGGCGCGAGATCCTCGGCGCCGGCCTGACGGCGGCGCTGCTGCCCCTGTCCGCGCGCGCCCAGGCCTTTCCGGCCCGCCCGGTCACGCTGGTGGTGCCGTTCCCGGCCGGCGGTTCGGTCGACCTGATCGCGCGGCTGTACGCCGAGCCGCTGTCGAAGGCGCTGGGCACGCCGGTGGTTATCGACAACCGCGCCGGCGCCGGCGGCTCCATCGCCAGCGCCCAGGTGGCGCGCGCCAAGCCCGACGGCTACACGCTCGTGGTGTCGTCGCAGAGCTCGCACCTGGCCAACCCGCTGACGCAGGCCAACCCGGGCTACGACCCGATCAAGGATTTCCTGTCCATCAGCCAGCTCGCGCGCTCCATCAACGTGTTGCTGGTGAACCCGGCCGTGCCCGCCAAGACCTTCAAGGAGTTCGTGGCGCTGGTGAAGTCGCGCCCGGGCGAGCTCAACTTCTGCAGCGCCGGGCCGGGCAGCATGGGCCAGCTCAACGTGGAGCTGATGAAGTCGCAGCTGCAGCTCAACGCCACGCACGTGCCCTACCGCGGTGGCGGCCCGCTGGTGACCGCGCTGATCTCCAACGAAGTGCAGTTCGGCCTGGACAACCTCGCGCCCTTCCTGCCGCACATCCAGGCCGGCAAGCTGCGCGCGCTGGCCGTGGCCTCGCCCACGCGCGTCGCGGCGCTGCCCGACGTGCCGACCTTCACGGAGCTGGGCTATCCGGTGCTGAACACCACCTCGTGGATCGGCCTGGCCGCGCCCGCGAAGACGCCGCCCGAGGTCATCGCCGCGCTGCACAAGGCCGTGCGCACGGTGGCCGATCAGCCGACGATGGTCGAGGCGCTGCTGGCGCGCGGCTCGCTCGCGCCCGAGGCGCAGTCGCCCGCGCAGTTCACGGCCATGATGTCGGAGCGGCTCGCGCTGTACGGCGAGATGGTCAAGCGCGCCGGCATCCGCGGCGAGTGAACGGGCGGCTGGTTCCATGACGCAGACACTGCCGACCTTCGCACCCGACACCGCACCGCTGGAGGTGCTCCCGCGCGACCTCTCGGCCTACCGCCAGGGCAACACCGGCATCGACTACGTGCACCGCTTCGCGTCCAGCAAGCCGGGCCCGCACGTGCTCGTCAACGCGCTCACGCACGGCAACGAGATCTGCGGCATGGTCGCGGCCACCCACCTGCTCGACAGCGGCGTGCGCCCGAAGATCGGCACGCTCACCGTGAGCTTCGCGAACGTCGAGGCCTACGAGGCCTTCGACATCGACCGGCCCTACGAGAACCGCCAGCTGGTGCACAACCTGAACCGCATCTGGTCGCCCGAGCTGCTCGACGGCACCGGGGACGGCCCCGAGCTGCGCCGCGCGCGCGAGCTGCGGCCGGTGCTCGACGCGGCCGACTACGTGCTGGACATCCATTCCACGCGCGCGCCCGTGCAGCCTTTCTGGGTCTACCCAGAGTTCGAGCGCAATGCAGGCCTGGCGCAGGCCGTCGGCGGTCCGACGGTGCACCTCGTGATGCCCGTGGGCGCCGCGCCCGGCACGGGCGTCACGGCCTACGGCCGCCACGGCGAGCCGGGCATCGACGGCGGCGCGGTGGTGGTCGAGTGCGGCCAGCACTTCGCGCAGTCGGCGGCCGACCTGGCCACCGACGTGTCGCTGCGCTTTTTGGCGCACCTCGGGCTTGTCGACCCGGTGCCGCGCGTGCCGGTGGCCGCGCGCCGCTTCCGGCTGCTCGAGGTCCACATGGTCACGTCGGACGACTTCGCCTTCGTGCGCCCGGTGCTCGGTTTCGAGACCTTCGACCAAGGTGAACTGATCGCGGTGCAGGCCGGGCGCGAGATCCGCTCGCCCTGCGACGGCTGCACGATCTTCATGCCGACCCGCGCACCGGTGATCGGCCGCGAGGGCGTGTACCTGACCGTACCGGTCTGACGCTCGGGCGTCAGGGCGCCTTCGCTTCGCCCGCTGGTTCGTCTTCGCCGAGCCGGTCCCAGTCCTGGCCTGAGCGCAGCTTGCGCTCCTCGCGCTCGCGCGCCATCTGTTCCTCGAACTGCTGGCGGCCCGCCTTGTTGGCGGCGATCAGCTTGGCGCGGTCCTTGTAGTGCGGGTAGATCTCGTCGCTGAGCTTGAGGTTTCGCTGGCGGAAACGCATCGACGCCTCGCGCGCCTCGGCCGCCGGCCAGCCCAGCGCCTCCAGCGCCGAGCGCGCGCTGCGCAGCGACGACTCGAACACCTCGCGCTCGATGTCCTGCACGCCGCGGTCGCGCAGCTGGAACAGGTGCGTCACGTTGCGCGCGCGCGCAATGATGCGCGCCTGCGGGAAGTTCTCGCGCACCAGGTCGACGATATCCAGCGACTGCTCGATGTCGTCCACCGCCACCACGATGGCGCGCGCCGTGCCCGCGCCCGCGGTGCGCAGCAGGTCCAGCCGCGTGGCGTCGCCGTAGAACACGCGGAAGCCGAACTGGCGCAGGCCTTCGACGGTGTCGGCGTCGTGGTCGAGCACCGTCACGCGCAGGCCCTGCGACATCAGCAGGCGACCGACGATCTGGCCGTAGCGACCGAAGCCGCAGATCAGCACCTTGGCGTCCTGCTGCTCCGAGATTTCCTCCAGCTGCGGTCCGCCCGCGTGGCTGTAGCGCGGCAGCACGAACTTGTCGAGCAGCACCAGCAAGAGCGGCGACAGCAGCATCGACAGCGCCACCGCGCCGATCAGCAGCGAGGTGGTCTGCGGCGGCAGCACGTCGGGGCCGGCGGCCTGGAACACCACGAAGGCGAACTCGCCGCCCTGCGCCAGAAGCAGCGTGAACACCGGCCGCTCCTGGTAAGCCAGGCCCATGGCCTTGGCCAGCGCGTAGATCACCACCAGCTTGATGACCAGGAAGCTCACCACCAGCAGCGCCATGACCCCCGGGTTGGCCAGCAGCACGCCGAAGTTGATCGACATGCCCACCGCGATGAAGAACAGCCCCAGCAGTAGGCCCTTGAAGGGCTCGATGTCGGTCTCGAGCTCGCGCCGGTACTCGCTTTCGGCCAGCAGCACGCCGGCAAGGAAGGCGCCCAGCGCCATCGACAGGCCGACGAACTGCATCAGCGCCGCGATGGCCACCACCAGCAGCAACGCGGCGGCGGTGAAGATCTCGGGCGTGTCGCTGCGCGCGATCCAGCGCAGGATCGGGCGCAGCAGCAGCCGGCCGCCGAGGATGATGCCGGCGATCACGCCGACGATCTTCAGCGCCTCGAGTGCGCGGTCCAGCCCGCTCACGGCCTGCTCGGCCGCCGTGGCGCCGGCCAGCAGCGGCAGCAGCGCGAGGATCGGGATCGCTGCCACGTCCTGGAACAGCAGGATCGAGAAGCCGGCCTGGCCGCTGGGCGTCTTCAGCAGGTTGCGTTCACCGAACACCTGCAGCGCGATGGCGGTGGACGACAGTGCCAGCCCGAGCGCCGCCACCAGCGCCACGCGCCACGGCGCGCCCACGGCCCAGCCGACGGCGAACAGCACTGCCGCGCAGCTGAGCACCTGCGCCGACCCCCAGCCGAAGATCGGGCGGCGCAGGCTCCAAAGCCGCTTGGGCTCGAGTTCGAGGCCGACCAGGAACAGCATCAGCACCACGCCGAACTCGGCGAAATGCAGCACGTCTTCGACGCTGGATACGAGGCCCAGGCCCCAGGGGCCGATGGCGATGCCGGCCACGAGGTAGCCGATGATCGAGCCCAGGCCCAGGGCCTTGGACAGCGGCACCACCAGCACGGCGGCGCTCAGGTAGATCAGGCTGCTGGTCAGCCAGGCGGGTGCATGTTCCATGCTCAGGCCGCCTTGTGGGTGCTGCTGCCGTTGGCGACGGCCAGGCCGTGCGTCATGGCGCTGTGGAACGCGCCGGCCATCACCTGGCCCACGTCGTCGGATTCGGCGGGGCGGTCGGTCTCGGGCACCGGGCAGGCGATGCAGGCATCGAGCTCGTCCATCTCGGGCCACACCGGGTAGCTTTCCAGGCGCTGCACGAACACCTCGACATGCGCGGCCACCTCGGCCTCGCTGGCGCGGCGCGCGCCGTGCAGCAGCAGCGGCGGCAAGAAGCGCATGCCGCACAGCGCGGCGGTCTGCTCGTAGGGCGGCAGGAAGGCGTCGAAGAAGTAGCGGTTGTAGCTTTGCGGGTGGTAGCTCGGCTCGGGGCCGCCGGTGGTGGCGACCAGCCAGCAGTCCTTGCCCTGCAGCGCGGTGCCGCCGGGGCCGTAGGCCCAGCCGTAGCCCAGCACGTCATCGACCCAGAGCTTTTGCAGCGGCGGCATCGAATACCACTGGATCGGGTGCAGCAGCACCACCAGGTCCGCGCGCGCCAGCCGCTCGCGCTCGGCCTCGACGTCGATGGCGAAATCGGGGTAGCTGCCGTACAGGTCGTTCACGTCGGCGCCGGGCACGCGCTGCGCGGCGGCGAACAGCCGGCGGTTCACGCGCGAGTCACGCCAGTGGGGGTGGGCCGCCAGCACATAGATGCTGGAGGGGTTCTCCGCGGATGTTGTTGTCGTCATGTGGCGAACATAACGCAGACGGCCCGCCGTCGCCGACGCGCAACCCGGGGCGACTACCATCCAGCCCTGTTCCAGTTCTGGAGGAGATCCTCATGCCGGTGGTTCTGGTCGCCAATCCCAAGGGGGGCGTGGGCAAGTCGACGATTGCAACGAACATCGCGGGCTACTTCGCGAGCCGCGGCCATGCCGTGATGCTCGGCGACGTGGACCGCCAGCAGTCCTCGCGGCTGTGGCTCGGCCTGCGCCCGCCGCAGGCCCGCCCCATCGCCACCTGGGAAGCCACCGGCGACAGCACTGTGGTGCGCCCGCCGCGCGGCACAACGCATGCGGTGCTCGACACGCCGGCCGGCCTGCACGGCTGGCGCTTCAAGGAGGTGCTGGCGCTGGCCGACCGCGTGATCGTGCCGCTGCAGCCGAGCATCTTCGACATCTACGCCACGCGCGATTTCCTCGACCGCCTGCTGGAAAGCCGCCGCGCCGAGAAGACCCGTATCGGCCTGGTCGGCATGCGCGTGAACGCCCGCACGCTGGCGGCCGACCGGCTGCACGAGTTCATCGCCGGCCTGGGCGTGCCCGTGCTGGGCGAGCTGCGCGACACGCAGAACTACGTGCAGCTGGCCGCGCGCGGGCTCACGCTGTTCGACATTGCGCCGGGGCGCGTGCAGCGCGACCTGGACCAGTGGGCGCCGATCTGCGAATGGCTCGACGCCTGAACTGATCCCCCGGATTTCCCTGAATCCCGGTTGTCGCAAGTCCGACAGCCAGCCTTGTGCCCTTGGCACCAGAATGCCCCGCATGACCAAAAAGACATTCCAGACCCTTCAGGATCTCGCCGCCTGCGTCGGCCAGGAAGTCGCCGTGAGCGACTGGATCAGCGTGACGCAGCAGCAGGTCAACCAGTTCGCCGAGGCGACGGGCGACCACCAGTGGATCCACGTCGATGTGGAGCGGGCCAAGTCCGGCCCCTTCGGCGCGCCGATCGCGCACGGGTTTCTCACCTTGTCGCTGCTGCCGAAGTTCTTCGAGACGGCCATCGACGTGGTCGAGTCGCGCATGGGCGTGAACTACGGCCTGAACCGCGTGCGCTTCATGTCGCCGGTGCCCGTGGGCCAGCGTCTGCGCGCGCGCATGAAGCTGCTGAGCGCCGAGCCGATTCCCAACAACGGCCTGCAGATGATCTGGGAAACCACCATCGAACTCGAAGGCGCCGCCAAGCCGGCGTGCGTCGCCGAGTCGGTGGTGCGCCGTTTTCCCTGAGCGGACTTTTTCTTCTTCTCTCTACTTACATCCGGCGGTCGGTGACCTCGCCGTAGGTGGCCGCGCCCTGCCGGGTGATGCCGACGGCGCTCGCGCGCACCGCCGCGCGGTCGACGTTGCCCGCGGTCGGGCGGGCCACGCCGGTGCCGCCGTTACTGATCTGCAGCGGCTGCAGGGCTTGCTGCTGGACCTGGGCGCGCGTCAGCGACGACTGGAAGGGCGCGGGCGGCAGCGGGTTCTGCTCGCCCTGGAAAGCATGGGCGCCGCCGGCGCAGGCGAGGGCGGCGATCGTGATCAGGCGCAGGGTGGTGTGCATGGTGGGACTCCTTGGCAGTCAGCGTTGAGGGGGCGGATGCCGGTGCGAATCACCGGCATGCCTTTCCATACGCCGCGCAGCACCGATCGGATGTGCCCCTGCCGCGCGAAGGGCTGTCAGGCGAAACCGTTTTGCCGCCAGGCCTCGAACACCGTGACCGCCACCGCGTTCGACAGATTCAGGCTGCGCTGGCCGGCACGCATCGGCAGCCGCAGGCGCTGCGCCTCGACAAAGCCATCGCGGATCGGCGGCGGCAGGCCGGCGGTTTCCGAGCCGAACACCAGCCAGTCGCCGGGCTGGAAGCGCACGTCGTGCACGGCGCGGGTGCCGCGCGTGGTCAGCGCGAACATGCGCTCGGCCGGCGGCTGCTGCGTGGCCAGCAGCGCGGCCCAGTCGGCGTGGCGCTTGACCTCGGCGTACTCGTGGTAATCGAGCCCGGCGCGGCGCAGCAGGCGGTCGTCCATCGAAAAGCCGAGCGGCTCCACCAGGTGCAGCGTGCAGCCGGTGTTGGCCGCGAGCCGGATCACGTTGCCGGTGTTCGGCGGAATTTCGGGGTGGACCAGGACGATATGGAACATGCGCCGATTGTCGCGGGCGCCGCCGATGGGTTCAGCGCGGCGGATCGGTCCGCGCCAGCACCACGCCGGTGATGTGTGCCGCGCCCGCCAGGCGCAAGGTGGCGGCCGCGGCGAACAGCGAGGCGCCGCTGGTCATCACGTCGTCCACCAGCACCACGCGCCGCCCCCGCAGGCCGTCGGCGCGCAGCGGTTCCACGGCGAAGGCGCCGCGCAGGTTGCGCAGCCGGTCGGCGCGCGGCAGGCCGCTCTGCGCGGGCGTGTCGCGCGTGCGCAGCAGCAGGGTGGCGTCGGTCTTGGCCGGTGCCAGCCGGCGCGCGAGCTCGTGCGCCTGGTTGAAACCGCGCTCGCCCAGGCGGCCGGGCGCCAGCGGCATCGGCAGCACGAGGTCGCACTGCTCCAGCGCCGGCTCCACCCATGGCGCGCTGCGCAGCAGTGTGGCCAGCGGACCGGCCCAGCCCGCCTCACCGCGGAATTTGAACTGGGCGATGCAATCGGGCCACGGCCACGCATAGGTGCATGCCGCCAGGCAGGCGTCGAGCGGCGGCGGGTGCCTGATGCATTCGCCGCAGCGGGCCACACCCTCGGGCATCGGCAGGGCGCAGCCGCCGCAGCGCGTGGTCGGCGGTGCAAAACGCGCCACGCAGGCGTCGCACACGCGCTGCGCGGGCCAGGCGCGGCAGACCTCGCACTGGCTGGGCAGCCGCGCAAGCAGCGAGGTGAAAGGCCTCAGGGCCCGGCGGTTGTGCATGCCTCAATATACTCACGGCCCCATGGCCACCGACCCCGCAAGAAGACCGCCGACCATCGATCCCACGGCGGCCGACCGCTGGCGCCGGCTCGCGCCCGCCGAGGGCTCGCCCTGGCTGCATGAGGAAATCGGCCGCCGGATGGAAGACCGGCTGCAATGGATCAAGGCCCAGCCCCGCACCTGGGCCGACTGGTCGCCGCTGCGCGGCGGCCTCGAGGCGCACGCGCTGCTGGCCCGCCGCTACCGCGATGCCGAAGCCTTCGTCATCGAATCCGAACCCGCATTGGCCGACCGGACCGGCGAGGCGCTGACCGCGCCCTGGTGGAGCGCGCGCCGCTGGCAGGGCGGCAAGGCCCGCTTCGATGCGCCGCCCGAAGACGGCGTCGACCTGCTGTGGGCCAACATGTCGCTGCACATGGCGGCCGACCCCGAGGCGCTCATCGCGCAGTGGCACCGGCTGGTCGCGACCAACGGCTTCCTGATGTTCTCCTGCCTCGGCCCGGACACCGTGCGCGAGCTGCGGGCCCTGCACGCCCGGCTCGGCTGGCCCGCCGCCGGCCATGAATACACCGACATGCACGACTGGGGCGACATGCTCGTGCATGCCGGCTTCGCCGAGCCCGTGATGGACATGGAGCGCATCGTGCTCACCTGGGCCACCCCCGAGGCCGCCCTGGCCGAGCTGCGCACGCTGGGGCGCAACCTGCATCCGGCGCGCTTCCCCGCGCTGCGCGGCAAGGCCTGGCACCGCGCGCTCAAGCAGGCCCTGCCCGAGCTGGCGCCGGCCGCGGAAGGCGAGGGCCGCATCGCGCTGACCTTCGAGGTCATCTATGGCCACGCCTTCAAGCCGACGCCGCGCGTGGCGCTGTCGCCCGAGAGCGCGGTCTCGCTGCGCGAGATGCGATCGATGCTCCAGCGCGGCCGCCCTGGCGCCTGAGCGACCCGGCAGCCCTCATTCGGTGCGCGGGCCCCGTGCTCTACCCGCTACAATCCGCCGTTGCGTGAAACTCGCGGGTATTGTCCCGTGATCGAGGGGTGTCGGATCCTGTTTGTACGAGGGGTTTGGCCACCATCGACGCACCGATTTGCTGAACTCGCCCGTGTCGAATTCCGTGTTTCGTTTTGCCACCGTCTCAGGCCAGAACATCCACTGGTTCCTGAAACGAAATTGCTCGGTGACGCCGAGCCAGCTGGGCTGGCTCTACGCCTCGCTGTGCGTGGTATCTCTGGGAACGGGCATGGTGTTCTGGCTGCACGGTGCGCCGCTGGTATTGCCATTCGCCTGGCTTGAACTGGCCGCGGTGGGCTTTGCGTTCATGATGTACGCGCGGCATGCCACCGATGGCGAACGGATCGCGCTGCAGGGCGGACGCCTCGTTGTGGAGCTCGAGAACGGTGGGCACTACGAACGCACGGAATTTCTTCCGCACCAGGTGCGGATCGAACCGCAGACCGGCGATCGTTCGCTGATCGAGGTCTCGGGGCAAGGTCGATCGGTCAGGGTGGGGCGCTATGTACGCCCGGAGTTGCGAGCCGCACTGGCGCGCGAGATTCGCATGGCGTTGCGTGGCGCCTGAGGGGGCTCGCGCGGTGCTGCACGGTTGGGTTTTCGAAAAATTGAAGAAACGTGAACACGATGAAGAGCATTTGGCGCAATAAGTACAGGCCGGCGAATCTGTTGCTGGCGGCCGGCGCGGCGTTCAGCAACGCGGCGCACGCAGTCAACGATCTGCCCGGCGGCCCTTCGGTGCGCCAGCTGAATCTTCCGGTCGGCGTGACCAAGATCGCGCAGGAGCAGCATCTGCTCCACACGATCATGATGATCATCTGCACGGTCATCTTCGTCGCCGTGTTCGCGGTGATGTTCTATTCCATCTGGAAGCACCGCAAGTCGGTGGGCCACAAGGCCGCCAACTTCCATGAATCGGTGGTGGTCGAGGTCATCTGGACCATCGTGCCCTTCCTCATCGTGATCGTGATGGCGCTGCCTGCCACCAAGGTGCTCGTGGCCCAGAAGGACACCACGAACGCCGACCTCACGATTAAGACCACGGGTTACCAGTGGAAGTGGGGCTACGACTATCTGAACGGCGAAGGCGAGGGCCTGGCCTTCATCTCCACGCTGGACAGCTCGCAGCGCGCCATGTCCGACGCCGGTGCCAAGGGCGCCATGCCCGATGACTACCTGCTCAAGGTTGACAACCCGATGGTCGTGCCGGTGCAGAAGAAGGTCCGCATCATCACCACCGCGAACGACGTGATCCACGCCTTCGCCGTGCCGCAGCTGGGCCTCAAGCAGGACGCCATTCCCGGCTTCGTGCGCGACACCTGGTTCCGCGCCGAGACCGTGGGCGACTACTACGGCCAGTGCCAGGAGCTGTGCGGCAAGGAACACGCCTACATGCCGATCCACGTGAAGGTGCTGTCGGCTGCCGACTACACCGCCTGGGTCGCGACCAAGCGCAAGGAAGCCGCCGCCAAGCTCGACGACCCGACCAAGGTCTGGACGCTGCCCGACATGCTGGCACGCGGCGAGAAGGTCTACGCCGCCAACTGCGCGGCCTGCCACCAGGCCAACGGCAAGGGCGCAGGCCCGATCAAGCCGCTCGACGGCGCAGCCAAGGTGACCGATTCCGACCACAAGGTGCAGCTGCTGGTGCTGCTCAACGGCCAGAACAACGGTGCCATGCCTGCCTGGAAGCAGCTGAGCGACACCGACCTCGCGGCCGTGGCCACGTACACCAAGAACAGCTGGTCGAACAAGACGGGCCAGCTGGTGCAACCGGCTGAAGTGCTGGCCCTGCGCGGCAAGTGATCCGACGGCGCCCCGCGAAGAAGAAATTGCAAGGAACAACGACATGAGCGCAGTCCTCGACCCCCACGGTCACGCCCCCGGCGGCCACGCACACGACGACCATCACGATCACCACGCGCCCACCGGCTGGCGCCGCTGGGTGTTCGCGACCAACCACAAGGACATCGGCACGCTCTACCTGCTGTTCAGCTTCACGATGCTGATGATCGGCGGCGTGTTGGCCCTGCTGATCCGCGCCGAGCTGTTCCAGCCCGGTCTGCAGATGGTGAACCCCGAGCTGTTCAACCAGTTCACCACCATGCACGGCCTGATCATGGTGTTCGGCGCGATCATGCCGGCCTTCGTTGGCTTCGCGAACTGGATGATCCCGCTGCAGATCGGCGCATCCGATATGGCGTTCGCGCGCATGAACAACTTCAGCTTCTGGCTGCTGATCCCGGCGGCCATCATGCTGGCCGGTTCGTTCTTCATGCCCGGCGGCGCACCCGCAGCCGGCTGGACGTTGTACGCCCCGCTCACGCTGCAGATGGGCCCCTCGATGGACGCCGGCATCTTCGCGATGCACATCATGGGCGCCTCGTCGATCATGGGCTCGATCAACATCATCGTCACCATCCTGAACATGCGCGCCCCCGGCATGACGCTGATGAAGATGCCGATGTTCTGCTGGACCTGGCTCATCACCGCCTACCTGCTGATCGCCGTGATGCCCGTGCTCGCAGGTGCCATCACGATGACGCTGACCGACCGCCATTTCGGCACCAGCTTCTTCAACCCCGCCGGCGGCGGTGACCCGGTGATGTACCAGCACATCTTCTGGTTCTTCGGCCACCCCGAGGTCTACATCATGATCTTGCCGGCCTTCGGCATCATCAGCCAGGTGGTCCCGGCCTTCGCGCGCAAGAAGCTCTTCGGCTATGCCTCGATGGTGTACGCCACCTCGTCGATCGCCATCCTGTCGTTCATCGTGTGGGCCCACCACATGTTCACGACCGGCATGCCGCTCACGGGCCAGCTGTTCTTCATGTACGCGACCATGTTGATCGCCGTGCCCACGGCCGTGAAGATCTTCAACTGGATCGCCACGATGTGGCAGGGCTCGATGACCTTCGAGACGCCCATGCTGTTCGCAGTCGGCTTCATCTTCGTGTTCACGATGGGCGGCTTCACCGGCCTGATCCTCGCGGTCGCGCCGATCGACACGCAGCTGCAGGACACGTATTACGTGGTGGCCCACTTCCACTACGTGCTGGTGGCCGGCTCGCTGTTCGCCATGTTCTCGGGCTTCTACTACTGGGCGCCCAAGTGGACCGGCGTGATGTACAACGAAACGCGCGGCAAGGTCCACTTCTGGTGGTCGCTGATCTCGTTCAACGTCACCTTCTTCCCGATGCACTTCCTGGGTCTGGCCGGCATGCCGCGTCGCTACGCCGACTACCCCATGCAGTTCGCCGACTTCAACGCCATCGCTTCGGTGGGTGCGTTCTTCTTCGGCTTCGCGCAGGTCTACTTCTTCCTGTTCATCGTGCTGCCTTCGATGCGCGGCAAGGGTGAAGCAGCAGCTCAGAAGCCCTGGGAAGCGGCCGAAGGCCTCGAGTGGGAAGTGCCGTCGCCGGCCCCGTTCCACACCTTCGAGAACCCGCCCAAGCTTGACGTGACCGCCACCAAGGTGATCGGCTGATCACCCGCGCACGCCGGACAAGCACAACGACCGCACGACGATGACGACGCCCGAACAAAGAAAGAACAACCGACGCATGGGGCTCACGCTGGCCTCCATCGCGGTGATCTTCTTCATCGGCTTCATCGTCCGCATGGTCTGGTTCAGCGGTCGCTGACCGCGCCGCATCGCACCCTCCGAACGGAAGCAACAGCATGAGCCTCGGTCAACGCATCCGCCGCGCCAACGTCCGCATGGTCGGCAAGCTGGCCGTCGTGACCTGCGGCATGTTCGCCTTCGGCTACGCGCTGGTGCCGATGTACCGCGCCATCTGCGAGATGACCGGCATCAACATCCTCGCGCTCTCCGAGCTCCAGGTGCCGGGCGGCGCCAGCGGCGCCAAGAACGTGCGCGTGCCCGACAACACGCAGGTCGACATGACCCGCACGATCAAGGTCGAGTTCGACTCCAACGTGCGCGGCGGCCTGTGGGACTTCAAGCCGGCCGAGCGCTTCATCGAAGTGCACCCGGGCCAGCTGAACACGGTGATGTACGAGTTCCAGAACACGCAGAACCGCCGCATGGCCGCGCAGGCCATCCCCAGCTACGCACCGCAGCAGGCGGCGGCGCACTTCAACAAGCTCGAGTGCTTCTGCTTCAACCAGTACACGCTCGATGCGGGTGAGAAGAAGCAGTGGCCGGTCGCTTTCGTGATCGATCCGAAGATCTCGAAGGACGTCAAGACCATCACGCTGTCATACACCTTCTTCGAGGTGGGCGGCAAGACGCCTCCGGCCCCGGTGGCCGCCGTTTCGCATGTTGTCGCCGATGAGCCGCGCTCGTGACCTCGCCGTTGCCGCCCGAAGCTCCGCGCCGCAAGCCCACGCTGTGGGACACGATGAAGGCGGTGGGCTGGTCGTTCTTCGGGGTGCGCCGCAACAGCGCCTACAAGGAAGACCTGGGCAAGCTCAATCCGCTGCACGTCATCGTGGTGGCGTTTGCCGCAGTGATCGTCTTCGTGGTCGGGCTGGTGCTGCTGGTGCGGCATGTGGTCGCGGCCGCCTGAGCGCTGCCTGCTGAGCCGAAGACAAAAAACCACGATCTCCAGAATCATTGAATCGAGAGAAGAAAGAAAGCCAGGAGCTGATATGAGTTCAACCACCCACGGCACCACGCCCTACTACTTCGTGCCCGGACCCTCGGCCTACCCGGTCGTGTCCGCGATCGGCTTGTTCTTCGTGATCCTCGGCGCGGGGCAATGGATCAACAGCCACCAGTGGGGCGCCTGGTCGCTGCTGCTGGGCATGGTGATCTGGCTCGGCACGCTCTTCGTGTGGTTCCGTGCCGCCGTCGGCGAGAGCGAGAGCGGCCAGTACGGCCACAAGATCGACCTCTCGTACCGCTGGAGCATGAGCTGGTTCATCTTCTCGGAAGTGATGTTCTTCGGCGCCTTCTTCACGGCGCTGTGGTGGGCCCGCACCCACGCGCTGCCGACGCTCGGCAGCCTGGACAACGCGATCCTCTGGCCCGACTTCAAGGCCGTGTGGCCCAGCGTCGCCGCCGGCGTGACCGGTTCCCCGGCCGGCATCATCGAGCCCTTCCAGACCGTCGGCCCGTTCTGGCTGCCGACCATCAACACCGCGCTGCTGCTGAGCTCGGGCGTTACGCTGACCATCGCCCACCACGCGCTGCGCGCCGACCACCGCGCCCAGTGCATCCGCTTCATGTGGCTCACCGTACTGCTGGGCGTGATCTTCCTGGGCGTTCAGGGCTACGAGTACTTCCACCTGTACACCGAACTGAACCTCAAGCTCAGCTCGGGCACCTACGGTTCGACCTTCTTCATGCTGACCGGCTTCCACGGCCTGCACGTGTTCATCGGCATGCTGATGCTGCTGTTCATCACGCTGCGCTTGCAGAAGGGCCACTTCACCGCCGAGCGTCACTTCGGCTTCGAAGGCGCCGCCTGGTACTGGCACTTCGTGGACGTGGTCTGGCTGGGCCTGTACGTGCTGGTCTATTGGCTTTGAGCGAAGAACCTCACGGCATTCCAGAAAAAAGGCGCCGTAAGGCGCCTTTTTCATGGTTCTCGTGGAACGAGCACCATCTGTTACTTCCCGAGCGGGAGCCCGGTGGGCTGGATGTAGCCGAGTTTCCAGGCCAGCAGCATGCACAGGAACAAAAAGACCGACAGGCCGATCCGAAAGGTGAGGGCGCGGGCCATGCCGCCGCGCTTGTTCTGCCCGTCGCGACCGTCCTTCAGCATGAAGTAGAGCGCGAAAGCGAGGCTCGCGAAGATGCCCAGAAAGATCAGGGCGACGAAATATTTCATGACCCGCATTATCGGCCGCATGCCCCGTCCGCTCCAGTGACCCCCGCGCCTTCCGAGCCTCTCGTTTCCTCTGCCACGCCGCGCCGCCGCGCGGGCCGAGGCCGTTTCCTGGTCGTGACGCTGGCGGCCGTGCTGGCGCTGGCCGCCACCGTGTCGCTGGGCCGTTGGCAGCTGTCGCGCGCCGCGCAGAAAGAGGCGCTGCAGGCCCGCATCGATGCGCAGAAGCTGAAAGCCCCGCTGTCGCAGGCCGAGTTCCTGGCGCTGGGCGAAGCCGCCAGCGAGATGCACCGGCCGGTGCGCCTGCGCGGCCTGTGGCTCACGGCGCAGACGGTCTACCTGGACAACCGCCAGATGCACGGCACGCCGGGCTTCTACGTGCTGACGCCATTCGCGCTCGAGGGCAGCGAGCAGGCCGTGATGGTCCAGCGCGGCTGGGTGCAGCGCAATTTCGTCGACCGCACGCAACTCGGCGTGGTCGAGACGCCGACCGGTATCGTCGAGCTCACGGCGCTGATCGAGCCGCCGCCCAGCCATCTGTTCGAACTCGGCGCGAAGGCTGCGGCTGCACCGGCGCCCGCGGCATCGGCCGCTGCGCCGGCCCCTTCGGCTGCCGGCGCCAGCGCTCCGGCACCGGGCATTCAGGGGTCTTCCCCCATCCGGCAAAATCTCGACCTGGAGGCATTCCGCGGCGAGACCCAGCTGCCGCTGCGCACCGACGTGTCGCTGCAGCAGAGCGGGCCGGCGTCCGAGGGCCTGCAGCGCGACTGGCCGGCCCCGGCGTTGGGCCTGGAGAGGCACTACGGTTACGCATTCCAGTGGTTCGGCCTGTCGGCCCTCGTTGTCATCCTCTATGTCTGGTTCCAATTCATCTCCCCCTTCCGGCGCGCGCGGCGCCGCGCACGCGATGGCCGCGGCCTCTGACGAGCCGCTGGGCCTGACCGTGCACTCGATGCCGTCGCCGGGCCAGGCGCTGGACGAGGCCGAGAACCGCCGCACCGTCCACGGGCGCTGGAAGATGATCGCCGTGCTGCTGATGTGCGCGGCACCCGTGATCGCCTCGTACTTCACCTACTACGTGATCCGGCCCGAGGGCCGCAGCGTGTACGGCGAGCTGATCGACCCGCAGCGCGAGATGCCCCGCCTCACGGCAACCGACCGCAGCGGCGCGCCGGTCGAGCTGGCCACGCTCAAGGGCCAGTGGCTGCTGGTGGCGGTGGCCGACGCCGCCTGCGACGCGCTGTGCGAGCAGCAGCTTTACCTGCAGCGCCAGCTGCGCGAGAGCCTCGGCCGCGAAAAAGACCGCCTGGACCGCGTCTGGCTCGTGAGCGACGCGGCGCCCGTGCCGGAGCGCCTGACCAACGGCCTGCACGGCGCGACCGTGCTGCGCGTGCCGGCCGACCAACTCTCCCGCTGGCTCGCGCCCGTGCAAGGGCACGCGCTGTCCGAGCACCTCTACGTGGTCGATCCGATGGGCAACTGGATGATGCGTTTCCCGGCCCGCATGGACGCCGCCGGCGCGAGCCGCGCCAAGCGCGACATCGACCGCCTGCTGCGCGCCTCGTCCTCGTGGGACGAAGCGGGCCGCTGAGCCCGCGCGAACCACCACCGCCCCATGGACACGAGCTCCCTCTACGACCTCACGCCGATCGCCTGGATGATGGGCGCCGGCGTGCTGCTCGCGCTCGGCCCGCTGGTCTGGGTGTGGCGCCGCAACGCCGGCTCCGGCCCTGCGCGGCGGCTGCATGCGCTGACCGTGCTCACGCTGTTCCTCACCTTCGACCTCACGCTGTTCGGCGCCTTCACGCGGCTCACCGATTCGGGCCTGGGCTGCCCCGACTGGCCCGGCTGCTACGGCAACGCCAGCCCGGCCGGCGCGCGCCACGAGATCGCCATGGCGCAGGCGGCCCAGCCGACCGGCCCCGTGACGCACAGCAAGGCCTGGATCGAGATGGTCCACCGCTACCTCGCGACCGGCGTCGGGGTGCTGATCCTCACGCTGGCCGGCGCCACCTGGATCGTGCGCCGCCGCCAACGGCGCCAGCCCGCGCCGCCGGTCGACAGCGCGCACCACCACGTCGTGCTCAGCGCTTGGTGGCCCGCGGCCACACTGGTCTGGGTCTGCCTGCAAGGCGCTTTCGGCGCCATGACCGTCACCTGGAAGCTGTTCCCCGCCATCGTCACGATGCACCTGATGGGCGCCATCGTGCTGCTCGCGCTGCTGTGCATCCAGGCGGTGCGCTACCGCCAGGTGGCGGCGCAGCGCCTGCCCACGGCCGTGTCGCCGGCGCTGCGCAACGGGCTGATCGCCACGGCGGTGCTGCTGGTGCTGCAGATCGCGCTCGGCGGCTGGGTTAGCACCAACTACGCGGTGCTGGCCTGCACGCAGTTCCCGACCTGCCAGGACAGCTGGTGGCCGCCGATGAACTTCGTGCAGGGCTTCGAGATCTGGCGCCACCTCGGCGTGACCGGCGACGGCCAGCCGCTCGACTTTTCCGCGCTCACGGCCATCCACTACGCGCACCGCCTCATGGCGTATGCCGTGTTCGTGGCGCTGGGCCTGCTGGCCTGGCGCCTGCGTCGCCTCGAGGCACTGCGCGCGCAGGCGCACTGGCTGGCCGGCCTGGCGTTGCTGCAGCTGGCCACGGGCCTGGGCAACGTGCTGCTCGGCTGGCCACTGGCCGCCGCCGTGCTCCACACCGGCGGCGCCGCGGCGCTGGCCGTGGTCCTGACCTGGGCGCTGTGCGAGAGCCGGCGCGAAAGCGCCGCCGCTGCGCCGATTCCGCGCGCCGTCGACAATGCGCGCGGCACCCCCCAACCGAAGAAAGCCACCGCGTGAGCACCCCGATTCCTGTTCAGCACGCCAGCACCGCCAACGTGCTGCGCCAGTTCTACGCGCTCACCAAGCCGCGCGTGGTGCAGCTGATCGTGTTCTGCGCGCTCATCGGCATGGTGCTGGCCGTGCCCGGCCTGCCGTCGTGGGCCGATGTGCAGCGCGGCGTGCTGGCTTGCATCGGCATCTGGCTCGTGGCCGGCGCGGCGGCCGCATTCAACTGCCTGGTCGAGAAGGGCATCGACGCCAAGATGAAGCGCACCGCCTGGCGCCCCACGGCGCGCGGGCAGCTCAGCGACATGCAGGCACTGGTGTTCTCGGCGCTGTTGTGTGCAGCCGGCTCGGCGCTGCTGTGGTTCACGGTCAACCCGCTGACCATGTGGCTCACCTTCGCCACCTTCGTCGGCTACGCGGTGATCTACACCGTCATCCTGAAGCCGCTGACGCCGCAGAACATCGTGATCGGCGGCGCCTCGGGCGCCATGCCGCCGGTGTTGGGCTGGGCCGCCATGACGGGCGATGTCGGTCCCGAGGCGCTGATCCTGTTCCTCATCATCTTCCTGTGGACCCCGCCGCATTTCTGGGCGCTGGCGCTGTACCGCGTCGAGGACTACCGCAAGGCCGGCCTGCCGATGCTGCCCGTGACGCACGGCAACGAGTTCACGCGGTTGCAGGTGCTGCTGTACACCTTCATTTTGTTCGCGGCCTGCCTGATGCCCTTCATCTACGGCATGAGCGGCTGGCTCTATCTCGTGGTCGCCATCGGTGTGAGCATCGGTTTCACCGGCTATGCCTTCGCGCTGTGGCGCAACTACTCCGACACGCTGGCGCGCAAGACCTTCCGGTTTTCGCTCATCCACCTGAGCGTGCTGTTCGCGGCGCTGCTCGTCGACCATTACCTCCGCTGACCGGACCTGACCTGCCCATGAACAAGCGCAATGCCCTGAAATCGATCGCCGCCACGGCCGGCTGGGTGGCCGCCTCGGCCACGCTGGGCCTGGGCCTGTCGGCCTGCAGCGAGCAGCCGAAACAGAGCTTCCAGGCGGTCGACATCACGGGCGCCGACTACGCCAAAGACTTCTCGCTCACCGACGCCGACGGCAAGGTGCGCACGCTGGCCGACTTCAAGGGCAAGGCGGTGGTGCTGTTCTTCGGCTACGTGCAATGCCCCGACGTCTGCCCGACCACCATGACCGAGATGGCGCAGGTCAAGCAGCAGCTCGGCGCCGACGGCAGCAAGCTGCAGGTGCTGTTCGTCACCGTCGATCCGGCGCGCGACACGCCCGAGGTGCTCAAGGCCTACATGGGCGCCTTCGACCCGAGCTTCGTGGCGCTCATTCCCACGCCCGAGCAACTGGCCGCCGTCGCGAAGGACTTCAAGGTCTATTACAAGAAGGTCGATGGCAAGACGCCGACCAGCTACGCCATGGACCACTCGGCCGCCAGCTACATCTACGACCCGCAAGGCCGCTTGCGGCTCTACGCGCGCTACGGCGCGGGCGTGCCGGCGATGGTGTCGGACTTGAAGACGCTGCTCGCGTCCTGAGCCGGGCGCCCAGGGCATGGACGCCGCATCGGTCGCGCACCTGAAGTCACGCAAGGGCGCGTTCCGCATCGCGCTCATTCCGCCCGAGGTGCTGGGCGCGCTGAACGGCGGGCTGCTCGAGACCGTCAACCTCAACGAATTCCTCGCGCTCGAACTGCCGCTGCTCGCACGCAGCGTGGCGGGCCATGTCGGCCTCGACGCGGCGCACGAACGGCTGGACGACACGCTCGCCATGCTGGCCGCCTTCAAGCCCATGCAGCGTCACAGCCACATCGCACGGGCGCTGTACGACATGACGGCCGAACACGCCGAACGCGATGCCGTGGCGCACCGGCTGGCCACGCACGCCAGCGACGTGGCGCGCTGCTGGGCGGTGCAGTGGATCACGCTGTCGGGCCTGCCGCTGGCGGCCCAGCTCGACGCCGTGCGCCGCTTTGCCGCCGACCCGCATTTCGGCGTGCGCGAGTTCGCCTGGATGGCGCTGCGCGACAGCGTCATCGATTCGCTCGACGAAGCGCTGGCGCTGCTGCAGCCCTGGGTGGCCGATGCCGATCCGAACGTGCGCCGCTTCGCCAGCGAGCTCACGCGCCCGCGCGGCGTGTGGTGCGCGCAGATCGAGACGCTGAAGGCCGAGCCCTGGCTGGCGCTGCCGCTGCTGGAGCCGCTGCGCGCCGACGATCATCGCTACGTGCAGAACTCGGTCGCCAACTGGCTCAACGACGCCAGCAAGACGCAGCCCGAGTGGGTCGAGACGCTGTGCACGCGCTGGGTGGCCGAGTCGCCGGTCGCCGAGACCCGCTACATCGCGAAGCGGGCGCTGCGCACGCTGACCAAGTCGACGCCCTGAAGCGTCCCCGAACGAAAAAAAGCCCGGCACTGCCGGGCTTTTTCGTGGAGGAGGGCGGTCGTGACGCTTACGCGTACTCGGCCAGCGCCTTCTTCATTTTCTTCATCGCCGCCACTTCGATTTGGCGGATGCGCTCGGCGCTCACGCCGTACACCGCGGCCAGGTCGTGCAGCGTCATGCCGCCCGAGCCGTCGTCGTTCACCTTGAGCCAGCGCTCTTCGACGATGCGGCGGCTGCGGTCGTCCAGCGCCTCCAGGGCGGTGGCGATGCCGTCGCTCGACAGGCGGTCGCGCTGCTGCGATTCGAGCAAAGCGGTCGGTTCCTGCGTGGCGTCGGCCAGGTAGGCGATCGGGCCGAAGCCTTCGTCGCCGTCATCGGACGGACCCGGATCGAGCAGCACGTCGCCGCCCGACAGGCGGGTTTCCATCTCGAGCACTTCCTCGGGCTTCACGTTCAGGCGCGTGGCCATCTGCGAGACCTCGTCGGGGCTCAGCGTCTCGCGGTGCGTGCCGTTGTCGGCTGCGGCCGAGTCGGCCTTGAAACCCTGCTTCATCGAGCGCAGATTGAAGAACAGCTTGCGCTGGGCCTTGGTCGTCGCGACCTTGACCATGCGCCAGTTCTTCAGGATGTACTCGTGGATCTCGGCCTTGATCCAGTGCATGGCGTAGCTCACCAGCCGCACGCCCTGGTCGGGGTCGAAACGCTTCACGGCCTTCATGAGACCGACGTTGCCTTCCTGGATCAGGTCGCCGTGCGGCAGCCCGTAGCCCAGGTACTGGCGGGAAATGGACACGACCAGGCGCAGGTGCGACAGGATCAGCGCACCGGCAGCTTCGAGGTCGTTCTGGTCGCGCAACTTGCGTGCGAAGCCCTGCTCTTCTTCGAGCGTGAGCAGCGGCAGGCGGTTGGCGGCCGAAATGTAGGCATCCAGGTTGCCCAGCGGGGGGACCATCGACCATGGGTTGGCGACGGCCAGCTGGTTGGCAGAGACTCCAGACAGCGTTGTCATCAGGGGAAACTCCTTTGTGTTGGCCATATTAGCACTCGGTTAGAGGGAGTGCTAAGCCAAGGGTTCCCTTGGGTTTCTATCGTTGCGATAGCTTTTGCCGCGATTTGTTGGATATTTGTATGCCGTTTGGCGTTTTTCAAGTTCTGGACGCCTGCCCCAGCAGCCAGTCCTGGAACGCCAGGATGCGCGGGTCCTGGGCGCTGCCTTCCGGGTAGACCAGGTGGTAGGCGTAGCCCGCCGCCATGGGCACGCCGATGTCGAACAGCCGCACCAGCCGGCCCTGGGCGAGGTCGGCGCCGATCATGTCCAGGTCGGCCAGGCCGACCATGCCGCTCTCGGTGACGGCGCGCACCACATCGCTCGAGTCGGCGAAGCCGATGCAGCGGCTGTCGTTGAAGCCCTCGATGCCCGCCGCGGCCATCCACATCGGCCAGTTCGGCCAGACCATGCCGTCGGTCTTCCAGTCGACGTAGCACAGCGTGTGCTGGAACAGGTCGCGCGGCGTTGCCAGCGGGGGCCCGCTGGCCAGCAGCCTGGGGCTGCAGACCGGCACGATGACGGTGTCGAACAGCCGCTGCGCGCGCGTGCCCGGGTACTTTCCGGTGCCGAAGCGGATCGCCACGTCGATGTCGTCGGCGTCGAAATCCCGCAGCGCGTCGGAAATATCGAAACCCAGTTCCAGCCCCGGGTTCGCGGCGCGGAACTGCGGCAGCCGGGGCAGCAGCCAGTTGGTCGCGAAACGGGCGCTGGTCGACAGCCGCAGCGTCGCCGCCCCGCGCGCCATGCGTCGGGCGCGGCCGGCGGCGCGGCGCAGGGTGTCGAGCGCGTCGGCGGTGGCCTCGAACCACACGGCGCCGGCCGGCGTGAGGCGGATGCTGCGGCTGGTGCGCGTGAACAGCAGCACGCCGAGCTGGTCCTCGATCTCCTTGACCTGGTGGCTCACGGCCGCCGGCGTCAGCCCGACTTCTTCGGCGGCCCGCGTGAAGTTCAGGTGCCGCCCGGCGGCCTCGAAGGTGCGCAGGGCGCGGGTGCCGGGGAGCAGTCTGGGGTGCATCGATCTTCAAATGGTTTTTGATGATTTTCCAAAAACTATTCGTTTCTCTTGAGGAAGTCAACGCGGGATAGTTCAGGAACTTGATGATCCATCCCATCCAGGAGCCACGAAACCATGTCCGCCAGCGTCCCTTCTTCTTTCTTTGTCGTGCAGCGCAACGGCCAGCCGGTGCCCGCCGCGGACCTGGCGCCGCTCGCCTTCGCCGGCCACGCCCACTTCACGGCCATGCAGGTGCGCGACGGCCGGGTGCGGGGCCTCGACCTCCACCTGGCGCGGCTGCGCTTCGCCTCGCAGACCCTGTTCGGCCAGGCGCTGCCCGACGACACGGTGCGCGCCCACCTGCGGGCCGCGCTCGCGGCCGGCCCGGCGGACCTGTCGCTGACGGCCACCGTCTACTCCCCGGCCGGTGAGTTCACCGCGGTCGACGCGGTGCCCGAGGTGCTGATCCGCACCGGCCCACCTTCCAACGGCCCCGCCGGCCCGCTGACCCTGGCCGCGATCGAACACGAGCGCTTCCTGCCGGCCGTGAAGCACATCGGCGAAGGCGCCAAGACCCAGCTGCTGCGCCAGGCCGTCGCGCAGGGTTTCGGCGACGCGGCCTTTCTCGACCGGCACGGCCGGCTCGGCGAGGCGTCGATCTGGAACCTGGCCTTCTGGGACGGCCAGGCGGTGGTGTGGCCCGAAGCCGAGGTCCTGGCCGGCACCACGATGGGCATCGTGCGCCGGCAGCTCGAACGCCTCGGTGTCCCGCAGCGCAGCCAGGTACTGGGGATGGCCGACCTGCCTGCGCTGGCCGGCGCCGTGGTCATGAACTCGTGGACGCCGGGCGCGGCGGTGCACCGCATCGGCGACGTGGTGTTGCCGGCAGCGCCGGCTTTCGTGGAACTGCTGCACCGGGCCTATGAGGCCGAACCGCTCATGTCGCCTTGAAGGAACCCTCGCGCGCGGACGCTGCGCGCCAGATCACCCACCGACTACCAGCGGATGCCGAGCTTGACGAACAGCTTGGACAGCACGAACAGCGGGCCGACCCAGAGGTACTGGATGTCCTCGAAGAACGAAGGCTTCTTGCCTTCGATCTTGTGGCCGACGAACTGGAAGATCCACGCCACCACGAAGATCGCCGCCGACACCGGCGCCACCGCGGTGCCCATCGCATGCACCGCCACCAGCGCCAGCACCGTGAGCGCCAGCATCGTGACGAGGAAGGCCGGCGAGCGCAGCAGGGCGTAGTACACGAGGCTGGCCGCCACGAAGGCGTAGGCCACCCACGGATGGATCGCGAACAGCAGCCCGACGATGCTCAGCATGATCGCGGGAATGGCCACGAAGTGGATCAGCTCGTTGGTCGGATGGCGGTGGCTCTCCTCGTAGTGGGCGAGCAGGCGGTCGACCTTGCGCTCGCTGGTGGCGAGCGGGGCGGCGGCAGTGTGGGTCATGGCAGGTCTCCGGGGCGCCGTGCGTTGCGGCAAGATTCTCATGGTGCCCACGGCGCCAGGCGATGGCAAGTGGCGTCGTCCCGGGGGGAGGGCGGGGGCTGGGCGCCATGACTTAGGGCACTGTCGCGCGGGGCTTGCGCCGCTAAGATCAAATCCGTGGCCTCTTTCGACTCCCCCTCCGCACCCCTGCCGCCCACCACCGACATCGGTGTGCCTGCCGGCGTGTCCGGCGCGATCCTGGTGGTCGACGACCACGACCTGCTGCGCCTGGGCGTGAGCGCGCTGGTGCAGGCCCAGGCCGCCACCTCGGGCGCGCGCATCTCGGTGTTCGAGGCCGGCAACATCGCCGACGCGCTCGCGCTCTACGCGGCGAACGAGGCGGCCATCGGCCTCGTGCTGCTCGACCTCGCGCTGCCCGACACGCACGGGCTCAGCGGCCTGGCCGAGTTCCGCCTGCGCTTTCCGGCGGCGCGCGTTGTGGTGCTCTCTGGCACCGCCAACAGCACGCTGGCGCAGGGCGCGCTCGCACTCGGGGCCAACGCCTTCCTGCCCAAGTCCGCCGACCTGAAGGAGATGGTGGGCTTCATCCGCGCCTGCGGCCTGTTCGAGGCCGACGGCACGCCGCAGCAGCCGCTGCCGCCCGCGTCTCTGCCCAAGTCGCTGTCGGGGTACGCGGAGTTCGCGCACGCCAGCGCCTGGCAGGAGCTCACGCCGCGCCAGATGCAGGTGCTGCAGTGGGTGCTCGAAGGCAAGGCGAACAAGGAGATCGCGCAACTGGCCAACCTGAGCGAGGGCACGGTGAAGAACCATGTCTCGACCATCCTGCTGCTGTTCGGCATGCGCTCGCGCGCCCAGCTGATCAGCATGCTGCGTTGAGCGGCGCCACGCTGGCGGGCCGCGGCGATGCCGCCGCCGGCCAGCTGCTGGGCCAGCGCGTGCTGCGCGAGCACGTCGGCTCGGTCTACGACACCTACGGCATCTCCACGCTGACCCACCTGGGCTTCGTGATCGTGTTCGGCTGCATCATCTACTCGCAGCTCAGCGATGCGCGCCTGCTGTTCTGGATGGCGGCGCTGGTGGCGGTCGACATCTACGTGTTCTTCACGCCGCGCTGGACGCCCGACAAGCCGGCCTCCGAGAGCCCGTACTGGGCGCGCAAGATCTCGCGCATGGTCACGCTGGTGAGCATGATCACGGCGGTGGTGCCCTGGTTCATCGTGCCGCACGAGAACCTGCCCATGACCTCGCTGCTGATGGCCGTGATCGTCGGCAGCTGCGCGCGCGCCGCGCAGTCGCTGTGGCCGCTCAAGCCCGCGCTGTTCGGCTACACGTTGCCCATGTCGCTGGGCATGATCATCGCGCTGGCCTGGCAGGGCGACGGCCTGCACCTGTTCCTGGCCGCGGCCGGCTCGGCCTACCTGATGCTCACGCTGCACGCCGGCGTGCGCCAGCACCGGCTGCTGACCGACTCACTCATGCTGCGTTTCGAGAACGAAGCGCTGGCCGCGCGCCTGGGTGAGCAGATCGCCGCCACCGAGCGCGCCAGCGAAGAAAAGACCCGCTTCCTCGGCGCCGCCAGCCACGACCTGCGCCAGCCGCTGCACGCCATCGCGCTGTTCGGCGCCGCGCTCGAGAACGAACTGCGCGGCCGCCCCGAGAGCCGCAACGCCGAGCGCCTGATGCGCGCCGTGAACGCGCTGGGGGCCTCGCTCGACACCATGCTCGACGTGTCCCGGCTCGACGCCGGCGTCATCACGCCGTCGCCGCAGCCGGTCGAACTCGACGCGCTGTTCCTGCCGCTCAACCACACCTTCTCGGCGCAGGCCGAGCAGAAGGAGCTGCAGCTGCGCGTGCGCGCCAGCGGCCTGTGGGTGCGCAGCGATCCGCAGCTGCTGCACCGCATGCTGTCCAACCTGATGGACAACGCCCTCAAGTACACCGTGCAGGGCGGCGTGACTGTGACGGCGCGCGACCGCGGCGACACCGTGTGGATCGAGGTGCGCGACACCGGCATCGGCATCGCGCCCGAGCAGTCGCACCGCATCTTCGAAGAGTTCTATCAGATCGATAACCCGGGACGCGACCGGGCGCGGGGGCTGGGCATCGGCCTGTCGATCGTGCGCCGCCTGTCGCGGCTGCTGGGCCATCCGGTGCAGATGCATTCGCGCCCGGGCCGCGGCACGCACTTCCGTGTCGTGCTGCCGACCGTGCCGCCGCAGGTCAGTGCGCTCGTGGGCCCGTTTCCGGCCGGCAGTGTCGAACTGGCTGCACGTCGGCGCGCGGCCACGCTGCCCGGTCGCGTGCTGCTGATGGACGACGAGCTCGAAATCCGCGAGGCCATGACCGGCCTGCTGCGCTCCCACGCGATCGATGCGCACGCCGTCGCCGACGAGGCCGCCGCAGCCGAGGCGCTGCACCAGGCCCGCGCCGAAGGCCGGCCCTTCGGCCTGCTGATGTGCGACTACCGCCTGGCCGACGGCGTCGACGGCCTCGACGTGGGCCTGCGCCTGAGTCGGCACCTGGGCACCGAGCTGCCGCTGCTGCTGATCACCGGCGAGACCTCGCCCGACCGCCTGCAGCGCGTGCGCGAGTCGGGCGTGCCCGTGCTGTTCAAGCCCGTGGCGCCCGATGCGCTGCTGCAGGCCATGGCAGGGCTCGCAGCGGCGTCGTAGCGTCCCGCACACAGCTTGCGGTCGAAATTGAATACGTTGTAGTTCATTGCGTGCCGATCGATTCGGATAGGCACACATGCAATGACTTTTGGCACTGCCGGGAACATCGGCCCCGTCGTAATTTCGGGTTTCCACGGCGTCGACGGACTGCGGTCCGCGTTGCCCCCGAACAAGAATCGACAAGGGAGTGACCATGAATTTCAAACCTGCTGCAGTGGCCGCCGCGACGGCCGCGCTGCTGGCCCTGACGGCGTGCGGAGGTGGGGGCAGCGGCGGCGGTGGTGGCGGTGGCTTCGTGTTGCCGCCGCCCGCACCGGCGCCAGCCCCGGCTCCTGCGCCCACACCAGCACCGGCCCCGGCACCGGCGCCGAATCCGGGCGCGACCACTTTCCTGTACGAGGGCTTGCCGGCTGCGACCACTGCGTCGGCCTTCTTCGACAGCCTCGCTGCGCAGGGCGCGCGCGGGTTCCGTTTCCTGAGCGGTTTCTCTTTCACGACCGGCCCCACCACCTTCGAGCACATCGATGGGTTCGTGAAGACGATCGACGCCACCTACAGCTATGAGAAGAAGGCCCCGGCCACGTCCAACGCGGACTTGCAGAACCAGTTGAACGAAGCCGGCGCGCGGGGCTTCCAGTGGGTGGGCGCCCAGTCGATCGGTGGCGAGATGTTCAACGTCTATCGCAAGAGCAGCGCCGACAGTGCCACCTACAGCTACCGTGTCGAGCTGCAGCCCGCCAGCAAGGCGGCTTACCTGGCGCAGGCGAACAGCCAGGGCGCGAGCGGCTTCTACAACCGCACCATCGCGTTCCTGACCGGCGACTCGGCGGGCACGGCGGCCGTCTACGAAAAGAGCTCGGTGGGCAATTCGACCTTCGGCTACGAACTGGGCGATCCCATCGGCGACCACGCCGGCTACCTCGCGCAGTTCAACGAGCGCGGCGCTCGCGGCTTCCGCTTCCGCACGGAGTTCGGCTTCTCGGACGGTGGCGGCGTGGTCTACATCAAGGACCTGTCGCAGTCGGCGACCTTCAACTTCTATTCGCTCGCACCGAGCACCAACCCCACGGCCCTCATCCAGCAGGCGAACGCCGAAGGGGCCAAGAAGGCGGCGCTGCTCGGTCACCTGGCGCTGGGCACCAGCGAGCAGAAGGCCTACTACTTCACGCCGACCAACTGCAACGCCAGCCCGGTGTGCGGTCCGACGTCATTGTTCGGTTTCTGATTCCCGAAGAGGCACACACGCAGGGGGAAATACAAAGGGAGAAAAAAGAAAGACAGGGAGCTGACGGTCCCCGGCGCGAGTCGGGGACCGTTTTTTTTGACCGAAGAGAACGGCGGCGAAAGCGCCGGTCAGCCCAGGAGTGCCTGCGCGAACTCGCGGGCGTTGAAGGTCTCGAGGTCCTCGAGCTTTTCGCCCACGCCGATGAAGTACACCGGAATCGGCCGCTCGCGCGCGATGGCGCACAGCACGCCGCCCTTGGCGGTGCCGTCGAGCTTGGTCACGATGAGGCCCGTGAGGCCCAGGGTCTCGTCGAAGGCCCTGACCTGCGCGAGTGCGTTCTGGCCGGTGTTGCCGTCGATCACCAGCAGCACCTCGTGCGGCGCGGTGGCGTCGGCCTTGGTGACGACGCGCTTGATCTTCTTGAGCTCGTCCATCAGGTGCAGCTGCGTCGGCAGGCGGCCCGCCGTGTCGACCAGCACCACGTCCTTGCCGCGCGCCTTGCCGGCGTTCACCGCGTCGAAGCTCACGGCCGAGGGGTCGCCGCCTTCGTTGCTGACGATCTCGACGGTGTTGCGGTCGGCCCAGACCAGCAACTGCTCGCGCGCTGCCGCGCGGAAGGTGTCGGCCGCGGCCAGCAGCACCGAGGCGCCCTCGGTGGCCAGGTGCTTGGTGAGCTTGCCGATGGAGGTGGTCTTGCCCGCGCCGTTGACGCCGGCCACCATGATCACGGTGGGCGTGTACTCGCCGATGACCAGTGGCTTCTCCAGCGGCTTGAGCAGGTCGGTGACGGCATCGGCCAGCAGGCGCTTGACCTGCGAGGCGTCGGTGGCCATCTGGCGCTTGACGCGCACCTTCAGGTCGTCGAGCAGGAACTCGGTGGCCTTGACGCCGGTGTCGGCCATGAGCAGCGCCGATTCGAGTTCTTCATACAGCGCGTCGTCGATCTGCGCGTTGACGAACACCGCCTGGATGCCGGTGCCGGTCTTGCGCAGGCCGGTCTTGAGCTTGTCGAACCAGCTCTTGCGCTCGGTGGCGATGGGGGCCGGTTCGGCGACCACGGCGACGGGCGCGGGAGGCGGTGCGGGCACGGGCGCCGGAGGGGGCGGCGGTGCGATGACAGGCGCAGGTGCAGGAACGGGGGCGGGCGCTGGCGCAGGGATCGGCGCTGGTGCAGCGACCGGAACTGGCGCGGGCGCCGGCGCCACCACGGGCGCGGCCGGTGCCGGCTCGGGGGCCGGCGCAGGTGTGGGTGCAGGTGCAGGTGTGGGTGCAGGTGCAGGTGTGGGTGCAGGTGCAGGTGTGGGTGCAGGTGCAGGTGCAGGTGGGGGAACAGGCGCTTCCGCCGCAGGCTTCGACCCGAACCAGCTCGACGGCGAGAACACCGAGCGTGCCGGTGCGGGTTCCGCGGCCGGAGGCGGCGCGGGTTCGGCGGTCGGCGGCGGGGCCGGTGTCACCGGGGCATCGGCAGGTGGTTTTTTCTTGAAGAAACTGAACATCGGGAGCTTTTTACAATCCGACCCATTCTATGAAACACCTCTCGCCACGCCGCGCTGCGTCTGGTGCGGTGCTGGCCCTGGCGCTTTCGGCGCTGTGGACCGTGCCCGCGCAGGCCCAGTCCACCCCCGCTCCCGCCGCGTCGACCCCCACCGCCGCGGCCCCGGGCCCCCAGCAATTCACCCTCGCCAACGGCATGACCGTGATCGTGCAGACCGACCGGCGCTCGCCGACGGCGGTGCAGATGGTCTGGGTGCGGGTCGGCTCCATGGACGAGGTCGACGGCACCACGGGCGTGGCGCACGTGCTGGAGCACATGCTGTTCAAGGGCACGAAGAGCGTGCCGGCCGGCGAGTTCTCGCGCCGCGTGGCGGCGCTGGGCGGCCAGGAAAACGCCTTCACCATGCGCGACGCCACCGGCTACTACCAGCAGATCCCGGTCGGCAGCCTCGAGCAGGTGATGAAGCTCGAATCGGACCGCTTCGCCAACAACCAGTGGCCCGACGACGAGTTCAAGCGCGAGATCGAGGTGGTCAAGGAAGAGCGCCGCCTGCGCACCGACGACCAGCCGCGTGCGCTGCTCGGCGAGCAGCAGAGCGCGGCCGTCTTCACCGCGTCGCCGTACCGCCGCCCGGTGGTGGGCTGGATGAGCGACCTCGAATCGATGACGCCCGCCGACGCGCGCGCCTTCTTCCAGCGCTGGTACGTGCCGGCCAACGCCGTGCTCGTGGTGGCCGGTGACGTCGACGTGGCGCGCGTGCGCGCGCTGGCCGAGAAGTACTACGGCAGCATCCCCGCGCGCGCCGTGCCGGAGCGCAAGCCGCGCACCGAGCCCGCGCAGCGCGGCATCCGCCGCCTCGAGTTCAAGGCCCCGGCCGAGCAGGCGTACGTGTCGCTCGCCTTCCGCGTGCCGCAGCTCACGAACATCGACGACGCCAACAGCGACGCTTGGGCGCTGGTGGTGCTCTCGGCCGTGCTCGACGGTTACGCCGGCGCGCGGCTCGACCGCGCCCTCACGCAGGGCCCCGGCCGCGTGGCCGATTCGGCCGGCGCGTACGCGGGTTTCATCGGCCGCGGTCCGCAGTTGTTCATGCTCGACGGCGTGCCGGCCGCCGGCAAGACCGCCGAGACCGTCGAGGCCGCGCTGCGCGCCCAGGTGGCGCGCGTGGCGAAAGAGGGCGTCGGCGAGGCCGAGCTGGCCCGCGTCAAGACGCAGTGGGTGGCGAGCGAGACCTACAAGCGCGATTCGGTGATGGCGCAGGCGCGCGAACTCGGCAGCAACTGGATCCAGGGCCTGCCGCTGGACGCCAGCGAGCGCATCGTCGCCCGGCTGCAGGCCGTGACGGCGGCGCAGGTGCAGGCCGTGGCCGCCAAGTACTTCGGCGATGACCAGCTCACGGTCGCCACGCTGCGGCCCCTGCCGCCCGAACCCAAGCGCGGCCGCGGCTTCGCAGCCCCCGTGGGCGAGATGCGCTGAAAGCACCGGATTCCCTCATGAAGAACCTCAAGAAGATTGCAAGCACCGCCCTCCTGGCGGGAATCACCGCGCTGTTCGGCATGGGCAGCGCGCAGGCCGCGCTGCCCATCCAGCACTGGACGCTGGCCAACGGCGCCAAGGTGTACCTGGTGTCGACCAACGCATTGCCGATCGTCGACGTGCAGATCGATTTCGACGCCGGCAGCCGGCGCGACCCGGCCGCGCAGGCCGGGCTGGCCAGCACCAGCGCGGCGATGGTCGAGAAGGGCGTGCGCGCCGGGCGCAACGGCGAGCCCGCGCTCGACCAGAATGCGCTGGGCGAGGCCTGGGCCGACCTGGGCGCCAGCTTCGACGTGAGCGCCGGCACCGACCGCACCAGCTATACGCTGCGCACGCTGTCCGACCCCGCGCTGCTCACCAAGGCCGTGGCCCTGGCCGCACGCGAGATCGGCGAGCCCTCGTTCCCCGACGACATCTGGCCGCGCGAGCGCGAGCGCATCAACGCCGCCATCAAGGAAGCCAACACCAAGCCCGCCACCGTCGTCGGCCGCGCCTTCGCGCAGGCCGTGTACGGCACGCACCCCTACGGCCAGGAAGTGACGGAAGAGACGCTGGCGCGCATCGACACCGCCGCCATGCGCCAGCGCTACGAGCAGCTGATCCTGCCGTGCCGCGCCAAGCTCAGCATCGTGGGCGCGGTCACGCGCGCCGAGGCCGAGGCGCTCGCGACCACGCTGCTGTCGCGCCTGCCCAGCCCCGCCGCCTGCGCACCGCTGCCGGCCATCGCGCCGGTGGTGGCGCTCACGGCGCCGAAGGACGAGCGCATTGCGTTCGACTCGGCGCAGGCTCACGTCTTCATCGGCCAGCCCGGCTACCCGCGCCAGGACCCGGACCACTTCGCGCTCACGCTCGGCAACTACGTGCTCGGCGGCGGCGGCTTTGTCTCGCGGCTGACCGAAGAGGTGCGCGAGAAGCGCGGCCTGGCCTACAGCGTGTACAGCGGCTTCGCGCCGGGGCTCGACGCGGGCGCCTTCCGCATCGGCTTCCAGACCCGGCCCGACCAGGCCGAGGCGGCGACGAAGGTCTCGCGCGACGTGCTCGCGAAGTTCGTGGCCGAAGGCCCGACCGAGAAGGAGCTGAAGGCCGCCAAGGACAACCTGATCGGCGGCTTCCCGCTGCTGCTGGACAGCAACCGCAAGCTGATCGGCAACGTCGCCAACATCGCCTGGTACGGCCTGCCGCTGGACTACCTCGACACCTGGACCGCGCGCATGAACGCGGTCACGGCCGCCGACATCCAGGCCGCGTTCGCCCGCAAGCTGCAGCCGCAGCGCATGGTGACGGTGGTGGTGGGCGGCAAGCAGGCCGTCGCGGCGCAGTAAGAAGAAAAGAAAAGCTCAGGCCAGCGCGTGCGGCCCGCTGCGCGCGGCCTCGCGCACCGCGGCGCCGAGCTGCGCCAGCAGGCGCGGCGCCGCGCGGGCGTGCTGCCAGTACAGCGGCACCGGCAGCGTCGCGCCGGGCGCCAGTTCCACCAGCGTGCCGTCGCGCAGCGCATCGGCCACCATGCTGGTCGGGTGCATGCCCCAGCCGATGCCGCGGCAGGCCGCCTCCACGAAGGCGGCGGGCGAGGGCACCCAGTGGCGCGGCGTCTCCACGTTGCGGTGGCAGATGCGGCGCACCCAGCGCGCCTGCAGCCGGTCCTTGCGGTCGAACACCAGGTTCGGCGCCGCGGCCAGCGTGCGCGCGCCCACGCCCTTGGCGAAATACCGTTCCACGAAACCGGGGCTCGCGGCGGCCACGTAGTGCACCGTGCCCAGCGCCTCGCTGTTGCAGCCCGTGACCGGCTGGGCCAGCGCGGTCACGGCCGCCAGCACGGCGCCGCTGCGCAGCCGTTCGGCCGTGTGGTCCTGGTCGTCGGCCGTGAGGTCGAGCAGGGCGTCGGGCGCCTGCGCGGCGAAGGCGGCGGCGCCCGCCATGAACCAGGTCGCGAGGCTGTCGGCGTTGACCGCCACCCGCACCGTGACCCGCTCGTGCGCCTCGCCGCTGCCCATGCCCAGCGCGGGCAGGGCCTCGCGCAGCTCGTGCTCCAGCATGCCCACGCGCTCGACGTGCCGGCACAGCTGCAAGCCGGCCTCGGTCGCCACGCAGGGCTGGCCGCGCACCAGCAGCGCGCCGCCGGTGCGCTCCTCGAGCAGCTTCACGCGCTGGGACACCGCCGAGGGCGTGACGTGCAGCGCGCGGGCGGCGCGCTCGAAACTGCCTTCGCGCACCACGGCGGCAAGGGCGTGCAGGGCGGCGTAGTCGAGCATGGTGGCGAATGAAGTAAAACTGAATCGGCGTTAGAAAGTTTAGTTTGATTGAATCGCCTGCGGACGGCAAGCTCGGACCATGACCGCCGTTCACGCCTCCACCGCTTTCCTCAACGGGCTCTTCATGAGCCTGGTGCTCATCGTCGCCATCGGCGCCCAGAACGCCTACGTGCTGCGCCAGGGTTTGCGCCGCGAGCACGTGAGCGCGGTGGTGCTGTTCTGCGCCGTCTGCGACGCGGTGCTGGTCGCCGCCGGCGTGGCCGGCATGGCGCAGGCGCTGAAGGGGCGGCCGATGCTGGCAACGCTGCTCGCGGGCTTCGGGCGCGGCCTTTCTCTGCGGCTACGGCCTGCGCGCGCTGTGGCGCTCGCGCCAGCCGGGCGCGTTGCAGACGGTGTCGCAGGGCGCCTCGCGCTCGCGCGCCGCGGTGGTCGCGCAGGCCGCCGGCTTCACGCTGCTGAACCCGCACGTCTACCTGGACACCGTGCTGCTCGTGGGCACGGCCGGGGCGCAGTACCCGGGCCTGCTCAAGGCCTGGTTCGTGGTCGGGTCGACGCTGGCCAGCGTGCTGTGGTTCACCGCGCTGGGCTTCGGCGCGCGGCTGCTGGCGCCGGTGTTCGCTCGGCCGCGCGCCTGGCAGATGCTCGATGCGCTCATCGGTGGCACGATGCTCGTGCTGGCCGCGCTGCTGGCCCGTCGCGCGTTCATGGGCTACTGAGTGAAGTGGGGCCAGCTGCGGCGTTAAGCTCGCCGCATGCCCCAGAAGCCCCCGAAGAAGAACGCCGCCGCGCCCGTCGCGCGCGCCCCCGCCGCCAAGCGCCCGTCGCGGCCCAGCGAGGTCCGCATCATCGGCGGCGAATGGAAGCGCACCCGCCTGGCCGTGGCCGACAAGCCCGGCCTGCGCCCCACGCCCGACCGCGTGCGCGAAACGCTGTTCAACTGGCTTGCGAGCCTGGCCGGCGTGGGCGGTGGTGCATTGCCGGGCTGGCACTGCATCGATGCCTTCGCGGGCACTGGGGCGCTGGGCCTCGAAGCCGCCTCGCGCGGCGCGGCCCACGTGCTGCTGTGCGAGCAGGACGCCGCGCTGGTCGCCCAGCTGCAGGCCGCCAAGGCCAAGCTCTCGGCCGAGGCCGTGCGCGTGGAGCGCGGCAACGGCGTCACCGCGCTCGAGCGTGCGGCGGCGGGCAGCCTGCAGGCGGTGTTTCTCGATCCGCCCTTCGACAACCTCGGGCTGTACGAGCCGGCCCTGCGCGCCGCCGCGCGCGCGCTGCACGCCGACGGCGCGATCTACCTCGAGGCGCCGCGCCGCTGGGCCACCGAGGAGCTCGCCGCGCTGGGCCTGGCCGAATTCCGCTACCTGAAGGCCGGCGCCGTGCATGCCCATCTGCTGCGCCGCGCCGTGTCCGTGCCTGCATAATCCGCCGGACAAGCCGCACCGGCAGCATGAGGAAGAAGCAACCATGGCCAGCAACGTGATCGCGGTTTATCCCGGCACTTTCGACCCCATCACCCTCGGTCACGAGGACGTGGTGCGGCGTGCAACCCAACTCTTCTCCAAGGTGATCGTCGCCGTCGCGGCGGGCCACCACAAGAAGGCGCTGTTCACGCTCTCCGAGCGCATGGACATGGCCCGCGAGGCCGTGAAGCCCTACAGCGACCAGGTGACGGTCGAGAGCTTCTCGGGCCTGCTGCGCGACTTCGTCGTCGCGCGCGGCGGCAAGGCCATGGTGCGCGGTCTGCGCGCCGTGACCGACTTCGACTACGAGTTCCAGCTCGCCGGCATGAACCGCTCGCTGATGCCCGACGTCGAGACCGTGTTCCTGACCCCGAGCGACAAGTACCAGTTCATCTCCAGCACCTTCGTGCGCGAGATCGCCATGCTCGGCGGCGAGGTCAACAAGTTCGTCTCGCCGAACGTCGAGCAGCAGCTGACCGCCAAGGTCCGCAGCCTCGGTAGGGAATGAGCCCGCTCCCAGGCTTCGCGCTGAGGTGAGCGCCACCCCCTTGCCCCGCCTGCATCCGCTGGGCGATGCGGCGCTGGTGTGCGACCTGCCCGCGCCCGCCACGCTGGCGCAGCAGCAGCGCATCTGGGCGCTGGCCGCCGAGGTGCTGGCCTGGCCCGGCGTCGGCGAGGCGCTGCCGGGCATGAACAACCTCACGCTGACCTTCGACCCGACCGCCGTGGCGTTCGAGGAACTCGCGGCGCGCGTGCTCCAGGCCTGGCCGGGGCTCGCGGCCCATGCCGCCGAAGGGCGGCGCATCGAGATTCCCGTGGCCTACGGCGGCGAGCACGGCCCCGACCTCGCCGACGTGGCGGCCCACACCGGGCTGTCGGCGGCCGAGGTGGTGCGTCGCCACAGCGGCGGCGACTACGTGGTCTACCTGCTCGGCTTCCTGCCGGGCTTCGCCTTCATGGGCGGGCTGCCGCCCGAACTCGCGACACCGCGCCGCGCCGAACCGCGCACCGCCGTGCCCGCGCGCTCGGTCGGCATCGGCGGCGAGCAGACCGGCATCTATCCGTTGGTGTCGCCGGGCGGCTGGCAGCTCATCGGGCGCACGCCGCTCGAGCTGTTCGATCCTTCGGCCGAGTCGCCCACCTTGCTGCGTCCGGGCGACCGCGTGCGCTTCGTCGTCGAAAGCCTGCAGACATGATCCTCGTGCGCAAACCCGGCGTGCATGCCTCGGTGCAGGACCTCGGGCGGCCCGGCCTGCGCCAGCTCGGCATCTGCCCGGGCGGTGCGCTCGACATGCTCGCGCTCACGCTGGCGAACCGGCTGGCCGGCAACGCCGACGCGGCGGCGGGCATCGAATTCACCATGGGCGGCTGCGAGCTGCAGTTCGAAGTCGACACCCGCATCGCGCTCACCGGCGACGACTTCGGCGCCACGCTCGACGGCGTGCCGCTGTGGCCCTGCTGGAGCGTGCCGGTGCGTGCTGGCCAGACCTTGCGCCTGGCCGGTGCCAACGCGCCCGGCACGCCGAAGGCCGGCCTGCGCAGCTGGCTCGCGGTGGCCGGCGGCATCGACGTGGCACCCGTGCTCGGCTCGCGCAGCACCGACCTCAAGGCCGGCTTCGGCGGCCACGAGGGCCGCGCGCTGCGCAAGGGCGACCGGCTCGCGCTGGGCGCTTCGCGCCTCGGTGCCGACCAGAACGCGCGCCGTTCCTTCGGCCTGCGCGCGCCCGATTGGGGCACGGCCGAGCCCGACGGCGCCTTCGCGCTGCGCGTGCTGCCCGGCCCCGAGTTCGACCTGTTCACGCCCGACGCACAGGCGCTGCTGTGGAGCGAGCGCTGGCGCATCACGCCACAGAGCAACCGCATGGGCAGCCGGCTCGCCGGCGCGGAGCTGCAGCGCAAGGCGGGCGGCGACATGCTGTCCTCGGGCGTGATTCCCGGCACGATCCAGGTGCCGCCTTCGGGTCAGCCGATCATCCTCATGGGCGACGCGCAGACCACCGGCGGCTACCCGCGCATCGGCGTGGTGATCCGCGCCGACCTCTGGAAGCTCGCGCAGGCGCCGCTGGGTGGCCGGCTGCGGCTGGTGCGCACCGACCTGTCGCACGCGCTCGCGGCCTGGGCCGCGCAGCAGCGTTACCTGGCGCAGGTGGCGCAGGGGCTCGCTGCTGCGGGCTGGCCCGGCGCGGCCTAGACTGTGGCCTGACGCAGGTGGCTCCCGCACCTGCCCCCGAGACGGAGAACACCCCATGCAGATCGACCTGAACGCCGACCTCGGCGAAGGCGCCGGCAGCGACGAAGCGCTGCTCGGCCTCGTGAGTTCCGCCAACATCGCCTGCGGCTGGCACGCGGGCGACGCCAGGACCATGCAGCAGTGCGTGCGCTGGGCCATGGCGCACGGCGTGGCGATCGGCGCGCACCCGAGCTTTCCCGACCGCGAGAACTTCGGCCGCAGCACCATGCACCTGCCGCCCGAGGAGATCGTGGCGAACGTGCTCTACCAGGTCGGCGCGCTGGCCGCGATCGTCAAGGCCGAGGGCGGCCGGCTCGCGCACGTGAAGCCGCACGGCCAGCTCTACAACCAGGCGGTGAAAGAGCCCGAACTCGCCGAGGCGCTGTGCGAGGCGGTGCGCCGCTTCGACCCTTCGCTCAAGTTCTTCGGCCTGGCCGGCAGCAACATGATCGACGCGGCCCGCCGTGCCGGCCTGCAGCCTGTGGAAGAGGTGTTCGCCGACCGCGGCTACATGCCCGACGGCAGCCTCGTGCCGCGCAGCCAGCCCGGCGCGCTCATCGAGAGCGAGGAGCAGTCGCTCGCGCAGACCCTGTCGCTGGTGCGCGACCACCGCGTGGTCGCCATCGACGGCAGCACCGTGCCAGTCAACGCCCAGAGCGTGTGCCTGCACGGCGACGGCGCACACGCGCTGGCTTTCGCGCGGCGCATCCGCGAACGGCTGCAGCAGGAAGGCATCGACGTTCGCGCGATGGCCTGAACAGGATGCCGGCGAAGCGCGCTTCTCCCAACGTCCTGCTGACGGGCTTCGAGCCCTTCGAGCAGGAGCTGCTCAATCCATCATGGGAGGCGGTGCGCACGCTCGATGGCTGGAAGTGCGGCCGCGCCACCGTGCATGCGCGCCTCGTGCCCTGCGTCTTCGGCGAGGCGCTCACCGCGCTCGACCGCGCGATGGACGAGCTCCAGCCGACGCTGGTGATCTGCATCGGCCAGGCCGGCGGCCGCGCCGAGTTCACGCCGGAGCGCATCGCCATCAACGTCGACGACGCGCGTGTGCCCGACAACCTCGGCCGCCAGCCGATCGACGTGCCCGTGGTGCCCGGCGCGCCCGTGGCCTACTTCTCGAGCCTGCCCGTGAAGGCCATCGTGCGCGAACTGCGCGCGGGCGGTGTGCCGGCCTCGGTGTCGAACAGTGCGGGCACCTTCGTGTGCAACCACCTCTTCTACGGTCTGATGCACCGCATCGCGACGCACGCGGCGGCGAAGGGCGTGCGCGGCGGCTTCATCCACATTCCCTACCTGCCCGCGCAGGCGGCGCGTTTTCCGGGCGCGCCGAGCATGGCGCTCGAGACGCTGGTCGATGCCTTGCGCATCACCGTGAAGACCGCGCTGGCCGTGAAGCAGGACGTCACGGAAACCGGCGGCCAGCTGCACTGACCGGGCTCTCAAGCGCTGGGGAAGTGCTTGCCCAGCCAGGCGTTGAGCGCCGTGTTGACGAACGCAGGCTTCTCCATCGTCAGCATGTGGCCGCACTGCGGCACCCACACCACCTCGGCGCGCGGCAGCAGCGCCGCCATCTCGCGGGTGCATTCGGGTGGTGCGAGGCGGTCGTCGTCGCCGCACATCAGCAGCACCGGCGCGCGCAGCAGGGCCAGGTGCGTGCGCGCGTCGGGGCGGCGCATCACGGCGTGGTTCTGGCGGATGAGCTGGGCCGCGCCGGCGCCAAGCACAATGTCCAGGTAGCGCTGCACCAGCGCCGGGTTGGCGGCCTGCGCGGGATGGAAGGCGAAGGCGACGTTGGGCTCGATGATCTCGCGCACCTCGCCGCGCTCGAACCATTCGATGGCGCCTTCGCGCAGCGCGAACATGTCGGGCGTCTCGGGTCGCGCGCTGGTGCCCAGCAGCATCAACCCGGCGATGCGCTCGGGCGCCTGGCGTGCCGCTTCCATCGCGACCATGCCACCCATCGAGGCGCCGCACAGCACCAGCGGGCCGTCGTGCTCGCGCAGCACGGCGCTGGCCATGCCCTCGATGGTGTCGTGGCGCGTCTGGACGTCGCTCACGCGGGCGCCGAAGGCGGCGGGAAGTGCGGGCAACTGGGCCTCCCAGAGGCGTTCGTCGCAGGCAAGGCCGGGCAGCAGGACAAGATGGGGCATGGGCCGATTTTGCGCGATCGGACGCGCCCGGCGCACGGCCCGTACGCGGTGGCGACCATGCAACAGCGGGTTGGCACGAAGCCGCCGTGTCATGCACTCGGGGGACAATGCATGCAATGTCCACCACCACCCCCGACTCCGCCCCCACCGACCTCATCCTGATCCGCCACGGCGAAACCGCCTGGAACCGCGAACTGCGCTTCCAGGGCCACGCGGACGTCCCGCTCAACGACATCGGCCACGAGCAGGCGCGCCGCCTCGGCCTGCGGCTGGCGGGCGAGACGGCACGGCACCTCATCAGCAGCGACCTCATGCGCGCCCAGCAGACCGCGGCGCCCGCGGCGCAGCAGCTCGCGCTGCCGGTCGTCACCTCGGTGGCGCTGCGCGAGCAGCACTTCGGCGTGGTCGAGGGCATGCGGGCCGACGAGATCCAGAGCCAGCATCCGCGCGCCTGGGAAGAGTGGCTGGAGTTCCGCGAAGACCACGCCATGCCGCAGGGCGAGAGCGCGCGCGAGTTCCATGCGCGCGTGATCGGCGCGCTCGGCGCTGTCGCCGCAGCGCACCGCGGCCAGCGCCTGATCGTCGTCACCCACGGCGGCGTGCTCGACATGGTGTGGCGCACCGCGCGTGGCCTGAGCCTCAGTGGCCCGCGCCAGAGCGAGATCCCGAACGCGGGCTTCAACCGCATCCGCATCGCCGACCCGGCCGCGCCGGACGCCATCGAGATCGTCGAGTGGGCCGACACGCGCCACCTCGCCGACCTGCCGCCGCAGCCGACCTACGACCAGCGGCGGCACCTGAAGAAGGACTGATCTTCCAGTTCAGGCCGGGCAACTGCCCGGCTTCGGCGTGCGCAGCAGCGGCACGCCGGCGCCCACGCCCGTGGGCTGGCCGCCGTCCACCGCGAGGCGGCCGTTCACCAGCACCGTGACCACGCCCTCGGACAACAGCGTCGGCTGCGTGTAGGTGGCCTTGGCCGCAAAGCGCTTCGGATCGAACACCACCACGTCGGCGTGGTAGCCGGGGCGCAGGTGGCCGCGCTGCACGAGGCCCAGCGTGTCGGCCGTGTACGCGCTGCTGCTGCGGATGAATTGCGCCAGCGAGATCGCGCGCTCCTTCACCACGTACTGGTCGTACTTGCGCGCGAAGGTGCCGTAGGCGCGCGGATGGCCCAGCGACGAATCGGACGAGGTCATGACCCACGGTCGCTTCATGAAGGCGCGCACGTCGTCGTCGCTCATGTTGAACGAGGCGATCATCAGGTCGCCGTCGCGCAGCACGGCGATGGCGGCGTCGACCGGGTCGGCGTTCGAGGCCTTGGCCACGTCGGCCAGCGTCTTGCCCACGTACTTCGTGCTGCCGGCCGAGAACAGGATGGCCTCGGGCCCGCCGCGCAGGCGCAGGTTCTCGCGCATGTCCTTGCGCAGGCGCTCCTGCTGCGCCGCGTCGTCGAAGCGCAGCAGCGTGGCCGTGCGACCGCCTTCGTTGGCCCAGGGCGGCAGCAGCGCGGCCGAGAAGCGCGTGCTCGACGCGGTCCAGGGGTAGTGGTCGGCCGTGATGTCCAGGCCCGCGGCGCGCTCCTTCTCGATGCGCCGGATGATGTCGCCGCTCTGGCCCTGCACGGCCACGCCCAGCGCCTTGATGTGCGCCACGTGCACCGGCAGCTTCGCCTCGTGGCCGATGCGGATCACCTCGTCGATCGAGCCCTTGAGGCCGACGTTGTACATCGACTCGTCGCGGATGTGGCTGTCGTACAGGCCGCCGTGTGCGGCCGCCACCTTCGCGAGTTCGATGACCTCCTCGGTCTTCGAGAAATTCTGCGGCGGGTAGAACAGGCCCGTCGACAGCCCGAGCGCACCGTCGCACATCGCGCGGCTCAGGTGCTGCTTCATGGTGTCCATCTGCGCGGGCGTGGGGGCGCGGTTGGCCTCGCCGAGCTGGCTGATGCGCAGCGGCCCGAAGCCCGCGTACATCGCGACGTTGGTGCCGACCGGCACGGCGCGCAGTTTCTGCGTCTGCGCCGCGATGTCGTAGCCGCCGAAGCCGTCGTTGCCGATCACCGCCGTGGTCACGCCCTGCGTGAGGAAGGGAATGTTCAGGCGCTTGCGCGCGTCGCTCGAGAGCAGGTCGGCGTCGGCGTGCGTGTGGGCGTCGATGAAGCCGGGCGCCACCACGAGGCCGGTGGCGTCGATGGTGCGGCGCGCACTGAACTGCGCCGGCATGGCGCGGCCCGCGAACACGATGCGGTCGCCCGCGATGCCGACGTCGCCGACCACGGGCGTGTCGCTGTCGCCCGTGTAGATCGTGCCGCCGCGCAGCAGCAGGTCGAGCGCGACGGGGGCTTCAGCGGCGGTGGCGTGGAAGGGCGAGGCGAGGGCCGCGAGAACGGCCAGCGTGACGAGGGAGCGCTGCATGGGCGAACGGGAGGAGAGCGGGAGGAGCGGCCAGTTTAGGAGTCGCTCCCGCGCAGCCGTTAATTCCTTTTGCGGCACGCCCCATGACCGGAAGGCATGGGTGGCGCCATGTGCCGCTCAGCGCGCCGTGAGCTGCCCGAGTCCCAGTTGCGCGTAGACCGCGTTGGTCTGCCGCCGCAGCCGCAGCGATTCGGGCTGGCCGTTGAGCTGCTGCTGCAGCAGGCCTTGCGCGCCCGCGAGCGCGGACTCGGTGCCGGTGCGCACCAGCGCGTCGAGGTACAGCTGCTCGAACAGGTCGCGCTGCGCATGGCTGCCGCCGATCTCGATCATGCGCGGCAGCGCGACGCCCAGGCCCTCGACCGCGCCAGCCACATCGCCGCGCGCATGGGCCACGAGGCCGCGCGCGGCCGGCACGCACACGCGCTGCCACGCGGCGCGCGTGGACACCGGCGCCACGGGCGCGAAGGCCTCGATGTTGTGCAGCAGCACCTGCGCCTCGGGCCGGCCGGCGCGCGCCAGGCCGTAGAGGTACTGCAGGTCGAGAAAGGGCAGCACATGGTCTGCCTGGCGCTGCCGCAGGTGGTCGGCCACGTCGTCCCAGCGCGCACCGACATCGATGCCCGCCAGCTCGAGCCGCGCGAGCAGCGACACGGCGCCGATCTGGTCCTGCGAGTAGTCCTTCACCACGCCCCAGGCGTGCTCGTCGTACACCGCGAGCGCCTCGGCGTCGCGGCCCAGGTCGATGAGGAACAGCGCCACGTGCCACCAATTGTGCGTGACCATGAAGGAGTTGAGCCCGGTCCAGGTGTCGCTCACGCCCTGCATGAACGCCAGCCCCTCGGCCAGCCGGCCTTCGGTGAGCATCACGTGCGCCAGCGCATGGTGGGCCCAGGGCTCCTTGCGGCACAGGCCGATCGCGTGGCGCGCGCTGGCCTCGGCCTCGCGCAGCAGGTGGCATTGCTCGTAGCCGAAGGCCGCCATGCCGTGCACGTAGGGCACCTCGGCCGCGGCCGGCAGCGCCGCGAGCGCGAGCCGCAGCATGCCGGGGCAGTCGCCGGTGTTGAAGCAGTGGTACTGGCCCAGCTTCACCGACACCAGGTCGCGCGGATGCTCGCGCGCCTGCTCGGCATGCAGAGCGATGGCGCGCCCGATGTCGCCGTCGGCCCAGGCCTGGACCGCGGCGATGTAGCGCTGCTCGCGCGGCGTGGCGCGGGCGGCACCGGCGCGGGCCTTGTCGAGGAAGGGCTGCGCGTTGGCCGCGGCCTCGCGCGATTCGGCGAACAGGTGCAGCGTCGCGCAGTAGGCCTGCACGATGGGGCTGGCATCGCGTTCGGCCAGCGCCAGCAGGTTCACGGCGCGCGCCTCGGTCGAGAGAAAGCCCATGACGAAGTCGTCGACCAAGGCTAGGCTGGCGGCGTCGTCGAGCGTGAGCGGATTGCCGAGGCTGTCGGCGGTGTGCGGGGTTCCGTGGGAGGGCATGGCGGCATGGTGCCACGCCCCCGGCGTCTTTCAAGAAGTCTTCTCAGACACCCGCTTGCTGGTGCCGGTACTCCTGCGTCTGGCCGCCGTAGCCGTAGGCCGCGGCGCGGGCGTCGATCACGTGGACGTACGAGACCTCGTGCAGGTCGGGCCGCAGCCGGGCCATGGCCGCGTGCACCTCGCGCAGGTAGCGCGCCTTCTCGGCCTTGGTGTTGGTCTCGTCGGTCACGCTGATGTCCAGGTGGAAGGCCGACTTGCCGAGCTCGGCCAGCGACTTGCCGCCGATGAACCAGCTGTCGGCGGCGATGTACTGCACCGTGACGGCGATGACCGGCAGTGCCTTGCCCAGCACGCTCTGCGTGAGTTCGGCGACCGTGTCGACGGTCTTGCGGGTGAGGGCGGCGTCAGGCTGGCCGGAGAGGTGGACGACGATGTGGGGCATGGTGGACTCCTTTTGCGTTGAAGAACGGGTGGTCGATGGGGCGATTGTGGGATTCCTCTCGTCATCGGAAAAGCGGGAAGATATGATGGAACCCATCGGATCAGCGAATGGATAGGCAGGCACCATGCAAGGCTTCGACCTCGAACAGTTGCGCACGCTGGTGGCGGTGGCCGACGCCGGCAGCCTCACGGCCGCGGCGCCGCGCGTGTACCTGTCGCAGTCCTCGGTGAGCGAGCAGATCCGCAAGCTCGAGGAGCGCGCCGGCCAGTCGCTGCTGACCCGCAGCAAGGCCGGCGTGGCGCCCACCGAGGCGGGCCTGCGATTGCTGGGGCACGCGCGGCGCATCCTCGCGCTGAGCGACGAGGCCTTTCGCGACCTGCGCGGCGAAACCCTGCAGGGCGAGCTGCGGCTGGCCGTGACCGACTACTTCCGCCCCGGCGACCTCACCCGCCTGCTGGGCCGGCTCGGCGAGCGCTATCCGCAGGTGCGGCTGCACGTGACCATCCTGAAAAGCGACGCGCTGCGCACCGCCTACGCGCACGGCGATTTCGACGTGGGCTTGGCCATGAACATCGCGGGGGCCAATGCGGCAGCGGCCGGCAGCAGTGCCGTGCTGCGGCGCGAATCGCTGGCGTGGCTCGGTGCGACCGGCCTGCGCCTCGTGCGCGGCGAGCCGGTGCGGCTGCTGGCGCTGCCCGACACCTGCTCGCTGCACCAGTTCACCGTGTCCCTGCTGCGCCGCCGCCGCGTGCCCTATGTGCTGGCGCACGTCGCATCGGGGGTGGCGGGCCTGCAGTCGGCCCTGGCCGCGGGCCTGGGCGTGGCCTGCCTCAATGAATCAGCGATCGGGGAGGGCATCGCGCGGCTCGCGCCGCCCCACGGGCTGCCGGCGCTGCCGCGCGTGGCGTTCCAATGGCTGCCCGCGCGGCGGGGCGAGACCGCGTTCGTGACGCGGGCGCGGGAGATGCTGTCGTTGCAGCTGGCCTGAAGGCCGTGCTCAGAGTTGCGGCCAGGGCCGTTGTACTTCCCGGATCTGCTCGAACGCACGCGCCACGCGCAGCACACCGAGGTCGTCGAAGCGCTGTCCCGCAATCTGCAGCCCGATCGGCAAACCGCCGGCCGAATACCCGCAGTTCACCGACGCCGCCGGCTGCTCCGACATGTTGAACGGCACGGTGAAGCCGATGTGCTCCAGCGGCCGCAGCGGGTCGTTGGTGGGCGAGGGCGCCTCGGCCGCCGCCGGCATGTTGGGCGACACCGGCGAGATCACGTAGTCGAAGCGGGCGCAGGCGTTCACCGTGGTGACGCGCGTCGCGTGGAACTGGCTGAAGCTGCGGAACACATGCTCGCCGCTGAACTCGGCGGCGCTCTCGGCCCATTCGCGGATGTAGGGCAGCACCTTGGCGCGCTGGTCGGGGCGCAGGGCCTTCAGGTCCACGAGCGAGCGCATGCGCCACAGGTGGTCCATGCCGTCGAGCAGGGCCTGAGACATGAAGGGCTGCATCGGCTCGACCGTGGCGCCGGCCTTCTCGAACAGGCGCGCAGCCAGCTCGACCGCGGCCTGGATCTCGGGTTCAACCGCGAGGCCGCAGCCGGCGTCCAGCAGCAGCCCGATGCGCAGGCCGCGCAGGTGGTCGGGCGCGACGTCGAACGCGGCCCAGTCGATGTCCTGCGCGGGCAGGCTCATGCTGTCGCGCGCGTCGGGCCGGGCCAGCGCCTGCATCATGAGCGCGGCGTCGCCGACGGTGCGCGTCATGGGGCCGGCGGCGCGGCCCATGTAGGGCGGGTCGATCGGGATGCGCCCCAGGCTGGGCTTGAGCGTGAAGATGCCGCACCAGCTGGCGGGCAGCCGCAGCGAGCCGCCGATGTCGGTGCCCAGGTGCAGCGGACCGTAGCCCGCCGCCGCGGCGGCACCGGCGCCGGCGCTGGAACCGCCCGGCGTGCGGCTCAGGTCCCAGGGGTTGCGCGCCAGCGTGTGAAAGCTCGACAGCCCCGACGACAGCATGCCGTAGTCGGGCATGGTGGTCTTGCTGACGATGACCGCGCCGGCCTCCTTCAGGCGCGCGGCCGGCGGGGCGTCGGCGGCGGCGGGCATGAGGTCGACGGCGGCGGTGCCCGCGGGCAGCGGGTCACCGCGCGTGGCGATGTTTTCCTTGATCGTGGTCGGCACACCATCGAGCGGGCCGCGCGCGTCGCCGCGCTGCCAGCGCTGCTCCGAGGCGCGCGCCTGCTCCAGCGCGGCCTCGGGCCGGAACAGCCACGTGGCCTGCAGCCGAGGCTCGCAGTGCTCGATGCGCGCGATGACGGCGCGCGTCACCTCGACCGGCGACAGGCGCTTCTCGCGGTAGGCCGCAGAGAGCTCCTGCGCCGACAGGTCGCTCAGCGAAGGCAGGGAAGGGTCAGGCACTGCGGGGCTCATCCCCACGACAGGGCCGACAGGTCGTTCACGAAGATCGGGTTCTCTTTCCAGAGGCCCTTGACGTTCTTCTTGGCCACGGTGGGGAACTGCGGCTGGTAGAGGAAGCCGTTGGCCGCGTCGGTGGCCAGCAGCTTCTGCGCCTCGCCCAGCAGCTTGTTGCGCTCGGCCGCGTTGCCGGTGGACTTGATCTTGTCGAACAGCGTGTCGAAGGCCTTCGACTGGTAGCCCCAGTAGTAGTCGGGCTTGGCGTAGTTGCCCAGGTCGAAGGGCTCGACGTGCGAAATGATCGACAGGTCGTAGTCCTTGTTGGTGTAGGTGCCGCTGAGCCACTGCGCCCACTCGACGTTCTGGATCTTCACGGTGATGCCGATCTTGGCGAGCTGCGCCACGATGACCTCACCGCCCTGGCGCGCGTACGGCGGCGGGGGTAGGGTCATGCGCAGTTCGAGCGGGGTCTTCACGCCGGCCTCGGCGAGCAGCTTCTTGGCCTTCTCGATGTCGAAGGGGTTGATGCCTGTGGTGTCGATGTAGCCCGCGGCGCCCGGCACGTAGTGGCTGCCGATCGGCACGCCCAGGCCGTCGGCCGCGCCCTCGATGAAGGCCTTGCGGTCGATGGCCGCGAGGATCGCGCGGCGCACGCGCACGTCGTCGAGCGGCTTCTTCTTGTTGTTGATCGAGAGGATGGTCTTGGCGCGCGAACCGGCCAGGATGGTCTGGAACTGCGGGTTGTTGCGGAACTGCGGCACGGCGCGCGTCCCGATGCGCGTGAACACGTCCACGTCGCCCGAGAGCACGGCGGCGGCCTGCGCGGCGGTGTCCGAGATGAAGCGGAAGGTGACCTTGTTGATCTTCGCGACGGCGGGCGCACGGAAGCCTTCCCACTTGCTCAGTGTGATCGACGAGCCCTTGGCCCAGTTGTCCAGCTTGTAGGGGCCGGTGCCGATCGGCTTGGTGGCGTTGCCCTCGGCGCTCTTGGGCTCGACGATGGCGGCCGTAGCCTGGCCCAGCACGAAGGGCAGGTCGGGGTCGATCTCCTTGTTGATGACCACGACCGTGTGCTCGTCGACCACCTGGGTGGCGAGGTTGGCGAAGGTGCGCTTGTCCTTGTTGGTGCTCTTCTCGCCGCCGGCGCGGTCGAAGGCGAACTTGACGGTGGACGCGTTGAAGGGCTCGCCGTTCTGGAACTTGACGCCCTTGCGCAGCTTGAAGGTGTAGGTTTTCAGGTCGGGCGAGATTTCCCAGCTCTCGGCCAGCAGCGGCGTGACACTGCCGTCGACGTTGATCTTGGTCAGCGTTTCCAGGATGTTGTACTGCACGACCTCGGCGATGGCGGCGGCGGCGCCGGTGGTCGGGTCCAAGCCTGGCGGCTCCAGGGCCATGCCGATCACGATGGCGTCCTTGCGGCCCTGCGCCATGCCGGCCAGCGGGGTGGCCAGGGCGACGGTGGCGCCGGCGGTGGTAAGGAGCGTGCGACGGTTCAACATACGGGGTGATCTCCGGAAAACGGTCAGTGTCGAATGACTGCTTCGGCGCGCACCGTGCCCCAGGGGGAAGCGCAGCGCCACGAAAGAAAGACACACAGCACGAAAGATGCCACGTGCAGCGGATCATTCTCTCGCAGCAGGCCCTCCGGTGCGCGCCGGCGCGGGCGGTTTTTCCTCGGGACGTTCCCGGATGGGCGAGCGATCTTGCGCGAAGCCAAGCGCTTGCGCCACCAGATGCTCATGACCGATCTGTCCGAGGCCGCGCCCCGGCGACTTCAGGCGGCGCGCAGCGTGCCGCCGGGCGGTGTGTGCAGCACCGCCGACAGCAGGGTGCGGGTGTACGGATGCTGCGCGTGATGGAACAGCTCGGCCGGCGGCCCCTGCTCCACGATCTGGCCCTTGAACACCACGCACACCTCGTCGCACAGGTGGTTGACCACGGCGAGGTCGTGGCTGATGAGCAGGTAGCTGATGCCGAACTGCTGCTGCAGGTCCTGCATGAGGTTGAGCACCTGGGCCTGCACGGACACGTCGAGTGCGCTCACGGGCTCGTCGGCCACGATGAGCTTGGGGCGCGTGATGAGCGCGCGCGCGATCGCGATGCGCTGGCGCTGGCCGCCGGAGAACTCGTGCGGGTACTTGTCGAGGTCGGTGGTGCGCAGGCCCACGGCCGCGAGCGCTTCGGCGGCGCGTTCGCGCTGCTCGGCGCGGCGCGTTTCGGCCAGCGCTTCGAGCGGCTCGGCGACGATGCGGGCGACGGTTTGGCGCGGGTCGAGCGAGCCGTACGGGTCCTGGAACACCATCTGGAAGTCGCGCCGCGCCGTGCGCAGCTCGGCCTTCGAGAGCGCGTGCAGGTTGCGGCCTTCGAGCGCGACGCTGCCCGAGGTGGGCGTGTCCAGCGCCATCACGAGGCGCGCGATGGTGGACTTGCCCGAGCCCGATTCGCCGACGATGCCCACGCTCTTGCCGGCCTGCACGCTGAAGCTCACGCCGTTGAGCGCCTTCACGGTGGGCGGCGGGCCGAAGAGCTTTTCGCGCGGCAGGGCGTAGTGCCGCACGAGGTCGGTCACCTGCAGCAGCGGGGTCGATGGATTCATGGCGCAACAGCCTGTGCGGCTGCAATTTCTTCGAGACGCATGCAGCGCACCGCGTGGTCCGGCGGCAGCACCGTGGCGGACGGCCGCGTGGTGTGGCAGGCATCGACCGTGTAGGCGCAGCGGCCCGCGAACGGGCAGCCCGGCGGCAGGTCGACCAGCTCGGGCACGCTGCCGCGGATGGTCGCCAGGCGCAGGCCGCGCGGCGCGCCGATGGCGGGGCGCGCGGCGAACAGGCCTTGCGTGTAGGGGTGGGCGCGCTTGGCGAACACGGCGTCGGTGGGGCCGCTCTCGACCACGCTGCCGCCGTACATCACGAGCATCTTCGAGACCGTCTGCGAGATCACGCCGAGGTCGTGCGAGATCAGGATGAGCGCCATGCCGCGCTCGGCCACGAGGCCCTGGATGAGCTCCAGGATCTGCTTCTGGATGGTCACGTCGAGCGCGGTGGTGGGCTCATCGGCGATCAGCAGGTCAGGTCCGCAGGCCAGCGCCATCGCGATGCCGATGCGCTGGCGCTGCCCGCCCGAGAACTGGTGCGGGTAGGCATCGAGGCGCGAGGCCGCATCGGGAATGCCGACGCGGTCGAGCAACGCGAGCACTTCCTTGCGCGCCTCGGCTTTCGACAGCCCGCGGTGCAGCCGCAGCGGCTCACCGACCTGGCGCGCGATGGTGTGCACCGGGTTCAGCGCCGTCATCGGCTCCTGGAAGATCATGCCGATGCGGTTGCCGCGGATCTGGCACATGTCCTTTTCGTCGCGCCCGACCAGTTCGGTGCCGTCGAAGCGGATGCTGCCCGTGACCTTCGCGGTCGCGGGCAGCAGGCCCATGAGCGACATCACGGTGATCGACTTGCCGCAGCCCGACTCGCCGACGATGCCCAGCGTTTCGCCGCGCTCCAGCGAGAAGGAGATGCCGCGCACGGCTTCGGCCGGGCCGCGTTGCGTCTGCAGGCCGATGTGGAGGTCGTTGACTTCGAGGAGGGGCATGGCGTGCTTGTTTACCTTGCGCGCGCCAGGCGCGGATCGAGCAGGTCGCGCAGACCGTCGCCCATCAGGTTCAGGCCGAGCACCGCCAGGGCGATGGCCATGCCGGGGAACACCGCGAGCAGTGGCTGCTGGAACATGAGGGTCTGGGCTTCGCTGAGCATGCGGCCCCATGAGGGCTGGGGCGGCTGCGTGCCGAGGCCTAGGTATGACAGCGCAGCTTCGGCCAGGATCGCGATGGCGAAGCGGATCGTGATCTGCACGATCAGCACGGCGGAGATGTTGGGCAGCACGTGCTGCATCGTGATCGCGAACGATCCCTTGCCGCAGGCGCGTGCAGCAGCCACGTACTCGCGCGACCAGATCGCGTTGGCCGAGGCGCGCGTGATGCGTGCAAACGTCGGGATGTTGTAGATGCCGATCGCGATGATGGCGTTGACGATGCCAGCGCCGAACACGGCGGTCATCATGATCGCTGAGAGGATCGCGGGGAAGGCGAGCGTGAAGTCCGACAGGCGCATCACGGCTTCTTCGACCCAGCCGCGTCTTGCTGCAGCGAGCAGGCCCAGCGCGGTGCCGACGACGAGGCCGATGCCCACGGCGATCACGCCCACGAGGATGGACGCACGCGCACCCACCAGCAGCAGCGAAGCCACGTCGCGCCCGAAGGCATCGGTGCCGAGCCAGTGCGTGGCCGAAGGGCCTTGCATCTTGTTCGCCATGTCCATCGCGTAGGGCGACCACGGCGTCCAGACCAAAGAGAGCACAGCAGCGATGAGCAGCAGCAGGCTCAGCACGCCGCCGATCGCGAAGCTGCGGTGGTGCAGGGCGCGGCGCCAGAAGCCCGGCACCTTGAGCGCGACGGCGCTGGGAACGGTGGTCGTGCTCATACGTCACTCGCCTTGATGCGCGGGTCGATGACGGCATAGAGCACGTCGACCACGAAGTTCACGATGACCACCATGGCCGCGAGCAGCATCACGCAGTTGCGCACCACGATCAGGTCGCGGTTGCTGATGGCCTGGAAGATCAGGCGGCCCAGCCCGGGCAGGTAGAACACGTTCTCCACCACGATGGTGCCGGCCAGCAGCTCGGAGAACTGCATGCCCATGACGGTGATGACGGGGATCATCGCGTTGCGCAGCACGTGGGTCCACAGCACCATGCGCTGCGACACGCCCTTGGCGCGTGCGGTGCGCACGAAGTCTTCGCGCATCACCTCGAGCACGGCCGAGCGCGTGATGCGCGCGAGGATCGCGGCCTGCACCACTGCGAGCGACAGCGCCGGCAGCAGCAGGGACTTGAGCCCCGCGAAGATGCCTTCACCCCAACCCTCGAAGCCGCCGGCGGAGAACCACTGCAGCTGCACCGAGAACACGAGGATCAGCAGGATCGCGAACCAGAAGTTAGGAATGGCGATGCCGACCTGGGCCATGCCCATGAGGCCGACGTCGCCGAGCTTGTTGTGGCGCGCGGCAGCCGTCACGCCCACGAGCAATGCGATGACGACGGTCAGGGCCATCGCCATCACGGCCAGTGGCACCGTGAGGGCGAGGCGCTCCAGGATCAGGTCGATCACGGGCGAGCTGTAGGCGTAGCTGTCACCGAGGTTGCCGGTGAGCAGGCCGCCGATCCAGTGCCAGTAGCGCGTCCACGCGGGCTGGTCCAGGCCGAGCTTGGTGGCCAGGGCGGCGACGGCGTCGGGCGAGGCGTCGGGGCCCATGAGCATCTGCGCGGCGTTGCCGGGCAGGATCTCGAGGACGAGGAAAACGATGACCGAGGCGCCGATCAGGGTGCCGATCAGCGTGGCTATGCGCTTGAATAGAAACAGACTCATGGGGCGGGCCGCAGCATAACTGACTGGTGCAACAACCGTGCCTCGACTGTGAACTTTGTGGCTCCTCGCCGGACCGCCCTGACGCCGGCGGGGGCTCCGCAAGGCCTGCGGCGGGGCGTTCGCCCGCTCCGTCGATAATCGGGGAATGGCCCTCATGATCACCGACGAATGCATCAACTGCGATGTCTGCGAGCCCGAGTGCCCGAACGATGCGATCTACATGGGCGCCGAGTTCTACGAGATCGATCCGCACAAGTGCACCGAGTGCGTCGGCCACTTCGACGAGCCGCAGTGCGTGCAGATCTGCCCGGTGGCCTGCATCCCGGTGAACCCGAACCATGTGGAGACCCGCGAGACGCTGATGCAGAAGTACGTGCGCCTCACGGAGGACAAGGCGGCAGCGCCAGCTTCGGATGCCGCCTCGCCGTCGTCGTCAGCCGGCGCCCTCTGAGCCGGGTTTCTTCTTCTTTTTTTTCTTCTTGCCTGTGTCCTTCGGCGTCTCGTCGCCGCTCGAAGGACTGTTGAAGCGCGCGCTCGTCGGGCGGGGCTCGGCCGTGTGCTTGCGCTGGCGGACCTGGGCGGCCTGTTCGGCAGGCGTGAGCGGTTGCGCGCTCGTGGCGAAGCGCCCCGCATCGAAGGTCGTGGGACTGCGCCGGCCGAGCGCCTCTCGCTCCTGCGACTCCCGGTTGCGTGCCAGCCGGCCGGCGCTGTGTTCGTTGCGGCGCGTGGCGTCTTCCGACGCCCTGCGGTCCGCATCGCTGCGCCGGTCGTCCACCTTCACGGTCCGCCCGCCTTCGCACGGCTGGTCGGAGTAGGTGTTGCCGCATCGCCAGGTCTGGGCTGAAGCGCCCATGGAGGCGGCGGACAGTGCTATTGAAAATATAGCTAAGAGCCGGGTTGATGCCGTCTTGGCTGCGGCTTCTTCCGTCTTCCTGTTCTTCGTCGTTCTTCTTCTCATTTCTTGTTTTCTCTCCCTCCCTGCACTCCCGTGGCCGGCTAGGTGGCGGCAGGCGTCGTGCCTCCGTCGCCGGGCTCCCGCCTCGGCGGCTTGGGCCGCGGCGGTTTGCTCGTGTGAATCATCAGCGTGGCTTTTTCCATCTCGCCGGCCACCAGCGCGGGGGCGGCATGCAGGGTGCGCACGATGGCGTCTTCGATGGCTTCGCGCTGCTCCTTGAGCGGCTTCTTGAGCACCCAGTTGACGACCTCCGACTTCACGCCGGGATGGCCGATGCCCAGGCGCAGGCGCCAGTAGTCGCCGGTGCCGAGCTGGGCGTGGATGTCGCGCAGGCCGTTGTGGCCCGCATGGCTGCCGCCGAACTTGAGCTTGGCCTGGCCGGGCACCACGTCGAGCTCGTCGTGCACCACGAGGATTTCGTCGGGCGCGATCTTGAAGAAGCGCGCCAGCGCGGCCACCGACTTGCCTGACAGGTTCATGAAGGTCTGCGGCTCCAGCAGCCAGATGCTTTGGCCGCCGATGTTCGCGCGTGCCGCGAGGCCGTGGTAGCCGCGCTCGGGCACGAGGTTGAGCTTCCAGTCGCGCGCGAGGGCGTCGATCCACCAGAAGCCGGCGTTGTGGCGCGTGGCTTCGTACTCAGGGCCCGGGTTTCCGAGGCCGACAAACAGCTTGATCATGGCGGGAATTATCTCGCCGCCCCCAAAGCAAAAGGCCCGCACGAGGCGGGCCTTCTGTTCGCGGACGGAAAGAAAGAGGATTACTTCTTCTTGGCCGTCTTGGCGGCGGGCTTGCCAGCGGCAGCAGCAGCGCCTTCGGCAGCAGCGCCTTCGGCGGCCGGTGCCGGCTCTTCCGAGACCAGCGGCGGCACGGCCGACACGATGACGGGGTTGGTCTTGCCGTGGCTCACGAACTTCACGCCCTTGGGCAGCTTGATGTCGTTGACGTGCAGCGTGGCGTTCTTCTTCAGGCCCGAGAGGTCGATCTCGATGAATTCAGGCAGATCGCTGGGCAGGCAGTTGATTTCCAGCTCGGTCATCACGTGGTTCACGAGGTTGTGATCCAGCTTGACGGCGTCGGACTCTTCTTCACCCTTGAAGTGAAGCGGCACCTTCATGTTCATGCGGGTCTTGGCATCGACGCGTTGGAAGTCGATGTGTTGCACCAGCTGGCGGAACGGGTGGTATTGCACGTCGCGCAGCAGCACCTTGGTGACGGCGCCGGCGAGGTCCATTTCGAGGATCGACGAGTGGAAGGCTTCCTTCTTGAGGGCGTGCCACAGCGCGTTGTGATCGATTTCGATCAGTTGCGGCTGGGTGTCACCACCGTAGACGATGCCCGGGGTCTTGCCCGTGATGCGGAGACGGCGGCTCGCACCCGTGCCCTGCTTTGCGCGCTCATAAGCGACGAATTTCATAACTAGCTCCTGTGAGAGTCCACCGCGACCAGTGCGACTCCGGTTCAAAAAGGCCTCCGAAGGAGGCCTGCTTTTTCGCTCTCAGCTCAGAACAGGTTGTCCTGGTCCGAGAACAAACTCATCACCGACTCGCCCTTGGCAATGCGCTGGATCGTTTCGGCGATCAGCGGTGCCACGGAGAGCTGGCGGATCTTTCCGCACGCGACGGCCGCGTCGGAAAGAGGGATGGTGTTGGTGACGACCACTTCGTCCAGGGCGGTGCCCTTGGAGAGGCGTTCGATGGCCGGGCCCGAGAAGATCGGGTGCGTGCAGTAGGCGTACACGCTCTTGGCGCCGCGTTCCTTCAGCACTTCGGCCGCTTTGACCAGCGTGCCGGCCGTGTCGATCATGTCGTCCATGATCACGCAGTTGCGGCCGTCGATCTCGCCGATCACGTTCATGACTTCGCTGACGTTGGCCTTCGGGCGGCGCTTGTCGATGATGGCGAGGTCGCAGTTCAGTTGCTTGGCCAGCGCACGGGCGCGCACCACGCCGCCGACGTCGGGCGAGACCACGATCAGGTCTTCGTAGTTCTTCTGGCGCAGGTCGCCCAGCAGCACGGGCGAGGCGTAGATGTTGTCGACCGGAATGTCGAAGAAGCCCTGGATCTGGTCGGCGTGCAGGTCCATGGTGAGCACGCGCTCGACGCCCACGGTTTCCAGCAGGTTGGCGACCACCTTGGCCGAGATCGGCACGCGGCTCGAACGCGGGCGGCGGTCCTGGCGGGCGTAGCCGAAATAGGGAATCACGGCACTGATCCGCTCGGCCGAGGCGCGCTTGAGCGCGTCGACCATGATCAGCAGTTCCATCAGGTTTTCGTTGGTCGGCGCGCAGGTCGACTGCACCACGAACACGTCACGGGCACGAACGTTCTGGTTGATCTCGACGGTGACTTCGCCGTCGGAGAAGCGACCGACGCGTGCGGCGCCCAGCGAGGTGCCGAGGTTGTGCGCGATTTCTGCAGCAAGGCCGGGATTGGCGTTGCCGGTGAAAACCAAAAAGTCAGGGTGATTGGCCTGCATGAGCGCGTCCGGGCAGTGCAAATGGGCTTGCGGGAAAGCCGCCAAAGGTTTCGAGTCGTGGCGGCCTGTGTGGGCCGCCGATTATTGCAGCCGGTGGACTGCAAAAGAAGCACTGCGGCCATCAGGCCGCAGTTTGAGAGATTTGGCAGGGGAGAAAGGATTCGAACCTTTGCATGCTGGAATCAAAATCCAGTGCCTTAACCAGCTTGGCGACTCCCCTACACAGGTTGATGGTTTGCACCACCCACCGATATATGTCGCATCGAACCGCAGAGCGTTCCGATTATCTCTTCAGGCTGCCCATCCCCAGAGTGGATGAACTGCCAGATTGTCGCATTGTCGAACCTGCCATCCCCGGGGGGCTTCGAGCAGTTCCGCTTCCTGCGGCAATTGCGGCATCTTTGCGAACACCGAACTTCCGGAGCCGGTCATCCGGGCCTTCAATCCTTGCAGTCCGAGCCATTCGATGGCGTCGGTGACTGCGGGGCAAAGCCGTTGGGCAACCGGCTGCAGGTCGTTGTGACCGAAGTCGTAAACCCCGTTGCCGAGGTTTGTGGCTTCTAGCTGTTCGCTATCTGCAGCAAAGCCTGAGATTATAGCAACAGGAGTTGCCCGTTCCAAATCATCCGCAGAAAAAATTAATCGGGTATCGAGTCCCTCGGGTGGCTTGGCCACCACGAAGCGTGCGGGCGGCAGGTTCACGGGGGTGATTTCCTCGCCGATGCCTTCGACCCAGGCGTTGCGCCCGCCAAGGAAGAAAGGCACATCCGCACCCAGCTTCAGCCCGATCTGCGCCAGGCGCGACAGCGGCAGGTTCAGGTTCCAGAGGCGGTTGAGTGCGAGCAGGCAGGTGGCCGCATCCGACGACCCGCCGCCCATGCCCGCCTGCGCCGGCACGTGCTTGGCGATGCCGATGTGCGCGCCCTGGCCCGGTGCGGCATGCGCCTGCAGCGCACGGGCGGCGCGCAGCACGAGGTCGTCGGCCGGCAGCGGCGTGGTGAGGTCCTCGCGGCTGAGTTGGCCATCGTTGCGCAGCTCGACGTGGAGCGTGTCGCACCAGTCGATCAGCATGAAGACCGACTGCAGCAGGTGGTAGCCGTCGTCGCGCCGCCCGGTGATGTGCAGGAACAGGTTCAGCTTGGCCGGCGCGGGAAGGTCGTAGATCGCCTTCATGAGCGTTCGAACACGATGCGCAGGTCTGCCCGGGGCGCTGGGGATTCGCGGGTGGCCTGCAGCTTGCCGTTCGACAGCTGGCCCAGGTCGGCGCGCCAGCCGGGGACCGGGTCGGCGCGGCCATCGAGCCAGCCGAACAGGGCGCCCACCGGAATGGCGGCGCCGGTGGCGGCTTCGATAAGCGCGTCGACGGAGTCATAGCGGCGGGTCTCGCTACCGTTCTTCAGCAGGGCTTCACCCGGTGCCCAGTGCAGCTGCGCGAGCGTGCTGCCGATGGGCGTGGTCAGTGTCAGGTCGCCGGTTTCGGCCGAGCCGCGCAGCTCGAACAGGGCGGCAAAGGTCTGGACCGGTTCGCTGTCGATGCGCAGCGACATGCGGCCGCTCCAGCTGGCCGATCGCCCGGGCGCGGCAGCCGGGCCGCCCGAGAGCTGGGCGCAGCCCGCGAGCCACAGCAGCAGTGCGCCACCGCCCGCGCCAAGCGCCGCGCGGCGGGTGAAGGACTCATCGCCCCGCGCGGGAGCCGTGTGGGTGATCGATGCCATTCAGGGTTTGACGCGCAGGCGCTTGAGGGTTTCCTGCAGCGTCTCGTTTTCGGCGTCCGTCAGCAGCGATTCTTTCCAGATCGCGACCGCGCGGTCCTTCTGGCCGACCGACCACAGGACTTCGCCGAAATGCGCGCCGATCTCGGGGTCGGGCCGCGTCTTGTAGGCTGCCTCGAGGATGCGGATCGCCTCCGCCGTGTTGCCGAGCCGGAACTCGACCCAGCCCAGGCTGTCGGCGATGAACGGGTCTTCGGGCGCGAGCTGCACCGCCTTCTGGATGAGCGTGCGCGCCTCGTCGAGCCGGATCTTGCGATCGGCAAAGGAGTAGCCCAGCGCGTTGTAGGCGTTCTGGCTCTCGGGCTTGAGCGTCATCAGGCGGCGCAGCAGCCGTTCCATGTCGTCCAGGCGGTTGAGCTTCTCGGCCATCATGGCCTGGTCGTAGACGAGGTCGCCGTCGTCCGGCGCGGCGGCCGAGGCCTGGGCCAGCAGGTCGTAGGCGGCCTGGTATTGCTTGGCTTCGCGCAGCAGCTGGGTTTCGGCCAGCAGTTTCTGCTTGCGCTCCTCCGCCGTGCGCTCGGGCAGCGCGCGTAGCAGCTCGCGGGCCTGGGGCAGCTTGCCCTGCTTGGCGAGCAGGCTGGCGCGGCGGCCCTGGATGGCGCTCTGGTTGTCAGTGCTGTCGATGCGCGTGATCCAGCGGTCGGCCGCCTGGAAATCCTTGCGCCGCTCGGCCAGCTGCGAGAGCACGAGATACGCCTGCGTCAGCCCGCGCTTGCGGTCCGCGACGTCACCGGCGTCCTGGCTCTGGCCCGGCGCCGTCATCAGGTCGACGTAGCGCTTGAGCGAGGTTTCGGCCGCCGCTTCCTGTCGGGCCTGCATCTGCAGGCTGCCGAGCAGCAGCCAGGGCTCCGCCAGCTCGGGGCGCGCGGCGGTCAGGGTCTGCAGCTGCGTGCTGGCGTCGCTGAAGCGGCGGTTCTCGACAAGCGTGCGTGCGTACGCGATGCGCAGGTCGGGCGAGGCCTTAGGGTTGTTCGCGAGGTAACGCGTGACGATCGGCTCGGCCAGCGGCTGGCCCGGGTCGATGAGCTCGAGCGCCAGCGCCGAGGGCGCCTCGGACGACGGGTCGATGGCCTGCCCCTTGCGCGCGGCGTCCAGCGCCCCCGAGGGGTCGCCGGCGTTCAGGCGCAGCCGGCCTACGGTGGCCCAGGCCAGTCCGCCGGTCGTGGGGCTCTTGAGTTCATCGACCAGCGCCTGTTCGACCACCGAGGCGGCCAGCTTCTTGTCGGCGGCGCGGCCGTAGGTGCGTGCGATCACCGCCATCAGCAGGGGGCGTTCGATCTGCGAGGTGGCGGCCACTTCGGCGCGCAGCGGTTCGACGGTTTCGCTGATGCGGTTCAGCGCGATCAGGATCTGCAGCTCGATGCGCCGGGCATCGCGCGAATTGGGCAGTGCTTCCTGCCAGGCGCGTGCCGCGGAAATGGCGGCGTCGCCGGAGCGCGACTGCAGCGCAATTTCGACCGCGCGCTGGAACAGCTTGCCATCGCGCAGGCGCCGGGCGGCGTCGAGCACCAGCGAATAGCCGGAGCCGGGGTCGCCGGAGCGGGCGGTGATCTCGCCCATGAGGATTTCGTAGAACAGGTCGGCCGTCAGCGCCGACGGCTGCGCGGCTTCGGCGGCCGGCTTGGCGGCGGCAGGGGTCGTCCGGGGGCGCACCGGCGGCTTCGGCGGTGCCGTGCGCTCGATGGCGGGAGGCGGGTTGCCGGCGGCGGTGGGTTCGAGAGATTGTGCGTGCGTTGTGTAGGCAAGCAGCACGAGAGACGCGGCCGCCGCAAGGCGGTGACGGCGGGGCGATGGGTTCATCTGACCATAATAATCCAGCCATTTGAACGAGCGCCGCATGGGGCTTCGTCGCTGCCGGAGTTTTACTTTTCATGCCTGAACTACCCGAAGTCGAAGTCACCCGGCGCGGCTTTGCCGACCGCATTGCCGGCGCGCGCATCGAGTCCGTGCGCATCGGCAAGCCGTTGCGCTGGGCGCTGATGGTGGTGCCGCAGGCGCTGGTCGGGCGCCGCGTGCGCGAGGTGCGCCGTCGTGGCAAGTACCTGCTCATCGACCTGGACCGCGGGCTGCTGTTGTTGCACCTGGGCATGTCGGGCAGCCTGCGTTTCGACATCCACCTGCCGGAACCCGGCGTGCACGACCACTTCGACCTCGTCACCGAGCTTGGCACGCTGCGGCTGAACGACCCGCGCCGCTTCGGTGCCGTGGTCTACGTGGACGACGAAGAGGCGCCCTGGGCCCTGAAGCTGCTCGGCGGGCTGGGCATGGAGCCGCTGGGCGACGCCTTCGACCTCGACGCCTTCCATGCCGGGCTGAAGAAACGACGCACGGCCATCAAGCAGGTGCTGCTCGCGGGCGACGTGGTGGTGGGCGTCGGCAACATCTACGCGTCGGAGGCGCTCTTCATGGCCGGCATCCGACCGACGTTGTCAGCGGCGCGCATCAGCCGGCCGCGCGCGGCCAAGCTGCATGCGGCGGTGCGCGACATCCTGGCGCGGGCGGTGGAGAAGGGCGGCAGCACCTTGCGCGACTTCTCGAACGTGGACGGGCAAAGCGGCTACTTCCAACTCGAAGCGACGGTCTACGGCCGCGCGGGCGAGCCGTGCCGGGTGTGCGGCACGCCGATCCGGCTGTTGAAACAGGGGCAGCGCTCTACTTATTACTGCCCCCATTGCCAGAAATCCTAGGGAAGGCGGGCCCCGTGGCGGCTGCTTCGGGGCAAACTCCTGCCGGTACCCCGTTCGCCATGTGGCGATGTTATATTTGTAAATTCTTACTTACATCTTCCCCTTGAGCCGCTCTTTCAACCAACAGCTCGATCAGCACGGCGCCTGGCGGAGCAACTTCGCCCGCCGCCTTCAGTGGCTGTCCCGTTGGCTGACCGACAACGAGCTGCTCGACCAGGCCGTGGCCGAACGGCTGCGCGCCCTCGAAGACCAGATCCGCACCAGCAAGGTCATGGTGGCCTTCGTGGCCGAGTTCTCGCGCGGCAAGTCGGAGCTGATCAACGCGATCTTCTTCGCCGGCTACGGGCGGCGGATCATGCCGGCGAGCGCCGGGCGCACCACGATGTGCCCGACCGAGCTGGGCTATGACGCCGCCTTGGCGCCCAAGCTGCGTCTGCTGCCCATCGAAACCCGCCTGGAGCCGCATTCGCTCACTCACTGGCGCGAGCGGCCCACGCGCTGGACCGAACTGCCCATCGACGTGGAAGACGCCGAGCAGTTGGCCCAAGCCATGGGCAAGGTGGCCGAAGTCCGCTGGGTGAGCAAGGACGAAGCCCGCGCGCTGGGTTTCTGGAACCCGGAGACGCCCGACGACAACCCCGTGCAGGACGCCGAAGGCCGCGTCGAGATTCCGCGCTGGCGCCATGCGGTGCTCAACATGCCGCACCCGCTGCTGGAGCAGGGCCTCGTGATCCTCGACACGCCCGGCTTGAACGCGATCGGTGCCGAGCCCGAACTCACCGTGAGCCTGATCCCGCAGGCGCATGCCGTGGTCTTCATCCTGGGCGCCGAAACCGGTGTGACCCGCTCCGACCTGTCGATCTGGCGCGAGCACCTGATCACGGGCGACGACAGCCACGACACGCGCTTCGTGGTGCTCAACAAGATCGACACGCTGTGGGACACGCTGAGCACCCCGGCGCAGATCGCGCAGCAGATCGAGCGCCAGCGCGAAGGCGCGGCCCGGCTGCTCGAGGTGCCGCTGGCGCAGGTGCTGCCGGTGTCGGCGCAGAAGGGGCTGCAGGCCAAGATCGGTCATGACGCGGCCCTGCTCGACGCCAGCCGGCTGCCGGCGCTCGAGGCGCTGCTCGGCGAAGGCGTGCTCGGCAAGCGCGAAACCATGCTGCGGCTCGCCGTCGATGCCGGCATGACCGCGCTGCGCACCGAGGCCGAGCGCCTGCTGAAGGTGCGCCAGCGCGACCTGTCGGAGCAGGCGCTCGAACTGCAGGGCCTGCGCGGCAAGAACGTGTCGGTGATCCGCCACATGCGTGCGCGCATCGATCAGGAACATGCCGAATTCGAGGGCAGCAACACCCGCATCCTGGCGCTGCGCTCGGTGCAGGGCAAGCTGCTGCGCGAGGTGTACGCGGTGCTCGGGCGCACGGCGCTCAAGGCCGACATGGTCAAGCTGGCCGCGGCGCTCAAGCGCCCCGGCGTCAAGTTCAACGTGCGCAAGGTGTACGGCGAAACCTTCGATGCGCTGCGTAACAACCTGCGGGAAGTGCAGGCGACGACGGCCGAGATCCAGTCGATGCTGCACGCCACCTTCCGCCAGCTCAACGCCGAGCAGGGCTTCACGCTGCAGGCGCCGGCCGAGCCCGACCTCAGCGGCTTCGAGCAGGAGCTGGGCCAGATCGAGCGCAGCCACATCCACTACCTGGGCGTGGGCAACCTGATCAAGCTCGCGCAGGCCGACTTCTGCGACAAGCTGGTGCGCGCACTGGCCAGCCGGTTGCGGCTTGTAAACGAAGCCGCCATGACCGAGGTCGAGCGCTGGAGCAAGGGCGCGAGCGCGCAGATCGATGCGCAGCTCAAGGAGCGCCGCCGCAATTTCAGCAAGCGCATCGAGGCGATCGAACGCATCCAGAACGCAGCGGGCAGCCTCGACGACCGGCTGGCCGAGATCGCCGCGCAAGAAAGCCACCTGGCCGCGCTGCAGGAGCGGCTGCACGAGTTCACCTCGCTGATCGCGCAGCACGGCAGCCAGCCGCCTGCCGCGGCTGCCGCCATCGCGGGCGAGCAACTGCGTGCGGCCTGAGCGCAACGCCGCGCGGGCGGCTGTTTCCACTTCCGTGTCGCTGCCCCCCGATTTCGCCGCACAGATCGTGCGCTGGCAGCGCAGCCACGGTCGCAGCGAACTGCCGTGGCAGAACACGCGCGATCCGTACCGCGTCTGGCTCTCGGAGGTGATGCTCCAGCAGACCCAGGTCACGACCGTGCTGGGCTACTTCGCGCGCTTTCTCGAGCGCTTCCCCGACGTGGCGGCGCTGGCCGCCGGCACCGAGGACGAGGTGTTCGGCCTGTGGAGCGGCCTGGGCTACTACAGCCGCGCGCGCAACATGCACCGCTGCGCGCAGGAGGTGGTCGCGCGCTTCGGCGGCGCCTTTCCGCACACCGCCGCCGAACTCGTGACCCTGCCCGGCATCGGGCGCTCCACGGCGGCCGCGATTGCGGCCTTCTGTTTCGGCGAGCGCGTGGCCATCCTCGACGGCAACGTGAAGCGCGTGCTGACGCGCGTGCTCGGCTTCGACGGCGACATGTCGTCGGCAGCGCAGGAGCGCGCGCTGTGGGACCTCGCCACGCAGCTGCTGCCGCCGGACGGCCAGCGCGAGGCGGTGGCGCACTACACACAGGGCCTGATGGACCTGGGCGCCACGGTCTGCCTGCCGCGCAAGCCCAGCTGCATGATCTGCCCGGTGAACGCCAGCTGCGTGGCCCTGCGCCAGGGCGCGCCCGAGCGCTACCCGGTGAAGACGCGCAAGCTCAAGCGCAGCGCCCAGTCGCTGTGGGTGCTGCTGGCGCGCGATGCCCAAGGGCGCGTGTGGCTGGAGAAGCGGCCCGCCAAGGGCATCTGGGCGGGGCTGCATTGCCTGCCGGTGTTCGACAGCCACGACGACCTGCTCGCGGCCCTGCCGTCGGGCGCGGCGCACGACACGCAGGAACTGCCACCCTTCGTGCACGTGCTGACCCACAAGGACCTGCACCTGCACCCCGTGCTCCTGCAGGGCGTCCAGCCGCAAGGCGAGGGCGCGCGCTGGGTCGAGGCGCAGGAGTGGAGCCGGCTGGGGCTTCCCGCCCCGATGCGCAAGCTGCTGGAAACCGCCGAGCCCTGAACGGCCTCCGCCCTCAGGCGTCGAGTTCGCGGTGGCGCTTGAGCGCCCCCCAGCGGGCACCGAAGGCGCGTGCCAGTTGCTCGACCAGGAACACCGACCGGTGCTGCCCGCCCGTGCAGCCGATGGCCACCGTCACGTAGCTGCGGTGGTCACGCGCCAGCGCGTCGAGCCAGTGCGTCAGGAACTGCTCGATGTCGTCGAACATGCGCGCCACGTCGTCGTGCTCGCGCAGCCATTCGATCACCGGCTCGTCGCGCCCCGTGAGTGCGCGCAGCGCCGGCACGTAGTGCGGGTTGGGCAGCATGCGCACGTCGAACACATAGTCGGCATCGAGCGGCACGCCGCGCTTGAAGGCGAACGATTCGAACACCAGCGTCAGCGCGTTCTGCGGCGCCGAGATCAGCCCCTTGATGTAGCTCTGGAGCTGCGCGGGGCGGATGAGGCTGGTGTCGATCACGTCGGCACCGTCGCGCAGGTCGGCCAGCAGCTCGCGTTCGAGTTCGATGGCCTGCACCAGCACGCGGTGCTGCTCGGGCACGTCGGTGCGGCTTTCCTGGCGCGAGAGCGGGTGGCGCCGGCGCGTTTCCGAATAGCGGCGCAGCAGTGCGTCGGTGGTCGCGTCGAGGAACAGCGAGCGCAGCGAGACGCCGTCGGCGCGCAGCGCTTCGAGCTGCTGCGGCACGATCGGCAGCGACACGCCGCTGCGCACGTCCATCGCGATCGCCACGCGCGTGGCCTGCTGTTCGTGCTGCAGCGCGATGAAGGCCGTGAGCAGCTCGGGCGGCAGGTTGTCGACGCAGTAGTAGCCGGCGTCTTCCAGCGCGTGCAGCGCCACCGACTTGCCGGAGCCCGACATGCCGGTGATGAGGACGAGGTCGAGATTCATGTTCATGGGGCGGTCGCCGGCGTCTTGTGGCCCAGCATTTCGCGCGCGTGGGCCAGCGAGGTGGCCGACACCTTTTCGCCGCCCAGCATGCGGGCGATTTCGCGGGCGCGGTCGTCGGCCGCGAGGCGCGACACGCCGCTTTCGGTGCGCGGGCCGTCCGTGCCGGCCGCTGTCGTCTGGCGCTTGGCGACCACGAGGTGGTGGTCGGCGCAGGCCGCCACTTGGGGAAGATGGGTCACGGCGAGCACCTGACGGTCGCGGCCGAGCTGCTTCATGAGGCGGCCCACGGTCTCGGCGACGGCGCCGCCGACGCCTGCATCGACCTCGTCGAAGATCAGCGTCTGCGCGGCGCCCAGTTCGCTGGTCGTCACGGCGATGGCCAGTGCGATGCGCGAGAGTTCGCCGCCCGAGGCCACCTTGCCGATGGCGCGCGGCGTGCTGCCGGCGTGGCCGGCCACCAGGAACGAGATTTCTTCGAGGCCGGCGCGGCCGGGCTGTGCCAGCGGCTGCAGTTCGACGTCGAAACGCCCGCCTTGCATGCCCAGGCCCTGCATCGCCTGCGTGACGGCCTGGGCCAGGCGCGGTGCCGCCTGCTTGCGGATTTTGCCGAGCGCCTTGGCTTCCTTCATGTAGGCCTGCTGGGTGTTCTGCTCGGCGCGCTCCAGACCTTCGAGGTCGCTTTGCGCGTCGAGCGCCTGCAGCTCGGCCTGCCAGCCGGCCAGCAGCGCGGGCAGCTCGGCCGGCGTGCGCTTGTAGCGGCGCGCGAGCGACATCCACAGGCCCATGCGCTCGTCGAGTTCGGCGAGGGTCTTGGGATCGGTGTCGGTGTCGCGCAGGTAGCCGTGCAGCGAGTGGGCCGCGTCCGAGGCCTGCGCCACGCAGGAGGCCAGCACCTCGCCCAGCGTGCGGAATTCGGGCTCGATGTGCTCGCAGTTCTGCAGCAGCGTCGCGGCGCGCGTGAGGGCGGCGAGGGCGCCGTTGTCGTCGTCTTCGAGCGCCTGGCTCGCGCCCTGGGCGGCGTCGATGAGCGCCTGCGCGTTCGAGATGCGCGAATGGTGGGCCGAGAGCTCGTCCCACTCGTCGGCGCCCGGCGCCAGCTTGGCGACTTCGGAAATCTGCCATTGCAGCCGCTCGCGCTCACGTTGCAGCGAGTCTTGCGCCGAGCGTGCGTGTTCGAGCGCCGAGAGCGCCTGGCGCCAGCTCTGCCAGGCGGCGTCGAGCGCGTCGGTGCGCGCGCCGGCGTAGGCGTCGAGCAGGCCGCGCACGGCCTCGGGGCGGGTCAGGCTCTGCCAGGCGTGCTGGCCGTGGATGTCGAGCAGGCGGTCGCCGAGTTCGCGCAGCTGCGTGGCGGTGGCGGGGCTGCCGTTGATCCAGCCGCGGCTGCGTCCCTGCAGGTCGACCGTGCGGCGCAGCAACAGGCCGTCGCCGGCCTCGAAGCCGCCTTCGTCGAGCCAGCCGGCCAGGGCCGGGTCGGCGTCGAACTCGGCGCTCACGTCGAGCCGCTCGGCGCCTTCGCGCACGGCGCCGGCGTCGGCGCGGTTGCCCAGTGCCAGCTGCAGCGCGTCGATCAGGATGGACTTGCCGGCGCCGGTTTCCCCGGTCAGCACCGTGAAGCCGGCGGACAGGTCGAGTTCAAGGGACCGCACGATCACGAAGTCGCGCAGTGCGATGCGTCGCAAAGCCATCTCAGTTCGTCCTCAAGCTGGGGGCGTGGTCCTTCATTCAGGAGCCCCCTTCGTTCCAATGGAGTTTTTTCCGCAGCGTGTCGAAGTAGCTCCAGCCGCGCGGGTGCAGGAAGCGCACCCGGAAGTCGGAGCGGCGCACCACCACGCGGTCGCCGATGGCGAGCGAGGCGAGCGACTGCATGTCGAAATTGGCGCTGGCGTCGCGCCCGCTCACCAGCTCGATCACGATCTCGTCGGCGTCGGGCAGCAGCACGGGTCGGTTGGACAGCGTGTGCGGCGCGATCGGCACCATCACCCAGCCCGGCACCGCCGGATGCAGCAGCGGCCCGCCGGCCGACAGCGCGTAGGCCGTCGAACCCGTGGGCGACGCGATGATCAGCCCGTCGGCGCGCTGGTTGGCCACGAAATGACGGCCCACCGACACGCGCATCTCGACCATGCCCGAGGTGGCGCCGCGGTTGACCACCACGTCGTTCATCGCGAGCGCGTCGAACACCACGGCCTCGTCGCGAAGCACCTGTGCGTGCATCAGGCTGCGGTGGTCTTCTTCGTATTCGCCGGCCAGCATCGGGATCAGCGTGGCCTGGTAGTTGTCCAGCGGAATGTCGGTGATGAAGCCCAGCCGCCCGCGGTTGATGCCGATCAGCGGGATGCCGTAGCACGCGAGCTGCCGGCCGATGCCGAGCATGGTGCCGTCACCGCCGACCACGAGGCCGAGGTCGCAGCGCTGGCCGATTTCCTCGACCGACAGCGCCTGGTAGCGCGGGTGCGGCGGGGCGTCGGTGTCCTCGCAGGACGAACGCTCCACGAACACCGTGCATCCCTGCGATTCGAGGAAGGCGCCGATGCCTTCCATCACGCCGTCGCGCGCATCGGCTTGCGCCCGGGCGCCGGAAGCCTGGTATTTGCCGATCAGGGCGACGTGACGAAAGCGTGAGGTCATAGCTCACAAATTACAACACTAAAATCTTGCAATGCTGGACGACCGTGCCAAGTTGCTGTTGAAGACGCTGGTCGAGCGTTACATCGCCGATGGGCAACCCGTCGGATCACGCACGCTCTCGCGTTCGGCGGGGCTGGATCTCTCGCCTGCGACCATCCGCAACGTCATGTCCGACCTCGAGGCGCTGGGGCTCATTGCCAGCCCCCACACCTCGGCGGGACGCGTGCCGACCACGCGCGGCTACCGGCTCTTCGTCGACACCATGCTGACCGCGCAGCGCGAGCAGATGAGCACGCCGAGCCTGGCGGCCGACCAGCCGCAGAAGGTGATCGCCAACGCCGCGCACCTGCTGTCGAACCTGTCGCAGTTCGTGGGCGTCGTGATGGCGCCGCGGCGCGTCTCGGTGTTCAAGCAGATCGAATTCTTGCGGTTGTCCGAGCGGCGGCTGCTGGTGATCATCGTCTCGCCCGACGGCGACGTGCAGAACCGCGTGATCTTCCCGGAATCCGACTACTCGCAGTCGCAGCTGGTGGAAGCCTCGAACTACATCAACGCGCACTTCGCGGGCCTGACGATCGAGCAGGTGCGCGACCGCCTGCAGTCCGAGGTCGAGAAGCTGCGCGGTGAAATCGCCGCGCTGATGCAGGCCGCGGTGCAGGTCAGTTCCGAAGTGCTCACCGATGCGCAGGCCGACGACGTCGTGATTTCCGGCGAGCGCAACCTGCTGTCGGTGACCGATTTTTCCAGCGACATGGGGCAACTGCGGCGCGCCTTCGATCTTTTTGAAGAGAAGGCGCAGCTGATGCGGCTGCTCGACGTGTCGAGCAAGGCCGAGGGCGTGCGCATCTTCATCGGCGGCGAAAGCCAGGTCGTGCCGTTCGAGGAGCTGTCCATCGTCAGCGCCAACTACGAGGTCGACGGCCAGGTGGTCGGTACGCTGGGCGTGATCGGCCCGACCCGCATGCCGTACGACCGCATGATCCAGATCGTCGACATCACCTCGCGGCTGGTGAGCAACGCGCTGAGCCACCGCAAGTAAGCGGCCGCGCGCGGCGCATAGAATCGGGCCCGCGTGGGCCGTTAGCTCAGTTGGTTAGAGCAGCGGACTCATAATCCGTTGGTCGAGTGTTCAAGCCACTCACGGCCTACCACCACACATTCCCCCTCTGTAGACACTCCGATGAAGGCCGCATTGCGCGGCCTTTTTCTTTGCAGCTGCGGGGGCGCGAGCAAGGCCCGCGGCCGTCGCCGATTTCACCTACGGCAAACACAGGATTCCTTCAGGTTGCAATGCAACATCGAAGGCAGAATGCACCATTTGAGTGCAAATGTAACGAGCCGGGTGATCCCTGCGCACGCCGCACAGCGATTCCCGATGGCCATGACCCCGCTTTTCAAGCTCCTGCTTCCGATGTCCCTGCTCGCGCTCGCTGCATGCGGCGCCAAGCAGGCCTCCACCACCGATGACGCGCCGCCCGACGTCGGCGTGGTGGCGCTGCACGCCAGCGACGTGGCCGTGCACACCGAGCTCGCGGGCCGCACGGCCGCCTACCGCGTCTCCGAGGTGCGGCCGCAGGTCAACGGCATCGTGCGCAAGCGACTGTTCGAAGAGGGCGGCATGGTCCGTGCGGGCCAGGTGCTGTACGAGATCGAGCCCGGCCCGTTCGAGGCCGCGCACGAGCAGGCGCAGGCCGCACTGGCCACCTCGCAGGCCACCATCGCCAGTCTGCGCGGCAAGGCCGATCGCTTCGGTGAACTGGTCAAGGCCAACGCCGTGAGCAGGCAGGAACACGAAGAGGCACAGGCCGCGCTGGTGCAGGCGCAAGCCGGCGTGAAGGCCGCGCAGGCGGCCGTGAAGGCGGCGCGCATCAACCTCGACTTCACGCGCATCACCGCGCCCATCGCGGGACGCATCGGCCGCTCCGCCGTGACCGAAGGCGCGCTCGTGGCGCCGGGCCAGGCGATGGCGCTGGCCACGATCCAGCGGCTTGACCCGATCTATGTCGACGTGGTGCAGTCGAGCTTGGCGTTGACGAAGCTCAAGCGCCGCTTCATCTCGGGCGACATGGCGCCGGCCAGCACCCAGGTCCGCCTGCGCATGGAAGACGGCCTGCCTTACCCGCATGCCGGCACGCTGAAGTTCTCCGAAGTGGCCGTCGACGAGGCCACCGGCTCGGTCACGCTGCGCGCGGAATTCCCGAACCCGCAAGGGCTGCTGCTGCCGGGCATGTACGTGCGCGCGCAGGTCGAGTCCGGCGTGGAGCGCCAGGCCATCCTGGCGCCGCAGCGCGGCGTGGCCCGCAACGAGAAGGGCGAGCCGACCGCGCTGGTGGTGGTGGCCGACAACAAGGTCGAGCTGCGCGCGCTCGAAGTGCGCAGCACCGAGGGCGAGCACTGGGTCGTGACCCGGGGCCTGCGCGAGGGCGACCGCCTGGTGGTCGATGGCCTGCAGCGCGCGCGCCCCGGCGAGAAAGTGAAGCCGGTGCCGGTGTCCACGGCGGGCGCACCGTCCGCCGCCGCGCCTTCCCCGGCCGATTGACGAGAAACCGCAACCTCCCGTGATCGCTCATTTCTTCATCCAGCGGCCCGTCTTCGCCTGGGTTATTGCCATCCTCATCATGCTGGCCGGCGGCGTGGCCATTCGCACGCTGCCGGTGTCGCAGTACCCCGACATCGCGCCGCCGACCGTGGTCGTGTCGGCCAACTACCCCGGCGCCTCGGCGCAGGCGGTGGAAAACAGCGTGACGCAGGTGCTCGAGCAGCAGCTCAAGGGCATCGACGGGCTGATGTATTTCAAGTCGACCAGCAGCGCCGCCGGCTGGGCCGAGATCAACGTCACCTTCCGCCAGGGCATCGACCCCGACACCGCGCAGGTGCAGGTGCAGAACAAGGTCAGCCAGGCCACCAGCCGGCTGCCGCAGGCGGTGCAGCAGCAGGGCGTGACGGTCGCCAAATCGCAGAACAACTTCCTGCTGATCGTGGCGCTCTACGACGAGACCGGCCAGCGCACCGACACCGACATCGCCGACTGGATGGCCAGCAACCTGCGCGACCCCATCAGCCGCGTCGACGGCGTGGGCTCGGTGCAGGCCTTCGGCGCGGCGTACGCCATGCGCATCTGGCTCGACCCGCACCGGCTGGCCAGCTACCAGCTGATGCCGTCCGACGTCACGGCCGCCATCACCGCGCAGAACACGCAGGTGTCGGTGGGCGAGATCGGCGCGCGGCCGTCGGCACCGACGCAGCACCTGAACGCCACCGTCACCGCGATGTCGCGGCTGCAGACGCCCGACCAGTTCAAGGCCATCGTGCTCAAGACGCAGGCCGACGGCGCCGTGGTGCGGCTGGGCGACGTGGCGCGCGTCGAAATCGGCAGCGAGTCGTATGCCGAGACCACACGCTTGAACGGCCACCCGGCCGCGGGCTCGGCCGTGATGCTGGCGCCCGGCGCCAACGCGCTGACCACCGCCCGCGCGGTGAAGGCGCGCATCGCCGAGCTTGAGCGCTCGCTGCCCGCGGGCCTGCGCGTGGCTTATGCGGAAGACACGACGCGCTTCGTCAAGATCTCGATCCAGTCGGTCATCCGGACGCTGCTGGAGGCCATCGCGCTGGTGGTGGTCGTGATGTTCCTCTTCCTGCAGAACTGGCGTGCCACGGTGATCCCCGCGATCACCGTGCCGGTGGTGCTGCTGGGCACCTTTGGCGTGCTCGCGGCCTTCGGCTATTCGATCAACGTGCTCACGCTGTTCGGCATGGTGCTGGCCATCGGCCTGCTGGTGGACGACGCGATCGTGGTGGTGGAGAACGTCGAGCGCGTCATGCACGAAGAGGGGCTCGATGCGAAGGCGGCCACGATCAAATCGATGAAGGAGATCACCGGCGCGCTGGTCGGCATCGCGGTGGTGGTGTCGGCGGTGTTCCTGCCCATGGCCTTCTTCGGCGGCTCGGTGGGCGTGATCTATCGGCAGTTCTCGGTGACCATCATCGCGTCGATGGTGCTGTCGGTGGTGGTGGCCATCGTGCTCATCCCGGCGCTGTGCGCGCGCTTCCTGAAGGCCGGCGTGCCGCCGCGCACGCGCGGCTTCCTGGGCGCGTTCAACCGCCGCTTCGACGCCGCGCAGGGCCGCTATGTGGGCGTGCTGGGCCGCATCCTGCGCAAGCCGCTGCGCTTCACGGCGGTGTACGTCGCCATCGTGGCCGGCATGGGCCTGCTGTACCTCAGCCTGCCCGGCGGCTTCCTGCCGGAAGAGGACCAGGGCAGCGTGATGGTGATCGCGACGCTGCCGGCCGGCGCCACCTCGGGCCGCACCGACGAAGTGAACCGCGCCATCGAAAAGCATTTTCTCGAGACCGAGAAGGACACGACCGACACCATCTTCACGCTCACCGGCTGGAGCTACAGCGGCTCGGGGCAGAACATGGGCATGGCGTTTGTCTCGCTGAAGGACTGGTCCGAGCGCGCCAGCGCCGACAAGCGCGCGCACGCCATCGTCGAGCGTGCCGGCAAGGCGCTGGCCAAGCAGCAGCGCGACGCCGAGGTCTTCGGCATGGTGCCGCCGCCCATCGAAGGGCTGGGTGAATCGAACGGCTTCGAGTTCTGGCTGCAGGACACCTCGGGCATGGGCGCCGAGCGGCTGTTGCAGGCGCGCGAAAAGCTGGTGCGCGAGGCCAACAAGGACCCGCGCCTGCAGTCGGTGCGCGCCAACAGCGTGGCCGGCACGCCGCAGCTGCAGGTCGACATCGACCAGCTGAAGGCCTCGGCGCTGCGGCTGTCGCTGGACGACGTGAACACCACGCTGGGCATTGCCTGGGGCGGCAGCTACGTCAACGACTTCATCGACCGCGGCCGCGTGAAGCGCGTGTACGTGCAGGCTGATGCGCCGTACCGCTCGACGCCGGACGACATCGGCCAGTGGTTCGTGCGCGGCAGCACGGGGGCTATGACGCCGTTCTCGGCCTTTGCCACCACGCGCTGGTCGCAGGGCGCATCGCAGCTGGAGCGCTACAACGGCCTGCCCGCGGTGCAGATCCAGGGCGCGGCCGCGCAGGGCACGAGCTCGGGCACGGCCATGGCGGCCATCGAGACCCTCGCGAAGAAGCAGAGCGGCACGGGCCAGGCCTGGAGCGGCCTGTCGTACCAGGAGCGGCTGTCGGGCGGGCAGGCGCCGCTGCTGTTCGCGCTGTCGATCCTCGTGGTCTTCCTGTGCCTGGCGGCGCTGTACGAGAGCTGGTCGGTGCCGGTGTCGGTGATGCTGGTGATTCCGCTGGGCGTGCTCGGCGCGGTGATCGCGGCAGCGCTGCGCGGGCTGTCGAACGACATCTACTTCCAGGTCGGCCTGCTCGCGACCATAGGGCTGTCGGCCAAGAACGCGATCCTGATCATCGAGTTCGCAGAGGCCGCGCTGCGCCGTGGCGTGCCGCTGCTCGAAGCGGTGGCCGAAGGCGCGCGCCTGCGGTTGCGGCCGATCCTGATGACCTCGCTGGCCTTCCTGGCGGGCGTGATCCCGCTGGCGGTGGCCACTGGCGCGGGCTCGGGCAGCCAGGTCGCGATCGGCACCGGCGTGTTTGGCGGCGTGCTCGCGGCGACAGCACTGGGCATCTTCTTCGTGCCGCTGTTCTATCTGCTGGTGAAGCGCGTGGCCGCACGGCTGATGGGGCACAAGGCGGGCGGCGAACAGGTGGCCTGAGGCCATCGCATCGCAAGGCCGTGAAGCTTTTTTGAAGGCCTCGCCGGAACAGCGCTTTCGGCGGGGTAGAATTCAAGGCTGCGCGGCTGTAGCTCAGTTGGATAGAGTACTTGGCTACGAACCAAGGGGTCGTGGGTTCAATTCCTGCCAGCCGCACCATCTCTCGAATAGCCTGGAAGAGTTTCTCTTCCAGGCTATTTTCGTTTGGGCCCTCGCAAAGAGGGTTTCGCTGTCGCATTCGCTGCGCGGCAGGCGCCCACAAAAAAAGCCGCCCGAGGGCGGCTTTTTGACGTCGATACGGACAGCTGCCAGGCCGGGCCTGCGCAGCGTCGCACCATGCGTCTTACTTCTTCTTGGCGACGGCCTTCTTGGCGGGAGCCTTGGCGACGACTGCCTTCGTGACAGCAGCCTTCTTGGGAGCGGCGGCCTTCTTGGCAGCAGGTGCAGCAGCGGCCTTTTCAGCCTTGCGCTTGGCGGCCTTGGGGTCGATGGCGGCCTTGAAGGCAGCGCCGGCGACGAACTTCGGCACCTTGGTAGCGGCGATCTTGATCTTGGTGCCGGCCTGGGGGTTGAAGCCCGAGCGTGCAGCGCGTGCGACTTGCTTGAAAGTACCGAAGCCGACCAGCTGGACCGAATCGCCCTTCTTCACGGCAGCGACGACGCTGCTGGTGATCGTTTCGAGGACGCGTGCGGCCTCGGCCTTGCTCAGGTTGTGGGTGGTGGCGATCTTCTCGACCAGTTCGATGCGGTTCATTCAGTATTCCTTGGATGGTATGGCGCCGTGTTGCCTACGGCGGCCCAGGCTTATTCCGGGCGGGGCGGAGTGTACCGGGTCGGAAGGGTCTCTTTGGAACGGCACGGGCCGGATGCGTTGCAACAAGCCCCATTGCAGGCTGCTGTCGTCCGTATTTTTCAGCTTTCGATCACAAAGGTTGGGGCGCGCGAAAAAACACGCTATAATCGAAAGCTGTGCGGCTGTAGCTCAGTTGGATAGAGTACTTGGCTACGAACCAAGGGGTCGTGGGTTCAATTCCTGCCAGCCGCACCACTCTTCAAGGGTTAGCTCGTTTTTCGAGCTAACCCTTTTTCTTTGGCCGGTCATTGCGTCGTGCCCGCATCAAGGACGCGCCGGTCGCGCGTCCTTCCAGAGGCCGGCCCGCTTGGCCTTGGCTTCTTCCTCCGCGAATTCGTACTGCCCGCGCTCCTGGGGTGACAGGCGCTGCGCCTGCGCGGGCTGCCAGCGTGCCAATCCGACGGTCAGCAATGCCAAGCCTGCGTCGAGCGTCCTCGGGCCATTGGGTGCCGAGTCCGGCGTCACCATGACACGGCAGATGCGTTCGCGAGCGTGGGATGTGGGATCGTCGCAGTCGACGTCCGCCGGCTTCAGGCGAACCATGTCGTGCATCTTCTGCCGGGCCTGCTCGGCAAAGGGCTGCCCGGGCTTCGGCGCCTCGATGCCTTGCAGGCGCACGCGGCGCCACGCACTGGCGCTGGCTGCGTCGCCGCAGCGGGCGGTGAGGGTGTCGCCGCTGTGGATGCTCACGACGAAGCAGGTCTGCGTCCTGGCGTGGGTGTCGAAGGGAAGAAAGCCCTGTACGGCAGCAAGGGCCGTGAGAGCGTACAAATGAAGCCCCGCCGAGGCATGGCGACGGCATGGGAAATGTCCGGTGGCGATCACGGGGGCTCCTGTCTCCTGGGTATGGCGGTTGCGGCAAACTCACCGGCTTGTAGGGCGCGGCAAGGGCGCCCAGTATTTCCGATTTGAAGGGCTCTGCATTGAACAAGGCATTCACCAAGGAGTCGGACGCCGATGCGGACGACGACGATGACGGCGCAGGTGGCGTCGCGCCCCCGCTGCCGGCCGGCAGCAAGAACTACATCACGCCCGAGGGCTACGCGCGGCTGCGCGACGAACTGCTGCAGCTGATGGACGAGGAGCGCCCCAAGGTCGTCGAGGCCGTGCACTGGGCCGCGAAGAACGGCGACCGTTCCGAGAACGGCGACTACCTCTACGGCAAGAAGCGCCTGCGCGAGATCGACCGGCGCATCCGCTTCCTCGGCAAGCGGCTCGAGATCGCGGAGATCACCGACCCGTCGGTGCACCACGGGCGTGACCAGGTCTTCTTCGGCGCCACCGTCCGTTATGCCGACGAGACCGGCGAGGAGCGCAGCGTCACGATCCTCGGCATCGACGAGGCCGAGAGCGCCAAGTCGGAGGTCAGCTGGATTTCTCCCATCGCACGCGCGCTGCTCAAGGCGCGCGAAGGCGACGTGGTGAAGCTCGTGACGCCCGGCGGGGCGCACGAGGTGGAGATCCTGTCGGTGAGCTATCCGGCGCCGCGCACGCCGGCGAACTGACGCGCGAGCGAACTCAGGGCGCCGGAATCGTCCGCGCCGCGGTCAGCACCGACGCGGTCCGGCGCGCGGCGCGCAGCACGGCATCGAGGTGCGTGCGGTCGCGCACCGCGATCACGAAGCGCAGGTCGGTCGAATCCTGCGGGGTCTCGTCGGCCATTTCCACGTGCGTGATGTCGGCTTCGGCATCGGCCAGGGTGGCCGCCACGCGGGCCAGCACGCCCTTGTCGTTGCGCACGGTGATGACCACGCCGGTCTCGAAGGCACGCGTGGGCTCGTCGGCCCATTCGACCGCGAAGAAGCGCTCGCTGTCCTTGTTGCGCAGGCGCTGGCCCACGCCGCAGTCGTCGGTGTGCACTACCAGCCCTTCGCCGTGCCCGAGGTAGCCGACGATCTGGTCGCCGGGAATGGGCCGGCAGCACTGCGCAAAGCGCACGGAAGAGTTCTCGCTGCCGTCGAGCGTGACGGCGCCTTGCGACACGGCCTCGTGCGAGGTGAAGCGCTCGCGGCTCAGGAGCAGGGCGTCGGGGCGCTCGCCGATCTCGGCCAGCAGCGCCATGAGCCGCTTGGCGACGATGCTGGCGATGCGCTTGCCCAGGCCGATGTCGGTCAGCAGCTCGGCGCGGGTGCGGTTGCCGGTGAAGCGCAGCAGCTTCTCCCACAGCGCCTGGTGTTCGTCGTCTTCCTCGGGCAGCTTGCCCAGGCCTTCGGCGCGCAGCGCCTGCGCCAGCAGCTTCTCGCCCAGGCCTTCGGACTCGGCATGCGCCAGCGTCTTCAGGTAGTGACGGATCTTGGAGCGTGCCCGGCCGGTGCGCACGAAGCCCAGCCACGCGGGGTTGGGTGTGGACACGGGCGCGGTGATCACTTCGACCACGTCGCCGTTCTTCAACTCGGTGCGCAGCGGCACCTGGTCGCCGTTGATGCGCGCGGCCGAGGTGTGGTCGCCGATGTTGCTGTGGATCGCGTAGGCGAAGTCGACCACCGTGGCGCCGCGCGGCAGCGCCATGATCTGGCTCTTGGGCGTGAAGACGTAGACCGCGTCGGGGAACAGGTCGACCTTGACGTGGTCCCAGAACTCGGCGGCGTCGCGCGTCTCGTCCTGGATGTCGAGCAGCGACTGCAGCCACTTGGTGCCCAGCCGGTCGTTGCTCGCGGCATTGGGCTCGGCGGCCTTGTAGAGCCAGTGCGCTGCGACGCCCGATTCGGCCACGACGTGCATGGCCTCGGTGCGCAGCTGGAACTCCACGCTCACGCCGGCAGGGCCCACCAGCGTGGTGTGCAGCGACTGGTAGCCGTTGAGCTTGGCGATCGCGATGTGGTCCTTGAACTTGCCCGGCAGCGGCTTGTACATCTGGTGCAGGATGCCCAGGCCGGTGTAGCAGGCGATCACGTTCGGCACGATGAGCCGGAAGCCGTAGATGTCGGTCACCTGCGCGAAGCTCAGGTGTTTTTCTTCCATCTTGCGGTAGATGGAATAGAGCGTTTTCTCGCGGCCCGCGATGCGCAGCGTCATGCCGGCGGCGGAGAAGGCCGTCTCGACCTCTTTCTGTACCTTCTGGATCAGGTCGCGTCGTCGTCCGCGGGCCTTGGCGACGGCCTTGGCCAGCGTGGCGTAGCGCCAGGGCTTGAGATGGCGGAACGACAGGTCCTGCAACTCGCGGTAGGTCTGGTTCAGGCCCAGCCGGTGCGCGATGGGGGCGTAGATCTCGAGCGTTTCGCGCGAGATGCGGGCCCACTTTTCGCGCGGCGCATCGGCCAGCGTGCGCATGTTGTGCGTGCGGTCGGCCAGCTTGACCAGGATGACGCGCACATCGCGCGCCATGGCCAGCAGCATCTTGCGGAAGGACTCGGCCTGGTTCTCTTCGCGCGTGTTGAACTGCAGCTTGTCGAGCTTGGTGAGCCCGTCGACCAGCTCGGCAACCGGGGCGCCGAAGCGCTCGATGAGCTCCGGCTTGGTGACGCCGCAATCTTCGATGGCATCGTGCAGCAGCGCGGCCATGAGCGCCTGGGCGTCGAGCTTCCACTCGGCGCACTGCGCCGCCACGGCGATGGGGTGGGTGATGTACGGCTCGCCGCTGTTGCGCAGTTGGCCGAGGTGGGCCTCGTCGGCGAAGCGGTAGGCCCGGCGCACCAGCTCGGTGTCTTCGGGGCTCAGGTAGTCGAGGCGGGCCGTCAGCGCAGCAAAACTCGCGGCGGCCGCGTTCAGCGCCGCCGGACTGGGTTTCGGCGTGGGGGACGGAGGTTTGGCGACCGCGCTCATGGCTACCACTTTAGCGTGACCGCTCTGTGGACGCGTCCAGACGTAAAAAAAGCACCGCAATGCGGTGCCTTTTCGTTGCGGGGCTGCGTCAGATCAGCCCGGCACTTTCTTGAGCATCTCGATGCCGATCTTGCCTTCGGCGATTTCGCGCAGGGCCGTGACGGCGGGCTTGTTCTTGCTCTCGATCTTGGGTGCGTGGCCTTGGCTCAGCATGCGCGCACGGTACGTGGCGGCGAGAACGAGCTGGAAACGGTTCGGGATCTGAACGAGACAATCTTCGACGGTGATGCGGGCCATGATGAATTCTTTCGGTCGGTGAGCGGGGATTTCAAGGGATGTTCAGTGCGGCGAACGTATCGGCACGTGCTCTGCGCTGTGCGGAATACCGGAGCCTCTGCGCGTGGACGATCGCCTTGAGATCGAAGAGTGCGCGCTCAAATAACTCGTTGATTATAACGAAATCGAATTTTCCGGCCTGGGCCATCTCTTCGGCCGCGTTTTTCAGGCGCAGTTCGATCACCGCCGCGCTGTCTTCGCCGCGCCGCTCCAGCCGGGAGCGCAGCTCTTCCCAGCTGGGCGGGAGGATGAAGATCATGACCGCATTGGCAAAGGTCTTGCGGATCTGCAGCGCGCCCTGGAAGTCGATTTCGAGGATCACGTCGGTGCCCAGGGCCACCCGCTCCTCGACCGCCTTCTTCGACGTGCCGTAGCGGTGGCCGTGCACGTGGGCCCATTCGACGAAGCCGTCGGCCGCGATGAGGGCGTCGAACTCGCTCGGGGAGGCAAAAAAGTACTCCCGGCCGTGCTTTTCCTGTCCGCGCGGGGGGCGCGTGGTGTGGGAGACCGAGGGCTGAACGGCCGAGTCGAGCTCCATGAGCGCCTTGACCAGGCTCGATTTGCCAGCGCCGCTGGGCGCGGCGACCACGAAGATATTGCCGGGGTAGTCCATGGGGAGGCTCGTCGTCATTCGATGTTCTGCACCTGCTCGCGCATCTGCTCGATGAGGACCTTCATGTCCACGCCGATGCGCGTGAGTTCCAGGGCTGCCGACTTGGAGCCCAGGGTGTTGGCTTCGCGGTGCAGTTCCTGGATCAGGAAATCCAGCCGCTTGCCGATCTCGCCGCCCTTCTTGAGCAGCCGCTCGATCTCGTCGAGGTGCGAATTCAGCCGCGTGAGCTCTTCGGCTACGTCGATGCGGATTGCAAAGGCGGTCGCTTCGGTCAGGGCGCGGTCCTGGGCGGCTTCGGGCAGCGTGCCGCCCGTACCGGCGGTCAGGCCCATGGCCTCCTGCCAGCGTTCCAGGAAGCGGTTGCGCTGCTGTTCGACCAGCTGCGGGACCAGCGGACCGGCCTGCTGCACCAGGGTGCGCAGCTGCGCCAGGTGCGCTTCGAGCATCTTGGCCAGCCGGGCGCCTTCGCGCTGGCGGGCCGACATCAGGGCCTCCAGGGCCTTGCCTGCCACGTCGAGCAGGTCGGGGCCCCAGTCGCCGCGGGTGGCGCCGTCGCTGCCGGCCAGGCGCAGCACGTCGGCCACGCTGAGCTCGCGGGCGCCGGGCAGCCAGGCGCGGATGCCGTCCTGCACGCCGTTCAGCCGCTGAAGCAGCTTGACGGAGGGCTCGACCACGCCCGCCTGGGACGTGTTCTCGATGGCCGCGCGCACCTCGACCTTGCCGCGCTTGAGCTTGCCCGTGAGCAGCTCGCGCAGCGCGGTCTCATGCTGGCGCAGCTCCTCGGGGAGCTTGAAGGTGAGGTCGAGAAAGCGGCTGTTGACCGAGCGGATTTCGACCCCGAGCCGGCCCGCGGCGGAGGGCCGTGCATCGGCTTCGGAGTGGCTGCCTGCGGGGCCGTTCTGGCCGCTGGCGTAGCCGGTCATGCTGTAAACTGGCATTGCGCCTCACTGTGGTTTTGCTTGCAAGCACCGAGGCGTCGGTACAGCGTTCGCTTGCCGCACCATCGCCTTCGGGCGAAACTCCCGGATTATGTCAAAGGTCAAGCCTACGCCCCTGTTGCCCGATACGGTCATTGGCGGATATCGCGTTGTTCGCCGGCTTTCCGCGGGCGGTTTCGGCGTGGTCTACCTCGCGATCGACCCGAACGGCCAGCAGGTCGCCGTCAAGGAATACCTGCCTTCGTCGCTCGCCACGCGGGGCCCCGGCGAACTGGCGCCGCAGGTGCCGCCCGAGAAGCTGTCGCTGTACCGCCTGGGGCTCAAGAGCTTCTTCGAAGAAGGCCGCTCGCTCGCGCAGATCTCGCATGCGTCGGTGGTCAGCGTGCTCAATTTCTTCCGCGAAAACGAGACCGTCTACATGGTCATGAACTACCTGGAGGGCGCGACCCTGCAGGATTTCGTGGTCACGGCGCGCGACCTGAAGCGGCAGAAGGTGTTCCGCGAATCGACCATCCGTTCGCTGTTCGACGAAATCCTGCGCGGCCTGCGCATCGTCCACCAGTACAAGATGCTGCACCTGGACATCAAGCCCGCCAACATCTTCGTCACCGACGACGACCGCGCCGTGCTGATCGACTTCGGCGCCGCCCGCGAAGTGCTCAGCAAGGAGGGCATCTTCATCCGCCCCATGTACACGCCCGGCTTCGCCGCGCCCGAGATGTACCGGCGCGATTCGTCGATGGGCCCCTGGACCGACATCTACGCCATCGGCGCCTGCATCTACGCCTGCATGCAGGGCTACCCGCCCAACGACGCACCCCGGCGCATCGAGAAAGACCGCCTGAGCCTGTCGCTCTCGCGCCTGCGCGGCGTGTACTCCGACAACCTCATCGAGGTGGTCGAGTGGTGCATGTCGCTTGATCCGCTCTCGCGTCCGCAGTCGGTGTTTGCGCTGCAAAAGGAACTCAGCCGCGAAGGCGAGCGCCGCTACACCAAGCTCACGGTCGGCGAAAAGGTGCGCCTGTCGATCGACAACATCCGCTCCTTCGACAAGAAGAGCCTGCCGCGCGCTGCCGCGCCCACCACCCGACCGGCCTGAGCGACATGAAGTTCTCCGTGTTCCAGGTCAGCCGCAAGGGTGGCCGTCTCAAGAACGAAGACCGCATGGGCTACTGCTACACGCGGGAGTCGGGCCTGTTCGTGCTCGCCGACGGCATGGGCGGCCATCCTGAAGGCGAAGTGGCGGCCCAGCTGGCGCTGCAGACCATCGCCGCGCTCTACCAGCGCGAGGCCCGCCCCACCGTGAAGGACGTGAAGGCCTTCCTGGCCGAATCGGCCATGTCGGCGCACCAGCAGATCATGCGGTACGCCAGCCACAAGGCGATGCTCGACACGCCCCGCACCACCGTCGTCGCGGCCGTGCTGCAGAACGCCACCGCCACCTGGCTGCATTGCGGCGACTCGCGTCTGTACGTCGTGCGCGACGGCCGCCTGCTGACCCGCACGCGCGACCACTCGCATGCAGAGCGCCCCAAGCCCCACGGCGCCACCGACGCGCCCGTCAACCGCAACCTGCTGCTGACCTGCCTGGGCTCGCCCACCACGCCGCTGTTCGACGTGTCGGCGCCGCTGCCGCTGCAGCGCGGCGACCGCCTCATGCTGTGCTCCGACGGCGTATGGGGCGTGCTCGACGATGCCGTCATCGTGCACACCCTGTCGTCCGGCAAGCCCGTGTCCGACGCCGCGCCCGACCTCGCCGAGATGGCGCTGCGCAAGGGAGGCGCCCACAGCGACAACGTGACGCTGATCGCGCTCGAGTGGGAAATGCCTGAGACGCCCGGCGACGACCGCGGCGTGTCCACCGAAACCATCGACGACGGCGTGTTCGCCTCGACCATCCAGGCCGGCATGCCGTCCGACAGCGAGATCGACGACCTCGACGAAGACGCCATCGAGCGCTCCATCGCCGAGATCAACGAAGCCATCCGCCGCTCAGCCGCCCGCAAGACCTGATCTCCTGATCGGGTCTCGCGGTTTTTCTTTTTCTTTTTCGGTTTCCTCCAGACACATGACTGCTTTCACACGAAGCGGCGGCCGCGCCGCCGACCAGCTGCGCCCCGTGCGCATCACCCGCGGTTTCACCATCCACGCCGAGGGCTCCGTGCTCATCGAGTTCGGCCAGACCCGCGTGCTGTGCACCGCCTCGGTCGAAGAAAAAGTCCCGCCGCACAAGAAGGGCAGTGGCGAAGGTTGGGTGACGGCCGAATACGGCATGCTGCCGCGCGCCACCCACACCCGCAGCAGCCGTGAAGCCGCCAAGGGCAAGCAGACCGGCCGCACGCAGGAAATCCAGCGCCTCATCGGCCGCTCGATGCGCGCCGTGTTCGACCTCGCCGCCCTGGGCGAACGCACCATCCACCTCGACTGCGACGTGCTGCAGGCCGACGGCGGCACGCGCACCGCGGCCATCACCGGCGCCTTCGTGGCCGCACAGGACGCCGTCGACAAGCTGCTGGCCTCCGGCGCGCTCAAGACCTCGCCCATCAAGGGTCACGTGGCCGCCATCTCGGTGGGCATCGTCGACGGCACGCCGCTGCTCGACCTCGAGTACACCGAAGACTCGGCCTGCGATACCGACATGAACGTCGTCATGACCGGCGCCGGTCACTTCGTCGAAGTGCAGGGCACGGCCGAAGGCGTGGCCTTCACGCGCGAAGAAATGAACCTCCTGCTCGGCCTGGCCGAGAAGGGCATCGGCGAACTCGTGAGCCTGCAGCAGCAGGCCCTGCTTTCGAGCTGAACGACGACTACAACCAACGAGCCACTGGCGCCCGCTCATCGGGCGCCACAGCCATCTTTGACTTTCCATGAAACTGGTTCTGGCTTCCAACAACGCGGGCAAGCTCGCCGAACTCCAGCAGCTGTTTGCCGAGCTGTCCGTCACCCTGGTGCCGCAGTCGGCACTGGGCGTGGGCGAGGCTGAAGAACCCTTCCGCACCTTCGTCGAGAACGCGCTCACCAAGGCGCGCCACGCCAGCGCCGCCACCGGCCTGCCGGCCATTGCCGACGACGCCGGCCTGTGCGTCGACGCCTTCGGCGGCCTGCCGGGGGTCGACACCGCGTACTACGCCACGCAGTTCGGCTATGCCAAGGGCGACGCCAACAATGTGAAGGCGCTGCTCGAACAGCTCAACGGCGTGGTCAACCGCCGCGCCGCGCTCGTCAGCACGCTGGTCGCGCTGCGCCGCCACGACGACCCCGAGCCGCTGATTGCCGTCGGCCGCGTGGTCGGCGAGATCGCGCCCGCGCCCATCGGCGACAACGGCTTCGGCTTCGACCCCGTCATGTACCTGCCGACTTTCGGCAAGACCTTCGCCCAGCTGCCGCCCGACGTGAAGAACGCCAACAGCCACCGCGGCCGCGCCGCGCAGGCCATGCTCGCCTTGATGCGCGAGCGCTGGTTCTGACCGATGGCCACCGTCTTCCCGATCCAGCCCGCCCAAGCCGGCGGCGCCCCTCAGGCCAATGACGTGCTGCACTGGATGCGCCCCGGCCCGCTGCAACTCGCCGCGCTGCCGCCGCTGTCGCTGTACATCCACCTGCCGTGGTGCCTGCGCAAGTGCCCCTACTGCGACTTCAACTCGCACGAGTGGCGCGCCACCAGCGAGGCCGACATCGACGGCCTCCCCGAAGCCGCCTACATCGACGCGCTGATCGCCGACCTCGACGCCGCGTTGCCGCTGATCTGGGGCCGCACCGTCCACACCATCTTCATCGGCGGCGGCACGCCCAGCCTGTTCTCGCCGCAAGCCATCGACCGGTTGCTGGGCGACGTGCGCGCGCGCCTGAAGCTCGCGCCCGAGTGCGAGATCACGCTCGAGGCCAACCCCGGCACCTTCGAGCGCAACCGCTTCCGCGCCTACCGCGCAGCCGGCGTCACGCGCCTGTCGGTGGGCGTGCAGAGCTTCAACGACGAGCACCTGACGGCGCTGGGCCGCGTGCACGACCGTGCCCAGGCCATCGCCGCGGTGGAGGAGGCCGCGAGCGCCTTCGACACCTTCAACCTCGATTTGATGTACGCCCTGCCGGGCCAGACCATGGAAGGCCTCGACGCCGACCTGACCCAGGCCCTGGCGCTGGCGCCGCCGCACATCTCGATCTACCACCTCACCATCGAGCCCAACACCTGGTTCGCCAAGTTCCCGCCCACGCTGCCCGAGGACGACATCGCCTACGCCATGCTCGACCGCATCACCGAACGCACGGGCGTGAGCGGCATGTCGCGCTACGAGGTTTCGGCCTATGCACGCGACGGGCACCAGTGCGCGCACAACCTCAACTACTGGCAGTTCGGCGACTACCTCGGCATTGGCGCCGGCGCGCACAGCAAGCTGAGCTTCGCGCACCGCATCGTGCGGCAGGTGCGCTATCGCGAACCGCGCCTGTACATGGAGAACGCGCGCGCCGGCATGGCCGTGTCGCAGAGTGACGAAGTGGCGCTGGCCGACCTGCCGTTCGAGTTCATGCTCAACGCGCTGCGGCTGAAGCAGGGCTTCACGCTGCCCCAGTTCAGCGAGCGCACGGGCCTGGCGATGACGTCGATCCAGCGCGGCCTGGAAGAGGCGGAGCGCAAGGGGCTCGTCGCGCGCGACCTGTTCCGCGTGTGGCCCACCGAGCGCGGACTCGACTTCCTGAGCGACCTGCAGACGCTGTTCCTGCCTGATGACGAGTAAGGCTGCGCCGTCAGCTTAAAATCGATGGTTCCGGAGAGTTGGGTGAGTGGTTTAAACCAGCAGTCTTGAAAACTGCCGACGTGAAAGCGTCCGTGAGTTCGAATCTCACACTCTCCGCCGCCGCCCAAGTATTCATGCGGGTTTGCGTGCAAAGTGGGTGGATTACCCCCTTTTATACCCCCGTTTATTTTTGCACTCCAGTGGATGGCTTTGCACTCCGTTGTGCGCTGTATGGCCGAACACTGCAGCGGGCCATGCGTGCGTGCTGGCGCCCTGTGCATGAGGCTTTAGGGCGCTTGGGCTCTCATTGCCGGTGCAGCCGGCCAAAAAGCGGGCAACCACGGTTTGAAAGGCGCTTTTGACCTCCTTTTGACCCCTCGTATCGTCCTGAGGAGGGGGTAAAGTCTCAAAAATGACACATTTTGTCGCAAATATGCTACAATATACCCACGGGTAGAAACCTGCCGGCGCAAGCCAGGCAAGACCTTGCCCGTATGCAGGCGCACCGCCGCCTGTAGCCCCTGATGGCCGCCAAGCCAGCGCTTTTTTGACGCTGGTTTTGGTGGCCGTTTTCGTTTCCATCCCCCGCGCTTTTTTCGACTGTTGCGCCTTGCCCCTTGGGGCCAGGTGCGGCTGCCGCATGAGCGCTTCTTTTCTATGGAGATTTCAAGTGAAAGACTTTCTAAGCGCCTTCCTCACGCCAGATGCCTCATTGCGGTTCGCTCCGGGCCGTGTTGTTGCAACACCGGGCGCCTTGGCACTCATACACGCCACCAACAGCAATCCCTTCGCGCTACTCGCCAAGCATGTGACCGGCGACTGGGGCGAGATCGACCCCGAAGATGTGCAGACTAATGAAGACGCGGTCGAGCATGGCCGGCGTGTGCTGTCGGTTTATCGATTGCCGTTGCAAGACGCGGCCAAGAAAAATTCAGCGTTGGCGGAGGCGGAACAAGGCGACGAGTTCGACAACCGCATCTGGCTGATCACCGAGGCCGACCGAAGCGTGACCACGCTCCTGCTGCCGGAGGAGTACTGAAATGAGCCCTAGCGTTCGGTGGCGCTGCACCTACTTGTTCAAGCCGACAACGAACTCGACGGCTTGTGACCGTTTGGCTTTTGGCAACTTGCCGAAAGCAAGCAAGAGCTGAGCTTCATCTTCGGCCACCGCATAGAAATATGCAGTAGGCACCCCAAGCACTTTCGCGAATCTTTCAACTAACTCATACGCGGGCGCACGCTTGCCCAACTCGTAGCGGTTCATTCGCGTGCTGGCAGACATCGGATCAAGGTCGGCTTCGATGCCCACTTGCTCTTGTGACAAGCCGGCCAACTGCCTCGCCTGCTTGAGGCGTCTCCCCAGAACGGTCATTTAGATCTTTGGGTTCAAAGATCAAGATAGTCCCGAGAATGCTCGCCCCAAATACTACCGATTTGGTAGCATTTGGGCTGCATGCATTTGTCGAGAGGGGCGTCATGCGGGGAGGCAGGCGATCCACGACGAGTCATGGACAACCCGAGTGCTCGAACCAACCAACAGCTAGAACGAAGAGAACCCAACCATGTTCCACTACTTTTGCAAGACCAAACCCCGACTGCTCGTGGTCGGTCTAGCCTTTTCGACTTCCGCGCTGCTCGTTGGCTGCGGCCCCGAAGCCCCTCCTTGCAACGATCCACAGCGCATAGAGGCAGTGCTGAGAATGGTCACCAAGGGACACGATGAAGACCTTGGCAACTACAGACTCAAGACGGCAGATGTCGTGTCCCTTGAGGCAGGCACGCCCGTCGTGACGTCCTACGACGAATCGATTAAGCGTCGTTCGTGCGAGGTCAACCTGACGTTTACTTTCAAGCCCGCCGTGCTCCAGAAGATGAACTTCTTCATGGACTGGATGGGCAACCCGCTGGGAGCAGCCCTCAAGTACGACATTCCCCCCGAGCTCTATTGGAACGTCGACAGATCACAGCAATACAAGACAGACGCCACCGTGATACGGGTGGTGACCGGCGACAAGGTCAGTGAAGCGCCGCTGCAGCTGTCCGTTGCGTACAAGATCGTGAAGGACGAGGGGGCGAACACCTTCAGTACGTCGGTGAGCTATAGCGCCGCGACCACGACGCCGTATCTGAAAGTCGCGTCCAACGCTCTGGCCTTTGACGAGCACATGCGCAGTGTCCTCAAAGCTCGAGGAAAGGCTATCCCGTCGTCGATGCAATACGAGCAGCCAGTGGTGCCATCGGCTGGCACACTGCCCGTTGTTCCGGCATCGACGGCGGCTCAGTTTGCTGCGACTCCATCTGTCGCGGCTCCCTCGGTAGCCCAGCAGGCGGAGCAAGCCCAGTTGCAGAAGGCTGCGGACATGATCGCAGCCGGCAATCCCCAGCGAGGTGCAGACGTTTCTGCATCGGCATCTTCGGCATCACCCACAGCCGCAAGTGGCGGCGCCGAGAACCTCATGTCGCTCATCACCAAGTACGAACCTTGTGGCGAGGAGGCCGTGTGCCTGCATACCGTCAAAGGCAACGTCGTCTGGATGCAGGCTGGGCAGATGCGCCGCATGGACTACGCGTTGCTCGACAAGGCGATCAGTAGCAAGACGCCGGTGTGCCTGCGCGACGTGACGCGCACTGACGCCAAGAACTTCGCGGCCGATGGCCTGGACAGCGCGTGCTGAGGCCAGTGCCGTAGCGACCCCGCGTCGCTGATACAGCCCTTTGCGAAGGCGCCGTGCTAGCCGAGAGGCTGGTGCGGCGCTTTTGCTTTTGCCGTCTTCATTTCACTGCCACTGACCTGTGCGAGTGGCATCGAAGGTAATTTCCATGAATATTCTTCACACTCCCGCCGACAGCGGGCCGAGCGGTGCTGTCCGCTTGATCGGCATCGGTGCTTCGGGCCGGCGCTTGGTTCAACGCTTTCACAGTCACATCGAAACACCACTGCACACGCCGTTGGCAGATCTGCTGGACCAAAAGCCGAGTTATATCGAGATCGATGCAGGCGAAGCGGTTCATGTGGTCGAGCAAGTCGACCTCGAGAACGCGTGCATCCTCTGCTTGGCCTTTGGTTTCGACATGACATCTGCCGAGATCGAAGCGGCCATGCTCCTGGTTTGGCGCATGTGGGGAAGGGGCGCCCATGCCGTCGGCATCGTGCTTGGTGCGAACAATCGTCCGTTGCCGCATGATGGCTCGATGTTCGGCATCCTCTGCGATTCGATCGACGCGCGCATCGACATTGCCGATCCGACAGAGGCCGCCCAGCTCGCGCCATTGCAATGGTTCTATGTTGGGCTACAGCGCTCGGTGTTGGAAGGGCTTGCGATTCTGGGGCCGGCCTGGGACCACTCAGATGTCGTTGAAACCTTGGACTTCGGCCAAGTGCAGTTTGAGCTTCTTACGCAACCGCTGGACGAACCCGCACAGCTGGACGCGGCGATGGTGGCTGTCTTGGAGGACCTGAGCGACCGGGGAATCTGGCTTGAGCAGGCACTGGGCGCGGTCTTGGTGCTGTGGGCCCCCTCCGAATACCAACTCACCGTGCGCACGGTACGCGGCCTGGGGCGAACCTTGGGCGAGGCGCTGGGGGAGGGGGCGCTGCACCTCACCATCCGGCTGCGCAGTCGACCTGCAGTGGGTGACCAGACCGCGTATCTGACGCTAGTGGTGAGTCTGCCGCGAGCAACGGCGGCCCATCGGTAGGCCGCTGCGAAAGATGTCCATGGCATTTGCCATGACGCAGCACTTCGAATCAACGCCCGCATCTGCGGGCGTCACTCCTTCACAAGAGCCCCCCAGCATTCATATAGCGAGCAAGATCATGACAAGAGTTCGCAGCGACTCGTCCAAGCGTGCGTCCGTCGCGCACAAGCCATCTCGGACAACCAGGCTAGCAAGAACCCAAGTCGAATTCGACCACTATGTCGCTCACGCCGTGGCCGACAGTACACGTCGAGCCTACGAGGGCGACCTGCGACATTTCCGGGACTGGGGCGGCAGGGTGCCGGCCACGCCAGCGATGGTGGCGCGGTACCTAGCTGCCTACGCGGGCAAGGTCAAAGCCAGCACGCTCAACCGTCGTCTGGCTGCGATTTCGAACGCACATACGACACTGGGCAAGCCTTCGCCCACGCGGTCGGAGTTGGTGCAAACCACCATGCGCGGGATTCGGCGGGTCCATGGCACGGCGCAGAAGCAGGCTAAGCCCATCAGCATTGAGATGCTTCGCGTCCTTGCCAGGCCACAGAAGCACTTGGACCCAGTACGAGACCTGCGGGACAGGACCTTGCTGGTGGTGGGCTTTGCCGGAGGTTTTCGAAGATCGGAGTTGGCTAAGATGAAGCTTGAGAGTTTGGTATTCAGTGGTCAAGGTGTGACGATGACACTGGCGCGTTCGAAAACCGATCAGCAGGGCAAGGGCCGGGTTGTGGCGCTGCCGCCTGGGCCAAGGCGGATGTGCCCGGTTAAGTTGTTGAAGGCTTGGATTCAGTTGCTGCGCAGGACGGCTGCGGAAGAGGATCCGTCGCAGCCTTTGTTTCGCGGAGTGAATCGGCACGGCCAGCCAGGAGGTGGATTGAGTGGAGCGGCGGTCGGAGGTGTAGTACGGCGGCGCATGCAGGACTGCGGCCTTGACCCGAGCGGCTTCTCTGCACACAGCCTCCGTTCGGGATTGGTCACCACTGCCGCCAAAGCTGGTGTTCCGACGTGGGCAATTCAGCGGCAGACGGGGCACCGCTCGGAGAGCACGGTGCATCGCTACATTAGGGGGCTTTCGCCGTTCGAGCGGAATGCCTTCGACGCATTGACTAGGGCGTAGTACAGGTACGTTTCAATGACCAACAACGACTGCTTCAGACGGCGGATTCAACCGGTCGATGCAACACACTATCCGCTTTCGGAGCCTTCGGGCACGAACCTTTCGCGCTTTGAGCTTTCGTTCTCAGAGTGGCCGGGTAACCCAAGAAATCGACTACCCACGGATCGTGGTGAGCGATCTGTGAGCAGTAGCCGCCATCATTCTGGTGGTGCGTTCCATCGCTAGCCGGACTGACGCTCCATGTACTTGATCTGTTCTCTGGCAGTGGAAACGTCCTGATCATTACGGGCAGCCTCCCAGTGGATAAGTTCTAGACGCCGATAATTGGGCATGGCCAAAGTCCCTTACTCGATCCGCACCGGGATCAATCCGCGCACCAACGGGTTCGACCTGAAGACCACTAATGGTCTCTTCGTGCGGCTCTATGAGCAGCTTCGAGAAGAGGGTTACACGCACGAGCAATTCGGTTTCTGGTGCGTGGACATGCATGACGTGAAGGGCAAGTTGGTGGACGTAGAGTTCACCGTCCTGACGACGCTGCGGAAGCCCGACCTGTGGCCAATTGCCGACAAGGCACCTGGATATTCGGAAGACGATCTGTTCGACATGATCGAGTTCTTGTTCGACCACGTCTCCAAACCCCTGACTGGCAGCATGCATAGCTATGACCAATGCGGCATGCACTGGGAGACCTTCGACAAGGAAACAGGGCAGAAGGAATTTCGGAAACGGGTCAACGATCTACTTGCACTCTACGAACATCGGTTTGAGTTGTCTGCCGATGGCTTGATCCTCCGCCAAGCACCCAGCGGTTTTGAGCAACTGCTTGATGCTACTGTTCCGACCGACGACAAGACCATCACCGCTAGGGTCAAGGCAGCGGTGAACGAATATCGTCGTCACGGCGCATCCCTCGATGTTCGGCGGCATGCCGTGTCTGATCTGGTGGGTGTACTGGAAGCACTGCGCCCGAAAATGTCTGAGGCGATCACGTCTAACGATGAGAAGGACCTGTTCAACATCGCCAACAATTTCATGATTCGGCACCACAACGACAAGCAGAAGACCGACTATGAAGCCAACCTCTGGTTGAGTTGGATGTTCTATGTGTACCTGTCTACCATCCACCTGATCCTGAGGCGGGTGGAACTGAAGAAGCCGAAACGCAACCCGGGTGACCTTGTCTTCCGAGAGCGGGTAGAGCGGTAGATCTCGTCGAACATCGCAGCTTTGCTTTCGCAAGCTTCCAGGGTTTCTTCAGGTCAATGCTGCCCCCACAGACCGGGCTTGAGTTCGACGGGGCTGCGGGAATCTAGAAGACTGCTATCGCTGTGAAGCAGCCGGTTGCTCCGTCGCCGGCTCGAGACTGGTTGCGGCCTGTCGCGATCGGGCACCGAGTGACCGAGGAAGCGGAAAGCAATCGGTTGCGTCCGACCAGGTCGACCGATAGGGAGGCGAGTCGCTCCAAATCACCGTAACCCGTCCCGGTGTGGCTTGGCAGAAGTCTATGGATAAAGGACGTACGTTGGGCGTTCGCCCAAGTGGCGCTTTTGCGGGTTCAGGTTAGAGGTATCGAGGCCATACGTACGCAGCAGCCACCGCGTCCTGCCACCAGCCTCCACGCCGGGCTCGGCGCGACCGTGTAAGCACAGGCGATTGCTGACCACGAGGACGTCGCCCGGCTTTACCACCACGTCCTGCGCCGCTGCGTTGCAGGCGACTGCGAAGTTGTTCGACGCTTCGCGAGGGCGCGCCGCGTTCGGGTCCGTGGGCATAACGTTTTTGTGGCTGTAGCGCACGTATGTTCCTTCTGCCCTGTCCGTCAATACGGCTTCGCCATGGGCCACCAGTGGCTCATTGAGAAGTTCTGCCATTCCCTGGGCGAACGTGAGCTGAGAGTTCATCGAGAACTGTCGTTTTTTGAGCTCGAAGACGTCCTCGGCCGTCATCCGCGCAAGCACGTCATCAAGCGACATCACAGTCGTTGCCACATCGCTGGGGTTGCGCAGTCCCATCAGGGTGACCACGTCCGGTGATGGCGCAATCCGCGGGTCCTCCGCGTCATCGTCACCCCGTAATGGAAAGCTGACGCCGTCGGTGTGCCCGCGCATGCCAGACTTCGATTTGTCCGCGAAGCGGCCCTTGCCGGGCATCACGACAAGGTTGACGAACAACTCGCCATCGTTCTCGGTGCTGTACGAAACCGTCTCCAGCTTCAAAACCGCGTGCACTACCAGCGCCGCAGCGCGAGCATCCACCGTCGCTTCGGTTTCTGGCACCGGAGTGAACGCCGTAGGGGTGTCGACCTTCTCCGACGCGTCGAACACTTCTTTCAGGTGGAAGAACGGGCGGCCAAGAACATGCCGGCGAATGGCGTCCGGTTCGCTCCCCGCGCCTCGGAGAGCTTGCTCGGCTACGGGGCCGAGGGCGGCCACCACCAGCGAAGGATTGGCGAGTTGAACCACACGTTCGTCGAACGTGTTCGCCTGCTTCCATTGGGCGAGGGCCGTCCTGACGGCTGCGGCGAGGACTGGCTCCATCCATGTCTCCGTTATTGTTATATTGTTGATATAAGTCTATACTGCTGTCAAGGGGCGCTGGGCCGCCCCATCTGCCATGGAGGGCACGATGAAAACCGCTCACGAATCTGTAGACATGGCCGAGGGCCAAGATCTGCTAACCCACCTACCAAGTCTTTACTATGCCATCACGAGAAGCGCTCGACTTGAAGTACTGGGCGAGCACAACGTGGAATGCTCCATTGAGGTGCCGGCTTTGGGGTGGCGACGTTGCGCCGCATCGACCGCAAGGGAAGCTGTTCGAATGGCTTTTGTTGCCGTGCTTGATGAATGCACCGCAATGGCGGTACACCAGTGGCCTATGTCATGGCATCAGATCGCAGCGGAATCGAACTGCGGCGCACCTCAATCGGTTTCCGTCGCGAGCAGTGGGCGACCTGAACGGTTTCGGTCTAAAGGTCGGCAGTTCACCATCGGTGTCACATTGCCAACGAAGCTCAAGGAAGCAATGCAAGCAACTGCCCAAGCGCAAAGCACGACGTTTGCCGACGTTGCGCGGCAGCTTGCGAATTTTGGGTTTGAGGAGTTCGACCTGCGATCCTTCTCTGAAGACGGAGAAGCGTTATTTGCAGAGCTGGCTTCGGAGCTTCGCCAATGGCTACCGTCGAACACCGAACAAGTGATGGTCCGCGTGGAGCCTAACCTCAGTGTTCGTTTGAGGTCTGCTGCTCAGGAGGTCCAAAAGTCCGCCTCAGAATTCGGAGCGATGTGCATTGCCGCGGGTTTAGCCAAGCAGGCGGAGTTCGCTCGTATCCAAGAGCGAATAGACACTGTCAAGGGTGTCAAAACTCGAGAGTTGGCAACCCAGCTAGGGCTGGGAAAGCACTCTGCCCTTCTTGCCAGCATCCTTCAGGGCTCTCTCAGACCGCCGAAGAAAGTGCTGAAGGGACTTGGGGCAATGTTTGGAACGCCCGAGGGAACGCTCTCGCACTACTTTAAGTGTTCCTTTGCGATGCGCGCTGTCCCTGCGTTCAAGGCGGATGGCAAGCCTGTGCTCACGCAGAGGGCCACATCTTGGAAGGATGCCGTCAAGTCGCTCGATCTTTTGCCTAACGAAGCCAGCCAACTCATGGCTCTTGATGCGTAGCGGTCATGAACCCGTTTCAGCGTGCACGTGACGAGGCAAAGGCGGCGCGGTTGCTTCTTTCTGCAGGGGCGCCGCTGTCCGCTATCCCGGCAAGAACGCTTCTCGGCGCGATTGAGATTGAGATTGGCATCGCCATTGAGTCCATCGCCCCATCGTATCCCGACCTGGGAGGTGGAACAGCTGTGCTTCAACGCGAACAGCAGTACATCTACGTCAGCAGCGAAGTCCCTTTGTGGGGTGAAGAGTTCTGCGGACTCGTTGCCCATGAGCTGGGTCACTGGTACCTCGATGCGACGAAGCCAAAGTCGACCGTTGCTCATCTGAAGACTCTCTTCGGGAGCGATGGCTCACCCGCGCTGCTCAAGGTTGAAGCCTACGGCGCTCGCGAACGACAAGAGCTGCAGGCAAACGTCTTCGCACGAGAGCTACTGCTGCCTCGCGACCTTGCACGCGCGCTTGCAGCTGCGGGAAAGGGGCCGGCTGCAGTTGCCAAAGACCTGGGCATACCGCTTGAGTTCGTTCGTCAGCAGATGCTCGACGCCTTGCTTCTACCGGACGTCGAATTGCACACGAGCGCTCTCAAGCCGGCAAGCAAGGACCAATTTGCCGCGGCGAGAGCGCAGGAGCGAGCGGCCAACGTTGTTGCGGGGCCTGGTACCGGCAAGACGACAACGCTCATCCACCGAGTCAAACATCTTGTAGAGGAGATGCGTGTCGACCCGGGGGAAATACTCGTCCTCACGTTTACCAACAAGGCCGCGTTCGAGCTTGTCGAGCGTCTGCGCAGCGCTGGTATCGACCAAGCCTCCGATGTCTGGGCCGGTACTTTTCACGCCTTCGGCCTAGAGTTCCTACGCAAATACCACCAATATTTCCAGCTCGAGGCTGACCTGCATGTCGCAGACACGCTGACCTCGCTGACGATGTTAGTAGCTGCGCTACCGCAACTCGAGCTCAAGTACTACCTCAGGGTCGAAGACCCGCACGATTGGCTGAGGCCAGTCGTCGTGGGCATCACTCGCCTCAAAGAGGAGCTTGTCTCGCCTGAGGCGTACCGAGTCTTCGTCGAGCAACACCCTGCCGAAGACGCCGAGTTGCAACGCCGGCGCGAGGATGTGGCCGCTCTCTATGAGGCTCACGAGAGGCTCCTTGCTGCGCGCAAGACAGTCGATTTTGTCGACCTTATTGCAAAGCCCGCCCTTGCGCTTGCGGCGGACAGGTTGCCGTTTTCTGAGCTGGCGGATCGCTTCAAGTACGTGCTCGTCGACGAGTATCAGGACGTCACTCAAGCGATGGTGGAGATGCTGCGCCAGCTCGCCTACAGGAAGTCGATTTGGGTCGTCGGCGACATCCGCCAAGCTATCCACCACTGGCGTGGCGCGTCCCTCAAGAGCTTGATGCGCTTCGACAACGAGTTCAAGGCTCACGCAGCGGGCACGACCATCCAACGCTACGCGCTCGAAAGCAACCGTCGCAGCTACCAGGAAGTCCTCGATCTCGTGCATGACATCGGCCGACGCCATGTGCTTGAGCCGAGCATGGCGCTTGACACGACTAAGGCTGACCGCGGGTGTCCGCGCCGAAGTAGAACTGAGCCACCGCGCCGCTTGAATCGTGAGCCAGGGGTGGAAGCCGACGCAGCAATGGTCGGCTGTGGATAAGTGTATGTCTTGCCTTGTTCTGTGACCTCCTTTCGCTTCTGTGATCGAACTCATAAGGCGCGAAGGGCGTAGCCCGTAGCGCCTTGCCACGCGCGGCGGCGGTCAATCAGCGGCGTCTGTTGGATCGGCCTTGGCGCCTGTCTTGCGGGTCTGCTCCCTGGCCTTGATGCGCTTCTTCGCCGTGGCGCTGCTGTGCAGGAATCGATGGCTCTCGTTGCCCGTCTCCACGATGTGACAGTGGTGCGTGAGGCGGTCGAGCAACGCGGTCGTCATCTTGGCGTCGCCGAACACCGTCGACCATTCGGCGAAGTCCAGGTTGGTTGTGATCACCACGCTGGTGTGCTCGTACAGCTTGGACAGCAGGTGGAACAACAGCGCGCCGCCGGCCTGACTGAACGGCAGGTAGCCCAGCTCGTCCAGGATCACCAGATCCATTCGCAGCAGGCTCAGCGCGATACGACCGGCCTTGCCTTGGGCCTTCTCCTGCTCCAGTGCATTGACCAGATCGACCGTCGAGTAGAACCGCACGCGCTTGCCGTGGCGCGTGATGCCCGACACGCCCAGAGCCGTTGCCAGATGGGTCTTGCCTGTGCCCGGACCACCGACCAAGACAACGTTGTGCGCGGCCTCGGTGAACTCCAGCATTGCGAGCAGGTGAACCAGCTTCTGGTCGACCACCGACGCGTCGAAGTCGAAGCCCGCCAGATCCCGGTGCACGGGGAAGCGCGCCGAGCTCATCTGGTGCTGCACTGAACGCATCGACCGGTCCGTGGTCTCAGCCTGCAGCAGATGTTCGACCAGCCAGCGCGAGGCATCCAGGCCGGACGCAGTTCCTTGCTCCGCCAGATCGCACCAGGCACTGGCCATGCCGTGCAGGCGCAGTGCCTTGAGTTCGACGGTCACATCACGCATGGTCCACCTCCTGTCCACGCAGGCTGTCGTAGCGTGCCGTGTTGGCCAGCGGCGGCGTGACGATCTGCAGCGCTGTCTCGGCACTCTGCGGTGTTGCCGGCGCGGTGAGCCGGCCGAGCACATTGACGACGTGCTCCACGCTGACCCGTCCTGACGGCGGACCGCTCTCCAGCGCCAACTCGACCGCCACGATCACCGCGTCCAGCCCCGCCGTCGGCACGATGGCCAACACCTGGGCCATCACGCGATCTCCACCGGCCTGGCGCAGCAAGCCGCGGCGCAGTTGCTGCAGCGCTTCGGGCATGTCTGCGAAGGGCGCACCGTTCCTCAATGCACCAGGCTTGCGCTGGATGAGCGGAATGTAGTGCTGCCAGTCGTAGCGAGTGCCCCCAGAGGCGCTCAGGCGCTCGTGGCGCGCCACCGCCGCGTCTTCTGCGACCACCACGACGTTGCCCGGGTACAGCCGCGTGCTGACCATCTGCCCGGCCAGCTCGCATGGCACCGAGTAGCGATTGCGTGCCACCGACACCAGGCAGGTGCTCGACACCCGCGCTGGCTTCTCTACGTAGCCATCGAAGGGCTCAGGCATGGGCATCAGGTGGGGACGCTCGTGCTCGAGCATCTCGGCCACGCTGAACTGGCTGTGCTCGGGATGCCGGACCTCGTTCCACAGCGCCCGGCAGCGCTCCGCCAGCCAGGCATTGAGTTCGACGAAGGAGCCGAAGCGACGCCGGGCCGCCTCGATCCAGATGCGCCGACGGCTGTCCTGCACGTTCTTCTCCACACGCCCCTTCTCCCAGCCCGAGGCCACGTTGCAGAAGTCGGGGTCGTACAGGTAGTGCGCGCACATCACGGCGAAGCGGGCATTGACGGTGCGGCCCTTGCCCTTGTGAACCTTGTCCACTGCGGTGCGCATGTTGTCGTAGATCCCGCGGCGCGCCACACCGCCCAGCGCTGCGAACGATCTCGTATGGGCGTCGAACAGCATCTCGTGGCCTTGGCTCGGGTACGCCACCAGCCAGAACGCACGGCTCGCACACAGCTTCAGGTGCGACACCTGCATGCGGTAATAGATGCCGCCGACAACCAGGCCTTCTTCGCTCCAATCGAACTGGAAGGCTTCGCCCAGCTCGAAGTTCAGCGGTACGAACGCCGTGACGTTGACTGTCTGCCCCTCACCCTGGCGCCACGTCCGCACGAAGTCAGTGATGGCTGAGTAGCCGCCGTTGTAGCCCGCAGCCTTGATCTCGGCGTGCAACGCGCGTGCCGTGCGTCGTTCGTGCTTGGGCCGCCTGGCATCGGCTGTCAATGCCTGCTTGAGTGCTTCCTCAAACGGGCTGAGCTTGTTCGGGCGCGGCTCGCGCCGGTACTTCGGCGCCTCCTTCACTGGTGCGCGCAGCCACTTCGACACCGTGTTGCGAGACAGCCCCGTCCTGCGCGCAATCTCTCGCTCCGACAGCTTGTCCCTCGCGTGCAGCCGTCGGATCTTGCCAATCATGTCCATGGTGATCACTCCTCGAACCCCGCCGCTTAAATAAACAGCAGGGTAGGTTGAACACCTGGCTCACTTTTACTTCGGCACTACGTACAAAACTGGCTCAGTTTCCGGTCGGCGCCAACAGCAATGCCTCTTTCACAATTGCGACGGCTCCGATGGAGCCCCCGGCCTTGATCGCAATGCGCGCTAGCTCGGTTGCAAAGGTGCAGCGAGTTTGATGGAAGCGAAAATCGCGCATTGCTGATAGGCCACGAGTGACGGCCAGCCTCTTAAATGCATGCATCTCCACATTCACTGCAACACTCTTGTCTGACCCACGCTGCGCGTACGGATTGCCGAATCGAGTCAAGAAAATGAGATCCTTGCGCTCGGCGACCGCTTTGATCTCTCGCTTCAAGCGACGCTCGCTGTGAGCGTAATGAAGCAGCGTGTCAAGCAATACACCCGTTATCCAAATTTGCCCTGTGACACCAAATTTAGTTGCGACGGGCGGATCGGCTCCGGGACCCACTGCAATTTTGAAAAGGTTGGGTGCCACGGGATCACGCACTGCATTCGTCAGGGTGCGTACTTTGAGATCAGTAATGGTGCCTAGACGCATGCCAGAGAAAAACCCGAGCGTGAGCATCAGGAACAATTCCTGTGATGCGTGATTCCGAGCGAAGGTGAGGGCTGCGTCTCGGTCCACTGACGTGATCGGAAGCAGACCGTCCTCAAGCCGTTCGCCGCGTGCGGCTCGGTTGGGAATTCGCAAATCTGTGGAATTGACTGCGATCGTGCGCTCAAAGCCTGTAGCGTCTACGAGCCGAATGCCGACACGGTGTTCTTGCCATATGGGCCATTCAGAGGAAAACAGTCTCATGTCGCGAAGCCAACGATAGAAGCTGATTGCTACGCGCATGCGTTGCGAGACGGTTGACGGTGCCAGCATTCCGCTGTTTCGAGCATCGATAAGAGCGCCTCGATAGCGGACGAGGCAACGATCGGCTTTTCGACGGGGGAAGCTTCGCCAGTCGGACTTAGTTTCTTCGAGCCAATTCGCATAGGCATGGATGGCTATCGCGTCTGTCTGTACGGTCCGGATATCAACCTCGCTGCCCGTTGCACGCTCCAGTGCCCACAGGTTGGCTTCGCGCCATGGAGTGGCGTCACTCCAAAAAATCTGGGGGAGACCGTCAATTACCTGACCCTGAACCACTGCGCGCCAGCTCACCACACCGCGATTGACTGAGCATCGATGTGGTGTGTAAGTAATTGACTGCAGTCGCGCCATCGGTGTCTAGGAAGAGGTTTTGAGAAAAGCGGGAGCTTGAACCTTCAGTGGAAATCAGTGCGGCTTCTCGTGTGGCCACCGGCGCGGGCAAGGGCATTCGGCGATTCCTTGGCCGGCGAACACTTGACCTGTACTTTCGACGGTCGCCAAACAGATAGGAGACAAAAACTTAGTCGAGATCGAGCCTTGGCGCAGACCTTCGCATCGAGCGTCCATGAAGTAAACCATGCACCATGCGATGTCCATACTGCAACCTAATCGGTAGCCCGAATCCTTCGGCAGGTCGGCGGGCGCCAGATTGACCACGATCTTCTTGTTGGTCGGAAATTCGAGCCCGGCGTTCTGGATCGCCGAGCGCACGCGCTCGCGCGCCTCCTTGACCTCGGTCTCGGCCAGCCCGACCAGCGTGAAGCTCGGCAGGCCGTTCGCCAGATGCACCTCGACCGTGACGGCGGCGGCCTCCAGGCCGAGCAAGGCGCGGCTTTGCACCAAAGACAGACTCATTTTTCTCCCTCTCCCCAAGTTGGTGCGCCTGCGACGTGCAAGCCCAGGACCGTGCAGCGTGCAAGCGCGTGCAACTGCCGGAAACAGGGCTTGTAACGATTTGGCGCTCATCGCCGGACACCTGCGCCCTCTGGCCGGGGCGGTATTCGTGCAGTTTGGCACGCTCCCTGCTTTGAGGGTGCTCAGGTCCAACAACACACTTGCGAGGAGTTCCCTGATGACGCACCGTACCGCCGCCCAGGCGTTGATCGTTCTGGCCACTGCACTGACCGCCTCGGGCGCCGCCATGGCCCAGGCTGCCGACGCCGCCGCACCGGCGCCCGCGCCCCTGCTCACGGGCAATGTCTCGCTGACCACGAACTACAAGTTCCGCGGCCAGGACCAGGACATGATCGGCAAGAACGACTACGCCAAGACCAAGGGCTTCAAGCCCGCCATCCAGGGCGGCTTCGACTACGCCTTCGGCGACAGCGGCTTCTACATCGGCAACTGGAACTCCAGCGTCAACTGGCTCAAGGGCAACAGCATCGAGAGCGACCTGTACGGCGGCTACAAGTTCAAGGCCGGCCCGGTCGACATGGACGTCGGTGCGCTCACCTACATCTACCCGGGCAACTCGGTGGGCAACACCACCGAGCTGTACGTGGGCGCCACCTACGCCAACGACAGCTTCGGCTCGTTCACCGCCAAGTACTCGCACACGGTGTCCAAGGACTACTTCGGCTACGCCGGCGCCAAGACCGGCTCGGGCCTGAAGGGCCGCAACACCGGCTACCTGAACCTGGCCTACAGCAAGGAGATCGTGCCCAAGGTCACGCTCAAGGCCGCCGTCGGCTTCACCAACATGTCCAGCGACATCCGCAGCCTGGGCTACAAGAGCTACGTGGACTACAACATCGGCGCCACCTACGACTTCGGCAGCGGCCTGACGCTCACGGGCTCGGTGCAGGGCGCCAACAAGAAGTCCAACTACCAGGTCGTGGCCTACCCGGGCATCGAGATCCCCGACTTCGGCACCTTCGGTACCACCTACTACTCGCCCAACAAGGCACGCTTCATCCTCACGCTGACGAAGACGCTGTAATCGACACAACAACCAGGCGCGGCCCACGTTGCCGCGCCGCCTTTCATCCATCCAGAAGGAGCAACTCATCATGAAGCTGGTCACAGCCATCATCAAACCGTTCAAGCTCGACGAGGTGCGCGAAGCGCTCTCGGCCATCGGCGTGCAGGGCATCACCGTCACGGAAGTGAAGGGCTTCGGTCGCCAGAAGGGCCACACCGAGCTGTACCGCGGCGCCGAGTACGTGGTCGACTTCCTGCCCAAGGTGAAGATCGAGGCGGCCATCTCCGACGAGCTGGTGGACCGCGTGATCGAGGCGGTGGAAGGCGCCGCGCGCACCGGGAAGATCGGCGACGGCAAGATCTTTGTCTACAACCTCGAGCAGGTCGTGCGCATCCGCACCGGCGAAACGGGCCGCGAAGCCCTCTGATCGAGTCCTGGCCCGAAAGAACAACGACTATGAAAAAACTTCTTGTCTCTCTTGCGCTCGGCTTGAGCGTCTTCGTCGCCGGTACTTCGGCGCTGGCCCAGGCACCCGCCGCCACCCCTGAGGCACCGGCTGCATCGGCACCTGCTGCACCTGCCGCTGCCGCGCCCGCGCCTGCAGCAGCTGCGGCACCCGCTGCTGCGGAAGCTGCGCCCGCCGCACCGGCTGCCGCCCCCGCGCCCAAGGTCGACTCCGGCGACACCGCCTGGATGCTCACCTCGACCCTGCTCGTGATCCTGATGACCATTCCCGGCCTGGCGCTGTTCTACGGCGGCCTGGGCCGTTCCAAGAACATGCTGTCGGTGCTGATGCAGGTCTTCGTGATCTTCTCGCTCATCAGCCTGCTGTGGGCCATCTACGGCTACAGCCTGGCCTTCACGGGCGACGGCAACTTCTTCGGAAGCTTCGACAAGATCTTCATGAAGGGCATCACGCAGGAGACCTTCGGCGCGCTGACCACGATCCCCGAATACGTGTTCTTCGCCTTCCAGGGCACCTTCGCGGCCATCACCGTGGCGCTGATCGTCGGCGCTTTTGCAGAACGCGCCAAGTTCTCGGCCGTGCTGCTGTTCTCGGTGATCTGGTTCACCTTCAGCTACGTGCCCATGGCCCACATCGTGTGGGGCGGCGGCCTGCTGGGCAAGGACGGCGCGCTCGACTTCGCCGGCGGCACCGTGGTGCACATCAACGCCGGTATCGCCGGCCTGGTCGGTGCCTACATGGTCGGCAAGCGCGTGGGCTACGGCAAGGAAGCCTTCACGCCGCACTCGCTCACGCTCACCATGGTCGGCGCCTCGCTGCTGTGGGTCGGCTGGTTCGGCTTCAACGCCGGCTCGGCAGGTGCGGCCAACGCCGCCGCCGGCCTGGCCTTCGTGAACACGGTGCTCGCCACCGCCGCCGCGGCCCTGTCGTGGATCCTGGGTGAGAGCCTGCACAAGGGCAAGGCCTCGATGCTGGGCGCCGCATCCGGTGCCGTGGCCGGCCTCGTGGCCGTCACGCCCGCCGCCGGTTTCGTCGGCCCGATGGGCTCGATCGTGATGGGCCTGCTGGCCGGCCTGGTCTGCCTGTGGGGCGTGGGCGGCCTCAAGCGCATGCTCGGCGCGGACGACGCGTTCGACGTGTTCGGCGTGCACGGCGTGGGCGGCATCCTGGGTGCCATCCTGACCGGCGTGTTCGCCGCCAAGGGCCTGGGCGGCACCGGCGGCCTGACGCCCGACACCTTCTCGATGGGTGCGCAGGTCTGGATCCAGGTCAAGAGCGTGCTGTTCACCATCGTGTGGTCCGGCGTGGTCGCGTTCATCGCCTACAAGATCGCCGACCTGACCCTCGGCCTGCGTGTGTCGGAAGAAGAAGAGCGCGAAGGCCTCGACATCTCGTCCCACGGCGAAACGGCTTACAACCGCTGATTCGCACACAGACAGCGGGTGGTCCGGCACGGCGCCGGCCCCCGCGCTTCAAAGACCACCACCCTTTTCGATACAAAGAAGAACAACCACTCCCGGTTTTTTCAGGCGAGTCTCCTTTGGATGTTCAGCCCGCGAGCGCTTCGGCGTCAGCGGGCTTTTTTTTGCCCGCGGCCCGCGTGGCCGGGCGCACAATCGCCCCACCATGTGGACCTCCATCGAAGACAGCCTCTGCGAGCTGGGTGAATCGCCGTTCTGGCATCCGCACGAACGCGCGCTCTACTGGCTCGACATCCCGGGCCGCGCCGTGCTGCGCACGCGCGGCGAGATCGGTTCGCCCACGGCCACGGTCGAGCGATGGGCGCTGCCCACCGAGCCCGGCTGCATGGCGCCGGCACGCACGGGCGGCCTCGTGATCGCGCTGCGCGACGGCATCTACCGGGCCCGCGAGTGGGGTGGCAGCCTTGTGGCCATGGCGCGCGCGGAGCACGACGTGCGCACCATGCGCTTCAACGACGGCAAGTGCGACGCGCTCGGCCGCTTCTGGGCCGGCTCGCTCAACGAGGCCAAGGACCGCGCCAACGCCGCGCTCTACTGCTTCGACGCACGCCCCGGAGACGTCTCGCCCACCATCACGTCGATGCTGGAGCATGTCACCACCGCCAACGGCCTGGCGTTCTCACCCGACAACCGCACCCTGTACTGGGCCGACACCGCCGCGCACGTGGTGCGCGCCTGGGACTGGGACGCCGAGGCCAACACGCTGTCGCATGCGCGCGTGTTCCAGCAGTTCGACCCCAAGCCCGCGGGCTGGGTACCCAGCACGCCCACGCATTACGGCGGCCGCCCCGACGGCGCCACCGTCGACGCCGCCGGTCACTACTGGGTTGCGATGTTCGAAGGCGCGCAGCTGCTGCGCTTTGCGCCCACGGGCGAGCGCGTGGCCGCCATCGCGGTGCCGGTGCAGTGCCCGACCATGCCCTGCTTCGGCGGCGACGACCTGCGCACCCTGTTCGTCACCAGCGGACGCAAGGGCCGCCCGGCCGACGAGCTGGTGCAGCGCCCGGCCTCGGGCACCGTGCTCTCGATGCGCGTCGACACGCCGGGCCTGCCCGTGAATTTCTTCGAAGACTGAGTCGGGCCGCTGCCGAGGATGGCCCTGCACCACATCCCCCCGATCCAATGCCTGCTGACCTTCGAGGCCGTCGCGCGCCTGCGGCATGCGGGCCGCGCGGCCGACGAGCTGTGCGTGACGGCCAGCGCCGTGAGCCACCGCATCCGCCAGCTCGAGGCGCACGTGGGCTTCAAGCTCTTCGGTCGCAGCGACTTCAGCCTCACGGCCGACGGCGCGGCCTACCTGGCGAACGTGCGCGTCGGCCTGGCCGCGCTGCAACAGGCCACGCCCGGCAGCCGTGACGCGGCGCTGCGCGCGCCGCGCCTGAGCGTGGCGGTCACGCCCACCTTCAGCCGCCAGTTTTTGATGCCGCGGCTGGAGCTCTTTCGCAACCTCTACCCCGACATCGAGCTGGCGCTGCATGTGTCGATCCCGCTGCTCGACGTCACGGCCGAGCAGACCGACCTGCAGGTGCGCTACGGCATCGGCGCGTACGCGGACTGCGAGCACCGCCTGCTCATCGCCGAGGACGTGGTGCCCGCCTGCAGCCCGAGCTACCTGAACGAGTTCGGGCCCTTCGACGGCTTTCGCACCGCGGCCGAGATCGCCAGCGCGCGGCTGATCCGCAGCCCGCTCGAGCCCTGGGGCACCTGGTTCGCGAGCTGCGGCATCGACCAGCCCGAGCCGCACCTGGGCGCGCAGTTCAACGACCTGGGCCTGGTCTACGACGCGGCCGCCAGCGGCTTCGGCGTGGCGCTGGTGCGACAGAAGCTGGGCGCCGCCTGGTTCGAATCGGGCCGGCTGGTGGCGCTGTCGGAACGGCCCGTGCCCTCGCCGCACCGCCACTACATCTGCTGGCAGCCGGGCACGCTGGAGCGCTGGGAGTGCGCGGCCTTCGTCGACTGGATCGTTCAGACGCTGCACTGACCGACAGGTCTGCCCGACAAATTTTTATCAAGGTCCGGGCAAAAAACCTTCAATCCGGACGACGCGCTTCTCCCTAGAGTGCGGGGCACAACAACAGCCTCCCCGGAGACAACGCATGACCTGGCAGCAGATCTACGACCCGTTCGGCAACATGAACATTTCCACCGCGCTCGCCGCGATCCCGGTGGTGGTGATGCTCGCGTGCCTCGGCTTCTTCCACATCAAGGCCCACATCGCCGCCGGCCTGGGCCTGCTGGCGGCCCTGGCCGTCGCCGTGTTCGCCTACGGCATGCCGGCCGAGATGGCCGGGCGCGCCGCGCTGTTCGGCGGCTTCACGGGCCTGCTGCCGATCGGCTGGATCGTGCTGAACATCATCTTCCTGCAGCAGCTGGCCGAACAGAACGGCAGCTTCAAGGTGCTGCAGGACTCGCTCTCGGGCATCACCGAAGACCGCCGCATCCAGCTGCTGCTGATCGCCTTCTGCTTCGGCGCCTTCTTCGAGGGCGCGGCGGGCTTCGGCACGCCGGTGGCGGTCACGGCCGGCATCCTGATCGGGCTGGGCTTCTCGCCACTGGCCGCCTCGGGCCTCTCGCTGATCGCCAACACGGCGCCGGTGGCCTTCGGCGCGCTCGGAACGCCGGTGATCACGCTGGCCAAGGTGCACGGCTACGACCTGATGGAAGTCACCGCGATGATCGGGCGCCAGCTGCCGTTCTTCTCACTGCTGGTGCCGTTCTGGCTGGTCTGGGCCTTCGCCGGACGCAAGGCGATGATGGAAGTCTGGCCGGCCATCCTGGTCACGGGCGTGTCGTTCGCGGTGCCGCAGTACCTGGTGTCGAACTTCATCGGCCCCGAGCTGGTCGACATCATCGCGGCCATCGTGTCGATGGCCAGCCTGGTGCTGTTCCTGCGCGTGTGGCAGCCCAAGAACGTGTGGCGCTCGCCCTCGCTGCGCGGCAAGGACGTGAGCGCGCACGAGGCCAAGCCGCCGGCGGCCATCGTCGTGCACAGCCGCGAAGCGCTGGTGCGCGCGTGGATGCCCTGGGTGATCCTCTCGGTGTTCGTCTTCATCTGGGGCCTGCCCTCGGTGAAGACCGCGCTCAACGGCGTCTTCGCGCCCTCGTTCCCGATGGGCGGGCTGCACAACCTGATCGAGAAGATGCCGCCGGTGGTCACCGCGCCCACGAAGGAAGGCGCGGTGTACGTGCTGAACCTGCTGTCGGCCACGGGCACCGGCATCCTGCTGTCGGCGATCGTGAGCGCGCTGTTCATGAAGTACAACCCGGTCGAGATCGTGCGCACCTTCGTGCGCACGCTCTGGATGGTGCGCTACTCGCTCATGACCATCGTGCTGATGCTCGCGCTGGGCACGCTCACGCGCTACTCGGGCACCGACACCACGCTGGGTCTGGCGTTCGCCAACACCGGCGTGTTCTATCCCTTCTTCGGCACGCTCATGGGCTGGATCGGCGTGGCCATGACGGGCTCCGACACCGCGTCGAACGTGCTCTTCGGCGGCATGCAGAAGGTCGCGGCCGAGCAGCTCGGCCTGGCGCCCAACCTCATGGGCGCGGCCAACAGCTCGGGCGGCGTGATGGGTAAGATGATCGACGCCCAGTCGATCGTGGTGGCCTCCACCGCCACGCGGTGGTTCAATCACGAAGGCGACATCCTGCGCTACGTGTTCTTCCACTCGATCGCGCTGGCCTCGCTGGTCGGCCTGTACGTGACGCTGCAGGCCTATGTGTGGCCATTCACCCTGATGGTCGTCCGCTGAAAGTTGTTCCCGCCATGAATGCTCCCGTCACACCCGACCAGCACGCGCAGCTGTCGAAGGCGGAGCGCCAGGCGCAGGTGGTGCGGGCGCTGCAGGCGCACCTGCCCGCGCATGCGCTCATCTGGCACGCCGAAGACACCACGCCCTACGAGTGCGACGGCCTCACGGCCTACCGCCAGCGCCCGCTGGTGGTGGCCCTGCCCGAGACCGAGGCGCAGGTGGCCGCCGTGCTGCGCGCCTGCCATGCGCTGGCCGTGCCGGTGGTGGCGCGCGGCGCCGGCACCGGGCTCTCGGGCGGTGCCATGCCGCACGCGCTGGGCGTGACGCTGTCGCTGGCCAAGTTCAACCGCATCCTGAAGGTCGACCCGGTGAGCCGCACGGCCGTCGTGCAGTGCGGCGTGCGCAACCTCGCGATCAGCGAGGCCGCCGCGCCCTTCAACCTGTACTACGCGCCCGATCCGTCGAGCCAGATCGCCTGCACCATCGGCGGCAACGTGGCCGAGAACTCGGGCGGCGTGCACTGCCTCAAGTACGGCCTCACGCTGCACAACGTGCTGCGCGTGCGCGGCTTCACGGCCGAGGGCGAGGCGATCGAGTTCGGCGGCGAGGCGCTCGATGCGCCGGGGCTCGACCTGCTCGCATTGGCCATCGGCAGCGAAGGCATGCTGGCCGTGACCACCGAGGTCACGGTGAAGCTCGTGCCCAAGCCGCAGCTGGCGCGCTGCATCATGGCCAGCTTCGACGACGTGCGCAAAGCCGGCGACGCGGTCGCGGCGGTGATCGCGGCGGGCATCATCCCGGCCGGCCTGGAGATGATGGACAAGCCCATGACCGCCGCCGTCGAAGACTTCGTGCACGCGGGCTACGACCTCGACGCCGCCGCCATCCTGCTGTGCGAATCGGACGGCACGCCGGAAGAAGTGGAAGAAGAAATCGGCCGCATGACCGAGGTGCTGCGCGGCTGCGGCGCCACCGCCATCGCCGTGAGCACCAGCGAGGACGAGCGCATGAAGTTCTGGAGCGGGCGCAAGAACGCCTTTCCGGCGTCGGGCCGCATCAGCCCCGACTACATGTGCCTGGATTCGACCATCCCGCGCAAGCGGCTCGCCGACATCCTGCTGGCGATCCAGGAGATGGAGAAAAAATACAACCTGCGCTGCTGCAACGTGTTCCACGCGGGCGACGGCAACCTGCACCCGCTGGTGCTGTTCGATGCCAACGACCCCGACGAGCTGCACCGCTGCGAGCTGTTCGGCGCCGACATCCTCGAGACCAGCGTCGCCATGGGCGGCACCGTCTCGGGCGAGCACGGCGTGGGCGTGGAAAAGCTCAACAGCATGTGCGTGCAGTTCACCGCGGCCGAGAACGAGCAGATGTTCGGCATCAAGCGCGCCTTCGACCCCGCCGGGCTGCTCAACCCCGGCAAGGTGATTCCCACGCTGCAGCGCTGCGCCGAGTACGGCAAGGAAGTGGTGCGCGGCGGCCGGCTGGCGCATCCCGACCTGCCGAGATTCTGAGAGCTTCATGAACACGGATACCGCCCTCCAGCAGGTCGTCGAGCGCGTGCGCGCCGCCGCGGCCGATGCCACATCGCTGCGCCTGCGCGGCGGCGGCACCAAGGATTTCTACGGCCAGCCGCCGCGCGGCGAGCTGCTCGACCTGCGCGCGCTCGCCGGCATCACGAGCTACGAGCCGAGTGAACTGGTCGTCACCGTGCGTGCCGGCACGCCACTGGCCGAGCTCGAGGCCGCGCTCGCCGAACAGGGCCAGTGCCTGCCGTTCGAGCCGCCGTGTTTTGTCGATGGCGGCACGGTGGGCGGCATGGTCGCCGCCGGCCTCAGCGGCCCGGCGCGCGCCAGCGTGGGCGCGGTGCGCGACTACGTGCTCGGCGCCACGCTCGTCAACGGCCGCGCCGAGGTGCTGAGCTTCGGCGGCCAGGTGATGAAGAACGTCGCCGGCTACGACGTCTCGCGCGTGTTGGCCGGCTCGCTCGGCACGCTGGGCGTGATCGCCGAAGTGAGCCTCAAGGTGCTGCCCGTGGCGCCCGCCGAGGCCACGCTCGCCTTCGCCTGCAGCCAGGCCGATGCGCTGCGCCTGCTCAACGAGTGGGGCGGGCGCCCGCTGCCGCTGAACGCGAGCAGCTGGTTCGAACACGCGCCCGGCGCAGGCGTGCTGCGGCTGCGGCTGCGCGGTGCCGTGGCGGCCGTCGAAGCCGCCTGCGCGCAGCTCGGCGGCGAGCGCCAGGACCCGGTGCGCGCGGCCGCCGGCTGGGCCGCGCTGCGCGACCAGCGCATGCCGTGGTTCGCACTCGACGCCGACGGTTCGCTCGCGCTGTGGCGCCTGTCGGTGCCGCAGACCGCGCCGGTGATCGCCATCGACGGCTGCGCCGCGCCGCTGGTCGAGTGGCACGGCGGGCAGCGCTGGTACCTCGCGCCGCCCGCACAGGCCGCGCGCCTGCGTGAAGCCGCGCAGGCAGCGGGTGGCCACGCCACGTTGTTCCGCGTGCCCGCAGCGCAAGCGGCGGATTGCGACGTGCCGCGCTTCGACGCATTGAGCGCGCCGGTGGCACGCATCCATCGCGCGCTGATGCAGGAGTTCGATCCGCACGGGGTCTTCGACCGCGGCCGGCTCTTCGCAGGCGACCAATAAGAAAAGAAACGACACCCCCGCGATGCAAACCGAACTAGCCCCCGAATTCCGCGACACCGACGCGGGCCGCGAAGCCGAAGCCATCCTGCGCAAGTGCGTGCACTGCGGCTTCTGCACTGCCACCTGCCCGACCTACCAGCTGCTCGGCGACGAGCTCGACGGGCCGCGCGGGCGCATCTACCTCATCAAGCAGGTGCTCGAAGGCCACGCGCCGACGCGCAGCACGCAGCTGCACCTCGATCGCTGCCTCACCTGCCGCAACTGCGAGAGCACCTGCCCGAGCGGCGTGCAGTACGGGAACCTGGTCGACATCGGCCGCAAGATCGTCGATGAGAAAGTGCCGCGCCCCGCCATGGAGTCGGCCACGCGCTGGCTGCTGAAGGAGGCGCTGCCGTCGCCGCTGTTCGGCCCCGCGATGAAGCTCGGCCAATCCGTGCGCGGCCTGCTGCCCGAAGCACTGAAGGCCAAGGTGCCCGCCCAGCAGGACGCCGGCCGCTGGCCCACCGCCACGCATGCGCGCAAGGTGCTGATGCTCGCGGGCTGCGTGCAGCCGTCGATGGCCCCGAACATCAACAGCGCGACCGCGCGCGTGCTCGACGCGGCCGGCATCCAGGCCGTGATTGCGCCCAAGGCGGGTTGTTGCGGCGCCGTGAAGTTCCACCTCAACGACCAGGAGGGCGGCAAGGCGCAGATGCGCGCCAACATCGATGCGTGGTGGCCCTTCGTCGAAGGCAACGAGGTCGAGGCGATCGTGATGAACGCCTCGGGCTGCGGCGTCACCGTGCGCGAGTACGGCCACCTGCTGCAGCACGACGCGGCCTATGCCGCCAAGGCCGCGCGCATCAGCGCCCTCACGCGCGACCTGAGCGAGCTGCTGCCCGAGCTCGTGCCTGCATTGCAGGGCCGCGTGCGCGCGCCCGAAGGCGTGGTCGCCTACCACCCGCCCTGCACGCTGCAGCACGGCCAGAAGCTGCGCGGCGGCGTCGAGACGCACCTGCGCGCGCTCGGCTTCGACGTGCGCGTGGCGATGAATGAATCGCACCTGTGCTGCGGCTCGGCCGGTACGTATTCGGTGCTGCAGCCCGAGCTGGCCTACCCGCTGCGCGACCGCAAGCTCGGCCACCTGAAGCAGCTGCAGCCCACGACCATCGCCTCGGCCAACATCGGCTGCATCACGCACCTGCAAAGCGGCAGCGGCGACACGCCCGTGCGGCACTGGGTCGAGCTGCTCGACGCGGCGCTGCAGACACCGGCAGGGTAGGGCGCGCGCGCACGGCAGGGTACGTTGCCGTCCGACGTGCGCACCGCGCGTCGGGGCGCATCATGGCGGACCGAAGACGCTGCAAGGAGTTCGTGCCATGTCTTTCGTTTCTGCTTTTTCGCTGCGCCGTGCGTTGCTCGCTGCCGCCTGCATCGCAGGCACCGTCGCCGCGCAGGCGCAGCAGCCGCCCTCGGCCCTGCCGCCCTGGCAGGGCATCGGCACCACGCGCTATGTGTGCGGCGGCATCGGCTCCGACGAGTCGAACGCCATGCGCGCCGCCACGAAGAACCATCCGCTGTCGCTGCTGTTCGCGCGCGCCGACGGGGCGTACCTGGCCAACCTGAATGTCGCGATCAAGGGCGGCGACGCGAACTCGTCCGCCGCCATGGCCTTCACCGCCACCGGCCCGGTGTGCCTCATCGACCTGCCGGCGGGGCGCTATGTGATCGACGTGAGCACGTCGACGGGCGAGACAAAAAGCCAGACCGTGACGGTCGGCGGCGCGCCGAAGAGCGCCGACTTCCGCTTCTGAACTTCAGCCGGCGGCCAGCGCCGCCTCGATGTCGCGCGTGAGCGAGGCCGGCGTGTCCAGTGGCGCGTAGCGCTTGAGCACCGCGCCGTCGCGCCCGACCAGGAACTTGGTGAAGTTCCACTTGATGGCCGTGCTGCCCAGCAGGCCCGGCTTTTCCTTGGTGAGCCACTGGTACAGCGGCAGCGCGTTGCTGCCGTTGACGTCGATCTTCTCCATCATCGGGAAGCTCACGCCGTAGTTGGTCATGCAGAAGGCGCCGATTTCCTCGTTGGTGCCCGGGTCCTGCCCGCCGAACTGGTTGGAGGGAAAGCCCAGCACCGCGAGGCCCTGGTCGGCGTACTTTTCGTGCAGCGCTTCCAGGCCTTCGAACTGCGGCGTGAAGCCGCAATTGCTCGCCGTGTTGACGATCAGCAGCACCTTGCCGCGGAAGGTCGAGAGCTTCACCGGCTTGCCGTCGATGCGGGTGGCCTGGAAGTCGTAGACGCTGGTCATGGAGAGAGCTCCTCAGGTGGACGCGGAAACGCCATCATCGCGCGCGGGCGGGGTTCGCGCAAACGCCGACCACACCGCGCCCAGCACGATCAGCGCGCCGCCGACGAGGATGCGCGAGTTCATGGTCGACGCGCCCAGCGCCACCGACGAGACGCTGGCGAACAGCACTTCCGACAGCATGATCACCGAGGTCGCGCTGGCCGCCAGCTTCGGCGCGCCGTACTGCAGGCACACGTTGGCGACGATGAAGCCCGTGCCCAGCAGCGCGGCCCAGCCCAGCCAGCCGGGCGAGGCGAGCAGCGGTGAATCGATGCCACCGAACGCGGTGCCGCTCACCGCGCCGACGCCCGCCACCACGGTGCAGCCCCAGAACATCGCCAGCGCGCGCGACTCGCCCGGCGCATGCCGCAGGTGGCGCAGCACGATGTTGGTCACGGCAAAGCCGAAGCCCGCCGCCACGCCCAGCCAGTCGGGCAGGCTCGAGGGCACCGGCCAGTCGGTGCCCGGCGCCTTCAGCACCACCACCACGCCGGTGAGCGCCAGCGCCACGCGCATCAGCGCGCCGCCCGTGGGCCGTTCGCCCAGCAGCAGCCAGGCCAGCAGCACGCTCCACAGCGGCATCAGATAGAACAGCAGCACCACGCGCACCACGTCGCCCTGCGTCACGGCCCAGTTGAAACCCACGTTGGTGAAGCCCGCCGCCAGGCCCAGAGCCACCAGCATCGGGAACGCGGCAAAGGCCTTCCAGGCGTGCCGGCGCACGAGGCCCATCGCCGTGGCGATGACGAGGTAGATCAGGCAGGTGGTCCACAGCGGATGCAGGCCGTGGCTGGCGATCTGGCGGAACGGAATCCACGAAACGCCCCACACGAAGGCGTTGAACATCAGGGCGAGGGCGGGCATGGGGCGTTGGAGTGGGGGCGCTCGGCGCGCCGGCCATTGCACCAACGCGGTCGCGCGAAATCAGTGGTGCTTGTCGCTGCGGGCGATCGCGAGGAGGTGCTCGACTTCCTCAGGATACTTCTTGAGGTTGTTCTCGTGCCAGCGCTTGATGATCCACATGCAGCCCGCCACCACGAGGCCGAAGGCGCTGATGGCACCGTAGGCCGACAGGCCCAGGCCCGTGCACACGCTGTAGAAGCCGCCCAGCAGAAGGATGCAGGCCTGCTCGTTGAAGTTCTGAACGGCGATGGAGCGGCCCGCGCCCATCAGGTTGTGGCCGCGGTGCTGCAGCAGCGCGTTCATCGGCACCACCAGGAAGCCGCCCAGGCCGCCCAGGATGATCAGGAACGGCACCGCCAGCCAGACGTTGCCGATGAAGTTCATGCAGATCACCATGAGGCCCATCGCGATGCCCATGGGGATCACGCGCGTGGCCATGTCCAGCCGCATGTACATCGAGGCCACGATGGCGCCCACCGCGGTGCCGATGGTGACCACGCCGGTCAGCGCCGAGGCCTGGGTGGTGTTGTATTCGAGCGCCACGGCGGCCCAGGCCAGCACGATGTACTTGAGGTTGCCGCCCGCGCCCCAGAACAGCGTGGTGGTCGCCAGCGAGATCTGGCCCAGCCGGTCGCGCCACAGGCGGGCGTTGCAATGCCAGAAGTCGGGCAGCAGGCCGGCCAGGTTGCGCACCATGCTCTGCTCGGGGTTGGAGCGCAGCGGGCGCATCTCGACGCCGGTGTGCGGGATGCGGGTGTTGAACCAGGCCGCGAGCACGTAGACGAAGATCAGCACCGCAATGGCGGCTTCGGCCGGCGAGTCGATGCCGGTGTCGATGAACGGCAGGTCGATCAGCAGCAGCTGGCTGGACACCGCATGGCCCACCAGCATGCCGCCGAGCACGATGCCCAGCAGGATCGAGGCGATGGTCAGCCCTTCGATCCAGCCGTTGGCCTTGACCAGCTGCGACGACGGCAGCAGCTCGGTGAGGATGCCGTACTTGGCCGGCGAGTAGGCGGCGGCGCCCAGGCCCACGATGGAGTACGACAGCAGCGGGTGCGAACCGAACAGCATCATCAGGCAGCCCACGACCTTGATCGCGTTGCTGATGAACATCACCTTGCCCTTGGGCAGCGCGTCGGCAAAGGCGCCCACCAGCGGGGCCAGCACCACATAGAAGACCGCGAAGATCGGCACCAGGGCGGCCCGCTGCCATTCGGGGGCGCCCGAACTTCGCATGAGATCGACGGCAACGACGAAAAGCGCTTGGTCGGCCAGCGACGAAAAGAACTGGGCCGACATGATCGTGTAAAAACCGCGCTTCATCGATGGGCTGGCTGGCCAGAGGGTCTGCTGGCGGTAGTGAAAAAGTGTCGCGTCAGGCGCGAATGGGCGGTTATAGCATGGGGGTACGACGCGAATTCAGGCATCCCCACGGGATTCGACCCCATTCCCGAAGATGCTAAAACGTGGTCTGAAACCACCCCAACACCCGCCATGCCGCGCCCCATTCTCGCCACCGTCCACACCGCCGCCCTGCGCCACAACCTCGACCGCGCCCGCCGCTCGGCCGTCGACGCCCGTGTCTGGGCCGTGGTCAAGGCCAATGCCTACGGGCACGGCATCGAGCGTGTCTTCGAGGGCCTGCGCGGCGCCGACGGCTTTGCGCTGCTCGACCTGGCCGAGGCCGAGCGCGTGCGCGCGCTGGGCTGGCGCGGCCCGGTGCTGCTGCTCGAAGGCGTGTTCGACGCGCGCGACCTGGAGCTGTGCTCGCGCCTGGACCTGTGGCATTCGGTGCACTGCGACGAGCAGATCGACATGCTCGCGGCCCACAAGACCCTCAAGCCGCAGCGCGTGTTCCTGAAGATGAACTCCGGCATGAACCGCCTGGGCTTCTCGCCCGAGCGCTTCGGCTCGGCCTGGACCCGCCTCAATGCGCTCCCGCAGGTCGACGAGATCTCGCTCATGACGCACTTCAGCGACGCCGACGGCCCGCGCGGCATCGAGCACCAGCTGGAGGTGTTCGAGCGCGCCACGCGCGACCTGCCCGGCGAACGTTCCATCGCCAACAGCGCGGCCACGCTGCGCCATGCGCCGCGCACGCGCGGCGACTGGGTGCGCCCCGGCATCGTGCTGTACGGCAGCGCCCCCGATTTTCCCGAGCACGACGCGGCGCACTGGCAGCTGCAGCCGACCATGACGCTGTCGACCCGGCTCATCTCGGTGCAGACGCTGAAGGCCGGCGACACCATCGGCTACGGCTCGCGCTTCGCGGCCGACGGCCCGCTCACCATCGGCATCGCGGCGGTCGGCTATGCCGACGGCTACCCGCGCCACTGCGACACCGGCACCCCGGTGCTGGTGAACGGCGTGCGCACCCGCATGGTGGGCCGCGTGAGCATGGACATGATCACCGTCGACCTCACGCCCGTGCCCGACGCCGCCTTCGGCGCCGAGGTCACGCTGTGGGGCCGCTCGGCCCTGACCGGCGCGGTGCTGCCCATCGACGAGGTGGCGCAGGCCGCCGGCACCGTCGGCTACGAACTCATGTGCGCGGTCGCGCCGCGGGTGCCTTTCGCACCCGCCGACGAATGACGTGAAGGTTCTTTCCAACTGGCGCTCCGTGCGCCTGTGGGAAACGCAGGTCGAACGCGACCTGCACCGCGATCACAGCCTGCGCACGCACGGCCTGCTGATCGGCACTTTCACGCTGCTGCTGATGTGGGGCGTCTCGGCGCTGCAGATGCACCTGCTGCATGTCGAGTCGCTGGCCGTGCGCTACCTCGTCACGCTGGGCGTGGGCTACGTCGGCTACCTGTGCGTGCTGCGCTGGTGGGCGCAGCGGCTGGTGGAGCGGCGCACCGAGATCGAGGCGCCCGAAGACCTGGGCATCACCAGGGACGGCACTGACGATCCGGGGTGCGCGACCGACGCCGACGCCGCCGACGGCGGCAGCGCACTCTCCGACGTGGCCAGCGGCGCGCTCGACGCCGCGGGCAGCGCCGACGAAGGCGCGATCATCGTCGTGCCGGTGCTCGCCATCTTCCTGCTGTGCGTGGCCGTCGTGCTCGGCGCGGGCTCGCTCGTGCTGCTGTACTTCAGCTGGGACGCGCTGCTGGCCGTGGCGATCGAGGTCGCCTTCTCCTACGTGTCGGCCCGCGCCGCGGTGCGCGTGGCGCGCGAAGGCTGGCTCATGGCGGCGGTGCGGCTCACCTGGAAGCCGCTGCTGGGCGCCGTGGTCTGCGCGGTGGCGCTGGGGGCGCTCATCGACCACTTCATGCCGCACGTCCACTCGCTGCCCGAAGCCGTGCGCGTGCTCACGGGGAAGGCACCGCGCTGAGCAGGTGCTCGACCAGCACCCGGCACTTGGGCGGCAGGTAGCGGCTGGGCGGGTACATCAGCCACGCGTGCCCCTGGTAGCTGCCCTGCAGCGTCCAGTCGGGCAGCACGCGCACCACGCGGCCCTCGTCCAGCGCCTCGCGCGCCGTGAAGGCCGGCACGCAAGCCACGCCCAGGTCCGCGAGCGCGCCATCGAGCCGCATCTCGCTGTGGTTGCAGACGTAGCGGCCGTCCACCACCACCTCGACCTCGTCTTCACCGTCTTTTCGGAAGCGCCAGTGGTTGTCGCGCTCGTGCTCGCCCAGCGACAGGCAGCTGTGCGCGCGCAGGTCGTGCGGGTGCGCGATAGCGGCGTGGCGCGCCAGGTAGGCCGGCGTGGCGCACAGGATGTGCTCGACCGCCATCAGCCGCCGCGCCACCAGCCCCTCGGGCGGCGCCGTGGTCAGCCGCACCACGAGGTCGACGCCTTCGCGGATCGGGTCGATGTCGCGGTCGGCCACGATCAGCTGCACGTCCACTTCCGGATAGGCGCGCAGAAAGTCGAGCAGGTGCGGATGCAGCACGCGCCGCGCAAAGGCCTTCGGTGCGCTCAGGCGTACCCGGCCGGTGGGCGTGCGCGCGAACTGCGCGCCGATGTCCATCGCGCCCTGCGCCGCCGCCACCAGCTCGCGGCAGCGTGCAAAAGCCTCGGCGCCGGGCTCCGTGAGCCGCAGCTGGCGCGTGGTGCGCTGCAGCAGCTGCACGCCGATCTCCTGTTCGAGCCGCTTCACCTGCCGGCTCGCGGCCGAGGGCGTGATGCCCAGCAGGTCGGCCGCGGCCGAGAAGCTGCCCAGTTCGGCGACCCGCACGAAGGTGACCATCTCGGGCAGCACCTTGAGAAATGAATTCGTTCCGACCACGCAAGAGTCCTGTTCCGGCCGACGGCTGTGCGGCCCTGGTGCCGCCCGGAACAATGCGCCTTCTCTTCTTCTTTCAGGCGCCCCGGGCCGCGGGCAGACAGTATGGATTCAAAGGCGTTGCAAGGTGCGGTCCCGATCGGGCGCAGGTCGTGGACGGCCGGCTTCGGCCCGGCCGAGCTCATGCTGCTGCTCGTGGCGGCGGTCTGGGGCGGTAGCTACGCGGTGGCCAAGCAGGCGACGCAGCAGTTGCCCGTGCTCGAGTTCGTCGCGCTGCGCTTCGGCCTCACCTTTCTCGTGCTGCTGCCCGCGCTGCGGCCGCTGTGGCGTGACCCGCAGTGGCGCCAGGGGCTCGCCGTGGGCGGCCTGCTGGGCGCCAACCTGCTCGCCATCTTCCTGTGCGAGACCTTCGGCGTCTCGCTGACCTTGGCGAGCAACGCGGCCTTCCTCATCAGCCTGTGCGTGGCGATCACGCCCTTCGTCGAGTGGTGGCTGCTGGGCCGGCGGCCCGCGCGGCGCGTGTTCTGGGCGGCCGGGCTCTCGGCCGTGGGCGCGGCCCTGCTCTCGGCGCCCTCGCTCGCCGACCTGTCGATGGGGTGGGGCGACGCCCTCATGTTCGCCGCCGCCTTCCTGCGCGCCGTCATGGTGTGCCTCACGCGCCGCCTGGCGGGCCGCCACACCCTGCCGGCGCTCACGCTGACGGCCGTGCAGTCGGGGGTGATGGCGCTGGGCGCGGCGGCGCTGTCGCTGCTGGCCGCGTCGGGCGGGCGCGCCTGGCACCTGCCGCCCGCCACGGCCGGCTTCTGGTGGGGCATGGCGTACCTCGTGCTGCTGTGCACCGTGTTCGCCTTTTTCGCCCAGAACCACGCGGCCTCGCGCAGCAGCCCGAGCCGCGTGTCGCTGCTCATGGGCAGCGAACCGGTGTTCGGCGCGGCCATTGCGGCCCTCGGGCTGGGCGAGCGCATCGGCGCCTGGGGCTGGGCCGGCGGCCTGCTGATCGTGGGCGCCGCCCTGTGGGTCAGCCTGGCGCCAGAGGAGGGCGAACAGAAGCGGCGCCCCTGACGGCGGAAGGGGCCGGCTGGGCGCCGCCCCCGGCTCGTGGCATCCTCGGGGGCTGCGGCGTTTCGCCGCCCCCCACAACACCAAGGAATGCAGACATGGGCGCGCAATGGAAAGCCAAGCACAAGGACGTGGCCGCGAATGCCAAGGGCCGGCTGTTCGGCAAGCTGGCCAAGGAAATCATGATCGCCGCGCGCAACGGCGCCGACCCGGCCTCGAACGCGCGGCTGCGGCTGGTCGTCGAGCAGGCCCGCAAGGTCTCGATGCCGAAGGACACGCTCGACCGCGCCATCAAGAAGGGCGCCGGCCTCACGGGCGAGGCGGTGCACTTCGACCACGTCATGTACGAGGGCTTCGCCCCGCACCGCGTGGCCGTGATGGTCGAGTGCCTGACCGACAACGTGAACCGCACCGCGCCTGAAATGCGCGTGCTGTTCCGCAAGGGCCAGCTCGGCACCTCCGGCTCGGTCTCGTGGGACTTCGACCACCTCGGCATGATCGAAGCCGAGCCCGCCAGCAAGGACGCCGACGCCGAAGTGGCCGCCATCGAAGCCGGAGCGCAGGACTTCGAGCCGGGCGCCGAAGACGGCACCACCCTGTTCCTGACTGAGCCCGCCGACCTCGACCTCGTGAGCCGAGCACTGCCGGCCCAGGGCTTCACCGTGCTGTCGGCCAAGCTGGGCTACCGGCCCAAGAATCCCGTTGATCCTGCGAGCCTGAGCGCTGCCGACCTCGAAGAGGTCGAGGCGTTTCTTGCCGCCATCGACGCGAACGACGACGTGCAGAACGTGTACGTCGGGTTGGCGGGTTGAGCGCCTGAGCCTGACGTTCGGGGCGACGCTCCCGCCGACGGGGAGCCTTGCTCCGCGAATGTCCTCCGCCCTTCGGGCTCCCCCTTAATTTCGCTGCGCAAGGCACCCCATCGACGTGAGCGTTGGGCAGTGCGGTGATTGATCGCGCAGCACAACGACCGCGCTCGGTGTGCGCAGGACACTGGGTGCTTCCCGCAGCGAAATCAAGGAGGAGGGCGAAGCCCGGGGGACATTCGCGGAGGGAAGTACCCGGTGGCCTGTGCACACGCCCCGAACATCGTCGAATGAACTGAGCACGCCACCGGAGACAATCCGCGCCGGAGGAAAACAGTTCAATGACCCATTCGACGAAGAAACGAACGCCGTCGCGTGCCGCACGGCATGCCCTCGGCCTGGCACTGGCCATCGCCGGCTTCTCGGCGCAAGCCCAGACCGAAGCGCCATCACCGGCAGCAGACCCGCCCGCAGCCACTGCATCGGCGCCTGCCCCTGCCAATGCCGCGATTGATGCAACCCAGCAAACCCGTCTGCGCTTCAACCGCGGCACCTACAAGCCCGGCATCGAGCACCTGCGCGTGGTGCGCCGCGAGAACACGATCAACAACGTGGCCGGACAGGTCGCGCTGAACGTCGCGTTCGCGGTGCTGGCCGGCGGCGTGGCCGCGCAAGGCTTCTCGAAAGACGATCTGGGCGGCACCACGCTCGAAGAGCTCAAGGACGATCCGCTGGGCGTCAATCCCGCCATCAGCGACCTCAACGACGCCTTGAGCAAGGTCGCCACCGACATCTACCGCAAGCGCGCCGAGGCCGCGCTGGCCACCGCCCTGACCGACGGTTCCACGCCCGAGGAGATCGAGGCGGCGCGCCAGATTCCGAAGGAAGCCGACACCCCGCTGCTCCCGGGACCGTGGCACCTGGTCTACGAGAACCTGCTGGGATCGGACGAGCTGTTCCGCCTCAAGTTCGGCGCCGACCTGGGGCGCCCCGGCTTCATGCGCCCGCCGATCGAATGCCGCTACCAGTCGGAGCCGGTCGCATGGGCACGGTGGCAGGCCGACAACTGGCAACTGCTGCGCGAAGAACGCGCAAAGGCCGTGGAGGCCTGCACCAAGATCATCTCTGCCGCACCCGAGAAGCGCTGGTAAGTCCGCGCCTTCGGTCGCTCAGTACAACCCGAGCTGGCGCGTCCGCAGCCGCGCCAGCCCCAGCAGTGCATCGGTGAACGGCGTGGCCACGCCCGTCAGCTCGCCCAGTTCGCGCACCACCGTGACGAGCGCGTCGAGCTCGACCGACCGGCCCGCTTCCACGTCCTGCAGCATCGAGGTCTTGAACGCGCCGAGCTTCATCGTCACCGCGTGCCGGTCTTCGGGGCTCTGCGTGATCTCGATGCCGATGCGCCGGCCGATCTCCTTGGCCTCGAGCATCACGGCCGAGATGAAGCCGCGCACGTAGTCGTCGCCCATGATCAGGTCGGTGGTGGCGCCGGTGAGCGCGCTGATCGGGTTCACCGTCATGTTGCCCCACAGCTTGAACCACACGTCCTTCTGGATCTGCGGCGACAGCGTGGTGTCGATGCCCGTGCTCTTGAGCAGCTCGACCAGCTTCTGCACGCGCGGCGTGGCCTGGCCCGAAGGCTCGCCCACGATCAGCCCGTTGCCGAAGTGGTGGCGTACCACGCCCGGCCCGTCGAGCGAGCAGCTGGCGTGCACCACGCAGCCGATCACGTTGCGCGACGGAATGGCCTTCGCAATGGCGCCTTCGGGGTCGACGGCCGCGAGGCGATGCCCCGTGATCTCGCCGCCGAAGCCGCCTTCGAGGAACCACCACGGCACGCCGTTCATCGCGACCAGCACGATCGTGTCGGGCCCGATCAGCGGCCCGATGCGTTCGGCCACGCCGGCCAGCGCGGGCGCCTTCACGGCGATCACCACCAGGTCTTGAACACCCAGTGCCTCGGGGTCGGCCACCGCGTTCACCGGCACGCGCGTGCGCACGTCGCCGCGCATGAGCGAGAGGCCGTCCTTCTGCAGCGCGTCGAGCGTGGCGCCGCGCGCCACCACGTTCAGGCGCTGGCCTGCCTGTGCGAGGCCGACGCCGATCCATCCGCCGATCGCGCCGGCGCCGTAGATGCAAATCTTCATGGGAACAGGCGCCTCAGTTGCGGTAGCTCGGGTCGATGCGGTCCACCTGCCGCACCAGCGCATTGAACACGTCCTGCCCGGCGCCGTGCGCGGGGCTGAACTGCAGTGCGTCGCGCGTGCAGCGCTGCGCGATCTCTTCGCTCACCGGAATGGCGGCGCCCATCGAGAAGGTCGCCATCTGGATCTCGCAGGCGCGCTGCAGCGTCCACAGGATCGCGAAGGTCTGCGGCAGCGTCTGGCCCCAGGCCAGCAGGCCGTGGTTGCGCAGGATCACCGCGTTGCGATCGCCGATGCTCTTCAGCAGGCGCGGGCCTTCGTCGGCATGGATCGTGATGCCCTCGAAGTCGTGGTACGCCACCATGCCGTGCAGCTGGGCGGTGTAGAAATTGGTCTGCTGCAGGCCGCCCTGCAGGCAGGCCACGGCCACGCCGGCCGTGGTGTGCGTGTGCATCACGCAGTGCGCGCCGGGCAGGCCGTCGTGGATGGCCGCATGCACCACGAAGCCGGCCGGGTTCACCGGGTAGGTCGAGCCGTCGAGCACCTTGCCCTGCAGGTCGATCTTCACCAGGTTGCTGGCCGTCACCTCGCTGTAGTGCAGGCCGAAGGGGTTGATGAGGAACTGCTTCTCGCCACCGGTCACGCTGTCGGGCAGCCGCACCGTGATGTGGTTGTAGATCATCTCGGTCCAGCCCAGCATCGCGAACACGCGGTAGCAGGCCGCGAGCTCCTCGCGCGCGGCGCGCTCGTCGGGATGGATCGAGGGATGGACCAGCGCCGACGGCGCGGTGGCGAGTGTGTTCATGGCAGTTCCTTCATGTGATCAACCTTCAGCCGTGAAGCCGACCTCTTTCACGATCGGCGCCCACTTGGCGGTGTCCTTCTTCAACAGATCGGCCAGCTCGGCCGGCGTGGAAGACATGGCTTCCAGGCCGAAGGTGCCGAGGCCGTCGATCACGTCCTTTTGTGCGAGCGCGTTCTTCATCGCCGTGTTGAGCTTCGTCACCAGCTCGGGCGAGGCCTTGGCCGGCAGGAAGAAGGCGAACCATTCGCTGTGCGCCATGTTCTTGATGCCCTGCTCGCCGAAGGTCGGCACATCGGGCGCGAAGCGGCTGCGCTTGGCACCCGACACGCCCAGGATGCGCACCTTGCCCGACTGCAGGTGCTGCGTGATGTCGCCGATGGGGCCCGACACCGCCGAGATGTTGCCGCCCAGCAGGTCGAGCATGGCCGGTTGCGTGCCGCGGTAGGCCGCGTGCTTGAGCTCGACGCCGGCCTGCTTGCCCAGCAGCGCGCCGATGAAGTGCGGCGTGGAGCCCGCGGCCGGCGAGCCGTAGTTGGCACCGGCCGGGTTGGCCTTGGCCCAGGCGAGGAACTCGGGCACCGTCTTGATCGTGGCGGGCACGGCCGGGCCGACCGCGAAGCCGAAGTCGAAGATGCAGGCCAGGCTCACGGGCGTGAGGTCGACCATCGGGTCGTAGGGCAGCTTCTTGTAGATGTGCGGGTAGATCGTGAGGATCGACGTGGGCGTCTGCAGGATGGTGGTGCCGTCGGCCGGGCGGCCCTTCACGTAGCTCACGGCGATCTGGCCGCCCGCGCCGGTGCGGTTCTCGACCACGGCGGTCTTGGCGTAGTCGGGGCTCAGCTTCAGCGCGATGCGCCGGCAGGTGGTGTCCGAGGTGCCACCGGCCGCGAAGCCGGTGACGATGGTGGCGTTCTCGAGCGCGGCAGCCTGCGCGAAGGCCTGCTGGCCGAGGCTGGCGAGCAGCGCCGAAGCGCCGGTGGACTGCAGCATGTGGCGGCGGGTGAAGGTCATGTCTGTCTCTTTTCGGGTGGGTGAGGAGGGAACAGGATCACGACTCGTCGCGCAGCCAGGTGACCGCGCCCGAGTGGGTCACGGCGCCCTGGTGGGCAGGGCGCACGGTGAGCGCGTATTTTTCCAACAAACCACCGTGCGCCGCCCCCGCGTTTACCTCACGTCCGGCCAGCCGCGACGCGATTTCTTCGGTGCTCAGCTCGACCGAAATGCTGCGCGCCGCGGCGCGTGCATCGATGGCCACCATGTCGCCGTCGCGCAGCACCGCGATCGGCCCGCCGTCGGCCGCCTCGGGCCCCGCGTAGCCGATGCACAGGCCGCGCGTGGCGCCCGAAAAACGCCCGTCGGTCAGCAGCGCCACCTTGTCGCCCATGCCCTGGCCGTACAGCAGCGCGGTGATGCCCAGCATCTCGCGCATGCCGGGGCTGCCCTTGGGGCCTTCGTTGCGGATGACGATCACGTCGCCCGCTTCGTAGCGGCGGTTCTGCACGGCGGCCTGCGCTTCTTCTTCCGAGTTGAAGACGCGCGCCGGACCGCGGTGCACCAGCGTCTTCAGGCCCGCCGTCTTGAGCAGCGCGCCGTCGGGGCACAGGTTGCCCTTGAGCACGGCCAGCCCGCCGTCGCGCGTGATCGGGTTGCCCGCTTCGCGCACCACGCGGCCGTCGGGCGCGGCGGCGTCGGCCACTTCCTCGGCCAGCGTGCGGCCGGTGAAGGTGAGGGCGTCGCCATGCAGGAAGCCCTGCTCCAGCAGCGTGCGCAGGATGACGCCCGCGCCGCCGATGTAGTACACGTCGCGCGCCAGGTACTGGCCGCCGGGGCGCAGGTCGGCAATGAGCGGCGTGCGCGCAAAGATCTCGGCCACGTCGTCCAGGTGGAACTTGATTCCGGCTTCATGAGCAATGGCTGGCAGATGCAGCGCCGCATTGGTCGAGCCGCCCGTGGCCGAGACCACGGCGCAGGCGTTTTCGAGTGCCTTGCGCGTCACGACGTCGCGCGGCAGCGGGCCGTCGCCCATCACCGCCTTCATGAGCTGCTTCGCGGCGCGGCGCATCAGCGGCGCGCGTTCGCTGAACACCGCGGGCACCATGCTCGAGCCGATGGGCGCCAGGCCCAGCGCCTCCGACACCATGCCCATGGTGTTGGCCGTGAACTGCCCCGCGCAGGCGCCGGCCGTGGGCAGGCAGGCGCGGCTCATGGCGTCGAGCTCGTCGTGCGTGGCCGTGCCGGCCAGCACCTTGCCAATGGTCTCGTAGGTGTCGACCACGTTCAGGTCGCGCCCGTCGGGTCCGGGCATCTGCCCCGGCAGGGCAGAGCCGCCATGCACGAACACGCTCGGCACGTTGCAGCGGACCATGCCCATCATCAGCCCCGGCAGGTTCTTGTCGCAGGCGCCGATGGCGAAGATGCCGTCCCACTGGTGGCCGCGCGTCGAGGCTTCCACGCTGTCGGCGATGAGCTCGCGCGAGATCAGCGAGAAGCGCATGCCCGAGTGCGCCATCGTCAGGCCGTCGCTCACCGACACCACGGGGCATTCGTGCGGCGTGCCGCCGCCGGCGTAGATGCCGGTCTTGGCGTGCTGCGCCTGCTCGCGCAGGTTGAGGTTGCACGGGCTCATCTCGCCGCCCGTGTGGAACACGCCGACGTGCGGGCGCGCGATGTCCTCGTCGTCCTGGCCCAGCGCGTGCAGGAAGCTGCGCGTGGTCGCGCGGATCGTGCCCTCGCGGATGGTCGCGGAGCGGAAGCGTTTCGTGGGGTCGGTGGGCGTGGTCATGCGGCTGGCGAAGGCTGGCTCGTGGAAGGGCGGGGCGTCAGAACATGCCGTTCTTGTTCGCGGCGGTTTCGGGCACGGGCTGCACCACGTCCCAGTGCTCGACGATCTTGCCGTTCTCGAGCTTGAAGATGTCGACGATGGCGCTGCCGCGCGTGCCGGGTTCGCGCACCGCGTTCACATGCAGGATCACGTAGTCGCCGTCGACGAAGCTGCGCTTGATCTCGCTGTGCGACTTCGGAAACTTCTCGCGCAGGAAGGCGATGAACTTGCGAAAGCCCTCGGGCCCGTCGGCCGCCGTGGGGTTGTGCTGCACGTAGCGGTTGCCCACGTACTGCAGCGCCGCGTCGGCGTCCTTCTGGTTCAGGCCTTTTTCGTAGAAGGCGAGCACGGTCTGGCGGTTGGCTTCCTGCCGGGCCTGCGCGGTCGGGGCCGGGCCCGTCTGGGCGCAGGCGCCCAGAAGCAGGGCGGCAGCAGCGGCGAAAGCCGCGAGGGTGGTGCGTCGCATCGAAATTTCCTTGACGGTGGATCAGTAGCCGTTGGGCGCGGTGGCGCCCGGTGCGGCCTTGTACTTCGCGAGCAGCTGCTTGGCGGCGGCCGCGAGCAGGATCGTGTCGACGCCCACGGCCACGAACAGCGCGCCGGCCGCGAGCCACTTGCGCGCCTGCTCCTCGGTGGTCGACAGGATGCCGGCCGCCTTGCCGGCCTTGCGGATGCGCGCGATGGCGTCGGCGATCGCGGCCTGCACCTCGGGGTGGTTGGGCTGGCCCACGAAGCCCATCGAGGCCGACAGGTCGGCCGGGCCGATGAAAACGCCGTCCACGCCCGGCGTGGCCGCGATGGCGTCGATGTTCTTCATCGCCTCGACCGTCTCGGCCTGCACCAGCAGGCAGGTCTGCGCGTTGGCTTCGTGCAGGTAGTTCGGGTAGGCCTGCCAGCGCGAGGCGCGCGCCAGCGCGCTGCCCATGCCGCGGATGCCTTCGGGCGGATAGCGCATGCCTTGCACGAGTTGCGCGGCCTGCTCGGCGGTGTCGACCATCGGCACCAGCAGCGTCTGCGCGCCGATGTCCAGGTACTGCTTGATCAGCGTGGTGTCGCCGACCGGAATGCGCACGACGGGGTGCGAGCGCTGCGCGTCGGGCTGCGCCGACCATGCGCTGGAGATGCCCTGCAGCTGCGCGAGCACCGAGCGCACGTCGTTGGGCGCGTGCTCGCCGTCGACCAGCAGCCAGTCGTAGCCGGTGCCGGCCAGCAGCTCGGCCACGTAGCCGTCGCCCAGGCCGACCCACAGGCCGATCTGGGGTTGGCCGGCCTGCAGGGCCTGCTTGAAGGTGTTGAGTGGGGTGTGCATGAAAAAACTCGTCAGACGAAACGGAAGGCGATGGAGCCCAGGGGGCCGTAATCCGCATGGAAGGTGTCGCCCGGCACGGCGTTGGTGGGTCGCGTGAACGAACCGCCCAGCACGATCTCGCCGGCTTCGAGGCATTCGTCCCACGGCGCGAGCTTGTTCGCGAGCCAGGCCACGCCGGTGGCCGGGTGGTTGAGCACGGCCGCGGCCACGCCCGACTCCTCGATCACGCCGTTCTTGTAAAGCAGCGCGCTGACCCAGCGCAGGTCGACCGCGTCGGGCTTCACGGGCCGGCCGCCGAGCACGATGCCCGCATTGGCCGCGTTGTCGGCGATGGTGTCGAACACCTTGCGCATGGCCTTGGTGTGGCGGTCGAACTGCTCGATGCGCGCGTCGATGATCTCGATGGCGGGCACCACGTAGTCGGTGGCGGCCAGCACGTCGAAGATGGTCACGTTCGGCCCCTGCAGCTTCTTGCCGAGCACGAAGGCCAGCTCGACCTCGATGCGCGGCGCGATGAAGCGCGTGAACGGGATGTCGCTGCCCTGCTCGAAGAACATGTCGTCCAGCAGCGTGCCGTAATCGGGCTCGGTGATCTGGCTGGCCTGCTGCATGGCGCGCGAGGTGAGGCCGATCTTGTGGCCCTTCACGATGCGGCCTTCGGCAATCTTGTGCTTCACCCATTCGCGCGAGATGGCGTAGCCGTCCTCGATGGTCATCTCGGGAAAGCGCTTGGAGAAATGCTCGACCTGCACGCGCGACTTCTCGCTCTCGTGCAGTTCGGCGGCCAGTTGGGCGATGGTGGCGGTGGAGAGCATGGGGGCTCGCTTCTTCTTTATGACTTGTTGAACAGGGGATGCAGGTTGCTGTGCTTGCCGTCGTACACCTGCCCCGGCGCTTCGTCGATCTGCAGCGTGATGCCGATGTGGCGCTGCGTGAAGACGGGCTCGAAATGCGCGCGCACGGCGGCCAGCAGGTCGTCGCCGGCTTTCTTCTTCACCGCCTCGGAGCGACCCGAGGCCATGCGCAGGTTCAGGTACACGAAGGCGTAGTCGGCCCGGCCGTCGGCCACCGCGTAGTGCGCGGCGGGGTAGGCCAGCACGCGCGTGCCGCCGGTGGGGAACACCGGCTTGCCGGCCTCGTCGCGCTGTTCGAGCATGGTGTCGGCCAGCGTGCGGCACAGCGCCGACACGTCGGTCTCGGCCTCGATGTTGGGCGTGTACAGGATCACCAGGTGCGGCATGGTCGTGCTCCGTTCAAACCACCGACATCGTCGCGGCCGTGCAGGTCACCGCGAAGATCGGAATGGCCTTCATGTGGAAGATCTCGCCCTTGCCGCGCGCGGCCGCGGCCACGCTCAGGAAGGTGCGGATCTCGAAGCCGCCCTGGCCCGCTTCGCGGTAGGTGGCCTCGTCGCCGTAGTCGGCCTGCGACAGCAGCGCCTCGCGGTCGTTGGCGCACCAGCGGCGCATGAACTCGGCGTCCCACTCGGCATTGACCTTGCCCGAGTCGGGCGTGGCCGGCCAGTGCGAGATGCCGCCCGTGCCCACCAGCGCGATGCGCTCGGGCACCTTGTCGCAGGCGCGGCGCAAGGCTTCGCCGAAGGCCCACGCGCGGTGCAGTGGCGTGAGCGGCGGGCCCTGGCAGTTGATGTTCACGGGAATGACCTTGGTGTCGAAGTTCGGCGTGAGGAAGTTCAGCGGCACCATGATGCCGTGGTCGAACTTCCATTCTTCCGCGTAGGCCACGTCCACCGTCTGCATCACCTCGCGGATCAGGCGCTGCGACAGCGCGGCGTCGCCGGGGATGGTGTGCTTCTCGATGCCCAGCCACTTCGGGTCTTCGATCGGGCCCTCGTAGCTGTCGGCCATGCCGATCGCATAGGCCGGCATGTTGTTCATGAAGAAGTTCGCGAAGTGCTCGGCCGCGATGACGATCACCGCGTCGGGCTTCGTGGCGCGCATCGCCTCGCCGAAGCGGTGGAACTGCGCGTGGAACTCGTCCTTGACCGCCGGGTCGGCGAGGTGCGCGCGGCCCGTGATGCCGGGGGCGTGGCTGCACACGCCTGCGAATACGAGACTCATACGCCTGCCACTTTCTCGTCGGTTCCGGTTGTCATTGCGTAGATGCCGGCGCGCACCGGGCCGTACTTGCGCACGCCTTCGCGCATGGCTTCGAGGTAGTCCGCCCACGCCACGCCGAGCAGGGGCGCGAAGTGCATCAGCAGCTGGCCGTTGCACCCGAGCACGTAGAGCTTGCCGATGTCGCCGGTGCCGATCGCTTCGCGCTCTTCGTCGTTCAGGTCGTAGCCGGCCAGCAGCGTGGCGCGCGTGTCGCCGCCTTCGCCGAAGCGGCGCTGCACGTCGGCGTCGCGGTTCAGCGCGAACAGAAATTTCTGCATCGCATAGAGGCTCATGGTCAGCCCTCGATCTGGATGTTGGCCTTGCGGATCACGTCGCCGTACTTCGCGATCTCGCTGCGAATGAACTCGGCAAAGCGCTCGGGCGTGCCCGACAGCGACGCGATGCCGCCCTTGTGGAAGGCCTCGGTCACGGCCGGCGATGCCAGGGCGCGGTTCACTTCGGCGTTCACGCGTTGCACGATGGCGTCCGGCGTGCCGGCCGGGGCCAGCAGGCCGTTCCACGAATTGGACTCGATGGCCACGCCCTGTTCGGCCAGTGTGGGTATCGCGGGCGCGTACTGCGAGCGCTGCGCGGTCGCCATGCCCAGCGCCACCAGCTTGCCGGCCTGCACATGGCCGCGGAACTCGGGCCAGTTGCCGAACATCACGGTCACCTGGCCGCCGAGCAGGTCGGCCAGCGCCGGGCCCTGGCCCTTGTAGGGCACGTGCACGATGTCCAGGCCCATCTGCAGCTTGAGCATCTCGCCCGATAGGTGGGCCGAGGTGCCGTTGCCGAAGGAGGCGAAGCTCAGCGTGCCGGGCTTCGCCTTGGCCTGGTTGCGCAGGTCGGCCAGCGTCTTCAGGCCGCTGCCCGGGTGCGTGGCGAGCACGTGCTCCGACATGCCCATGAGCGCGACCGGGCGCAGGTCTTTCAGTGTGTCGTAGGGCAGCTTGCGCACCAGCGTGGGGTTGGCCGTGAAGCTGTTGGCCACGCACACGAAGCTGTAGCCGTCGGGCGCCGACTTGGCGACCGCATCGACGCCGATCACCGTGCCGGCGCCGGGCTTGTTCTCGACGATCACCGGCTGGCCCAGCGCCTTGCCGAGTTCGAGGCCGACGAGACGCGCGACGAAGTCGGTGGTGCCGCCGGGCGTGAAGGGCACGACGATGCGCACCGCCTTGGCGGGCCACGCCGCTTGCGCGCGCGCCAGCGAGGGCAGGGCCGCGAATGCGGCGGCGCCCTGCAGCAGCGTGCGGCGTTGCGTGTTCACGCCACGCCCCAGTGCGGAATGTGGTGCGAGCCCATCGACACCGCGATGTTCTTCGGCTCGCAGAACACTTCGTAGCTCCAGGTGCCGCCTTCGCGGCCCGTGCCCGAGGCCTTGGTGCCGCCGAAGGGCTGGCGCAGGTCACGCACGTTCTGGCTGTTGACGAAGCACATGCCGGCTTCCACGGCGGCGGCCACGCGGTGGGCCTTGCCGATGTTCTCGGTCCACACGTAGCTGCTCAGGCCGTAGGCAATGTCGTTGGCCAGTTCGATGGCGTGCGCCTCGTCCTTGAACGGGATCAGGCAGGCGACCGGGCCGAAGATCTCGTCCTGCGCGATCTTCATGCGGTTGTCGACGTCGGCGAACACGGTGGGCATCACGTAGTTGCCCTTCTTCACGCGGTCGGGCAGGTTTGACGGCGCATCGAGCCCGCCGCAGAGCAGCGTCGCGCCTTCCTTCGGGCCCAGCTCGATGTAGCTGCGCACCTTGGCCAGGTGGGCCTGCGAAATCATGGGGCCGACGATGGTCTTCTCGTCGAGCGGGTCGCCCACGGTGATGCGCCTGGCGCGCTCGGCGAACTTCGCGGCGAAGTCGGCGTAGATCGACTGCTGCACCAGGATGCGCGAGCCGGCCGTGCAGCGCTCGCCGTTGTTGCTGAAGATCATGAATACGGCCGCGTCGAGCGCGCGGTCGAGGTCGGCGTCCTCGAAGATCACGAACGGGCTCTTGCCGCCCAGTTCCATGCTGAACTTCTTCAGGCCCGCGCTCTTCACGATGCGGTTGCCCGTGGCAGTGGAGCCGGTGAACGAAATCGCGCGCACGTCGGGGTGCGCCACCAGCGGTTCGCCGGCTTCCTTGCCGTAGCCGTGCACCAGGTTCAGCACGCCGGCCGGAATGCCGGCCTCGAGCGCCAGCTCGCCCAGGCGCGCGGCCGTGAGCGGCGACAGCTCGCTCATCTTCAGCACGGCCGTGTTGCCGAAGGCCAGGCAGGGCGCGACCTTCCAGGTGGCGGTCATGAAGGGCACGTTCCACGGGCTGATGAGCGCGCACACGCCCACCGGATGGAACAGCGTGTAGTTCAGGTGCGTGGGCGTGGGGTAGGTGTGGCCGTCGACGCGCGTGCACATCTCGGCGAAGTAGTAGAAGTTATCGGCCGCGCGCGGAATGAGCTGCTTGCCGGTCTGCGCGATCACCTGGCCGCAGTCGTTGGTCTCGGTCTGCGCGATCTCGGGCACGTGCTTGGCGATCAGGTCGCCGAGCTTGCGGATGAGCTTGGCGCGCTCGGGCGCGGGCAGGCCGGCCCACTTGGGGAAGGCGGCCTTGGCGGCGGCCACGGCGGCGTTCACTTCGGCCTCGCCGCCCGAGGCGACTTCGGCCAGCACTTCCTGCGTGGCGGGGTTGACGGTTTCGAAGTAGTCGGCGCCTTGGACTGGCTTGCCGTCGATGAGGTGATGGATCTGTTGCATGGGCGTGAAGGTGTTGCGGCCTTGCGGCGGTGTGTCGTCAGTCGAGCTTGATGTCGCGCGCCTTGATCAGCGCGTGCCACTTCTTGCGTTCGGTGTCCACGAAGCGGGCCATCTCGGCGGCGTCCGTGGGGCGGGCTTCCCAGCCGGCGTCGTAGAGCTTCTGCTTCACGCCGGTGTCGTTCATGCTTTTCAGCAGGTCGGCGCCCAGGCGCGCCTGGATGTCCTTGGGCGTGGCGGCCGGTGCCACCAGCCCCTGCCAGGTGTAGGCCTCGACGGCGTAGCCGAGCTCCTTGGCCGTCGGCAGCTGGGGCAGCTGCGGCACGCGCTCGGTCGACATGGCCAGCAGCGGAATGACCTTGCCGGCCTTCACGGCGCTGATGCCGCTGGGCAGGTCGAGCATCATCAGCGGCACCTGGTTGCCCATGAGGTCCTGCAGCGCGGGCGCGCCGCCCTTGTAGGGAATGTGCAGCAGCGACACGCCGGCCTCGCGCTGGAACAGCTCGTAGGCCAGGTGGTGCGGGCTGCCGGTGCCCGGCGTGGCGATGCTGTACTTGCCCGGCGAGGCCTTGAGCGCCGCGATGAGCGCCTTGGCGTCGCTGAAGCCCGCGCCCGGCGCGGCGGTGATGATGAGCGGCGAGCGGCCCATCATGCCGAGCAGCGCGAAGTCTTTCTCGGCGTCGTAGGGCAGCTTCTTGTAGAGCGCGGGGTTGTAGACCAGCACGCCGTTGTCGGCCGAGAACACGGTGTAGCCGTCGCCCGGCGAACGCGCCACGTTTTCCGACGCGATGATCGCGCCCGCGCCGGGACGGTTGTCGACCGTGACGGGCTGCGCGAGCTGCTGCGAGAGCTGCGCGCCGGCCGTGCGCGCGAGGTAGTCGGTGCCGCCGCCGGCCGGGTAGCCCACGACCCAGCGCACGGGCTTGGTCGGGTAGGCCGAGGCGGTCTGCGCGGTGGCGGTCGGTGCGAGCAGCAGCGTGGCGGCGCTGGCCACCACGAAGGCGGCAGCAAGGCGGAAAGTCCGGGTTCTGGCGGTCGTCATGGCGGTGTGTCTCCGTTTTTTTGAAAGGGGGTGGCGCAGTCGATCAGCGCGCGGCGATGGTGTTGACCAGCGCGCCGATGCCGTCGATCTCGGTCACGACCACGTCGCCCGGCTGGCAATCGACCACGCCGTCGGGCGTGCCGGTGAGGATCAGGTCGCCCGGCGACAGCGTCATGAAGCGGCTGAAGTACTCGATGAGGAAGGGCGCGTCGAAGATCATGTCGCGCGTGTTGCCCTGCTGCGTGACGGTGCCGTTCACCGTGGTGCGCAGCGCGAGCGCCATCGGGTCGGCCACGTCGGCCGCATCGACGAACCACGGCCCCAGCGGCGTGCAGGTGTCGCGGTTCTTCACGCGCAGGTTGGGGCGGTACCAGTTCTCGAGGTAGTCGCGAATCGCGTAGTCGTTGGCCACCGTGTAGCCGCCGATGACGTCGTAGGCGTCGTCGCGCTTCACGTGCTTCGCGGTCTTGCCGACCACGATGGCGAGTTCGCACTCGTAGTGCATGAACTTCACGTCGGCCGGGCGGTGCGTGAGCTGCCGGTGACCGATGAGCGTGCTCTGGCCCTTGACGAACACCAGCGGTTCCTCGGGCGCCTTGAACTCCAGTTCTTTCGCGTGGTCGGCGTAGTTCAGGCCCAGCGCGAGGATGGTGCGCGGGCGCGCCGTGGGCGCGAGCGGCGGCAGCCACACGAGCTGTTCCTGCGGCACGACGCGGCCGTCGGCCAGCCGCACGGCGGCGTCGGCCTGGCCGTTGAATTCGTGCGCGGTGCCGGTGTGCTCGCGGCCTTCGAAGATGACGCGTGCGTGCTTCATGCCGTTGCTTCCTTCACCAGCGTGTTGCTCAGGGTTTCGAACCCCGGCGCGGAGATGTCGATGCGGTCGCCCGCGCGGGCCAGCGGACGGCCCAGGTCGCAGCCGAGCATCAGCACGTCGCCGTGCGCCAGCGTCATGAACTCGCCCACGTCGGCCAGCAGCTGCGGCGCGGGGCGCACGAGCTGCGAGAAGTCGATCGACTGCTTCAGTTCGCCGTTGATGCGCACCTCGATGCGGAACTGCGCCGGGTCGGCCACCTCCTGCGCGTCGCGCAGCGCCGGGCCGATGCCCAGGAAGCCGTCGACGCACTTGAACTTCACCGGCGGGCGGAAAAAGCTCGCATGCGGAATCGACAGGTCGTTCAGCAGCACGAAGCCTTCGACGTCGCCCTCGGCGCCGATCACCATGCCGATGCTGGCGCCGACTTCCACGTCGGACACCGCGGCGGGCACGGTGACGGTGCTGCCGTGCGGGCTCCAGGTGTTGGCCGTCTTCACGTAGAGCACGGGCGCCTTCGGCGGTGCCTTGTAGGGCGCCTCGGTCATCTGCGGCGCGAGCGCCGCGGCCTCGGCGCGGAAGTTCAGCAGCGTGCCGTACACGGTGCCGGTGGGGAGAAAGGAGGTGGTCATGGTTCGGGTTGCTCCAGCGCGATCAGTTCGTCCAGCAGGCCGTAGAGCTGCGTCAGCTTGGCCTTGCCCAGCGACTGCTCCATCCAGTCGTAGTGCGCCTCGATGCTGGTGCCCAGGCGTTTCACGAGCTTCATGCCGTGCGGCGTGGCCTCGACCACGGTGCGGCGCTGGTCGGCCGGGTCGCGGGCGCGGGTGATGAGGTTGTCGCGCTCCATGCGCGCGAGCACGCCCGTGAGGCTGGGGCCGAGGATGAAAGCCTCGCGCGCGACGCGGCCGGTGTCGACCGCGCCGTGCTCGCCGAGCACGCGCAGCACGCGCCATTGCTGGTCGGACAGCGCGTGCTCGCGCAGGCTGGGCCGCGTGTGGGCCATCACGGCTTCGCGGGCCTGCAGCAGCAGGCGCGGCAAATTGCGGTGCGTGAAGGTGGTGCTCAAAAGCTGTGCCTCTCAGAATTATTTAACATGTTAAATGAATGCCGAGAAAACACGCCTGCGGGATAACCCTTGCGGGCTTGTTGGCGCTCAGTCGATCGTCGTGCCCGAGGCCCGGATCACCCGGCCCCAGCGTTCGGTTTCGCTGCGGATGTAGGCGGCCAATTGCTCCGGCGCGCCCGCGCCGTGCGCCCCCGGCGCGGCCGGCTCGAAGCCCTCGTTCTCGAGCTTCTGGCGCAGCGCGGGCTGCGCCACGAGGCGGGCGATCTCCTGGCTGCAGCGGTCGATGAAGGCCTTGGGCGTGCCCGCGGGCGCGACCACGCTCTGCCACGCCACCGCCTCGAAATCGGCGGTGCCCGCCACGCCCGACTCGGCCACCGTCGGCACGGCGGGGAAGGTCGGCTGGCGCTTGCGCGAGGTCACGGCCAGCGCGCGCAGCTTGCCGCTGCGCACGTGCTGCAGGGCCGGTGCGATGTCGGTGAACATGAGCTGCAGCTGGCCGCCGAGCAGGTCGGTCAGCGCGAGCGCGCTGCCCTTGTAGGGCACGTGCACCATGTTCGCCGCGGTCGCGACCTTGAACATCTCCGCGCCCAGGTGCTGAGGGCTGCCGTTGCCGGCGGAGCCGTAGCTCAGCGCATCGGGCCGCGACTTCACGAGCGCCACCAGCTCGGCCAGCGTGGTCGCCGGCACCGACGGGTGCACCACCACCATCAGCGGCACTGCGCCGATGAGGCCGACGGGCGCGAAGTCTTTCGCGGGGTCGTACGAGAGCTTCTTGTAGAGCCAGGGATTGATGGCGAGCGTGGTGCTGGTCGCGACCAGCAGCGTCGAGCCGTCGGGCACGGCGCGCGCCACCTGCGAGGCGCCGATGGCGGTGCCGGCGCCCGGCCGGTTGTCGACGATCACGGTGCGGCCCAGCGCGGTGCCCAGCTGCTGCGCGATGAGCCGCCCGAGCATGTCGGTCGTGCCGCCGGGCGCGTAGGGCACGACGATGGTGATGGGCTTGTCGCCTTGTGCCCGCACGAGGGCGGGACCTGCGGCGCAGGCGGCGGCGGACAGGGCGCCCAGATGGCGCAAGGCATGGCGACGGTTCATTGGCTTGTCTCTCTTTCTTGTTCGGATGTCGGTGCGGCCACCACGGCGGCGCCGCGCAGCAGGTCGACCAGGGCGAGCGCGTCGGCCGGCACGGCATGTCCGCGCCAGGCCACGTGCTGGTCGGGGCGCGAGAGGACGAGCGGCCGGTCGTACACGGCGGTGGCGGCCGAGGCGCGGATGTCGAGCGTGCGCAGCGGCAGGCCGCGCGCCGCGGCGGCGGCTTCGAGCGGTGCGACATCGATCGCGGGGTCCAAGCGCAGCAGCGTGTAGCCCTCGTCGGGCATCGCCATCGCGTCGTACAGCGAGCGCCCGTCGTCCAGCCACAGGTGCGGCGTGCGGCAGCCAGGAACCGTCGAAGGCGTGAACTCGTACATCGTGTAGGCGGGCGCGGCCTCGCCGTCGTAGGCGATGAGCGGCGAGCCCTCGTAGAAGTAGCCGAAGTTGAGGCCACCGCAGCAGTACTGCTGCACGTTCAGGTCGTACAGCGCCTGGCCGCGCGCGGCGCGCAGCGCGTCGCCCTCGGGCCCGGGCGCCTCGATGTTCTCGGGCACGCCTTCGCGCTGGCGTTGCAGCGCGAGCGCGTGGTTCATCGCGAACCGCGACACCTGCTCGGTGATCGGCTGGCGCTCGGCCTCATGCGCCGCGAGCGCGCCCTCGGCCAGCCAGCCGTGCAGCCGGCCCGCGAGCAGCCACGAGAGGTTCATGGCATCGGCGATGCCGGCGTTCATGCCGTAGCCCGCCATCGGAATCCACAGGTGCGCCGCGTCGCCGCAGATGAACACGCGGCGGTCGCGGAAGCGGTCGGCCACGAGCCGGCGCCCGACCCAGTCTTCGTTGGAGATCACTTCGTACTCGAAGTCCTCGCCCACGCCCAGGATCTGGCGGATCGCCCAGTCGCGATCGATCGAATCGAAGTCGGTCTCCTCGGGCAGCAGGTAGTTGTGCAGCAGCCAGGTCTCGCGCCCGTCGATGGCGTACACGTTGCCGCAGCGGCGCGGGTTCAGCGCGAAGGTGGCCCAGGCCGGCGGATGCTTCAGCAGGCCCAGCAGCGCGGGCGCGCGGAAGTACGTCGACTGCACGCGGCCCACCACGTCGGTGCCGTGCAGGCTGGCGCCGATCTTCTTGCGCACCGTCGAGCGGCTGCCGTCGCAACCGACGAGGTACTGGCAGCGGATGCGCACCGCGCGGCCGTCGTCCAGGTCCACGCCCGTGGCCCACACGCCCTCGTCGTCCTGCTCGAAGTCGTCGATGCGCGTGCGGTTGCGGATGCGCAGGCCGGGCGTGCCCTCGGCATGCGCGAACAGCACCGGCTCGAGAAAGATCTGGTTGATGCGGTGCGGCGGCTCCGCCGTGGGCCACCAGGTGTCGGGGCCGCCGGTGGCGGTGTAGCGCTCGCGGCGCGCGGGGATCGGAATGCGCGACAGCTCCATGCCCGTCACGGCCGTGCGGTAGGCCACGTCGTTCGGGTAGTCCGCCGGCAGGCCCGCGTCGCGCAGCGCCTGCGCCACGCCCAGGCGGCGGAACACCTCCATCGAGCGCGCCGCCACGTGGTTGCACTTCACGTTGGGTGGCTCGCCGCGGCGGCGGATCTCGGTCATCAGCACGTCGATGCCGCGTTGCGCCAGGTCGATGGCCAGCGTCAGCCCCACGGGGCCGGCGCCGACGATCAGCACCTGGGCTTGCAGTTGCTCGGTCATGGGTTGCTTGTCTCCAGATTCTTGTGAGGCGCCATTACAGTGCCGAACCGGCTCGCGGAAAAAGTGAAACTTTCATGGCCATTCATAAAAAACCACTATCAATGCGTGGCGTGCCCTCTGTGCGGCAACTGCGTGCGTTCGCGGCCGTGTACCACAGCGGCCAGCTGTCGAGTGCGGCGGCTGCGTTGTCGCTGACGCAGCCGGCCGTCAGCGTGCTGCTGCGCGAACTCGAAGCGCGGCTCGGCGTGCGCCTGTTCGATCGCACCACGCGTTCGCTGCAACGCACCGAGGCCGCGAACGAGGCCATCGCCTATGCCGAGCGCGTGCTGGCCGAACTCGATGCGCTGGGCACCGGCATGGCCGAGCTGGCGGCGGGCCGGCGCGGGCGCGTGCGCATCGCGGCCACGTCCACCATCGCGCAGACGCTGATGCCCAAGGCCCTGCGCCGCTACCTCGACCTGCATCCTGACGTGAAGGTGGCCATCGAAGACTGCGCGCCCGGGCAGTTCGTGGAGAAGGTGCTCGGCGAGCAGGTCGACTTCGGCGTGGGCACGCTGCAGGCGCGCACGCCGGGGCTGGACCAGCGCGTGTTCGTGCACGACCACCTCGCGGTGATTGCCGACCGCGACCTGCGCCTGCCCGGCACCGACCGCATCACCTGGCGGCAGCTCGCGGGCCATCCGCTGATCACGGTCAAGCCGGGGTACGGCGTGCGCAGCAGCATCGACATCGCCGCCGCAACCGCCGGCGTGCGGCTGGACATCGCCTACGAGGTGACGCTCTTGACCACGGCGCTCGCGATGGCGGCCAGCGGGCTCGGCCCGGCGCTGCTGCCGGCGTCGATCCTCGCGCATGCCGACCACACGCGGCTGGTCGCGCGGCGGCTCATGCGCCCGACGGTGGCGCGCAACATCGCGGTCGTGACGCGGCAGGGCCGATCGCTCTCGCCGGCCGCGGCGGCGTTCGCGGACCTGCTGGTGCGCGAATTCGCCATCGCCTGAACCGCGCCCCCTAAACTCGCTGCATGGCCAAGGACAAAACAACTTTCGTCTGCAGCGAATGCGGCGGCACCAGCCCCAAGTGGCTCGGCAAATGCCCGAGCTGCGGGGCATGGAACACACTCATCGAACAGGTCGCCGGCGCGGCCAACGGACCGGCCAACAACCGCTTCGGCACGCAGTTCGCGTCGCTCGCGGGCGCGTCTGAACTCGCCACGCTGTCGGAAATCGAAGCGACCGATATCGCGCGCACGCCCACCGGCATCGACGAGCTCGACCGCGTGCTCGGCGGCGGCATCGTGTCGGGTGGCGTCACGCTGATCGGCGGCGACCCGGGCATCGGCAAGTCGACGCTGCTGCTGCAGGCGGTCGATGCGCTGCAGCGCGCGGGGCAGAACGCGCTGTACGTCACCGGCGAGGAAAGCGGCTCGCAGGTGGCGCTGCGCTCCCGGCGGCTCGGGCTCGACCACTCGCAGGTGCAGGTGCTGGCCGAGATCCAGCTCGAAAAGATCATCGCCACGCTCGACGCCACGCGCCCGGCCATCGCGGTGATCGACTCCATCCAGACCGTGTACTCCGACCAGCTCACCTCCGCGCCCGGCTCGGTGGCGCAGGTGCGCGAATGTGCGGCGCACCTCACGCGCTTCGCCAAGACCAGCGGCACGGCCGTGGTGCTGGTGGGCCACGTCACGAAAGAAGGCGCGTTGGCCGGCCCGCGCGTGCTCGAGCACATGGTCGACACGGTGCTGTACTTCGAAGGCGACACGCACTCGAGCTTTCGCCTCGTGCGCGCCATCAAGAACCGCTTCGGCGCGGTGAACGAGATCGGCGTGTTCGCCATGACCGAGCGCGGCCTGAAGGGCGTGACCAACCCGAGCGCGATCTTCCTGAGCCAGCATGCCGAGCCGGTGCCCGGCAGCGTGGTGCTCGTCACGCTCGAAGGCACGCGGCCGATGCTGGTGGAAATCCAGGCGCTGGTCGACAACGGCGGGCCGAGCCCGCGCCGGCTGTCGGTGGGCCTGGACCGCGACCGCCTCGCGATGCTGCTGGCCGTGCTGCACCGCCACGCGGGCGTGGCCTGCATGGACCAGGACGTGTTCGTCAACGCGGTGGGCGGCGTGCGCATCAGCGAGCCCGCGGCCGACCTGGCCGTGATGCTGGCCATCACCTCGAGCCTGCGCGGCAAGCCGCTGCCCAAGGGCTTCATCGCCTTCGGCGAAGTCGGCCTGGCCGGCGAGGTGCGCCCCGCACCGCGCGGCCAGGAGCGCCTGCGCGAAGCGGCCAAGCTGGGCTTCAGCGTGGCCGTGGTGCCGAAGGCCAACGCGCCGCGCAAGGGCACGAAGGAAATCGAGGGCCTGACCATCCATCCGGTCGACCGCATCGAGGAAGCGATGGACGTGGTGCGACGGCTCGACTGACGCGCACCCGCACGACAACATCCCCACCAGGAGACCCCCCATGCAACTCATCGTCTCCGCCGGGCTGATCGCCGTGGTCGTGCTGTGGGGGCTGGTGTCTCCTGCGTCGCTCGACCGCGTGTTCAGCACCGCGCTCGCCGACATCACGCGCAACTTCGGCTGGTTCTACCTGTGGGTGGTGCTCGGGCTGGTGGTGCTGGCCTTCTTCCTGGCGTTCAGCCGCTTCGGCGACCTGAAGCTGGGCGACGAGGACGACGAGCCCGAGTTCTCCATCGGCGCCTGGTTCGCGATGCTGTTCGCGGCCGGCATGGGCATCGGCCTGGTGTTCTGGGGCGTGGCCGAGCCGATCTCGCACTACGCGAACCCGCCGCCGGGTGTGATCCCCGGCACGCCCGATGCGGCCGGCGTGGCCATGCGCTACGCCTTCTTCCACTGGGGGCTGCACCCCTGGGCGATCTACGGCATCGTCGGCCTGTCGATCGCCTTCTTCAGCTTCCGGCGCAAGGCGTTGCCGCTGGTCAGCTCGGCCACCGAGGCGCTGCCGTGGCGCTTCGTGCAGCGGCTGTCGCCGGCCTTCAACGTGCTGGCCGTGGTGGCCACCGCCTTCGGCGTCGCGGCCTCGCTGGGCATGGGCGCCACGCAGATCAACAGCGGGCTGCACGCGGCCTTCGGCACGGACATCGGCCGCTGGACGCAGGCGGTGATCATCGTGGTGACGACGGTGCTGTTCATCACCTCGGCGGTCACGGGCGTCGAGCGCGGCGTGAAGTGGCTGTCGATGGGCAACCTGGTGCTGGCCGCGCTGCTGGCCCTCACGGTGCTGGTGGTGGGGCCGACCATCGCCATCGTCGAGACCTTCACCAACACGCTGGGTTCGTACCTCGCCGAGTTCGTGCGCATGAGCTTGCGCATGAACCCGTTCCGCAACAGCTCGTGGGTGGCCGACTGGACGCTCTTCTACTGGGCCTGGTGGCTGGCGTGGTCGCCGTTCGTGGGCCTGTTCATTGCACGCGTGTCGCGCGGCCGCACGATCCGTCAGTTCATCCTGGGCACGGTGATCGCACCCACGCTGGTGGGCTTCGCGTGGTTCTCGGTGTTCGGCGGCGCGGCGCTCAACTTCGAGATCTTCCAGGGCGTGCCGCTGGTCGAGTCGGTGAAGGCCGACGTGTCGACCACCATGTTCGTGATGTTCAAGGCCATGCCCATGGGCGGGCTGCTGTCGATCGTGGCCACGCTGCTGGTGTTCGTGTTCTTCGTGACCTCGGGCGATTCCGCGACGCTGGTGCTGGGCATCATGAGCACGAAGGGCAACCCGAACCCGCCGGCCCGCGTGAAGATCACCTGGGGCGTGCTGGTGGCGGCGATTGCGCTGAGCCTGCTGTTCGCAGGCGGCATCAAGGCCATACAGACGGCGACCATCGTGTTCGCGCTGCCCTTTGCGTTCGTGATCCTGCTGATGGCGCTGTCGGTCACGCTGGCCATCCGCGACGACTGGAACGCCGAGCAGAAGCGCGAACGCGAGCTGCGGCGCAAGATGCGGCAGCTCGTGAACTGGTAGGACGGACAAAAAAACGCCCGGCGCGCGGTGGACACGCGCCGGGCCTACCCTCCCTACCTTCCCTGGCCTCCCTGGCCTCCCTGGCCTCCCTGGCCTTCTGTGTTCTTTGCTTGCTTAGCTTCCGATGTGCATCGTGAACGCCGGCCCGTTGTTGAGCACGCACTGGCCGCTGCCCAAGGTGGCGGAGTTCATCGTGTACTGGCAACTCAGGTTGCCGCCGCGACTGCCGGTGGCGTTCGCCACCCCGGCGGTGCGCGAGCCGGCCACGCGGGTCGCCTCTCCCTGAAACTGTTCGGCACCGATCTGCGCGCTGAAGTGGCCGCGGCCGTTCATGTCGTTGGTCACCGTGCCCCCGACGGCGCCGTAGCGCGCGGCTTCGGCGTTCGACGGATAGAGCCGCGCGCTGAAGGTCTGTGACACCGGCCCCGGTGCCACGGCGTAGCTTTGCTGCGACGGCGCGACGGGAGCGGGTTGACCGAGCGGCACCACGTAGCAACCGCTGAGGACGGTGCCCGCGAGTGCGGCGGCAAGGGTGAGTCGAACGAAGGTGACGGAACGCGGGATGTTCATGCGTTTCTCGGTGGCCCGGGCAGATGCCCGTGCGGCGAAATGTGCCCGCACCCGCCCCGGCATCGTGCGCCTTTCGCCGGGAGTACCGCTTTCTGCGCCCGGCGGTAGCCACGGCGGCTACTGCGGCGGGGTCGGGGCCGCACAATCGCGGGCCGTTTCCCGCTGTCGCCGAATGAAATCCACCGCACCGCCCATTGCCGCCGTCATGGTCCACGTCACCGATGTGAACGCCGCACTGCGCTGGTACGCCGACGCCTTCCCCGATGCGGTGCCGATGTCGATCGGCTCGCCGGCCTTCGAGTGCCTGTCGGTCCACGGCGTGCTGCTGGAACTCGTGCAGGCCGACGCGAAGGTCGGCGCCGGTGCCTCGGGCTCGGTCGTGTACTGGAACGTGGCCGACTTCGATGCGGCGCTGGCTCACCTTCAATCGTGCGGCGCGCCGCTGTACCGCGGCCCCTTGCGGCTCGAGGGCGACGAGCACATGGCGCAGGTGCGCGACCCCTGGGGCAACTGCCTCGGCCTGCGGGGGCCTTCCACCGGGCGGCGACAATGCGCCCCATGAATTTCCAGAAATTGCTGGTGCCCGTGGGGGCCGTCGTTCTCCTCGGCCTGTCCTGGCACCAATACGGATGGGGCGGCGTGGCGTTCGCCGGCGGTGCGATCGTGATGTTCCTGCTGATGCACTTCAACCGCACGATGCAGGTGCTCAAGCGGGCCGCCGACCGGCCCATCGGCACGGTGGCGAGCTCGGTGATGCTGAATGCCAAGCTCAAGCCCGGCGTGACGCTCATGCACGTCATCGCGATGACGCGCGCGCTCGGCGAGCAGCGCTCGCCCGAGAACGAGCAGCCCGAGCTGTACCGCTGGACCGATGCCGGCGGTTCCTACGTCGATGCCGTGTTCAACGGCGGCAAGCTGCAGAGCTGGACGCTCACGCGGCCCGAGGCGTCGGCCGACGAAGAAACGCCCGCGGCCTGAAGGCGGCGCGGGCGCTTCGCCTGACTCAGAACGTCAGAACGGCGCGTCTTCTTCTTCGGGCGTGTCGGCCTGCGCTGCGGGTGCAGTAGCCGCAGCCTTCGGTGCCTCGTCCGGCGGTGCCGCCGAGAACGCCGCCTCGCCGCCCAGCGCGTCGAGCAGCGCCGGCACCAGCTGGCCGAGTTCGCCGGTGGCAATGGCCACGTCGGCGTCGAAGTTGTCTTCCTTCTTGCCACCCGCCGCGCCGTCGCCCGTGCCTTCGAGGAAGGTGATCTTGCGGATCAGCAGGCCGTGCGTGAGCTCGAAGGACACGCGGTCGTCCCAGGTGAGCGCCAGGCGCGTCGGGCGCTTGCCGTCGGTGATGTGCTGCTTGACCTCGTCGATGTCCAGTGCGTGCTTGGCGTAGCGCACCACGGCCTTCGAGTCGTCGGAGGCCTTGAGCTCGCACTCGCGGTCGATGCTGAAGCCGGCCGGCGGCTCCTGCGTCAGCAGCCAGTTGGCCATGGCGGCGGCCGGCTCGATCTGCGTGTTGATCAGCGCCACGGCAAAGCCGTCGAGCGACTTCACGAGGCTGGTGACCACTTCGTCGGCGCGGGCGGCGTTGCCGCAGTTGATCACGAGGCGGTTCTCGGCCTTGTCGATCCACACCGTGACGCGCGCGCTGCGCGTGAAGGCCATGGGCAGCAGCTCGAGGGTGATGTCTTCCTTGAGCTCCTTCTTTTCCTTCTTGCCGGGCTTGCGGCCGGTGGTGGTCTCGATGTGGGCGCAGCGCTCGTCGAGCTTGCGGCGCACCACGGAGCCGGGGACCTGCTTGCTTTCGATCATGTACTCGACCAGCCACTGGCCGTCGATGGACTCCACCAGCGGGCCGTTGGCCTCGCCGCGCGGCTCGACCCAGCCGGCGGACTTTTCCTGCGAGGGGCCGCAAGGCACGAAGCGTTGCTTGGCCAGCCCTTCTTCTGCCTCGGTCAGTGATTGGGACCAGGCAGGTTCGATGCGATAGACGATGACGTTCTTGAATACGGACACGGGAACCCTTTTTCCACTGGTTGGCACAACCGGCCATTGTCGGGCACCCGGTTCCGGGCTCGGCCGTAAAATCGAAAGCTTTTGCGACTTCCCAGTGGGTCGCACCCCCACACCGCTCCCAAAGGAATCAGGAAATGAGCTCGATCCCCCCCTCGCTGGACGACCGTGACGGCAAGATCTGGATGGACGGCGAACTCGTGGACTGGCGCGACGCCAAGATCCACGTGCTGAGCCACACGCTGCACTACGGCTGCGGCGCCTTCGAGGGCGTGCGCGCCTACAAAACGGCCGACGGCGCCACCGCCATCTTCCGCCTGGCCGAGCACACCGAGCGCCTGTTCAACAGCGCCAAGATCCTGCGCATGAAGATCCCGTTCTCGCAGGAACAGCTGAACGAAGCCCAGAAGCAGGTCGTGCGCGAGAACAAGCTCGAAAGCTGCTACCTGCGCCCCCTGATCTGGATCGGCTCCGAGAAGCTGGGCGTGAGCCCCAAGGGCAACAAGATCCACGCCATGGTCGCGGCCTGGTCGTGGGGCGCCTACCTCGGCGAAGAAGGCATGCGCCGCGGCATCCGCGTGAAGACCTCCAGCTACACCCGCCACCACGTCAACATCACGATGACGCAGGCCAAGACGGTGAGCAACTACACCAACTCGATCCTCGCCAACATGGAAGCGCTGGACGACGGCTACGACGAAGCACTGCTGCTCGACGCGAGCGGCTTCGTGTCCGAAGGCGCGGGCGAGAACGTGTTCGTGGTCAAGGGCGGCGTGGTCTACACGCCCGACCTGTCGGCTGGCGCCCTGAACGGCATCACGCGCAACACCATCCTGCACATCTGCAAGGACCTGGGGATCGAGCTGGTGCAAAAGCGCATCACGCGCGACGAGGTGTACGTGGCCGACGAAGCCTTCTTCACCGGCACGGCCGCTGAAGTGACGCCCATCCGCGAACTCGACCGCATCGAGATCGGCAACCGTGGCGACGGCGGCGCGCGCGGCCCGGTCACCGAGAAGATCCAGTCGGCCTTCTTCGACATCGTGAACGGCAAGAACCCCAAGTACGCCCACTGGCTCACGAAGGTCTGAGGAACAACATGTCCACCAATGCAGTCGTCGAACTCCTCGCGACGGAGCTCAACCACCAGGGCGGCGTGTTCTGCCCCAGCCCCAAGGCCGACATGAAGCTCTGGAACAGCCACCCGAAGGTCTACCTCGACGTGGCGCGCACCGGCGAAGCCAAGTGCCCGTACTGCGGCACGGTGTACCGCCTGAAGGCGGGCGAGACCGTGTCCAGCCGCCACTGAGCGGCCAGGCGGAAAAAAGAAACCGGCCCTTGCGGCCGGTTTTTTCGTTTCAGCTTGGCCGGGCCCTCGGCCACAGGCCGCGCCACGGATCGGGGTCCTGCGATTCCTGCGCCAGCCGCAGATAGACCATCGCGATCCACAGCACGGCCAGCCCGATCTGCGCATCGCGCATGGCAGAGTTCACGCTCGACGCGATGAGCGCGATGAGCGTCGCGGCCAGCGCGTAGCGGCCGGCGATGTCGGGCCGGCGCCAGGCCTGCCAGACTGCGACGAGCATGATCGCCAGCAGGCTCAGGATGCCCGGGATGCCGCTTTGCGCGCCCACCCAGAGGAAGTCGTTGTGCGGCATGTTGGAGTCGGCGAACAGTGCCGGGCCGCGCTTGTGCCACTGGTCGGTCCAGCCGCCGATGCCCCAGCCCACGACGGGCTGGTCGGCGATCATGGCGCCGGTGTCGCGGTACATGTAGTAGCGGATGATCCAGCTGCCGTGGAACACGGCGCCGGTCTGCGCCTTCTCGAGCTCCTCGATGCCGGTCTCGACCTTCTGCTGCAGCTGCGGCAGCTGGTACAGGCTTGCGCCGATCACCACCGCGCCCAGGATCAGCGCCGCCGACAGCGCCTTCAGGTGGTTCTTCCACTGGTGCAGGCAGACCACCGGAATCACCAGCAGCAGCGCGAGCACCGAGGTGCGCGAGGTGAGCGGCAGCGCGACCACGGCGCCCAGCCCGAGCACGAGCGCGAAGGCCGCCAGTGCGCGCAGGGGCCGGTGCCCCGTGATCTGCGACAGCCCGTAGACCGCCGCGCTGGCCGCGACGATGCTGAACAGCAGCGCGTTGCTGATGGACTTGTTGCCCACCTCCATCACCACGCCGCGCAGCGCGCCCGGCACCGGAAAGCCCAGGCTGTAGTGCAGCACGATGAGCACGATGTTGAGCGCCGCGATCAGGAGGAAGCCGCGCAGCGCCCACAGCGCCTCCTCGCGCGTGAGCGCCATCGCCATCAGGAAGGTGAAGGCGATGCGCAGCCCGTGGAACAGGTTGGAGGGGGTCTCGGGGTAGTGCGGCCGCACGGCCAGCACGATGAAGGTCCACGCCACGTAGGCGACCACCGGCCACCACAGCGGGTTGGCGCGCAGCCGCGCATAGCGCTCGCGCAAGCCGCCGCCCACCAGCAGGGCAAGCAGCAGCACGATGGCCGACAGGTAGGTGACGCCGACCGGCATGAACACCACCAGCCCCCAGAACATGGCCGCGGGCCGAACGATGTGCGATCTCTGCATAGGGCCGGGATTTTAGGTGCGGCCCCTCGGCCGAACCTGACTTGCCCTTGCGCACCCGAAGGCGCTCAGTGCGCTGCGGCGGCAGGGCCCTTGGCCGGCAGGCAGATCACGAAGCTCGCGCCCCCACCCGGTCGGTCTTCGCAGCGCACCGATCCGCCGTGGCGCTCGGCGATCGACTTCACCAGCGCCAGCCCCAGGCCGACGCCGCCGTTGCGCTCGCTGGCGCCCGGCAGGCGGTAGAAGGGTTCGAAGATGCGTTCGCGCAGCGTCGCCGGCACGCCCGGCCCGCGGTCGTTGACGCGCACCGTGGCGTAGCCGCCGGCGCTGCCGAGTTCGACGCTGATCTCGCCGGCGCCGTAGCGGCGGGCGTTCTCGAGCAGGTTGCGGATCGCGCGGCGCAGCAGGCGCGACACGCCTGGCACGGTGAGTGTGGCGTTGTCGGTGCCTTCGGCCAGGTCGAGCTCGGCGTTCACCTGCGCGCATTCTTCGGCCGCCAGGCCGGTCAGGTCGACGGATTCGATGGTGCCCATGTCGGCCTCGCTGGCGTCGAGCCGGCTGGCCAAGAGGATCTCGTCGATGAGCTGGTCGAGCTCGCCGATGTTGCGCGAGATTTCCTCGCGCGCCGCCGGGCTGGGCTGGTCGCCCATGAGCTCCAGGCCCATGCGGATGCGGGTGAGCGGCGAGCGCAGCTCGTGCGAGGCGTTCGCCAGCAGCGACTTGTGGGAACGCACGAGCTGCTCGATGCGTTCGGCGGAGGCATTGAATCGCTTGGAGAGATCGGCCACTTCGTCTTGTCCTTCCTCGATCACGCGCGCCGAGAGGTCGCCCTCGCCCCAGCGCTGCACGCCGCGCTGCAGGGTCTCGAGCCGCTGGGTGATGCGCCGCACGATCGGGTAGACGCCCAGCGCCACCGCCACGCCCACGAGCGCAATCATCCAGCCCAGCCCGAACGGGGTGCGCCAGGGCGCGAAGCCGCCGGTGCCGGTGGGGCGCTCGCGCGGCGCCACGCGCAATGTCATGTCGCGGCCGTCGCTCAGCTGCACATCGAACTCCAGGCCCTGGCCGGGCACGCGCATGGCTTTGCCGGTGCCGATGGTGCGGTCCTGGCTGTCGAGCACGACCACCTCGCGCGGCACCGGCGCCAGGCGCTCGCGCTCGGCCTCGGCGGCCACGCGCACGATCCAGTTGGCCATCAGCGTGAGGATGACCACACCGCCGACCACCGCGAGCCAGATGCGGACGTAGAGGTGGCGGCGGTAGAGGCTGCGCAGCATCGCGGGGCGGTCCTGTCAGGTCAGTCTTGCTGCTTGGCGAACACGTAGCCCACGCCGCGCACCGTCAGGATGCGCTTCGGGTTCTTCGCGTCGACCTCGATGGCCGCGCGGATGCGGCCCATGTGCACGTCGATCGAGCGGTCGAAGGCTTCGAGCTCGCGGCCGCGCACGGCTTCCATGATCTGGTCGCGCGTGAGCACGCGGCCCGCGCGCTCGGCCATCGCCACCAGCAGGTCGAACTGGTAGGAGGTGAGGTCGGCCAGCGCGCCGGCCACCGACACGGTGCGCGCGTTGCGGTCGATCTCCAGCGTGCCGAAGCGCATCACCGTGGAGGCTTCGGCCTCGGTGGCGTTCTCGCTTCGCCGGCGCAGCACGGCGCGGATGCGCGCCAGCAGCTCGCGCGGCTCGAAGGGCTTGGGCAGGTAGTCGTCGGCGCCGATCTCCAGGCCGATGATGCGGTCCATGGGGTCGCCCTTGGCCGTGAGCATCAGCACCGACACCTTGGCCAGCGGGCCGGGCAGGGCGCGGATGCGGCGGCAGACCTCGAGACCGTCGGTGTCGGGCAGCATCAGGTCGAGGATCACCAGGTCGGGCGCGTGCTGCTGCAGCTGCTCCAGGCCGGTGGCGCCGTCGCCGGCGTGGTTGAAGGCGAAACCCGACTGCGTCAGGTACTCGCCCACCATCTGCGCCAGGCGGGCGTCGTCTTCGATCATCAGGAGTTGGGGGGTGCTCATGCGCTTCATGGTCGTTCACCGGGAGCAAGCGGGCTTGAACGCTCCGTAAAGTTGGGTAAACGCAGCATCGCCCTGTCAACCTGGATCGCTGCGAAAAACATAGCGCCTCGCCCAGGTTGCGTGGGCGCCATGCGGCAATGATGACGTACCGGGGCGCGGTTGCGTGTGTCAACACGCACCGCCGCCCCCGGGCGCAGGCCGGTCAGCCCGCGGCCTGCAGGCGCAGCCGCAGGGCCAGCGCGGCCGACAGCGGCAGGTCGATGGGCGCGTCGGCGCTGCCCGGGGCCTGGGCCAGCGCCTCGAACAGGGGCAGGGCGTCGGCCATCGGGTTGATGTCCTTCAGCGTGGCGGCGGCGGCCGAGCGCGGCGCGGTCGCCGCACCGTCGCCGACCAGCGACCAGTCGAGGCTGGCCACGGTGCGGGCCGTGCGCTCGGGCGCGATCACCAGCGCCACGGCCAGCAGGCCGCGGCTGTCGGTCACCGAGGCCAGCGCGCCGACCGTGGGGGCGTCGTAGCCCACCAGCAGCACCGGCGTCTGGTCGGCCGCGCACTGCACGGCCGCTTCGAGCAGGCCGGCGGCGAAGCTGTGGCCGTAGGCCGAGACGGCGTTGCTGGCCGCCATGCAGCCGGTGCCGATGGTCCAGTAGCCCACGGCCGCGTTGTGCACCGAGTTGTGGAACTTGGTGGGCGACAGCATCTTCGGGTCGCCCGCGAGCGTGCTGCACATGTAGTCGTTGATCGACAGGTCGCCGTGCGCCGACGTGAACACGCAGGGCACGTCGGCCGCGGGGCGGTCGGCGCCCGCGATGGCCGCGGCGGCCACTTCGAGCGCCAGCGCCACGGTGTCGGGCGCGCGGCGGCGCTCGGCCGGGGCCAGCACCTGCGGCGAGGGCCGCTTGGCGGGCGGATCGGCCAGCGCGCCTTCGCCGCGGAAGGCCGCGCGGGCGGCCTCCCAGCCGGGCAGCGTGGGGGTCCAGAAGGCGGGGCCTTCGATGTAGAGCGTCGGAGGCGTGTTCATGCGTTCACCGCCTTGCCGAAGACCAGCGCGCAGTTGTTGCCGCCGAAACCGAAGGAATTGGACAGCGCGTAGCGCACCTCGCCCGTCGCAGGTTCGAGCTTGATCTGCGGGCCGAAGCCTTCGTCCAGCGTGCGTGTGTTGACCGTGCCCGGCATCAGGCCGCGCTCGATCGCCAGCAGACAGACCACGGCTTCGACGATGCCCGCGGCGCCCAGCGTGTGGCCCATGAAGCCCTTGGTCGAGCTGGCGTGTGTGCGCGCCGGGAAGCGGCGCGCCACCAGCGCGCCCTCGACCTCGTCGTTCTTCTGGCTCGCCGTGCCGTGCATGTTGATGTAGTCGATGGCGTCGGCCGACAGGCCCGCGCGCGCCAGCGCGTCGTCGAGTGCGCGCTCGGCGCCCAGGCCCTCGGGGTGCGGCGTCGACATGTGGTGCGCGTCGCTCGCTTCGCCGTAGCCCAGCAGCTGCGTGGCGTTGTCACCGGCCTGCACGCGCTCGACCAGCGCGAAGCCCGCCGCCTCGCCCAGGCTGATGCCCTTGCGGTCGGCGTCGAAGGGGCGGCAGGGCTCGGTGGAGACCAGCTCCAGCGAGTTGAAACCGAACAGCACGCTGCCGCACAGCGTGTCGGCGCCGCCGACCACGGCCGCGTCGGCCAGGCCCAGGCGGATCAGGCGCTCGGCGGAGGCGAACACCTTGGCGCTGGACGAGCAGGCGGTGGAAATCGTCTCGCTCGGGCCGTCGATGCCCAGCACCTGCTGCACGAACATGGCCAGCGAATGCGGCGTGTGGACGGCCGCGCGGCGCTGGTCCGGCGGAAAGTTGCCGTCGGCGTCGAGCTGCGTGTAGGCCAGCTCCGTCTCGCCGATGCTGGCCGTGGAGGTGCCGAGCACCAGCGCGATGCGCGTGGCACCGTACTTCTGGCGCGCGGCCGCGACCGCCTCGAGGAAGCCGTCAGCCTGCAGGCCCAGCCAGGCCAGCCGGTTGTTGCGGCAGTCCCAGAACGCGGCCGATTCGGGCAGGCGGACGTCTTCCAGGCCGTCGACGCGGCCGATCCAGGTCGGCAGCGGTGCCTCGCCGAAGTCGTTGGCGCGCAGGCCGCTGCGCGAGTGCGCGAGTGCGTCGGCGTGCGCTTCCTTGCCGACGCCGACGGCCGAGGTGGCCGTGTAGGCACTGATTTGAAGGGGAGAAATTCGGGACGGCACGATGGATGTGGGGGCAGGCGACAGGCGAAAGGGCGTCGGCGACAGAAGAAAAAGCGGGAAAGCGCAATTTTCACGCAATGAATGTCGCAGCCTACCAGCGTTGCGTATCAGGTTGCGTCGGCTGTTTCCTATAGATGACAGCTCCGGCGCAGGCCCTATTGACGCTCGCCGTCGCCTGTGCGGGCCGCCATGCGCGAGGCCAGCGCCACCAGCAGCAGCACCGGCACGCCCAGCAGCGCGGTGGCGGTGAAGAAGGTGCTGTAGCCGTAGGCGTCGACAAACGCGCCCGAATAGCCGGCGATGAACTTCGGCAGCAGCAGCATCAGCGAGCTGAACAGCGCGTACTGCGTGGCCGAGTAGCTGATGTTGGTCAGGCTCGACAGGTAGGCGATGAAGGCCGCCGAGGCGATACCGCCGGCCAGGTTGTCGGCCGAAACCACCGCGATCAGCGCCGTCAGGTCGTGCCCGCGCGTGGCCAGCCAGGCGAACAGCAGGTTGCTCGCGGCGCTCAGCACCGCGCCCAGCATCAGCACCCGCATCACGCCCAGGCGCATCGACAGCACGCCGCCCACGAAGGCGCCCACCAGCGTCATGATCACGCCGTAGATCTTGCTGACCGTGGCCACCTGGTCCTTGGTGAAGCCCATGTCCACATAGAAGGGGTTGGCCATGATGCCCATCACCACGTCGCTGATGCGGTAGATGGCGATCAGCGCCAGGATCAGCGCCGCCTGCCACTTGTAGCGGCGGATGAAGTCGGCAAAAGGCTCGATCAGCACGCTTCGCAGCCATTCGCCGGCGTTCTTCGCCTTCGGCAGCACGCGCCGCACCGGTTCGGGCGACAGCAGCACCGTGAGGACGCCGACCGCCATCGAGGCCGCCATGACGAGGTAGGCCGTCTTCCAGGCGCTGTTCTGGTACGCCGCCGCGCCGGTGACGGCCACGGCGGGCGCCACCTCGGCCCAGGCCGCGACCCACAGCACGCCGGCGCCGGCCCAGATCATCGCGAGCCGGTAGCCCGTTTGATAGGCGGCGGCCAGCGCGGCCTGCTTGCGCGTCTCGGCCGATTCGATGCGGAAGGCGTCCAGCGCGATGTCCTGCGTGGCCGAGCCGAAGGCCACCAGCAGCGCGCACCAGATCAGCGGCTGCAGCCCCAGGCGCGGGTCGTTCATCGCCATGCCGACCAACCCGACGATTACCATGCCCTGCGCCAGCAGCAGCCAGCCGCGCCGGCGCCCGAGCAGCGTGGTCAGCGGCGGCAGCGGCAGCCGGTCGACCAGCGGCGCCCAGACCCACTTGAAGCCATAGGCCAGCCCGACCCAGCTCAGGTAGCCGATGGTGGTGCGGTCGATGCCCGCCTCGCGCAGCCGGAAACTCAGCGTGCCCAGCACCAGCAGCAGCGGCAGGCCGGCCGAGAAGCCCAGCGCGAGCATGCGCAGGGTGGCGGGTTCGAGGTAGACCTTGAGCGCGTCGCGCCAGGGCAGCGCGGCGCTCGCGGGGGCTTGGGTGGGTTCGGCGGGCGGTGCGGACATGAGTGGGGGATTGTCCATGAGTGCCGCCCGGCCGCCCGAAGGCACTCGCACCGCAGCCGAAGGCGGAGGTTTTCGTGGAGTGCCGGGGACATCGACGCGCCCGCTCGTCTCCATTTGTTCCTATCATCCGGGCACCTATGTGCACACGATGCGAACGCCCCCTTTCCGCCCTCTCCGAAGCCTCGGCATGGAACCCGCGCCGGGCCTTCCTGCTGGCCGCCGCCGGTGCGGCGCTGAGCGCGCCGGCACTGGCGCAGGTCAATGTCGGCAATGCCTCGGTGGCGCGCAACCTCGTGCCCGCCGACCAGATCGAGGCGGCCGGCGTGCAGCAGTACGGCCAGCTGCTCGAACAGGCGCGCGCCAAGGGCGCGCTGGCCGGCGATGGCAACGCGCAACTGCAACGCCTGCGCACCATCGCGCAGCGGCTCATTCCCTTCGCCCTGCCGTGGAACACCCGCGCCCGCGAATGGAAGTGGGAGGTCAACCTGATCGGCAGCAAGCAGATCAACGCCTTCTGCATGCCCGGCGGCAAGATCGCCTTCTTCACCGGCATCCTCGAGCAGCTCAAGCTGAGCGACGACGAGGTCGCGATGGTCATGGGCCATGAAATGGCGCACGCGCTGCGCGAACACGCCCGCGCGCGCATGGCCAAGAGCGTCGGTACCGGCGCGGCGCTGTCCATCGGCGCGCAGCTGCTGGGGCTCGGCCAGGTCGGCGACCTCGCGGCGCGCGCCGGCACGCAGCTCATCACCCTGAAGTTCAGCCGCAGCGACGAGACCGACGCCGACCTCGTGGGCCTGGAGCTCGCCGCGCGCGCGGGCTACGACCCGCAGGCCTCGGTGTCGCTGTGGAAGAAGATGGCCACCGCCTCCAAGAACCAGGGCGGCCTGAGCTTCCTGTCGACCCACCCGAGCGGGCCGGACCGCATCGCCAAGCTCGAGGCGAACGTGCCGAAGGTCGAGAACCTGTACCGGGCGGCTGCGCGCAAGTAGCTGCGCTTCCCGCCGCGCTCAGTCGGCGGTGATGTTCCCCTTCTTGACCACCGTCGCCCAGCGCTGCGCGTCCTTCTGGATCAGCGCGCCGAACGCCGCCGGCGTCGAGCTGGCGGGCACCATGCCCTGCGACTCGAAGGACTTCGCCACCTCGGGCGACTTCAGCACCGCGGCGATCTCCGTGTTCAGCCGCGCCACCACGTTGGCCGGCGTGCCCTTGGGCGCGAGCACGCCGTACCACATGTCGACGTTGTCGGCGGTCACGCCGGCCTCGGCCAGGGTCGGCACGTCGGGCAACTGCGGCAGGCGATGGCCGCTGCCGGTGGCGAGCGCCTTGAGCTTGCCGGCCTGGATGTGCTGCAGCGCCACGTGCACCGGCAGGAACATCGCGTCGATGCGCCCGCCGAGCAGGTCGGTGACGGCGCCGGCCGTGCCCTTGTAGGGCACGTGCAGCAGGTCGGTGCCGGTGCCCTGCATCAGGAGCGCCATCGACAGGTGGTGCGGCGTGCCGACGCCCGGCGTGGCGTAGGTCAGCTTGCCGGGGTTGGCCTTGGCGGTGGCCACCAGTTGCGCGAGCGAGCCGGCCTTCTGGGTGGCCGGGTTGGTCACCAGCAGCAGCGTGCCCCACGAGGTCTGCGACACCGGCGTGAAGTCGGCCACCGGGTCGTAGGCGAGCGACTTGTACAGGCCCTTGTTCATCACCAGCGTGTTGACCTGCACCAGCAGCGTGTAGCCGTCGGGCTTGGCTCGCGCCACCTTCTCGCTGCCGATGTTGCCGCTCGCACCGGCCAGGTTTTCCACGATCACCGGCTGGCCGAGCACGGCGGGCAGGCGGGCCGAGAGCTGGCGTGCGATCAGGTCGATGCCGGTGCCGGGCGTGTAGGGCACCACCAGCGTCACCGGCTGCTCGGGCCAGGCATGGGCCGCGGCGGCGCTGGCCGCAACCAGCAGGGTGGCGAAGGTCTTGCGCAGAAATCTCATGGGGTCTTGTCTCCGTCTTGTTCGGTGAATGTGCCCGCGCTCAGAGGTACGACGCGCGCGCCTTCAGCGCCGCCGGGTCGTAGCCGGCCACGCGCTTGTAGTGGTCGGAGATCGCCTGCAGCTCCTGCTGCGTGACGATCGCGTCGAGGTTCTCGACGCGCCGGCCGCCCGAACGCTCGAACACCTCGCGCAGGATGGTGTCGGGCGGGTTGCTGCGGTTGGTCAGCACCACGTCGGTGGTGGCCTTCACGCGCACGCGGTCGTAGGTGTCGAGCGCCGCGATGCCCACGCCTTCGCGCTTCATTGCGCCCGCGAGAAAGCGCGCGTCGATGATCGCCTGGCCCGCGCCGTTGGAGCCGCGCGGCACCATCGGGTGCGCGGCGTCGCCCAGCAACGTGAGGCGGCCGTGGCTCCAGCGCGGCAGCGGGTCCTGGTCGACCATCGGGTACTCCAGGATGGTGTCGGAGGCCAGGATCAGCGCGGGCACGTCGAGCCAGTCGAAGTGCCAGTCGGCGAAGGCGGGCAGGAAGTCCTCGAGGCGCCCGGCCCGGCTCCAGTCGCGCATCGCGGGCTGGGGCGCGTGGATCTCGGCGACCCAATTCACGAGCTGGCGGCCCTGGTCGTCGATGTCGTTGCGGATCGGGTAGATCACCATCTTGCCGACGGTGAGCCAGCCCGCGCGCACCATGCTGCCGCCCGAGAGAAAGGGCTTCCAGGCCGCGGTGCCTCGCCACATGTTGATGCCCGAATAGCGCGGCGCACCCTCGTTCGGATACAGCTGCTTGCGCAGCGCCGAGTGGATGCCGTCGCAGCCCACCGCGACCGCGCCGCGCACCGGCGCGCGGCCGTCGGCAAAGTGCACCGTCACGCCGTCGGCATCCTGTTCGACGCCGGTGCAGCGGTGGCCGCACTGCACGCTGTCGGGGCCCAGGCGCTTCAAGGTTTCGTTCAGCAGCACGGTCTGCAGGTCGCCGCGGTGGATCGAGTACTGCGGCCAGTCGTAGCCCGCGTGCTGCCCGGCGGGCTCGCGGAACACCAGCTGGCCGTGCTCGGTGAAGAAGACCGCCTCCTGCGTGCGCACGCCCACGGCGTCGAGCGCGTCGAGCAGGCCCAGCTCGGACAGCTCGCGCACCGCATGCGGCAGCAGGTTGATGCCCACGCCGAGCGGGCGCAGCTCGGGTACGGCCTCGTACACGCGGCAGGCGATGCCGGCCTGGTGCAGGCTCAGGGCGAGGGTCAGGCCGCCGATGCCGGCGCCGAGGATGATGACTTCGTTAGGTGCGGTGCTCATGGGGTCCGTATTGGGACCGCAAACGAGGCATATGGGAAATTTAGATGTGATATGGATTTATCATGAATCCTTATGAACCTGACCACGCGCCAGATGCGCGCCTTCCTGCAGGTAGCGCGCATCGGCAACTTCACCCGCGCGGCGGAGCAGGCGCACATCACCCAGGCCGGCCTGAGCATCCTGATCCGCGAGATGGAGAAGCAGCTCGGCTGCCGCCTGTTCGACCGCACCACGCGCATGGTGAGCCTCACGCCGGCCGGGCGCCGTCTGCTGCCGGTGGTGGAACGGCTCGTCACCGACCTCGATGACGTGGCCGCCGAGCTCGGCGCCGAGGGCGATGCGGCGCGCCAGACGCTGCGCATCGCGGCCACGCCGCTGGTGTCCTCGCACCTCCTGCCCTGGGTGTTCGCGAGTTTTCGCCAGGCGCATCCGCAGGTCGTGCTGCGCCTTTTCGACGCCGACCTGCGCGACGTGGAAGCGATGGTGGCCGCGGGCGAGGCCGACCTCGGCCTGGGCTTTTTCTTCAAGGCTGCGGCGGGGCTCGACCGCACGCCCGTGGGGCGCTTCGAGCTGATGCGGGTCACGCAGGCCACGGCCGACGGCGAACCGGTCGGCACCGCGCCCTGGTCCGCGCTGCGCGGCGCCACGCTGATCGGCCTGCCGCCCGGCAACCCGATCCAGAAGGTGATCGAGCGCCAGCTCGGCGAGATCGGACTGGCCGACGCGCAGCGGCCCGCCTTCAACTTCTTCGGCACGCTGATCTCGATGGTCGAGGCCGGCTTCGGCACCGCCGTGATGCCCACCTTCGCGCTGGCGGCCTGCCGCCGTCACCGCGTGAAGACCGACGTGCTGCTGAAGCCGCGCGTGGGCATGGACTTCTTTCGCCTGACCAAGCGCGGCACGCACGAGACCGAGGCGATGCGCGCCTTCAGCGAGACGCTGGCGAAGGCACTGCCTGCGCTGTCCCGCTAGCGGTCACACCATCGCGTTGTCGCCGCCCGGGATCTCGTGCGCCTTGATCTGCCGGCGCGTGAGCTTGTAGAGCGTGGACGACAGGAAGCCGTCCTGGTGGGTGTTCTTGGTCACGTTCACCACGAACTCGTCTTCGGGCGCCACGGCTTGCGCGCCCATGATCCAGCGCACGCTCTCGCGGTAGTTGTAGAGCACCTTGTCGTTGGCGTCGGCCAGCAGGGTCGACAGCGTGGCCATGGCGATGGCGTCGCCGTTGGTCGCGTGCTCGCGCACGAAGTCCAGGTGGCGGTGGCGCACGGGGATGTCGGACAGGTCACTGATGAACATCAGCGCGCCCTCGGTGGCGTCGTCGTGGCCCAGCTCGCGGGCCTTCAGCATGGCCTCGACCGCCTGCGCCTGCAGCGCGGGGCGCTGCGCCGCGGGCGTGGCGTCTTCCCAGGCCATGTCGTGGCAGAGGTAGCCCAGCTTGTAGGCCGCGACGCTGTTGCCGGCCTGTGCCGCCTGGCCGTAGCAGTGCATCGCCTGTTGCCGGTCCTTGGTGCCGTGCTCGCCGCCCGCGTGGAAGATGCCGAGCGTGAGCAGGCACGATTTGTCGCCGGCGGCCAGCCCCATCTCGAGGATCTCGAAGGCTTCCTGGTTGCGCGGCACGCGCCACAGCGCGCGCGCCAGGTCGTCCCAGTTCTCGGTGCCGGCGTTGCGTTCGCGCGCGGCCGCCAGCCAGGCGTTGCCGGTCGCCGCGTTGGGCACGAAGCCGAAGGCGCCCTTCAGGCTGCAGTAGCCGTGCAGGATCAGCGCGGTGTTGCATTCGTAGGCGTTGGCGCTGTTGCAGATGGCCTGGCCCAGCCAGTGGCCGCCGGGGTCCTGCTCCAGGGCGACGTGCACCGCCATGTTCATGGCGTAGTCGTCGTCGATGGGATGGTGGCTCTCGGCCTCGCGCAGGCAGGCCAGCGCTTCGGCGTGCTGGTCGAGCATGTAGTGGCTCACGGCCAGCCAGCGCAGGGTTTCCCAGCGGTGGTAGGGGTAGAGCGCCTCCTGGGCGCGCTGGCGCGTGGCGGTCATGCGCTGCTGCGCTTCGGCCGGGTCTTCGTCCTTGTCGACGCTGTTGCCCTGGTAGTCGTCGCGCCAGATCTCGTGGCGCAGCCGGTCTTTCTCGACCTCGCTCAGGTGGGCGCAGGCGGGCGAGGCGATGAAGGCGCGCACGCGCTCGTGGCTGCCGCCCCAGCGCGGCTGCTGGAACCAGACGCACTGGCGCATGAAGAAGAACAGCCGCGGGTGCACGTGCAGCGTGGCATGAATCCAGTAGGACGTGCCGCTGATCACCTTGCGGCCCTGCACGGGCGAGGGCAGGGCGGTGGGCGCGGCCTCGGGGCAGGCGACGCGCTCGTCGTGCGCCAGGCCGGAGCGCGCGAGCTGCGCCAGCAGCTCCTCGCGGGTGGCCTCATCGTCGTCCAGCGAAAAGTCGTGCTGCAGCGGCTTGTCGGGCCAGCGGCCGCTGCGCACCAGCTCGGTCAGCCAGTCGGGCTCGTTGAAGGCCGAGGTGCTCTGCAGCAGCAGGGCGCAGGCGGTCCACATCGTGGGCGCGAGCGTGAGGGCGCGCAGCGCGGCCACGGCGCAGCGCGTGGCGCAGGCATGGGCGCATTCCCAGCCGAGCGCGGTGACCGTGCTGGCCCAGCCCGAGCCGCGGTACTCGTAGGCCCAGTGGTACCAGTAGTGCGCTTCGCAGAGCCAGGCGTGGGCCGATTGCGGGCGGGCGGCCTGCCACGCGGCCAGGCGGGCCAGGCCTTCGGCGCCGGCCGCGGTGCAGCCGGCCAGGTCGTCGGGCAAGGCGCCGTAGTAGCGCTCTTCCTCGTCGCGGTCTTGAAAGCTGGCGGCCAGCGCGTCATCGAGCCGCTGGTCGAGTGCGGCGTAGTCGCCGGCGCGCAGCAGGGCGTCGATGTCGCAGAGCTTCCAGCGCGCGGGGGCGGGGGGAATCACGGTCGCTGCGGCGGGGGGCGTGTGGGTGGTCATGGGCGGGGCTCGCGCGTCAGGCCGACGCGGCAGGGGCGAGAGTGACGGGTTGGGGATCGAAGATGCGGTAGCGCTTCCAGGGCAGCGTGAGCCAGTTGCCCTGGGTGTTCTGCAGGTGCTCCTGCACTTCCAGCGTGGCGCGCGACGAGGCGGGGCCGTCCTGGCTGCTGATGCGCAGCCAGTGCAGCCGCGCCCGCGCATAGGCGTGGCCGAAGTCTTCCCAGCTTTCGAAGCTGTCCTGCGCGCGCTGTGCGTTGAGGAACAGCACCAGCCAGGCCTGCGACTCGGGCACCCAGCCCAGCAGCGCGATGCAGCGCACCAGGAAGGCGGTGCGCGCGCAGTCGAAGGCCAGCGCGTCGCGCACCTGGCCTTCTGCCGCGAGCTGTTCGTAGAAATTGGCGTGGGTGCGGCCGAGCCCGCCGACCCAGCCGACCAGCGCGGCCTGCATCTGCGTGGCGATGTCGCGCTCGGGCAGGTCGGCGGCCATGTTCATTTCGCGCAGCACCTGCTTGGCCAGCCGCTGGCGCTGCTCGGCGGGCACGTCGAGCGCCAGCGTGTCGCTGTCGCAGCGCAGGCCGTTGCGCAGCAGCAGGATGTCGCCGAGCGCCAGCGCCCAGCGGCGGCGGTTGGGCACCACCTTGCCGGCGTCGGCCCGGGCCTGCGCGGCGCGCACCGCGAGGTCGGCGTTGGCCTTTTCCATGTGGCCGATCGCCGTGCCCGAGCCGCGCACGACGATGCGGAATGCCGTGCGCACGACGAACCACGCGATGCGCACCCCGAGGTACAGCAGGCCCAGGAACACAACGATGACGATGGCCTGCGTCATGGCAATGCCGCTCCCAGCGGCGGCGCTCAGCGAGATGCCTTCGATCTCCAGCATCGCGGCGGGCGTCGGCGTGGGGGCTGCTTGCAGCGACGGCGGCAGCCGGTTCGCGGGCAGCGTCAGCCGGGCGGCGGCGGCCACCGCCACGTCCATCTGGCGCAGCCGCGCCAGCTCGTGCGGCGCGATGCGCAGCAGCAGCCATTGCAGCGCCGGCGGCGGCTGCTCGAAGTGCTCGATCAGGTGGAAGTTGCCGCTCATCACGCTGAGCAGGAAATCGGGGCTTTGCACGTCGGTCACGAACTTCCATTCGCCCCGGGCGGCGTCCGAGGCCTCGGGCTCGAACACCAGGCCCATGCCTTCGCAGTCGCTGTGGCGCTCGCCGCGCGGCGGCAGCGTGCGCAGGAACTGCAGCACATCGTCCGCGTACTTGCGGATCGGGTGGCGGTTCTGCTTGCCCTTGATCTGGTCGACGCGCAGCCCGTCCGGATGCACCTCGAGGCTGATGGTCACGTGCGGCAGGTTGCCCGCGCTGCGCAGCGTGAACAGGCGCAGCCGGCCGCTCTGCGCGGCGCTGGCGTACTGCTCGCCGTAGCCGCCATTGAGCTTCTTGATGTTGGCGAACTGGCCCAGGCAGTGCTGCATGTGGAACGACTCGTAGGCCATTTCCTCGCGCAGCGCCGCATGGCTGCCGATGAACTCGAAGATCACGCCGTTGGGCGTGCGCAGCACTTCCTTCAGCGCCAGGCCGCTGCTGGGTACCCAGCCCTTGTTGCGCTTGGCCTGCATGCGCTGGTGCTCCTGCTCCCACAGGGCCATGGCCATGAAGCAGGTGATGCGCTGCAGCTTCTGTTCGAGCCGCGTGCCGCGCCGCGAGCGCAAAAACTCGACCAGCATGCGTTCGCGGTCGACCAGCAGCAGGTGCTCGGGGTCGAGGTAGTAGAAAGTTTTCGGGGCGGCTTCGGCGGCGGGCGATTCGGCCTTGTGGCTCTTGGACTTTTCCTTGTCCTGTGCGGACGCCGCGTTCACCGCGGCAGGCGCACGCGGCTGCAGTTGCTTGGCCAGCCATTCGGGCAACGGCTTGTCGGGCCCGGCCGCGGCCAGGTAGTCGGCGGGGGACTGCACCGGCAGCACGTTGCCGAAGCTGCCGATGGCCCAGCGGAAGAAGTGGTTCAGCAGCCAGGCCGCCATGTCGGCGTCGTCGCCGCGCTCGGCGCTGCGGCGCGCGATCGCGGCCTTCACCTCGGGCGCATTCACCACGTCGCGCGGCAGGTACACCGCCGTCGCCGCGGCCGTGGGCGGCGAGGACGGGTTCGTGGACGGAGACGGAGTCGGGATCGGCATCGACGGGCGGGCGACTTACAGCGTGAAGTCGTACTCCACCGTGATCGGCGCGTGGTCGCTGAACTTGACCGTCTTGTAGATCGCCTCGGTGCGCGCCAGCGCGCCCATCGCCGGCGTGGCCAGGTGGTAGTCCAGCCGCCATCCCACGTTGTTCGCGTAGGCCTGGCCGCGGTTGCTCCACCAGGTGTAGGCGTCGCCTGTGGTGTCGGGCTTGAGGCGGCGGTACACGTCCACCAGGCCGGCGCCTTCGGTGCCGGCGTCGAGCAGGCGCGTCATCCAGGCGCGTTCCTCGGGCAGGAAGCCGCTGTTCTTCTGGTTGCCGCGCCAGTTCTTCAGGTCGATCTCCTGGTGCGCGATGTTGATGTCGCCGCACAGGATGAACTCGCGCTCCTTCTTCAGCGCCAAGAGGTGCGGGAAAAAGCCCTTCAGGAAGCGGAACTTGGCGGCCTGGCGCTCCTCGCCCGAGCTGCCGCTCGGGAAGTAGCAGCTGATCACCGAGAACTTGCGCTTGGGCGTGTCGAAGCGCAGCTCGAGGTAGCGACCTTCGGCGTCGAATTCGGGATCACCCCAACCCACCACCACGGCGCTGGGCGCATGCTTCGTGTAGATGGCGGTGCCCGCGTAGCCTTTTTTCTCGGCAAAGTGGAAGTGGCCCTGCAGGCCGGCCATCTGCTCGAAGCGGCCTTCGACATCGCTGGCCTGGACGCGGATCTCCTGCATGCAAATACAATCCGGCGCGAGTTCGGCCACCCAGTCGGCGACGCCCTTGGTGGCCGCCGAGCGCAGGCCATTGAGATTGAGACTGGTCAGTTTGAACACAAGGAATTTCCAATGGCTGTAGACGGTCAGACAAGCAGCGCGGTGGCACAGGACTTCGTCCAGTTCGCGCTCGACGCCGGCGTGCTTCGCTTCGGCGAATTCAAGACCAAGGCCGGTCGCATGAGCCCGTATTTCTTCAATTCGGGCCTCTTCGACGACGGCGCCAAGATCGCGCGGCTCGCCGGATTCTATGCAGACCGCCTGGTCGAAAGCGGCCTCGAGTTCGACATGATCTTCGGCCCCGCCTACAAGGGCATCCCGCTGGGCGCCACCGTGGCTGCCGAGCTGGCCCGGCGTGGGCGCAACTACCCCTTCGCGTACAACCGGAAGGAAGCCAAGGCGCACGGCGAAGGCGGCAATCTGGTGGGCGCGCCGCTGAAGGGCCGCGTGCTGATCGTCGACGACGTGATGTCGGCCGGCACCGCGGTGCGCGAATCCATCGCCGCGATCCAGGCCGCGGGCGCCACGCCGCATGCCGTGGCCATCGCCCTGGACCGGCAGGAAAAAGCCACCGAGAACGGCGTCGACGTGGACCACAGCGCCGTGCAGTACGTGCGCAACCAGCTCGGCCTCGCGGTGGTGCCCATCGCCACGCTGGACGACCTGCTGAGCTACCTCTCGGGCAACGCCGCCGCCGACCTCGGCGCGCACCGCGAGCGCGTGCTGGCCTACCGCACGCGCTACGGCGCCTGAGACGCAGCGCCGATGCGACGCCCCGCGCGCGAACCCTCTTCTGCCGCCGCCGTGGCGTCGCTGTGGCTGGGCCTGGCGGCCCTGTCGTCGTGCGCAACGGTGCTGGCCCAGCCCGCCAAGACGGACGGGCCCGGTGTCGGCATCTACACCTGCGTCGACGCGCGCGGGCGCACGCTCACGGCCGACCGGCCGATCGCCGAGTGCAGCGACCGCGAGCAGCGCGAACTGGGCCCGAGCGGCACGGTGCGCCGCAAGCTGGAGCCGACCTACACGGCGCGCGAGCAGCAGGAGCGCGAGGACCGCGCGCGCGAAGCCGCCATCCAGGCCGCACGGCTCATCGACGAGCGCCGCCGCGAGCGCGCGCTGCTGGTGCGCTACCCCAACGCCGCCACGCACGACCGCGAGCGCGTCGAGGCGCTGTCGCAGATCGATGCGGTGATCCAGGCCGCGAAGAAGCGCCTCGTCGAGCTCGCCGACGACCGCAAGAAGATCGACGAGGAGCTCGAGTTCTACAAGCAGGACACGAGCAAGGCGCCCGGTGCCGTGCGCCGCCGCATCGAGGACAACACGCAGAGCGTGGCCGTGCAGAACCGCTTCATCGCGGAGCAGGAAGAAGAGAAGAAGCGCGTGAATGCGCGCTTCGACGAAGAGCGCGGGCGTCTGAAGACGCTCTGGTCGCCGCAGAACGGCGGCAACCCGCGCTGAACGAACCCGCCGGGGCCTGGCGCCAGGCCCCGGGGCTCGCTCGCGATCAGCCCAGCTTGGCTTTCAGCAGCTCGGTGACCTGCGCAGGGTTGGCCTTGCCCCCGCTGGCCTTCATGACCTGCCCCACGAGGCCGTTGAGCGCCTTTTCCTTGCCGCCGCGGTATTCCTCGACGTTCTTCGCGTTCTTGGCAATCACCTCGTCGAGGATCTTGTCGAGCGCGCCGGCGTCGTTCATCGGCTTCAGGTCCTTGGCTTCGATGATCGCGTCGACATCGCTGCCTTCGCCGCTCCACAGCGCTTCGAACACCTGGCGCGCGGCGTTGTTGGGCAGCGTGCCGTCGGCGATGCGCGTCACCAGCTGCGCGAGCTGCGCGGCCTTCACGGGCGCGGCCTCGATGCCGATCTCGGCGGCGTTCAGGCGGCGTGCCATCTCGCCGGTGATCCAGTTGCTGGCCAGCTTGGGCGCCGCGCCGGCGTTCACCGCGTCGTCGAAGTAGCGCGCCAGTGCCGCACCTTGCGTGAGCTGCGCGGCGTCGTATTCCGACAGGCCGTGGTCGCGCACATAGCGCTCGGCCGTGGCACGCGGCAGCTCGGGCATGGTGGCGCGCACGCGCTCGATCCACTCGGCGGCCACCACCAGGGGCGGCAGGTCCGGGTCGGGGAAGTAGCGGTAGTCGGCCGCGTCTTCCTTGGTGCGCATGGTGCGCGTCTCGCCGGTGGCGGGGTCGAACAGCACGGTGGCCTGCTCGATGGCGCGGCCCTCTTCGAGCTCGTCGATCTGCGAGTTGATCTCGTAGTCGATCGCCTGCTGCATGAACTTGAAGCTGTTCAGGTTCTTGATCTCGCGGCGCGTGCCGAGCTTCTCGCCGGGCTTGCGCACCGACACGTTGGCGTCGCAGCGAAAGCTCCCTTCCTGCATGTTGCCGTCGCAGATGCCGATCCACGTGACGATCTTGTGCAGTTCCTTCGCATAGGCCACGGCCTCGGCGGTGGAGCGCATGTCGGGCTCGGTCACGATTTCCAGCAGCGGCGTGCCAGCGCGGTTCAGGTCGATGCCGCTCTGGCCGATGAAGTCTTCGTGCAGCGACTTGCCCGCGTCTTCCTCGAGGTGGGCGCGCACGAGGCGCACGGTCTTCTTTTCTTCGCCGAGGAAGAACGACACCGCGCCGCCTTGCACCACCGGGATCTCGAACTGGCTGATCTGGTAGCCCTTGGGCAGGTCGGGATAGAAGTAGTTCTTGCGCGCGAACACGCTGCGCGGCGCGATGTGCGAGCCCAGCGCCAGGCCCAGCTTGATGGCGCGTTCGACCGCGCCCTTGTTCATCACGGGCAGCGTGCCGGGCAGCGCCAGGTCGACCGCGCAGGCCTGCGTGTTGGGCTCGGCGCCGAAGGCGGTGGAGGCGCGGCTGAAGATCTTGCTCGCGGTCGAGAGTTGGGCGTGCGTCTCGAAGCCGATGATGACTTCATAGCCGCGCACCAGCGGGCCGGTCGGGCGGCCTTGTTGTTGTGCTTCGAATGTGTTCACGGTCTCGCTCATGTCAGAAGCCCTCCGGCGTGCGCGTGTGCCAGTCGGTGGCTTGCTGGAAGCGGTGCGCTGCATTGAGCAGCTTCGCTTCGCCGAAGTAGTTGCCGATCAGCTGCAGGCCCACGGGCATGCCAGCGTCGAAGCCCGCAGGCACGCTCATGCCGGGCAGGCCGGCCAGCGAGGCGGGCAGCGTGAAGATGTCGGCGAGGTAGTCGGCCACGGGGTCGTCGCCGTGTTCGCCGATCTTCCAGGCGGTGGTCGGCGCGGCGGGGCCGGCGATCACGTCGCATTGCGTCAGCGCCTGCTGGAAGTCGTCCGCGATCATGCGGCGCACCTTCTGCGCCTGCAGGTAGTAGGCGTCGTAGTAGCCGTGCGAGAGCACGTAGGTGCCGATCATGATGCGGCGCTTCACTTCGTCGCCGAAGCCTTCGGCGCGCGTGCGTTCGTACATCTCGGCCAGGTCCTTGTACTGCTTGGCACGGTGGCCGAACTTGACGCCGTCGAAGCGGCTCAGGTTGCTCGAGGCTTCGGCCGCGGCCAGGATGTAGTACACGGGAATCGACAGCTCGGTGCGCGGCAGCGAGACCTCGACGCGCTTGGCGCCGAGCTTCTCGTACTGCGCGAGCGCCGCGTCGATGGCCGCGCGCACGCCCGGTGCCACGCCGTCGCCGAAGAACTCCTTGGGCACGCCGATGCGCAGGCCTTCGAGCGAGTCGTTCAGCGAGCGGCCGAAGTCTTCGGCGGGCTTGTCGAGCGAGGTCGAGTCGCGGTCGAGGTCGGGGCCGCAGAAGGCCGACAGCAGCAGCGCGCAGTCTTCGGCCGAGCGGGCCATCGGGCCGGCCTGGTCGAGGCTCGATGCGAAGGCCACCATGCCGTAGCGCGAGGCGCGGCCATACGTGGGCTTGATGCCGGTGACGCCGCAGAACGACGCGGGCTGGCGGATCGAGCCGCCGGTGTCGGTGCCGGTGGCGGCCGGTGCAAGGCGCGCGGCCACGGCCGCCGCGCTGGCGCCCGACGAGCCGCCCGGAATGCGTTCGAGGTTCCAGGGGTTGCGCACCGGCACGGCTTGGTCGTGGCCCACGGCGGGCACGGCGACGTTCTCGTTGGCCGAGCCCATCGCGAACTCGTCGCAGCTGAGCTTGCCGAGCGTGACCGCGCCGGCTTCGGCCAGGCGGCGCACCACGGTCGCGTCGAAGGGCGAGCGGTAGCCCGCGAGCATCTTCGAGCCGGCGGTGGTGGCGAAATCGGTGGTGACGAAGATGTCCTTGTGCGCGATCGGAACGCCAGCCAGCGCGGGCGCGTTGCCCTGGGCGATGAGCGCGTCGGCCGCGCGGGCCTGGGCCAGCGTGACTTCTTCGTTGACGTCGACGAAGGTGCCGAGCGATTCGTGGGCCTTCATGCGGCCGAGAAACGCCTGCGAGGCCTCGACGGCCGACACCTTGCGATCGGCCAGCGCTTTGGCCAGCGCGACCACGCTCAATTGGTGCAGTTCACCGCTGCTCATTATTCGATCACCTTGGGCACGAGGAACAGGCCGGCTTCGACGGCCGGGGCGCTCTTCTGGTTGGCTTCGCGGTTGTTCGGCTCGCTCACGACGTCGTCGCGCAGGCGCAGCGTCACGTCTTCGAGCGCGGCCACCGGGTGCGCCAGCGGCTCGACGCCGGTGGTGTCGACCGCGCGCATGCGTTCGACCAGATCGAAGAAGCCGTTGATTTGAGTGAGCATGCGCTCGCTTTCATCTGGGGCGAGCTGCAGCCGCGCCAGCGAGGCGATGCGTGCAATATCGGAAGCGGAAAGAGACATAGATGGCTGACGGGTCGAAAAAACCGGAGGCAATCGCACGCCGAAGAGGGTGCCGACACGGGATTCAGAGGGGATTCGGTTATTATCCCGCCTTTGCCGCAACCCCCGCGAACGCGCCGGCTTTTGCGCCAAAAACGATCAATTCACCCCGTCAAACGACCCAAAAATAGAGCGACGACCTGCCGATGCGCAGGCCGTGCTCAGAGGATTCCGCACATGTTTGGAGCTTTCCGTCGGTACTTCTCCACCGACCTGGCGATCGACCTCGGCACCGCCAACACCCTGATCTTCGCCCGCAACAAGGGCATCGTGCTGGACGAGCCCTCCGTGGTCGCGATCCGCCACGAAGGCGGTCCCCATGGCAAGAAGGTGATCCAGGCCGTCGGCCGCGAAGCCAAGGCCATGCTGGGCAAGGTGCCCGGCAACATCGAGGCCATCCGCCCGATGAAGGACGGCGTCATTGCCGACTTCGTGATCACCGAGCAGATGATCAAGCAGTTCATCAAGATGGTGCACCCGCGCACGCTGCTCACGCCGAGCCCGCGCATCATCATCTGCGTGCCCTGCGGCTCGACCCAGGTCGAGCGCCGCGCCATCAAGGACGCGGCCGAAGCCGCCGGCGCCACCGCCGTCTACCTCATCGAAGAACCCATGGCCGCGGCCATCGGCGCCGGCCTGCCCGTCAGCGAAGCCTCGGGCTCGATGGTGGTGGACATCGGCGGCGGCACCACCGAAGTGGGCGTGATCTCGCTGGGCGGCATGGTCTACAAGGGTTCGGTCCGCGTGGGCGGCGACCGCTTCGACGAAGCCATCATCAACTACATCCGCCGCAACTACGGCATGCTGATCGGCGAGCCGACGGCCGAAGTCATCAAGAAGAACATCGGCTCGGCCTTCCCTGGCTCCGAAGTCAAGGAAATGGAAGTCAAGGGCCGCAACCTGTCCGAAGGCGTGCCGCGCAGCTTCACCATCAGCAGCAACGAAGTGCTGGAAGCCCTGACCGACCCCCTGAACAACATCGTCTCGGCCGTGAAGAACGCGCTGGAACAGACGCCTCCCGAACTGGGCGCCGATATCGCCGAGCGCGGCATGATGCTCACCGGCGGCGGCGCGCTGCTGCGCGACCTCGACCGCCTGCTCGCCGAGGAAACCGGCCTGCCGGTGCTCGTGGCCGAAGACCCGCTGACCTGCGTGGTGCGCGGCTGCGGCATCGCCCTGGAGCGCATGGACCGTCTGGGCAGCATCTTCACGAGCGAGTAAAAGGCGAAAGCCATCATCGGCCGGCCTCTGCTTGCGCAGGCCGGCTTTTTGTTATTTGATGCCGCACCACCGCCGGGTCTGACTACATGCCTCTGGGCACGCTCGATCGCACAGCGCCACCCCTGTTCAACCAGGGGCAATCGGCACTCAGCAAGCTGATCTTCTTCGGCGCGCTCTCGCTCTTCCTCATGGTCGCCGACGCCCGCTTTCACCTCGTGAAGCCGATCCGCTCGGCCATCGGCGCGGTGCTCTACCCGGTGCAGATGGCGGCGCTCAAGCCGGTCATGCTGGTGATGGGCGGCAGCCGCTACTTCGAAGAGCTGCAGACCGCGCAGCGCAACGAAGACGAGGCCCGCAAGGCCCTGATGCTGCAGGCCGAGACCGCCAGCCGCGCCGACACGCTCGCGCAAGACAACGCCCGCCTGCGCGAGCTGCTCGAGCTGCGCCAGACCACCACCACGCCGGGCCGCCCGGCCGAGGTGCTGTACGACGCGGCCGACCCCTACACGCGCAAGATCGTCATCGACCAGGGCCTCGCCCAAGGCGTGGCCGCCGGCTCGCCGGTGATCGACGCGCGCGGCGTGCTGGGGCAGGTGACGCAGGTGCTGCCCTTCACGAGCGAGGTCACGCTGGTGATCGACCGCGACCTGGCCATTCCCGTGCAGAACACCCGCACCGGCGTGCGCAGCGTGGCCTTCGGCGACGCCTCGGCGCACGGCGGCGGCATGGAGCTGCGCTTCATGGCCGCCAACGCCGACCTGCAGGAGGGCGACCTGCTGTCCACCAGCGGTGTCGACGGCATCTACCCGGCCGGCCTGCCGGTGGCGAAGATCGAGCGCATCGAGCGCCGTGCCGACTCGGCCTTCGCGCGCATCTACTGCGTGCCGCTGGCCCGCGTGACCGCGGCGCGCTACGTGCTGGTGCTCGAGCCCTCGGGCGCCCCGGTGGCGCCGCCGCACGTCGAGGCCGCGTCCACCCAGCGCAAGCGCCCCGAAGGCAAGCCGGGCGCCGGCAAGAACGAGAAGAAACCGGCGGGAGCCACGCGATGATCAAGCGCCCCGGCCAGCAGCAGCTCTTGCTGCCCGTCAGCCCCGTCTTCATGTGGACCAGCCTGCTCGTGGCACTGCTGGTCAACATGATCCCCATCGGCCGCGCCGCCTGGATGCCCGACCTGCTGGCGCTGGTGATCGTGTTCTGGGGCGTGCACCAGCCCGCGCGCGTGGGCATCGGCGCGGCCTTCATGTTCGGCCTGCTCATGGACGTGCACCAGTCGTCGATGCTGGGCCAGCATGCGCTGTCCTACACCACGCTGGGCTTCTTCGCGATCATGATCCACCGGCGCCTGCTGTGGTACCCGGTGCTCTCGCAGGCGCTGCAGGTGCTGCCGCTGTTTGCGTTGTCGCAGTTCATCGAGGTGATCACGCGCATGATCGGCGGCGGCGTGTTCCCGGGCTGGGGCGTGCTGGTCTCGCCGGCGCTCGAGGCGGCGCTGTGGCCGCTGGCCACCGCGCTGCTGCTGGCGCCCCAGCGTCGCACGCCCGAACCCGACGAGAACCGTCCCCTCTGAGTTCTTCCTTCCGGCGCATTTGCCATCGCACCTGCGCACGCCTAAGCTTCCTGACGCCATGACCGAAATCCGCAACGTTGCCGCCGACCTGGCGCGCTTCAAGCGCCGCGTGATCGTCATCGGCCTGGCGGTGCTGTTCGCCTTCAGCCTGCTGGGCTCGCGGCTGGTCTACCTGCAGGTCGTGCGCCATGCCGACCTGGCCGAGCAGGCCGAGAGCAACCGCACGGCCGTGGTGCCGGTGGTGCCGAACCGGGGGCTCATCCTCGACCGCAACGGCATCGTGCTGGCCTCCAACTACTCGGCCTACACGCTGGAGATCACGCCCTCCAAGGTCGGCGACGTCGAGGAGACCATCAACAGCCTGACCAGCGTGCTCGAGGTGTCGCCGCGCGACCGCCGCCGCTTCAAGCGCCTGCGCGAAGACTCGCGCAGCTTCGACTCCATTCCGATCCGCACCCGCCTGAGCGACGAAGAGGTGGCGCGCTTCGCGGCACAGCGCTACCGCTTCCCGGGCGTGGAGATCAAGGCGCGCCTGTTCCGCAACTACCCGCAGGGCGAGCTGGCCTCGCACGTGCTGGGCTACATCGGCCGCATCAACCAGCGCGAGAAGACCGCGATGGAAGACTGGGACGAGGAAGACCAGGCCAACTACAAAGGCACCGACTACATCGGCAAGCTGGGCATCGAGCAGAGCTACGAGAAGATGCTGCACGGCCAGACCGGCGTCGAGCAGATGGAAACCTCGGCCGGTGGGCGCGCCGTGCGCCGGCTCGCCAGCCACCCGGCCACGCCGGGCAACACCGTCATGCTGTCGCTGGACATCAAGCTGCAGAAGCTGGTGGAAGACATGTACGGCGACCGGCGCGGTGCGCTCGTGGCCATCGACCCCAAGACCGGCGAGGTGCTGGCCTTCGTGAGCAAGCCCACCTTCGATCCCAACCTGTTCGTCGAAGGCATCGACACCGAGAGCTGGCAGGCGCTCACCGAATCGATCGACAAGCCGCTGCTCAACCGCGCGCTGCGCGGCACCTACCCGCCGGGCTCCACCTACAAGCCCTTCATGGCGCTGGCGGCGCTGCAGACCGGCAAGCGTGCCGCGAGCGTGGTGGTGAACGACCCCGGCTACTTCAACTTCGGCGGCCACCGCTTCGGCAGCCCCGAGGGCTACCTGGGCGGCGTCGACATGCGCCGCTCGATCCAGGTGTCGAGCAACATCTACTACTACTCGCTGGCCAACGAGATGGGCGTGGACCTGATCCACGACTTCATGAAGCCGATGGGCTTCGGCCAGATCACCGGCATCGACCTGGGCGGCGAGGTGCGCGGCGTGCTGCCCAGCACCGAGTGGAAGCGCAACGCCTACAAGCGGCCCGAGCAGAAGAAGTGGTACGCGGGCGAGACCATCTCGCTGGGCATCGGCCAGGGCTACAACGCCTTCACCATGCTGCAGCTGGCGCAGGCCACGGCCATCGTGGCCGACGGCGGCATGAAGCACCGGCCGCACCTGGCGCTGGCGATGCGCAACACGGTCAGCGGGCAGGTCGTGCCGCTGCCGCAGCCGCCGGCCGAGAACCTGGGCTACACGGCGGCCAACGTGGCCGTGATCCGCGAGGGCCTGACCAGCGTGGTCACCAGCGGCACCGCGCGCGGCGTGTTCGCGGGCGCGGGCTACCAGGCGGCCGGCAAGACCGGCACGGCACAGGCCGTGACGCAGGCCAAGAACACCAAGTACAACGCGCGCGCACTCGAAGAACACCAGCGCGACCACGCGCTGTTCATGGCCTACGCACCGGCCAACAACCCGAAGATCGCGCTCGCCGTCATCGTCGAGAACGCCGGCTGGGGCGCGGGCGCTGCGGCGCCTCTCGCGCGCCGCGTGTTCGACTACTGGCTCATGGACCAGTACCCGAGCGAGGCCGACATGGCCGCCGTGCGCATCGGCCGCGCGGGTGCGCCGATGGGCAAGCCGCGCGTGGCCAGCGAGGTGGCCTGGCCTGCGGCGGCCGCGGTGCCGGCACCGGCGGGCGCGGCATCGTCGGCGGCGCCGACGCCCTGAAGGGCGCGCCTCTCGGAGCGCACCGTCGCTCAGGCCAGGGTCAGACCACCGTCCCGGCGACTTCACCCAGGCCGATGCGCACCGCGCCTTCGCGCTCGCACCAGCCGCGCATCACCAGCGTGTCGCCGTCTTCCAGGAAGGTGCGCTTCTCGCCGTTCGGCAGCGTGACCGGCTGCTTGCCGCCCAGCGTGAGTTCCATCAGCGAGCCGGCCTGGTCGGGCTGCGGGCCCGACAGCGTGCCCGAGCCCAGCAGGTCGCCGGGCTGCAGGTTGCAGCCGTTCACCGTGTGGTGCGTGATGAGCTGCGCGGCGGTCCAGTAGGCGGCCTCGGTGGTGTTGCCCAGCGTGAGGCGCACGGGCGCCACGCCGTCGGCGCGCATCTTCGCGGTCTGCAGCAGCACTTCGAGCGTGATGTCGAGCGCGCCGCTGTCGCGGTTCGACGGGGCGTCGAGGTAGGGCAGCGGTTGCGGGTCTTCGGCGGGGCGCTCGAACTTCGCGCGGAACGGCGCCAGCGCTTCGGTCGTCACGATCCAGGGCGACAGCGTGCTGGCGAAGTTCTTCGCGAGGAACGGGCCCAGCGGCTGGTATTCCCAGGCCTGCAGGTCGCGCGCCGACCAGTCGTTGAGCAGGGTCACGCCGAACAGGTGGTCTTCGGCGTCGCCGATGGCGATGGGCTCGCCCAGCGCGTTGCCGCGGCCCACGAGGAAACCCAGCTCCAGTTCGTAGTCCAGCCGCTTCGAGGGGCCGAAGCTCGGCGCCACTGCGTCGGGTGCCTTGGTCTGGCCTTGCGGGCGCTTGAAGACCTGGCCGCTCACGCCGATCGACGAGGCGCGGCCGTGGTAGCCGATGGGCACCCACTTGTAGTTGGGCATCAGCGGCTGGTCGGGACGGAACAGCTTGCCGATGGTGGTGGCGTGGTGGATGCCCGTGTAGAAGTCGGTGTAGTCGCCGATGCGGCAGGGCACGGTCATCTCGGCCTGGGCTTGCGCGAGCAGCGCCTTCGACCATGCAGCCTGCTGGCCGCTGCCTTCGGCGAGGCCCGCGGAGATCGCGGCGCGCAGCGCCTGGCGGTCTTTCACCGAGGCGTTCATCAGCACGTTCATGTCGTCGGTGTCGATGAGGCCGGTGGCGCGCAGGTCGAGGATCTGGTCGCCGATGGCCACGCCGATGCGGAAGGCCTCGCTGCTGCCGGCGGTGCGGAAGCGGCCAAAGGGCAGGTTCTGGATCGGGAAGTCGGTGCCGGCCGCGTTGGCGGCGGCGACCCAGCTGCGCAGCTTCGGGTCGTGGGTGGCGTTGAGTGCGGTCATGGAGGTCTTTCGGTTCTTGAATCGGATCAGTCTGCGGTCATGCCCGCTTTTTTGGCGACATCGCCCAGGCGCTTGTATTCGGTGTCGGTGAGCGTGGTGAGCTCCTGCGCGCTCGAGCCGCGCGGCAAGAAGCCGGCCTGCTGCAGCTTGGCCTTCACGTCGGGCATCGCGAGTGCTTCGACGAACGCTTCGTTCAGCGCCTTCACGATCGGCGCCGGCAGCTTCGCCGGCCCGTACACGCCGAACCACGGCTCCAGCGCATAGCCCTTGAGGCCCGCCTCGGCCATCGTCGGCACATCGGGCAGCGAGGGCGAGCGCGTGGAGCCCGCCACCGCCAGCGCGCGCAGCTTGCCGGCCTGGATGTGCGGCAGCGACGCCGGCAGGTTGTCGAACATCACGCCGATGGTGTTGCCCAGCATGTCGGTGATGGCCGGGCCGCTGCCCTTGTAGGCCACGTGCGTGAGCTCGGTGCCGGTCATCTGCGCGAACATCACGCCGGCCAGGTTCATCGAGGTGCCGGCGCCCGCGGTGGCGTAGGGCAGGCCGGGGTTCTTCTTCGCGGCGGCGATGAGCTCGGGCACGGTCTTGATGGCCGAGGTGGCCGGCACTTCGAGCACGATGGTCGACATGCCCAGCAGGCTGATGGCCGTGAAGTCCTTGCGCGGATCGAAGGCCATCGACTTGTAGATGTGCGGGTTCAGCGCGTTGGTCGAGATGGCGCCGAAGCCGATCGTGTAGCCGTCGGGCGCGGCCTTGGCCACGGCGTCCATGCCGATGTTGCCGCCCGCGCCGCCGCGGTTGTCGATGAGCACCGGCTGGCCCAGCTTCTCCGACACCTTCTGGCCCACGGTGCGCGCCACCAGGTCGGTGGTGCCGCCGGCCGTGTAGGGCACGATGAACTTGATGGGCTTGGACGGAAAGTCGGCCGCGTGCGCCAGCAGGAACGGCGCCGCGAGCAGTGCGACGGCCGCCGCGCGGCGGGTGAGGGCGAAAGCGCTCTTCTTCATCTTCATGGCTTGAATTGGTCCTTGAGACCGGCCCAGCAGTCGGTGTAGTCGGTGTCGAGCGCCGGGCTTTGCAGCGCGAAGTTCGTCGGGATGAAACGGTAGCGGCTCTCGAACATGAAGGCCAGCGTGTTGTCCAGCTTGTGCGGCTTGAGGTCGGCGTGCGTGGCCTTGTCGAAGGCCTCCTCGTCCGGGCCGTGCGGCACCATGCAGTTGTGCAGGCTCGCGCCGCCGGGCTTGAAGCCGCCCGGCTTGGCGTCGTACTCGCCCAGCACCAGGCCCATGAATTCGCTCATGAGGTTGCGGTGGAACCACGGCGGACGGAAGGTGTTTTCCATCACCATCCAGCGCGGCGGGAAGATCACGAAGTCGCAGTTGGCGGTGCCGGGCGTGTCGCTGGGCGAGGTCAGCACGGTGAAGATCGACGGATCGGGATGGTCGAAGCTGATCGAGCCGATGACCATGAAGTTGGCTGTGTCGTACTTCACCGGCGCGAGGTTGCCGTGCCACGCGACCACGTTGAAGGGCGACTGTTGCGTCGGTGCGGTCCAGAAGCGGCCGCCGAATTTCTTCACCAGCTCGTAGGCGCCGCCGTCTGCCTCGAAGGCCGCCACGGGCGCCTGGAAGTCGCGGGCATTGGCCAGGCCGTTCGAGCCGATCGGGCCGAGTTCGGGCAGGCGGAAGTGCGCGCCGTAGTTCTCGCACACGTAGCCGCGCGAGAGGCCGTCAGGCAATGCGACCTTGAAGGCCATGCCGCGCGGCAGCACCACGATTTCGCCGGGCTTGACGTCGAGCACGCCGAGTTCGGTCGTGACGACGAGGCGGCCCTGTTGGGGCATCACCAGCATCTCGCCGTCGGCGTTGACGAAGGCGCGCTGTTCCATCGAACGGCCGGCCATGTACATCAGCGAGCCGATGCCGACCTGCGATTCGGCGTCGCCGTTGGCGGCCAGCGTGTGCATGCCGTCAATGAAGTCGACGTCGGCCGCGCCGTCCAGCGGCAGCGGGCCCCAGCGCATCGGCTCGGGCGGCAGCGCGATCTCGCGGTCGGCGCCGGTGGTCCAGTGCGCCTGCGCGTAGGGCTGGTAGCGGCCCGACACCACCGAGGGCTGGCGGCGGTACAGCCAGGTGCGGCGGTTCTCGTGGCGCGGCGCCGTGAAGGCGGTGCCCGAGAGCAGCTCGGTGTACAGGTCGAAGGGGCCGCGCTGCGGGTTGTTGCGGCCTTGCGGCAGCGCACCGGGCACGGCCTCGGAGGCGTATTCGTTGCCGAAGCCGCTCTGGTAGCGCCGTTCGGCGGCGGGTGTTGCTTGGGTCATGGGCTTGTCTTTCGAAAGTCGCGATGAGGTGGGAGCGTGCGGCCGTTCAGCCGGCGCGCGCCGCGTCGAAGGCTTCGCGCAGCACGGCCAGCGAGCCGACGTGGTTGGCCAGCACGAGCACGAGCCGTGCGTTGAAGGCGTGGCTTTCCTCGGTGGAAAGCCCCTGGTGGGCCTCGATGAGCGCCTCGTAGAAATCGTCGGGCGCTTCGAGGTTCGGCGTGGTGATCAGTTGCGGTTGCATCGGGGTCATGCCTTTGCCAGTGCGTGGTCGAGGGCCGCGCGAAGCTTCGCCGCCGTGGGGTGCCGCCAGCGCGCGCACACATGCTGGTCGGGCCGCAGCAGGTAGACGGTGCCGGGCTGCGCGTCGTAGCGCTGCGTGGCGAGTTCGGCGTCGGCGCCGGTGCCTTCCACGCGCACGACGTGCAGCGCGAGGTCGCTGCTCTTCAGCGCCTGCAGGCTGCGCTCGGCGGCGTCGCCGGTGCCGAACACCAGCGCGGTGAAGCGCGCCACATGGCATTCGCGCAGCAGCCAGCCGGTGCTGCCGTCGGCGCGCCGCACAGGCGCATCGGCCGCGGCGGCGCCGGGCACCATCGCGCCGACGAAGGTGTCGGCGTCGGGTGTGTTGAGCGGCGAGTCGCGCAGCACCGTGGCCACCGACAGCCGTCCGCTGTTGACCAGCGAGCGGGCGAAGGCGTGGCGCTTGGTCAGCTCGAGCACCGCGTCGCGGAAGAGGCGGCTCACCTCGCTCTTGGGCGTGATGAAGTCGGTGGCGCGCGTCGAATTGCGGATGTTCTCGTCGGCCGCGTACTCGCGTTCGCTGGCGTAGCTGTCGAGCAGCGCGTCGGGCGCGTCGCCGGCCAGCACGGCCGCGAGCTTCCACGCAAGGTTGTCTGCGTCCTGCACGCCCGAGTTGGCGCCGCGCGCGCCGAAGGGCGACACGCCGTGCGCCGAGTCGCCCGCGAACAGCACGCGGCCGTGGCGGAAGCGCTCCATGCGCTGGCAGGCGAAGGTGTAGACGCTGGCCCAGCCGATCTGGAACTGCACGCCTTCGAAACCGATGCTGTCCAGCAGCGCGCGCACGCGCGGCGTGATGCGCTCGGGCTTGCGCTCTTCCACCGGGTCGGCGTCCCAGCCGAGCTGGAAGTCGACGCGCCACATGCCGTCGGCCTGCTTGTGCAGCAGCACGCTCTGGCCGGGGTGGAACGAGGGGTCGAACCAGAAGCGGCGCTCGGTGGGCAGCTGCGCGTCCATGGTGATGTCGGCGATCAGGAAGCGGTCGCGGAACACGCGGCCCTTGGCTTCCTGCCCCAGCATCTGGCGCAGGTTGGAGCGGGAGCCGTCGCAGGCGGCGACGTAGCCGGCCTGCAGGCGGTACTCGCCCTCGGGCGTTTCGACCGTGAGCACTGCGCCATCCTCGCCTTGCTCGATGCCGGTGACCTTGTTGTTCCAGCGCAGGTCGATCAGCGGCAAGGCCGCGGCGCGTTCGACGAGGTAGCCCTCGACGTAGTACTGCTGCAGGTTGATGAAGGCCGGGCGCTCGTGGCCGGGCTCGGGCAGCAGGTCGAAGCGGTAGACCTGCTCGTCATGGAAGAACACCTTGCCGACGTTCCACGACACGCCCTTGTCCACCATGCGGTCGCCGCAGCCGAGGCGGTCGAACACCTCGAGCGTGCGCTTGGCGAAGCAGATCGCGCGCGATCCGCTGGACAGGCTGTTGTCGTTGTCGAGCAGCACCACGGGAATTTGCCGCAGGGCGAGGTCGATGGCGAGCGTGAGGCCCACCGGGCCGGCGCCCACGACCACCACGGGGTGGCGGGCGGGCGCGGCGGCGTCCTGGTCGGCGTGGCGGGTGTAGTCGAAGCGCAGGCTTTGATAGTCGATCACGTGGTGTCTCCGTGTCCTTGTCGTTTCCGTCGCCTTCCCCGCGCGGGGGAAGGTCGCGGCGCGATCAGCCTTCCAGGGCCTTCCACATGTCGATGTCGCGCTGGGCCGTCCACACGCGCGGGTCGGCGTGGCCCGAGGCCTCGTCGTAGGCGCGGCTCACGTCGAAGGGCATGCAGTGGTCGAAGATCACCCACTGCTGGTACTTGGGCTGCAGCTTCGCGTAGGTTTCCTTGTAGACCGCGTTCAGGTCGCGCCCGGCCTTCACGCCTTCCTGCACGCTGGCGTACACGTCGGAAATGAAGGCCCGCGTGCCGTTCAGGCCCTCGGCCACGGCTTCGGGCGTGGTCAGCGCGGCGCCGCGGCCCGGCACCAGGGCGAGGGGCTTCAGGGCGGCGATGTTGTCCAGCGTCTGCGGCCAGTCCTGGAAGTAGGCGTCGCCGGCGTACGGCGTGGCGCCGAACTCGACCAGGTCGCCCGACAGCAGCGCACGCTCCTGGGGCAGCCAGACGACCGTGTCGCCCTTGGTGTGGCCGCGGCCCAGCTGCAGCAGCTGCACTTCGAGCTTGCCCAGCCACAGCGTCATCTTGCCGGTGAAGGTCATGGTGGGCCAGGTCAGGCCCGGGGGCACCGTCTCCACGTTCTGGAACAGGCGCGGGAAGCGGCCGATTTCGCTGGCCTTGTCTTCCTCGCCGCGCTCCACGATCAGGTCGCGCGTGTCCTGGCTGGCCAGGATGTGTTCGGCGCCGTAGCCCGCCGCGCCCAGCACGCGCACTGCGTGGTAGTGGGTGAGCACCACGTACTTGATGGGCTTGTCGGTCACTTCGCGGATGCGGCGCACCACGTCGGCGGCCATGGCGGGCGTGGCCTGGGTATCGGCCACCAGCACGCAGTCGTCGCCGATGATGATCCCGGTGTTGGGGTCGCCCTCGGCCGTGTAGGCCCAGGCGTGCTCCGAGATCTGGCTGAAGGTGATCTTCTTTTCTTCCAGGTCGGCCTGGCTGGCGAATTTCTTGGCTTGGCTCATCGTGTGTCTCCGGTGGGGTGGTTTTGGGATTCGCCTGATTCGTTTAAGGCGAACGAGTTTGCAGATAACGAATGCGCGGAGTGTAAGCCCGAGATCAGTTCATGTCTAATGCCTTCTTCATGAACGAACAACCAGACGGCAAGGCGGCCATGGCAGCGACTGACACCGACCGCGCCCAGCGCGGCATCCAGAGCATCGAAGTCGGCGGGCAGCTGCTGCGCGCGCTGGTGCACCACGGCCGCCCGATGGCGCTCAAAGACCTTGCCCGCGAAGCGGACATGACGGCCGCCAAGGCCCACCCGTACATGGTGAGCTTCGGCCGGCTGGGCCTCATCGAGCAGGACCGCGCCAGCGGCCACTATCTGCTCGGCCCGCTGGCCTTGCAACTGGGGCTGATCAGCCTGCAGCAGGCCGACCCGGTGCACATCGCCACGCCGCTGATCGGCCAGCTCGCGCAGCAGATCGGCCACACCGTGGCGCTGGCCGTGTGGGGCGCGCGCGGCGCGACCATCGTGCGCACGGCCGAGTCGCCCTCGCCGGTGCACGTGAACATGCGCCACGGCACGGTGTTCTCGCTCACCAACACGGCCTCGGGCCGCGTCTTTGCCGCCTACCTCGACCCGGCGGTGGTGCGCGCGCAGCTCGAGGACGAGCGCCAGCGCCAGAAGCAGCGCAAGGGCGCCGCCGAGCCCGCGCCGCCGGCCGGCATGCCGCCGGTGCAACCGCTGCCCTCGTGGAGCGACTTCGAGCGCCAGTGCCAGGAAGTGCGCGACCACGGCATCAGCCGCTCCGACGGCGAGGTGATCGAGGGCGTGAGCGCCATGGCCGCGCCCGTGTTCGACCACACCGGCGCCATCGTGCTGGCCGTGACCGCCATCGGCCCGGCCGGCATCTTCCACACCGCCTGGGACGGCGAGATCGCGCGCGCGCTCAAGGCCTGCGCGGGCACGGTGTCGCAGCGCCTGGGCGCGAGCGCCACCGGCGCCGTGGTGCCCTCTGTTTCCGATCGATGACCCTGTTTTCTTCCGCCTTGTCTTCTTTCTCTTCTTCCGACGACCTCGCGCTGCGCATCGACCGCACCGTGGCGCTGCTGCGCGGCGCGCGTCGCATCGTGGTCTTCTCGGGCGCGGGGCTGTCCAAGGCCTCGGGCATTCCGACCTACCGCGACGCCGACGGCCTGTGGATGAGCCAGAACGCGCTCAAGTTCTCGCATGCCGACGACCTCGCGCGCGACCCCGGCGACTTCACGAAGTTCTGGGCCCAGCGCTTGGCGCTGATCGAGGCTGCGTCGCCCAACCCCGGCCACCTCGCGCTCGCGCAGTTGCAGCGGCTGCGCCCTGCGACCCGGCTCATCACGCAGAACGTCGACGGCCTGCTCGGCAAGGCCGGCGGGCAGGACGTGCTGGAGTTGCACGGCTCGCTGCGCCGCTGGCGCTGCGACCACTGCGGCAACCGCAGCGGCCCCTGGCCGTTCCACCGCTGCCTGCGCTGCGGCTCGCACGCGCGGCCCGACGTGGTCATGTTCGGCGAGATGCTGAACGCCGGCGTGCTGCTCGACGCCCAAGTGGCGGCGCAGGAGTCCGACCTGTTCCTGGTGGTCGGCAGCACCACCATCGTCTACCCGGCGGCCGAGCTGCCCAAGCTGGCGATGGCGCGCGGGGCCCGGCTGGTCACGCTGAACATCGAGCCGTTGCCGCACTTGGACGATGCGGCGGCGGTGGTGTTGCGGGGGGCGTCGGAAGACCTGTTGCCGAAGTTGGTCGCCGGGATGGCCGGCGACTGAAGCGCTAGCCGGCCCGCATCTTCTCGCGCAGCACGCGCCAGCGCGCGAGGCTTTCGGCAGGCCAGTAATCCTTGCGGTCGTAGTACTCGTGCACCGCCGCTGCGCCGGCCGGCAGCACCACCCACGGCTGCTTGGACATCGTGAAGATGTGCAGGTCCGGCGGCAGCCGGTCGGGCGTGTCGAGCGTGCCCACGCGGATGAAGCTCACGGCGTCGCCGGCGCCCGCGTAGTGGCTCCACAGCGCGACATGGCAGGCCGGGCAGCGCGCGTATTTCTGGCCACGCCCGCTGGCCGAGGGCGTGAGCACCAGATCGACAGTGCCCTGCAGCACCTGCACATGCTCGGGTTCGATGAGCGCGTTGAGCGCGAAGGACGAGCCCGTCTCGCGCTGGCACCAGCGGCAGTGGCAGCAGTGCACGAAGAGCGGCGGGGCGTTCAGGCGGTAGCGCACCTGCCGGCAGGTGCAGCCGCCTTCCAGCGGCACGAAGGCGTCGGCCATGGCGGTGGTCGGGCGCTCAGCCCTTCTTGCCACCCAGCAGCACCAGCGCGCCGCCCACCACGATCGCCGCCACGCCGGCCCAGGCCGGGATGTTGACGGTCTGTTTTTCCTTCACCGAGAACTCCAGCGGGCCCAGCTTGGCCTGATGCGTTTCCTTGGTGAAGCTGAAGCCGCCCAGGCCGAGCCCGGCGATGCCGGCCACGACCAGCAGGATGCCGACGATGCGCGTTGCGTTCATGGGACGGGTCTCCTCAGGGTTGGTTGGAATGAAAAGCCGTTCAGCGCCGCGGCGCCGCCGTGCGCGGCTGCGGCGGCTCCTGCTGCTGCAGCTGGTCGACCCACTGCACGACCTCGGCCATGGCCGCGTCGCTCGCCGCGATGAGCGCCTTCACGCCGCCGGGCGCGTCGGCGCTGGCGGCGGGACGGCGCACGGTGAAGGTCCGCTGGCCCATCACGCGGTCGCCGCCCGTGGCGGTGCGGACCAGTGTGGCGCGCAGGCGCACCAGGCCCGTGCTGCTCGCGGGCGCGTCGAAGTAGTGGCTGAACTCGTCGAGCGAGATGCGCAGCGTGTCGGGCACGATGCCCTCGGTGCGCGCGAGCGTCGCGCTTTCTTCGGGGCCGAGCACGGTGCGGCGCTCGGCCAGCGTGTCGCGCAGCCGCTGGCGCAGCAGCTGCGCGGGCGGCAGGCTCCAGCGCGACTGGCCGTAGGGGCGCAGCTCGTTGGCGTCGGCATAGCCCAGGCGGTACAGGATCTGCGTGCCGTCCAGGCGCGTGTTGCTGTCGAACTCCGCGAGGGACAGCGCCGGCAGCGCGGTGGCCGGCGCGGCAGCGGTGGCAGGTGCCGTGGCCGAAAGGCCGGGGCCGAAGTCGTACAGCGTGGCGCGCGCCGGCTTGTCGGGCAGCATGCCGCAGCCGGCGACCAGCAGCACACAGCCGAGGCTGGCGAGGGCGGGGAGGGTGTTCTTCATGCGCATGGTGTGTCTGCTCCCGGTCAGTGGCGTGCGGCGGGCGCGACGAAGCCGGGCTCGCCCGGGCCCGCGGCGGCGCCGCCATTGCCGAACAGCAGCGATTGCGGGTTGTCGTTGATGCTGTCGGCCGCGCGGCCCAGGCGGCGCACCGCGTGGGCGGTGTCGTCGGCCACGCGGTTCACGCGCGGCAGGGTGGCGGCGTTGAACGAGTCGACCGCCTGCGCCAGCGCCTTGGTGCCCTCGCTCAGGCGCTCGACCGGGCCGTCGGGTGCGTTGAGCCGGCCCACGGTGGAGTTGAAGTTGTTGGCCACGCGCGAGACGTCGCCGGCCGCCTTCTTCACCGTCGACAGCGTTTCGGGCATGGCGGCCAGCGTCGGGTTCAGGCCGGTCTTGACGGTGTTGTCGAGCTGCTTGAGCAGCGTGTTGGCGCTGGCCGAGGCGGCCGCGATGTTCTCCAGCGCGTCGGCCACGCGCTTCTGGTTGGCGTCGGCCAGCAGCGCGTTGGCGCGCTTGGTCACTTCTTCCACCTGGTCGATGATTTCCTCGCCGCGGTCCTGCAGCTTCGCGAGCATCGAGGGCTTGAGCGGAATGCGCGGCGGGTTGTCGTTGTTCGGCTTGAGCGCGACGGTCGATTCGCCTTCGTCGTCCAGCGCGATGAAGGCCAGGCCGGTCACGCCCTGGTAGCTCAGCGTGGCGAAGCTGGAGGTGGTGAGCGGCACGCGCTCGTCGACCGTGATGCGCACGCGCACGTTGCCCTTGGTCTTGGGGTCGAAGTCGATCGAGGTCACCTTGCCGACCGAGATGCCGCGGTAGCGCACCTGGGCCTGCGGCTGCAGGCCGCTCACGGCGTCGCGGGTGGAGAGTTCGTAGACGTTGCGCACGGTGTTGTCGCGCGTGAACCAGACCACCAGCGCGACGAGCGCGGCGATCAGGCCGAGCACGAAGGCGCCGGCGGCGAGGGCATGGGCCTTGTTTTCCATGAGGGGACCTACCTTTCTTCAGCGCGCGCGGCCTCGGGCTGCGGCGCGGGTGGTGCTTTGCCGGCGGCGGGCTTGTCGTGCAGCGCCTCCAGGGCGCGCTGGCCGCGCCCGCCGAGAAAGTATTCGTGGATGAAGGGATGCGGGTAGGCGATGACTTCGCGCGCCGTGCCGCTCACGATCACCTTCTGGTCGGCCAGCACCGCGATGCGGGTGCTCAGGTCGAACAGGGTGTCCAGGTCGTGCGTGACCATCACGACCGTCAGGCCCAGCTCGCGGTGCAGGCCGCGCAGCAGGTCGCAGAAACTGTCCGACGCTTCGGGGTCGAGGCCGGCCGTGGGCTCATCGAGCAGCAGCAGCGGCGGGTCCATGATGAGCGCGCGCGCCAGCGCCACGCGCTTGATCATGCCGCCCGACAGGTCCGACGGGCTCTTGTTCGCATGCTGCGGCTCCAGCCCCACCATCTGCAGCTTCACGAGCGCGGCGTTGCGGATCAGCTCGTCGGGCAGCAGCTTGAGTTCGCGCAGCGGAAAGGCGATGTTCTCCAGCACGCTGAAGGCCGAGAACAGCGCACCGTGCTGGAACAGCATGCCCACGTTGGCCGCACCGGCCGCGCTGAGTTCGCCCGGCGCCCGGCCCAGCACCTCGACCGCGCCCTTCGTGGGTTTCTGCAGCCCGAGAATCTGCCGCAGCAGCACCGTCTTGCCGGTGCCCGAGCCGCCGACCAGCGACAGCACCTCGCCGCGGTCGAGGTGCAGGTCGAGGTCGCGGTGCACCACCTGTTCGCCATCGGGGCTCTTGAACACGGTCCAGAGCTTGCGGATGTCGACCACGGTGTTCGACGGGGATGTCGCGGCGGCGTTCATCCGCGGAATCCTATGCCCTTGAAGAGCACTGCGAAGAGCGCGTCGACCAGGATCACCGCGGTGATCGAGGTCACGACCGACGACGTGGTGCCGCGCCCCAGGCTCTCGGTGTTGGGCTTGACCTTCATGCCGAAGTAGCAGCCGATCAGCGCGATCAGCACGCCGAACACCGCCGACTTGGCCAGGGCCAGCCAGAGGTTGGAGATGGGCACCGCGCGCGGCAATGCCGACAGGAAATACGACGGCGAGATGCCCAGCGCGGCGTCGGCCGCGAGCATGCCGCCGGCCAGCGCCGCCATCGAGGTCCACAGGCTGATCAGCGGCATCGCGATGGCCAGCGCCAGCACGCGCGGCATCACGAGACGGAAGCCGTGCGGGATGCCCATGACGCGCATCGCGTCGAGCTCCTCGGTGACGCGCATCACGCCGATCTGCGCCGTGATCGCCGAGCCCGAGCGGCCCGCGATCAGCACGGCGGCCAGCACCGGCCCGAGCTCGCGGATCAGCGACAGCCCGAGGATGTTCACCACGAAGGCCTCGGCGCCGTAGTTGCGCAGCTGCTGGGAGATCAGGTACGCCAGCACCACGCCGATCAAGAGGCCGACCAGCGCCGTGATGTGCAGCGCCGTGGCGCCGAACTGATAGAGGTGGCCCGAGAAGTCGCGCCACGGCGCGCGGTGCGGCGCGCGCGCCAGCGTGCACAGGTCGAGCGCGAGCTGGCCGATGAGGCCCACGAAGTCGCGCAGCACGACCATCGCGCGCGGGCCGTGGTGGGCCAGTGCGTGCAGCCGGTCGCTCAGCGACTTGGGCGGCTCGTCGGGCGTGGCCACCGTGAACTTCGCCACCTGGTCGAGCACCGCCTGGTGCTGCGGCGACAGCTCGATCGTGGCCGGCCAGGCCTGGCGCCAGTGTTCCCACAGCAGCTGGGCGCCGATGTGGTCGAGCTGGCCGATGGGGCGCAGGTCCCAGGCCCGGTCGTCCGCGGGCGGCAGCGCCGCGAGGTCCTTGGCCAGCGCCTCCCAGGCCGGGCGCGTCGACATCGCCAGCGTGGTCCAGCAACCGCTGGCCACGGCCCAGGTGCGGCCGTCCACGTCCTGCGTCTGCGCGCGCGGCGGCGCGAAGGCGTCGTCGGTGGCGGGGGCGTCAGCGGGCGACGGGGTGGGCGACATGGGCAAAGGTGCGGGACAAAACGTAAACAAAGGTTCAGGTGAGAGGGCGCATCGTAACCGCGTGCATCCGGGGCTTGTGTGCGTCTGGCCCTTCGTTTGCGTAGGGCCAGACGCCGTTTTTTTCAGGAACCCTTCAGCTCCAGGCGCGGGCCAGCGCGTTCCATGCGCTGGCGATCACGGGCTCGTCGCGCCGCGCGGCCAGCGAGACGAAACGCAGCGCGCAATCCAGCCGCACGCGGTCGGCCAGCACGAGGCCGTGCGCCTGGCTTTCGCGGATCGCGATCGAGTCGCGCACCAGGCTCAGGCCGACGCCCGACTTCAGCAGGTCGAGCATCGAGGCTTCCTGGTCAACCAGCGCCACGCGCCGGGGCGCCAGGCCGAGCGGGCCGAACACGCGTTCCAGCAAACGGTGGTGCGCCGACTCGGGCGGCGTGGCGAGCCAGGGCAGGGCGGCCAGCGCCTTCCAGTCGCGCCCCAGCACCTGCGGGCCCCAGCCGGCCGGCGCGACCACGCGGTAGCTGAAGCGGGTGAGCGTGCGCACCGCCAGCGGCGCCGGTGCGGCGGTGTCGGGTTCGTCGCCGGGGTCGAGGTGAAAGCCCACGTCGAGCTCGCCGCGCAGCACCTGCGCCAGCACGCTGCCGCTCATGCCGTGGCGCAGCTCGGTCTCGATCTGCGGCGCGGCCTCGACCAGCTCGCGCAGGAACACGCCGAGGCGCGTGAATTCGGGGTCGAGGATGGTGCCGATGCGCAGCGCCCCGCGCACCGTGACCTGCAGGTTGCGCGCGGCCTGCTGCAGGTCGCCCACGGCTGCCAGCACGCGCTCGGCCTGCGGCAGCATGGCCGCGCCGTCGGCCGTGAGCGCCAGCCCGTGCGGCGTGCGGGTGAACAGCACCAGCCCGGTTTCTTCCGCGAAACGCTTGAGCTGCAGGCTCACCGCGGGCTGCGTCAGGTGCAGCTTTTCGGCGGCGCGCGAGACGTTGCCCTCGCGCGCCGCCAGGATGAAGGCGCGCAGAATCTGGAGGTCCATCGATGACGTAGTCATATAAGACTGATTTATAGCGCCATCGACGCGAATTCATTGGCTTTCTCTTCGTGGATTGGGCCAAATTGCCTTCAGGAGACCCGCACATGTCCATCAGCACCCGAAATATCGACCACCACATCGCCGGCGCCCCCGCCGCCAACACCTCCGGCCGCACGCAGGACGTGACCAACCCCGCCACCGGCGCCGTCACCGGCAAGGTCGGCCTGGCCGATGCCGCGCAGGTGGCCGCCGCCGTGGCCGCCGCCCAAGCCGCGTTCCCGGCCTGGGCCGACACGCCGCCGATCCGCCGGGCGCGCGTGATGTTCAAGTTCCTGGAGCTGCTCAACCAGCACAAGGACGAGCTCGCCCACCTCATCACCGCCGAGCACGGCAAGGTGTTCACCGACGCGCAGGGCGAAGTGAGCCGCGGCATCGACATCGTCGAGTTCGCCTGCGGCATTCCGCAGCTGCTCAAGGGCGACTTCACCGACCAGGTGAGCACCGGCATCGACAACTGGACCTTGCGCCAGCCGCTGGGCGTGGTCGCGGGCATCACGCCCTTCAACTTCCCGGTGATGGTGCCGATGTGGATGTTCCCGGTGGCCATTGCTGCGGGCAACACCTTCGTGCTCAAGCCCAGCCCGACCGACCCGAGCCCGTCGCTGCTGATGGCCGAGCTGCTCAAGAAGGCCGGCCTGCCCGACGGCGTGTTCAACGTGGTGCAGGGCGACAAGGCCGCGGTCGACGCGCTGCTGGAGCACCCCGACGTCAAGGCGATCAGCTTCGTGGGCTCCACGCCCATCGCCAACTACATCTACGAAACCGGCGCGCGCCACGGCAAGCGCGTGCAGGCGCTGGGCGGTGCGAAGAACCACATGGTCGTCATGCCCGACGCCGACATCGACCAGGCGGTCGATGCGCTGATCGGTGCCGGCTACGGCTCGGCCGGCGAGCGCTGCATGGCGATCAGCGTCGCGGTGCTGGTGGGCGACGTGGCCGACCGGCTGCTGCCCAAGCTCATCGAACGCACCAAGACGCTGAAGGTGCTCGATGGCGAGAACCTCGCGGCCGAGATGGGCCCGATCGTCACGCGCGCCGCGCACGAGCGCATCACCGGCTACATCGCGCAGGGCGAGAAGGAAGGCGCGAAGCTGCTGGTCGACGGCCGCAGCTTCGACGGCAACAAGGCCGGCGAAGGTTGCGGCGACGGCTTCTGGATGGGCGGCACGCTGTTCGACCACGTCACGCCCGAGATGCGCATCTACAAGGAAGAGATCTTCGGCCCCGTGCTGGGCTGCCTGCGCGTCGCGACCTTCAAGGAAGCCGTCGACCTCATCAACGCCCACGAGTTCGGCAACGGCGTGAGCTGCTTCACGCGCGACGGCAACGTGGCGCGCGAGTTCGGCCGCCGCATCCAGGTCGGCATGGTCGGCATCAACGTGCCGATCCCGGTGCCGATGGCCTGGCACGGCTTCGGCGGCTGGAAGAAGAGCCTGTTCGGCGACATGCACGCGTATGGCGAAGAGGGCGTGCGCTTCTACACGAAGCAGAAGTCGATCATGCAGCGCTGGCCCGAGAGCATCGGCAAGGGCGCAGAGTTCGTGATGCCGACAGCGAAGTAAAGGTAAAAGGGGGCGCCGCACGCGCGGCGCTTCGCATCCGAAGAACAACGAGAGACAAAAAGCCAGCCGCCATGAGCGACACCACCTTCGACTACATCATCATCGGCGCCGGCACCGCCGGCTCGCTCATCGCCAACCGCCTGAGCGCCGACAAGACCAAGCGCGTGCTGCTCATCGAGGCCGGCCGCAAGGACGACTACCACTGGATTCACATTCCGGTGGGCTACCTGTATTGCATCGGCAACCCGCGCACCGACTGGCTCTACAACACCGAGCCCGACGCGGGCCTCAACGGCCGCACGCTGCGCTATCCGCGCGGCAAGACGCTGGGCGGCTGCTCCAGCATCAACGGCATGATCTACATGCGCGGCCAGTCGCGCGACTACGAGCACTGGGCTGAGCTCACGGGCGACGAGGGCTGGCGCTGGGAGAACGTGCTGCCGGCCTTTCGCAAGCACGAAGACTTCTACCTGGGCGCCGACGAGATGCACGGCGCGGGCGGCGAGTGGCGTGTCGAGAAACAGCGGCTGCGCTGGGACATCCTCGATGCGTTTGCTGACGCGGCCGTGCAGGCCGGCGTGCCGCACGCCGCCGACTTCAACCGCGGCAGCAACGAAGGCGTGGGTTACTTCCAGGTCAACCAGAAGAACGGCTGGCGCTGGAACACCGCCAAGGCCTTCCTGCGGCCCACCTGCTACGGCCGCCCCAACTTCGAACTGTGGACCGGCGCGCAGGTGTCGCGCCTGCTGTTCGAGACGCTGCCCGACGGCACGAAACGCTGCACCGGCGCGCAGGTGTGGGACGGCACCGAGATGACCACGGCGCATGCCGAGTGCGAAGTGATCCTGAGCGCGGGCGCCATCGGCTCGCCGCAGATCCTGCAGCTGTCGGGCGTCGGCCCGGCCGAGCTGCTGCGCCAGCACGGCATCGAGGTGGCGCTGGACGCGCCCGGCGTCGGCGCCAACCTGCAGGACCACCTGCAGATCCGCGCGGTCTACAAGATCGAGGGCGCGCCCACGCTCAACGTGCTGGCCTCGTCGCTGGTCGGCAAGGCGAAGATCGGCCTCGAATACCTGCTGAAACGCAGCGGCCCGATGAGCATGGCGCCGTCGCAGCTGGGCGCCTTCACGCGCAGCTCGCCCGACCGCGCGTGGCCCAACATCCAGTACCACGTGCAGCCGCTGTCGCTCGATGCCTTCGGCGAGCCGCTGCACAGCTTCCCGGCCTTCACCGCGAGCGTGTGCAACCTGAACCCGACGAGCCGGGGCTCGGTGCGCATCAAGAGCGCGCGTTTCGAAGACGCGCCCGCCATCGCGCCCAACTACCTGAGCACCGAGGAAGACCGCAAGGTCGCGGCCGATTCGCTGCGCGTGACGCGCCGCATCGCGCAGCAGCCCGCGCTCGCCAAGTACAAGCCGCAGGAGTGGAAGCCCGGCGTGCAGTACCAGACCGACGAAGACCTCGCGCGGCTGGCCGGCGACATCGCCACCACCATCTTCCACCCGGTCGGCACCACCAAGATGGGCGCCGACGGCGACCCGATGGCGGTGCTCGATGCGCGCCTGCGCGTGCGCGGCGTGCGCGGCCTGCGCGTGGTCGATGCGGGCGCGATGCCCACCATCACGAGCGGCAACACCAACAGTCCGACGCTGATGATGGCGGAGAAGACGGCGGGCTGGATTCTGGAAGACAACCGCAACCGCTGAGGCGGCTTCAGCGGCGCGGCTTGGCGCCGCGCTGGGTGTCAGCCGCCAGGCGCGCCTTCGCGCCTTCGCGCATGAGGTCCACGCCGACCTCGAACATCGCATCGGGGCCGGCCTTGCGGTAGCTGGCGAAGGCCTCGGCCAGCAGCGGGCGCGAGGCCGCGGCGGCATTGAGCGCCTGCTGCCGGATTTCCGCATCGGGCGGTGCCGCCTGCTCCTCCAGCCCACGGCGCAGGGCTGGCCGGCGCCGTGCGCTATCTGCTGTGCCTGCCGGTGATGCTGTGCAGGTCGCCTGCGGCGGAGGGCTAGCTCTCGAAGAACGCCAGCTTGCGCGCGCGAGGCAGCGCCTTGAGCGCGATCTCCGCCCGCAGCGCGGCGCCCTTGTCGGGGTACTGGCGTGCCGCCAGCACGCGCTGCGGCGGACGCGCGCGCGTGAACTTGGCGCCCAGCCCGAAGACATGCTGGAAGAAGCGCTGCTCCACGTCGAGCGCGATGCCCGCGTAGTACACGCCGCCTTCGCATTCCAGCAGGTAGAGCCAATAGGGTGGGGGCGGCGAGGGATCGGGCGGTTTTCGGGGCACGCGCGCATTGTGCGGGCAGGCGCTTATCGTGCGTCGAACGAAGGTGTCACCACGAAGTTCATTCGCAAAACGCACCAAGTCCTTCCAATTTTTCGCTAGGCAAGGGCGCGGGTTTCGCACATATTGGCCCGTTCCTGCTGTCGCATTTCTTCTTCTGTCCTTCCTTCTCCCTGGAGCGTCCATGCCAGAAGCCCAGACCCCCGTGTCCCTCCCCGCCGAGGTCGACCAACTGCTGCATCGCCTGGGCGTGCCCCGCACCGCCCACACCCGCGGCGACCTCACGGTGCGCTCGCCGGTCAGCGGCGAGGTGATCGCGCAGGTGCCGCAGACCACGGCCGTGGAAGCCACCGGCGCCATCGGCCGCGCGCACGAGGCCTTCAAGGTCTGGCGCAATGTGCCGGCACCGCGCCGTGGCGAGCTGGTGCGGCTGCTGGGCGAAGAACTGCGCGCCGCCAAGCGCGACCTGGGCCGCCTCGTCACGCTGGAGGCCGGCAAGATCCCGTCCGAAGGCGCGGGCGAGGTGCAGGAAATGATCGACATCTGCGACTTCGCGGTCGGCCTCTCGCGCCAGCTCTACGGCCTCACGCTGGCCACCGAACGCGCCGAGCACCGGATGATGGAAACCTGGCATCCGCTGGGTGTGTGCGGGGTGATCTCGGCCTTCAACTTCCCGGTGGCCGTGTGGTCGTGGAACGCAGCGCTCGCGCTGGTGTGCGGCGACCCGGTGGTGTGGAAGCCGTCCGAGAAGACGCCGCTCACCGCGCTGGCCGTGCACGCCATCGCGCAGCGTGCCATCGAACGCTTCGGCGATGCGCCCGAAGGCCTGCTCGGCCTGCTGCTGGGCCCGCGCGACATCGGCGAAGTGCTGGTCGACGACCCCCGCGTGCCGATCCTCTCGGCCACCGGCTCCACGGCGATGGGCCGGCAGGTCGGCCCGAAGCTGGCGGCGCGCTTCGCCCGCGCGATCCTCGAACTGGGCGGCAACAACGCCGCCATCGTCACGCCCTCGGCTGACCTCGATCTCACGCTGCGCGGCATCGCCTTCGCGGCCATGGGCACGGCGGGCCAGCGCTGCACCACGCTGCGGCGCCTGTTCGTGCACGAGAGCGTGTACGACCAGCTGGTGCCCAAGCTCGTGAAGGTCTACGGCAACGTGCAGGTGGGCGACCCGCGCGAGGCCGGCACGCTGGTCGGTCCGCTGATCGACCGCGCCGCCTTCGACGGCATGCAGAAGGCCCTGAACGAAAGCCGCGAGACCGGCGCCACGGTGCACGGCGGCCAGCGCGTCGAGGGCATCGGCACGCAGGACGCGTTCTATGTGCGCCCCGCGCTGGTGGAGCTGACGTCGCACGCCGGCCCCGTGCTGCGCGAGACCTTCGCGCCCATCCTCTACGTGGTGCGCTACAGCTCGCTCGACGAAGCCATCGAATGGCACAACGCGGTGGGCGCGGGCCTGTCGTCGTCGATCTTCACGCTCAATGTGCGCGAGGCCGAGCGCTTCATGTCCAGCGCGGGTTCGGACTGCGGCATCGCCAACGTCAACATCGGCCCGAGCGGCGCCGAGATCGGCGGCGCCTTCGGCGGCGAGAAGGAAACCGGCGGCGGGCGCGAAGCGGGCTCGGACAGCTGGAAGGCCTACATGCGCCGCGCGACCAACACCATCAACTACTCGACGGCATTGCCCTTGGCTCAAGGCGTGACCTTCGACATCGGCGACTGAGCAACCCCGGCCCGTGGTGCCTGCCGCGCGGCATGTCGCCGCAGCGGCCAGGCAGCGGCCGCACCTATCCCCCCAGAAAAACCACCAGGAGACAACGAAGATGAAGATGCAACTGAAGACCCTCGCCACCGCCGCGCTGCTCGCGCTCGCCTTCGGCACCACCGCCACCGCGCAGCAGGCGCCCACCGGCGGCACGCTCGACAAGATCAAGGCGAGCGGCAAGGTCGTGCTCGGCGTGCGCGAAGCCTCGCCGCCCATGGCCTACATGCTGGGCGCGGGCGAGAAGTACGTGGGCTACCACGTCGAACTCTGCGAGCGCGTGCTGAAGGACATCACGCCCAATGCCAAGCTCGAGTACATGGCCGTGACCGCGCAGAACACCATCCCGCTGGTGCAGAACGGCACGCTGGACATCGGCTGCGGCCCCACCACCAACAACACCGCGCGCCAGCAGCAGGTGGCCTTCGCGCTCACCACGTACGTGAGCGAAGTGCGCATGGCGACCAAGGTCGACTCGGGCATCACCACGCTCGACCAGCTCGCGGGCCGCAACGTGTCGGCCTCGACCGGCACCACCGCCGTGCAGCTGCTGCGCAAGCGCGAGCGCGCGCAGAACGTCTCGTACAACACCATGCTCGGCAAGGACCACCTGGAGAGCTTCCTGCTGATGGAGTCGGGCCGCGCCGATGCCTTCGTGCTCGACGACAACCTGCTCGCCGGCATCATCGCGAACTCGAAGAACCCCACGGCCTACCGCATCACCGGCGAGGCGCTGGGCTCGGAGCCGATCGCGCTGCTGTTCCGCAAGGACGATCCGGCCTTCAAGGCGGCGGTCGACGATTCGCTGCGCAAGCTCATGAAGAGCGGCGAGCTCGAGAAGATCTACACCAAGTGGTTCGTGGCCGCGATCCCGCCGAAGAACACCAGCCTCAACCTGCCGATGAGCCCCGCGCTCAAGCAGCTCGTGCTCGAACCCAACGACAAGCCACTGGAGGCCTACGCCAAGTGACAGACGCAGCCGTGTTCTCGCCGGCGCAACGTGTGCGCGCCATCCAGGTCTCGGAGATCCTGCGCATCACCGACCATGCGCAGGCGCTCAAGCGCGCCGGCCGCCCGGTGATCGTGCTGGGCGCGGGCGAGCCCGACTTCGACACGCCCGAGAACATCCGGCATGCGGCCTCGCAGGCCATTGCGCGCGGCGACACGCGCTACACGGTGCTCGACGGCAGCCCGGCGATGAAAGCGGCGGTGCAGCTGAAGTTCAAGCGCGACAACGCGCTGGACTTCGCGCTCGACGAGATCAGCGTGAGCGCGGGCGCCAAGCAGGTGATCTTCAATGCACTGATGGCGAGCCTGAACCCGGGCGACGAAGTGATCCTGCCCGCGCCGTACTGGACTTCGTACGCCGACATCGTGCAGATCTGCGGCGGCGTGCCGGTGTCGGTGGCGTGCGGCGAGGAGAACGGCTTTCGGCTGACGGCAGCGCAGCTTCAGGCGGCCATCACGCCGCGCACGCGCTGGCTGTTTCTCAACTCGCCGTCGAACCCGAGCGGTGCGGCCTACAGCGCGGCGCAGCTGAAACCGATCACCGACGTGCTGCTCGACAACCCCCATGTCTGGGTGCTCGCGGACGACATCTACGAGCACATCCTCTATGACGGCCTCGCGTTCGCAACGCCGGTGGCCGTGGAGCCGCGCTTGCGCGAACGCACGCTCACGGTGAACGGCGTGTCGAAGGCCTATGCGATGACCGGCTGGCGCGTCGGCTACGGCGCAGGGCCGCGCCCGCTGATCGCCGCGATGGCCGTGGTGCAGAGCCAGTCGACCTCGTGCCCGTCGTCGGTGAGCCAGGCCGCGGCGATCGAGGCGCTCACCGGGCCGCAGGGCATCGTCGCCGAGCGCTGCGCATCCTTTCAACAGCGCCGCGATGTCGTCGTGGCCGCGCTCAACCGCACGCCAGGCCTGCATTGCCGCGTGCCCGAGGGCGCCTTCTACACCTTCGCAAGTTGCGCCGGCGTGCTCGGCAAGCGCACCGCCGCCGGCGCGCTGCTGCAGGCCGACAGCGACTTCTGCCGCTACCTGCTGCAGGACTTCGAGGTGGCGGTGGTGCCGGGCAGCGTGTTCGGGCTCGCGCCGTATTTCCGCATCTCGTATGCGACGTCGATGGCGCAGCTCGAAGAGGCGTGCGCGCGCATCGCCGCCGCCTGCGCCGCGCTCTCCTGACCTTTCCTCTTCATTCCACTGGAACCCTCATGACTTCCTCCCGCACCGGCGGCCAGATCCTGGTCGACCAGCTCATCACCCACGGCGTCAAGCAGCTCTTCTGCGTGCCCGGCGAAAGCTTCCTGGCAGTGCTCGACGCGCTGCACGACGCATCGATCGACGTGACGGTGTGCCGGCAGGAAGGCGGCGCGACGATGATGGCCGAGGCGCAGGGCAAGCTCACGGGCCAGCCCGGCATCTGCTTCGTCACGCGCGGCCCCGGCGCCACCAACGCGGCGGCCGGCGTGCACATCGCGCACCAGGATTCGACGCCGCTCCTGCTGTTCGTCGGCCAGGTCGCGCGCGACGCGATGGGCCGCGAAGCCTTCCAGGAGCTGGACTACGGCGCGGTTTTCGGCACGATGGCCAAGTGGGTCGTGCAGATCGACGACCCGGCGCGCGTGCCCGAGCTGGTGTCGCGCGCCTTCCATGTCGCGACCTCGGGCCGGCCCGGTCCGGTGGTGATCGCGCTGCCCGAAGACATGCTGACCGAGGCCGCCGTGGTGGCCGATGCGCTGCCGTATGCCGTCACCGAAACGCATCCGGGCGCGGCGCAGATCGCCGAGCTGCAGCAGCGCCTGTCGCAGGCGCAGCGGCCGGTCGTCATCCTGGGCGGCAGCCGCTGGTCGGAAGCCGCGACGCAGCAGTTCGCCAAGTTCGCCGAGGCGCATGCGCTGCCCGTGTACTGCTCGTTCCGCCGCCAGATGCTGATGTCTGCAGAGCACCCCTGCTACGCGGGCGACCTGGGGCTCGGCGCCAACCCGCGCATGCTGGCGCGCATCCGCGATGCGGACCTCGTGCTGCTGGTCGGCGGGCGCTTGTCGGAAGTGCCGTCGCAAGGCTATGAGCTGTTCGCGATCCCGCAGCCGAAGCAGGCGCTGGTGCATGTGCACGCCGATGCCGACGAGCTCGGCAAGCTCTATCGCCCGACGCAGGGCATCCACGCCACGCCGCAGGCGTTTGCCGAAGCGGTGTCCGCGTTGCGTCCGGCGTCACCGCCCGTGTGGCAGGCCGAGACGAAGACCGCGCGCGAAGACTTCCTGCGCTGGAGCGACCCGGCCGCGATCCGCATCCCCGGTCCGCTGCAGATGGGCGAGGTCATGCAGCACCTGCGCGAGGTGCTGCCGGCCGACACCATCTTCTGCAACGGCGCGGGCAACTTCGCGACCTGGGTGCACCGCTTCTGGCCGTTCCGCGCGTTCGCGAGCCAGCTCGCGCCGACCAGCGGCTCGATGGGCTACGGCCTGCCCGCCGGCGTCGGTGCCAAGCGGCTGTGGCCCGAACGCGAGGTGGTCGTGTTCGCGGGCGACGGCGACTTCATGATGCACGGCCAGGAGTTCGCGACCGCCGTGCAGTACGGCCTGCCGATCCTCGTGGTGCTGCTGGACAACGGCATGTACGGCACGATCCGCATGCACCAGGAAAAGCACTACCCCGGCCGCATCAGCGCCACGCAGCTGAAGAACCCGGACTTCCGCGGCTACGCCGAGGTGTTCGGCGGGCACGGCGAACGCGTGACCACGACGGAAGAATTCGGCCCGGCACTCGCGCGTGCGCGCGCCAGCGGCAAGCCGGCGATCCTGCATTGCCTGCTGGACCCGGAGGCGATCACGCCCGCGAGCACGTTGCAGTCGATCCGCAAGGCGGCGCTGGCCGCGAACTGAGGCGTCGTCAGCGCAGGCCGCCGACATAGCGCGGCGGCGGCGTGGGCGGCAGGCCGTCGGGCTGGCGCGCCGCCAGCCGCGCGGCGCGGGCCAGCGGCTCCATGGCCTGCTCGAGCCGCGTGGCGAGCTGGTCGAGTTCGTCGTCCTTCGTCTCGGCGGCGTGCTGGCGCGTCATGCGCACGATCTCGGCGGCGTACTCGGCGTTGGTGGCCATCCATTCGGTGTCGGTCACGCGCCCGTGCTTTCGCCGCAGTGCCACGTGAAGGCGTGCTGCAAGCGCGATGCGTTCGCTTTCGGACATGGATGGCATGGCGTCTCCCTCGGGTGGTCAGGCTCCCAGGTGTTCACGATGCTGAGCAAGATCGAGGCCCACCAGTTCGCTCTCGGGGTCGACGCGCAATCCGACCAGCACATGCACCAGGAACAACACGATGGCCGTGCCCGCCGCGCTGTAGATCGCCACGCTGGCGACCGCGATCGCCTGTGTCAGCACATTGCCCGTCGCGCCCGAGATGCGCGGGTCGGCGAAGACGCCAGTGAGCAGCGCACCCACGATGCCGCCGATGCCGTGCACGCCGAACACGTCGAGCGAGTCGTCCGCACCGAGCAGGTGCTTCAGGCCCGTGGCGCCCCAGTAGCAGGCCAGCCCGGCGATGGCGCCGATGGCCAGTGCCGACAGCGGCGTGACGAAGCCGGCCGCCGGCGTGATCGCCACCAGCCCGGCCACGAGGCCGGAGCACAGGCCCAAGAGCGAGGGGCTGCGGCGCACGATCCATTCGCCGACCATCCAGCTCATGGCGCCGGCCGCCGCCGCGATGTGCGTCACCAGCATCGCCAGGCCCGCGCGCCCGTCGGCCGCCACCGCCGAGCCCGCATTGAAGCCGAACCAGCCCACCCACAGCAGGCCCGCGCCCGTCATGGTGAGCGCCAGGCTGTAGGGCTCGAAGGCCTCGCGCCCGTAGCCCCGGCGCGGCCCGAGCGCATAGGCGCACACCAGCCCCGCGATGCCCGCGTTGACGTGCACCACCGAGCCGCCCGCGAAGTCGAGCGCACCCATCTGCGCGAGCCAGCCGCCCGGCTCCCACACCCAGTGCGCGACCGGCGCGTACACGAGCAGGCTCCACAGCAGCGCGAACCACAGCAGCGCCGAGAAGCGCATGCGCTCGACAAAGGCGCCGAGCACCAGCGCGGTGGTGATGATCGCGAAGCTCAGCTGGAACATGGCGTAGACCGACTCCGGCACGTTCGGCGCCACGTGGCTCACGGCCACCTGGCCGGCCTCCTTCAGGTACTCGAAGCCCGAAAAACCGATGCGCGAGAGCTTGCCCAGCCAGGGCCAGCCGGGCGTGAAGGCCAGCGAGTAGCCGAGCGCGAACCAGGTCAGCGAGACCACCGCGGCGATCGCCACCACCCCGGCCATGGTCGCCAGCACGTTCTTGCGCCGCACCATGCCGGCATAGAAGAGCGCGATGCCGGGCAGCGTCATCAACAGCACCAGCGCGGTCGAGGTCATCATCCAGGCGGTGTCGGCCGCGTTCAGGGAGGCTTGGGGTGCCAGCAGGGCCATGACCGTTTCTTCTTGGAGTGGTGGACAGAAGGCCTGTGTGCACGAGTCATGCCATCTTGTTAACTGACTGAAACACTTTGGTTTCCCAACCGGAGGGTCGAAGTAACACGAAGCGGGTAATTCCTAATGCACCGGGCGGGTGCGCGCTTGCACAATCTGCGCACTCGCGACGGGCCCTGCTCGTACTGCCGAGGGTCCGAGGAGACAAGCTTCCGATCGATCAACAAGAACATTCTTCAAAGGCTCCGTACGAGATGCCTGTCTGATATTTGAAAAGCGCCGCTGGTCGGCGCTTTTTTTTGCCTGTTCGCAGCGCGAATGCAGGCGCTTTCCTCCAAGCCAAACAAGCCTCCTGGCCAGCCGGTACCGGCCACCACAGCTATCGTTTCGATAGCGATTCCGGTGAGACAATCGCCCGCATGGAAATGCTGGTGGTCACGGGCGCCTCACTGCTCGCGGGTTTTATCGATGCGATCGTGGGCGGCGGCGGGTTGATCCTGGTGCCGGCCCTCTTTGCGGTGTTTCCGGGCGCGCCGCCCGCCACGCTGCTGGGCACCAACAAGAGCGCGTCCATCTGGGGCACGGCGGCCTCGGCGGCCCAGTTCAGCCAGCGGGTGCAGATGCGCTGGGGCGCGATGTGGCCGGCCGCGCTGCTGGGCTTCGGCGGCTCGATGCTCGGCGCCTGGACCGTCACGGTCTTCCCGGGCGACTTCCTGCGCCGGGCGCTGCCGGTCATCCTGCTGGGCGTGCTGATCTACACGCTGGCGCGCAAGGACATGGGCCGGCTGCACGCGCCGCGCTTCAGCGGCCGCGCCGAGACGCTGGCGGCCAGCACCATCGGCCTGACCATCGGTTTCTACGACGGCTTCTTCGGGCCGGGCACGGGCAGCTTCCTGGTGTTCCTGTTCGTGCGCTGGATGGGCTACGACTTCCTCAACGCCTCGGCCTCGGCCAAGGTCATCAACACGCTGACCAACGCCGCCGCGCTGATCCTGCTGGCCGCCAAGGGCCACGTCTGGTGGCACTACGGGCTGGTGATGGCCGTGGCCAACGTGGCCGGCAGCCTGGTCGGCACGCGCGTGGCGCTGAAGCATGGGGCGGGCTTCGTGCGGATCGTGTTCATCGTGGTGGTGAGTGCGCTGATCCTGAAGACGGCTTACGACGCGTTCTTCAAATGATCGTCGGCCCGAGCGGTCGTTGATCGGCCGCAAGCGCAGAGCGTGCCCTCGTGCGCAGGGCACTGGGTGCTCCCCGCAGCGAAATCAAGGGGGAGGCCGCAGGCCGGAGGACATTCGCGGAGGGGAGTACCCGGTGTCCTGTGCACGCGCCCTGAACGCCCCCCTCCGCAGAAAACAAAAAAGCCCCACGCGGGGGCTTTCTTGCAAGTGAGCTAAAGGAACCGTCAGTCCTCGACAAACGCCTCTTCGCGTTTCGCCTTGATCGCCGGCAACAGCACGATGGCCAGCAGCAGCGCCGCAGCGATCAGCAGGCCCGCCGACAGCGGCCGCGTGACGAACACGCTCCACGCGCCGCGCGACAGCAGCAGCGCGCGCCGCAGGTTCTCTTCCATCATCGGCCCGAGGATGAAGCCCAGCAGCAGCGGGGCCGGCTCGGTGCGCAGCTTCAGGAACAGGTAGCCGATGAAGCCGAAGATCGCCACCATCCACACGTCGAAGGTGTTGTTGTTGGTCGAGTACACGCCGATCGCGCAGAACAGCACGATCGCCGGGAACAGGAACTTGTAGGGCACCGTCAGCAGCTTGATCCACATGCCGATCAGTGGCAGGTTCAGGATGATCAGCATCGCGTTGCCGATCCACATCGAGGCGATCAGGCCCCAGAAGAGCTCCGGGTTGCTGGTCATCACCTGCGGGCCGGGCTGGATGTTGTGGATCGTCATCGCGCCCACCATCAGCGCCATCACCGCGTTGGGCGGAATGCCCAGCGTCAAGAGCGGAATGAAGGAGGTCTGCGCGCCGGCGTTGTTGGCCGACTCGGGCGAGGCCACGCCGCGGATGTTGCCCTTGCCGAAGGCGACTTCGCCCGGGCGCATCTTGATCTTCTTCTCCAGCGCGTAGGCCGCAAAGGCCGCCAGCAGTGCACCGCCGCCGGGCAGGATGCCCAGGGCCGAGCCCAGCGCCGTGCCGCGCAGCACGGCGGGTGTCATGCGCTTGAAGTCGTCCTTGGTGGGCCACAGGCCCTTGACCTTGTGCGTGAACACCTCGCGCTCGTCGTCGGGCTGCGAGAGGTTGCCGATGATTTCGCCGTAGCCGAACACGCCCATGGCGATCACCACGAAGCCGATGCCGTCGGTGAGCTCGGGAATGTCGAAGCTGAAGCGCGCCACGCCCGAGTTCACGTCGGTGCCCACGATGCCCAGCAGCAGGCCCAGCACGATCATCGCCACCGCCTTGAGCAGCGAACCCGAGGCCAGCACCACCGCGCCAATCAGGCCCAGCACCATCAGCGAGAAGTACTCGGCCGGGCCGAACTTGAAGGCCAGCTCGGTCAGCGGCGGCGCGAAGGCCGCAAGAATCAACGTGCCGACGCAGCCCGCGAAGAACGAGCCCAGGCCGGCCGCGGCCAGCGCAGGGCCTGCGCGGCCCTGCCTTGCCATCTGGTAGCCGTCGATGCAGGTGACCACCGAGGACGACTCCCCGGGCAGGTTCACCAGGATGGCGGTGGTCGAGCCGCCGTACTGGGCGCCGTAGTAGATGCCGGCCAGCATGATCAGCGCCGACACGGGCGGCAGCGCGTAGGTGGCGGGCAGCAGCATCGCGATCGTCGCGACCGGGCCGATGCCCGGCAGCACGCCGATCAGCGTGCCCAGGATGCAGCCGACCAGGCAGTACAGCAGGTTGGTGAAGGTGAAGGCGACGCCGAAGCCGGTCGCCAGGTTGTGGAACAGTTCCATGGCGGTGTGCTCCTCAACCCGAAATGAACGTGGGCCAGACCTGGATCTGCAGCTTGAGCGCCCAGATGAAGGCCACATAGCTGCCGGCTGCCAGGATGGTTGCCAGCACCAGCACGTCGCGCAGCTTGAAGTGCTCGCCCGCCATGCTCGAGATGATCGTGAGCGCGTAGATCGCGATGATCATGCCCATCGCCGGCAGCCCGACGCTGGGCAGGCCGCCCAGCAGCACGCCGAAGGCCAGGTTGGCGCCGAGCACGAAGGCCAGCGGCTTCCAGGCCCATTTGCCGATCTTGTCGCCGTCGGCGCTCTCGACCACCATGGCCTGGAACATGATCAGCGCGCCCAGCAGCGCCAGCAGGATGCCCAGCATCAGCGGGAAGTACCCCGGCCCCATGCGGGCGCCGTCGCCGATGGTGTAGGTGGTGGCACCGATGGCGAACGCGCCACCGACGGCGGCGAACATGACTCCTGAGAAGAAGTCCGCCTGTCTCTTGATTTTCATTGTCTCGACCCTCTGTTTTCGAAGGGACGAGGGTCGTCGCCAGCGGCTGACCGTCGGCTGACCAGCGCGGTACGGACAAATGCTTACAGGGAAAGTACGGGACTGGCTCTCCCCCAGGCTTCGCGCACTTCGTGTCGCTGTTCCCCGAAGGGGGCGGGCGGGTTGTGGGGCCAGAAACGAAAAAAGCTCCCGAAGGAGCTTTTTATTCATTCAGAGCGCCGAGGCGCTCATGAGTGTGTGGGGGAGGGCTTAGTAGCCGCCGCGGCCACCGCCGCCGCCACCGTAACCACCGCCGCCACCGCTACGGCCGCCACCGCCGCCGCCGTAACCGCCGCCGCCACCACCACCACCACCGTAGCCGCCGCCGCCACCACCACCGCCGTAGCCGCCACCACCGCCGGTGCGGGGGGGACGTGCTTCCATCGGACGGGCTTCGTTCACCGTCAGGGCGCGGCCCTGCAGCGATGCGCCGTTCATGCCTTCGACAGCTGCGAGTGCTTCAGCGTCCGTGCCCATTTCGACGAAGCCGAAGCCCTTCGAACGGCCGGTGTCACGTTCCATCATGACCTTGGCGCTGACGATCGAGCCGAACTCGCCGAAAGCCTGTTCCAGGTCGTTGTCACGCACGGAGTAGGCGAGGTTGCCCACGTAAAGTTTCTTGCCCATGGAGGGACTCCTAATTCAAACCAAAAAAACACAAAGCGATGGAGTCCCAGAATCACAACAAACTAATGCGCTGTGGCGCGAAACTGACCGATCACCAAATTACGTGCACGGGAGCCGAAGCTCGCAGACACGTGAGCCGGATTATCCGGCCCGATTTCCGAAAAAAGGGGGGAAATCTTGTGTTATCGAGAAACATTCCGACCCGACGGGCGGTTTCGCAACGGTTTCAGGAGGTCGGACAGGCCGTTGTGGTCTATTTCATGCATCAAAGCGAGCAGCCGGCCAATTTCTCCCGCGGGAAAACCCTCGCGCGCAAACCAGGTCAGGTAATTTCCGGGCAAATCGGCAATCAGCGTGCCCTTGTGCTTGCCAAAAGGCATTTCGAGCGTCACCAGGCGCTGCAGGTCTTCGGGGTTCATGCGCGCTTCAGCCGCCTGCGCGCTTGACCGTGTGGCCCTGCTTCACGAGGGCGGCGATCACCACCTCGCGGTGATCGCCCTGGATCTCCACGGTGCCATCCTTCACCGTACCGCCGGTGCCGCAGGCCGCTTTCAGCTGCTTGCCCACGGCTGCCAGCGCCGCCGCGTCGAGCGGCAGGCCCTTGACCACGGTCACGCCCTTGCCCTTTCGGCCCTTGGTCTCGTGCGATACGCGGACAATGCCGTCCGTGGCCGCCGTGCGGGCCTTCGCGAGTTCCTTGCAGCGGCATTGCGCCATCGGGGCGCCGCAGTCGGGGCACATGCGCCCGCCCGCCTCGGTGGAGTACACCAGCGTGCTGCCGGTGCGGCTGTTCTTCATCGTTCCCATTCGATCCGTCTTTCTTTCGATCTCTCTCTTTTTCCCGGTGCCCGTTCCATGCCATTCGATACCCTGGGCCTGACCCCCGCGCTCGCGCAAGCGGCCGCCGCGAGCGGCTTTGCCGCGCCGACCGCCATCCAGGCGGCGGCCATCCCTGCCATTTTGCAGGGCCGCGACCTGCGGGGCTCGGCACAGACCGGCTCCGGCAAGACGGCCGCATTTTCCCTGCCGCTGCTGCAGCGCCTGGCCGCCGAACCCGCCTCGTCGGCGTCGCGCCGGCTGCGCGCGCTGGTGCTCGTGCCCACGCGCGAACTCGCGGCCCAGGTGGGCGAGACGCTGGAAGACTTCGCACGGCACCTGCCCGAGCGCCTGAAGATCGTCGTCGCGGTCGGCGGCGTCTCGATCAACCCGCAGATGATGCGGCTGCGCGGCGGCGCCGACATCGTGGTCGCCACGCCCGGCCGACTGCTCGACCTGGTCGAACACAACGCGCTCGCGCTCGACGCCGTGTCGACGCTCGTGCTCGACGAGGCCGACCGCCTGTTCGACCTGGGCTTTGCCGAGGAGCTGCAGCGCATCCTGGCGCTGCTGCCGGCGCGGCGCCAGAACCTGCTCTTTTCGGCCACCTTTCCGATCGCCATCCAGGCGCTGGCCGACGACATGCTGCACGACCCGGCCCTGGTCGACGTGCAGGGCGAGCCCGGCACCCGGCCCGACATCGTGCAGCGCGCCATCGAGGTCGATGCCGCCCGCCGCACCCAGCTGCTGCGCCAGCTGCTGAAGGACAACGAAGGCACCTGGGACCGCGTGCTGGTGTTCGTCGCCACGCAGCACGCCGCGCAGACCGTGGCCGAGAAGCTGTACCGCAACGGCATCTACGCCGTGCCCTTCCACGGCGACATCGCGCAGGGCACGCGCCGCGACATCCTGGCGCAGTTCAAGCAGAGCCGCTGGGACGTGGTGATCGCGACCGACCTGGCGGCGCGCGGCCTGGACATCGCGCAGCTGCCCGTGGTCATCAACTACGACCTGCCGCGTTCGCCGACCGACTACATCCACCGCATCGGCCGCACCGGCCGCGCGGGCGCGAGCGGGCTGGCGATCAGCTTCGTGAGCCCCGCCACCGAGGCGCACTTCCGCCTGATCGAGAAGCGCCAGGGCCAGCGCGTGCCGCGCGAGCGCATCGCGGGCTTCGAGCCGGTCGAGACGGCGCCGGTGCTGGTCGACACCTCGGGCAACGGCGGCATCAAGGGCGCGCGGCCGAGCAAGAAGGACAAGCTGCGGGCGGCGGCCGCGCTGGCCGCACAGGCGGGCGGTGGGGAAGACGCGGACTGACGCGCGTCAGGCGTCAGCCGGCATGAAAGGATGTCGGCGGGTGCTTCGAACGGTTTTCCGCTTTCATGCGTTGCGCGCTATGCGTGCTGCTTGCCGAGAAAGCTCGCCATCAGGTCCACCGGCAGCGGAAACACGATGGTCGTGTTCTTGTCCGCGCCGATCACCGTGAGCGTTTCCAGGTAGCGCAGCTGGATGGCCTGCGGCTCCTGCGCCAGCACGCGCGCGGCCTGGAACAGCTTCTCGGATGCCTGCAGTTCGCCCTCGGCATGGATCACCTTGGCGCGGCGTTCGCGTTCCGCCTCGGCCTGCCGTGCGATGGCGCGGATCATGGATTCGGTGAGGTCGATCTGCTTGATCTCGACGTTCGACACCTTGATGCCCCATGACGCGGTTTGCACGTCCAGCGACTCGCGCACATCCAGGTTGAGCTTCTCGCGCTCGGCCAGCATGTCGTCCAGCTGGTGCTTGCCGAGCACCGAGCGCAGCGTGGTCTGGGCCAGCTGGCTGGTGGCGTTGAAGAAGTCCTTGACCTCGATGATGGCCTTGGCCGCATCGACGATGCGGAAGTAGACGACCGCGCTGACCTTCACCGACACGTTGTCGCGCGAGATCACGTCCTGCGTCGGCACTTCGAGCACCACGGTGCGCAGGTCGACGCGCACCACCTGCTGGATGGCCGGGATCACGAACACCAGCCCGGGCCCTGCCACCTTCGAGAAGCGCCCCAGGGTGAACACGATGCCGCGCTCGTACTCCCGGAAGATCCATATCGCCGAAAAGAGCAGCGCCGCCAGCAGGACCAGGGCGACGGCGCCGATGCCATAAGTGAAAGAGAGCATGGTGATCTCCCGCGACTCAGCAAAGGTGCTGAACGGTTGGACACCTGCCGCGCAGCGGCGTTCCGGCCGGGCCGGAATAAAGGTCGGCGCCGCCGCTACACCCACCCGAGCTGGCGCGCCGCCAGCTCCTTCATGATCTCCTCGGCGCCGCCGCCGATCATCATCACCTTGACCTCGCGGTAGACGCGCTCGCTCACGGTGCCGCGCATGAAGCCCATGCCGCCGAGGATCTGCACGGCCTGGTCGGCGCAGAACTGCATGGTCTGCGTGGCGTGGTTCTTGAGCAGGCAGACCTGTGCCACCCACTCCGGCGCGTTGATGCGGCCCGCTGCCTCGTGCGCGTCGCCCTCGGCGGACACGGCCTCGAGCCAGGCCTCGGTCGAGGCGATGCGCATCTGCATGTCGACCAGCTTGTGGCGCACGGCCTGGTGCTCGATGAGCGCGGCGCCGAAGGTCTTGCGCTCGCGCGACCAGGCCAGCGCTTCGTCGAGGCAAGCCTGCGCGAAGCCCAGCGCACCGGCCGCCAGCCCCACGCGCTCGCCATTGAAGTTGCCCATGACCATGCGGAACCCGCCGCCTTCGTCGCCGAGCAGGTAGCGCGCGGGCACGCGCACGTTGTCGAAGTGCAGCGTGGCGGTGTCGGAGCATAGCCAGCCCATCTTCGCGAGCCGCGTGCGCGAGAGGCCGGGCGCGTCGCCCGGCACGAGCAGCATCGAGAGCCCGCCCGCGCCGCGGCCTTCGCCGGTGCGCACGGCCACGGTGATCCAGTCGGCGCGCATGCCCGAGGTGATGAAGGTCTTCTCGCCGTTGAGCACGTAGTGGTCGCCGTCGCGCTTGGCCGTGGTGCGCACCGCGGCCACGTCGGAGCCGCCGCCGGGTTCGGTGATCGCGAGCGCGGCGATCTTTTCGCCGCGCAGCACGGCCGGCACGACCTCTTGCCGCACCGCGTCGCTGGCATGCAGTACCACGGGCGGCAGGCCGATGTTGTGCGAGAGCAGGCTCGCGAGCACGCCGCCGCTCTGGCCGTGGCGCGCGAGCGCGACCCAGGCCGGCAGCTTGAGCGCATACGAGGCGGGCGTGCCGCCGAGTGCTTCCGGGTAGCCCAGGCCCAGCAGGCCCAGCTCGGCCGCGCGGGCGTACAGCGCGCGCGGGAATTCGCCGGCCTCGTCCCAGGCCTGCACGTTCGGTGCGATCTCGGCCTGGGCGAAGCGGCGCACCGTGTCGGCGAGCGCCGCACGGTCGGCCTGCAGTTCAGCGTCCATGCCGGTCAGCCGCGAGGCGGGCGCTTGGCGATGCCCATGGTCTTGGCGAGGATGCCGAGCATCACCTCGTCGGCGCCGCCGCCGATCGAGCCCAGGCGGCCGTCGCGGTACAGGCGCGAGACGCGGTTCTCCAGCGTGAAGCCCATGCCGCCCCAGAACTGCAGGCAGGTGTCGGCCACCTGGCGCGTGAGGCGGCCGGTCTTGAGCTTGGCCATCGAGGCGAGCTCGAGCACGTCCTCGCCCTTCACATGCAGGTCGCAGGCGCGGTAGGTGAGGGCGCGCAGCGCCTCCACTTCGGTCTTGAGCTCGGCCAGCTTGAACTGCACCCACTGCTGGTCGGCCAGCGTGGCGCCGAACATCTGGCGCTGCTGCGCCCATTCGATGGTCTGCGTGATGCAGTCGTCCATCGGTGCGAGCGAGCTGGCCGCGCACCACAGGCGCTCTTCCTGGAACTGCTGCATCTGGTAGACGAAGCCCTGGCCTTCCTCGCCGATGCGGTAGCGCTGCGGCACGCGCACGTTGTCGAAGTAGATGAGGCCGGTGTCGCTCGAGTCCATGCCGATCTTGCGGATCTTCTTGGCCTTCTCGATGCCGGGCAGGTTCATCGGCACCATCACGAGCGACTTGTTGCGATGCACCGGGCCCTCGCTGGTGTTGACCAGCATGCACATCCAGTCGGCCTGCAGGCTGTTGGTGATCCACATCTTCTGGCCGGTGATGAGGTAGTCGTCGCCGTCCTTCTTCGCGTAGGTCTTCAGGCCCGCCACGTCGCTGCCCGCGCCGGGCTCGCTCACGCCGATGCAGCCGACCGTGTCGCCCGCGATGGCGGGCACCAGGAACTCGCGGCGCAGTTCGTCGCTGCCGAAGCGCGCGAGCGCGGGCGTGCACATGTCGGTCTGCACGCCGATGGCCATCGGCACGCCGCCGCAGCTGATGTGGCCCAGCCCTTCGGCGAAGGCCATCGCGAACGAGTAGTCGAGGCCGGCGCCGCCGAAGGCCTCGGGCTTGTTCAGGCCCAGCAGGCCGAGGTTGCCGAGCTTCTTGAAGACCTCGTGCGCGGGAAAGATCTCGGCCTCTTCCCATTCGTCGACGCGGGGGTTGATCTCCTCGTCGATGAACCGGCGCAGGGTGTTCTGCATCTCGAGGTGTTCATGGGTGTACTGCATCACTGGTCTCCGTTCGTTCGTTCGCTCGTTACTTGTCCTGGAACACGCGCGGTGTCTGCGCGAGGTGAAAGCCGTCGTAGGGCCGCACCGCCGGGCGCAGCTGCGCCTGCGCGTCGGGCAGCGCCATCGGCCAGCCCATGCGCGCCTGCGGGCGCGCGCCGTCCACGCGCAGCACGGTGCCGCTGATGAAGGCGGCGGCCGGGCCCAGCAGGAAGGCGATGGCGGCGGAGGTCTCGGCCTCGTTGCCGAAGCGGCCGGCCGGCACGGTCTTGCGCATGGCGCGCAGCATGTCGCCGGCCTCGGGCGGGTAGTGGTCCATGCCGCTGGAGGCGATGTAGCCCGGCGCCACGGCGTTCACGCGCACGCCGCTCACGGCCCATTCGGCGGCGGCGGTCTCGGTGAAGCTCACCATGCCGGCGCGCGCGGCGCCGCTGTGGCCCATGTTCGGCATCGACCCCCAGATGTCGGCCACGATGTTGACGATGGCGCCGCCGTTCGCCTGCATGCTCTGCAGGTAGCACTCGCGAGCCACCAGGAAGCCGCCCGTGAGGTTGGTGTGGATCACCGCCTCCCAGCCCTTGGCCGAGATGGCGGACAGCGGCGTGATGTACTGGCCGCCCGCGTTGTTGACCAGCCCGTCGATGCGCCCGTGCGCCGCGACGATGGCCTTCACGGCCTCGCGCACCGCGTCTTCCTGGCGGATGTCGAAGGCCTGCGTGCTGGCGTTGCCGCCGGCGGCTTCGATCTCGGCGCGCACCGCGTCGAGCTTCTCGGGCTTGCGCCCCACCAGCACCACGTGGGCGCCGAGCGAGGCCAGTTCGTGCGCGGTGCAGCGGCCGATGCCCGAGCCGCCGCCGGTGACGACGATGCATTGCCCGGCGAACAGGCCGGGCGCGAAGACGGAGCGGTAGTGGGATGCGTTCATTCGACAGGTTCTCGAAAAAGGGGAGGGGCCTTCAGGCCTCGGCGATCTCGGCCACGATGTGGCGCGCGGCCACCTGCGTGCCCACGGCCACATGCAGCGCCGCGACGCGGCCCGCGCGCGGCGCGCAGTGCACGTGTTCCATCTTCATGGCTTCGAGCGTGACCAGCGGCTGGCCGGCCGAGACGGTGTCGCCCTCGGCGGCGAGCAGCGCGACCACGCGGCCGTTCATCGACGCGCGCAGCAGGCCGTCGCCGCCGCCCGCGTCGGCGCGCGGAACGGCCACGTGCGTGAGGTCGTCGAGGCGGTGGGCGCGACCGTCGAAGTGGAGGTCCGTGCGTTCGCCGCGCCGCACGACCCATGCCTGCGCGGCCACGCCGTTGCAGGCAAAGCGCACCGGGCCGTTGTCCGGCAGCGCCAGCAGCGCGAGCGTGGCCGGCGCGGTGTCGTCCAGCACGACCTCGAAATGCGCCGCGCCGCGCGGCGTCACGCGCGCCGTGTGCACGGCGCCGTCGAGCGCAAAGCGCAAGGCGTTGGGCAGCGTGTGCGCCAGCGGCGAGGGCCAGCCGCGTTCGCCGGTCTGCAGCAGCAGGGCCGCGAGCAGGGCGGCGCGCGTGTCGCTCGCGGTGTCGGCGGCGAGCAGCGCGTCGAGGTGGTCGCCGACGAAGGCGGTGGTCGCACCGCCGCTTGCGAACACCGGGTGCGCGAGCGCGCGCTGCAGCAGCGCCTGGTTGGTCGGCAGGCCGAGCGCCACCGTGTCGCGCAGGCCGGCCAGCAGCCGCTGCCGTGCTTCGTCGCGCGTGCGGCCCGATGCGATGAGCTTGGCGATCATCGAGTCGTAGAAGGGCGGCACTTCGGCGCTGTCGCGCAGCGCATGCTCGGTGCGCAGAGCCGGTGACGTGCGCCAAGCGGTCAGCGTGCCGCTCTGCGGCAGGAAGCCCTGCTGCGGGTCTTCGGCGCACAGGCGCACCTCGATCGCATGGCCGGTGATGCGCACGTCGTCCTGCGTCAGCGGCAGCGGCTCGCCGGCCGCCACGCGCAGCTGCAGCTCGACCAGGTCCAGCCCCGTCACCGCTTCGGTCACGGGATGCTCCACCTGCAGCCGCGTGTTCATTTCCATGAACCAGTACTGGCCCTGCGCGTCGAGCAGAAACTCGAGCGTGCCCGCGCCTTCGTAGGCGATGGCCTTGGCGGCGGCCACGGCGGTGGCGCCCATGCGCGCGCGCAGCGCGGCATCGACGGCCGGCGAGGGTGCTTCCTCGATCACCTTCTGGTGGCGCCGCTGCACCGAGCAGTCGCGCTCGCCGAGGTGGATCGCGTGGCCGTGGCGGTCGGCAAACACCTGGATCTCGATGTGGCGCGGCGCGACGATGGCGCGCTCCAGGATCACGGTGGCGTCGCCGAAGGCATGCAGCGCCTCGGACTGCGCACTCTGCAGCTGCTCGGCAAAGGCGCCGGCCGAGGCCACGAGCCGCATGCCACGCCCGCCGCCGCCGGCCGTCGCCTTGATCATCACGGGCCAGCCGATGCGCTCGGCCTCGGCGGCCAGCGTGGCGGTGCTTTGATCGTCGCCCTGGTAGCCGGGAATGCACGGCACGCCGGCCGCCTGCATCAGCCGCTTGGCGCCGGCCTTGTCGCCCATCGCGACGATGGCCTCGGGCGATGGCCCGATGAAGACCAGCCCCGCGTCGCGGCAGGCCTGTGCGAAGGCCGCGTTCTCGGCGAGGAAGCCGTAGCCCGGGTGCACCGCGTCGGCGCCGCTGGCACGGGCCGCTGCAACGATCGCGTCGATGTTCAGGTAGCTCTGCGCGGGCAACGGCTCGCCGATGCACACGGCCTCGTCGGCCTGGCGCACATGCTCGGCGTCCGCATCGGCGCGCGAGTACACAGCGACCGTGCGGTAGCCCATGGCGCGCGCGGTGCGCATCACGCGCACGGCGATCTCGCCGCGGTTGGCGATCAGGATCTTCTGGAATGTGCTCACTGAAAAACCTCCGCGCTTCGCGCTGCGGTGCGAGCTTGCTTGGGGCGGCCCGGCGCTGCGCTCATGGCCGTGCCACCGAAAACTGCATGGGTTGCGGCGCGCGCGCCTCGGCGTCGCGGCAGATCGACAGCGCCTCGGCCAGCACGGCGCGCGTGTCGCGCGGGTCGATCACGCCGTCGTCGAGCAGCAATGCGCTGGTGGTGAAGACGCTCATCTGGCGCTCGAAGCGCTCGACGATCTGGCGCTGCATCGCGTCGATCTTCTCGCGGTCGACGGCACCCTTGCGGGCCATGCCGGCCTCCATCACGATGGCCATGGTCTGCGCGGCCTGCTCGCCGCCCATCACGGCGGTGCGCGCGTTGGGCCAGCTGAAGCAGAAGCGCGGCGCGAAGCCGCGCCCGCACATGCCGTAGTTGCCCGCGCCGTACGAGGCGCCGCAGTGCAGCGTGATCTGCGGCACGTTGGCGCTGGTCACGGCCTGGATCATCTTGGCGCCGTGCTTGATGATGCCGGCCTCCTCGTGCGCGCGGCCCACCATGTAGCCCGTGATGTTCTGCAGGTAGACGATGGGCGTGCGCGACTGGCAGCAGGCCTGGATGAAGTGCGTGGCCTTGGTGGCGCCGTCGGAATCGATCGGGCCGTTGTTGGTGATGATGCCCACCGCATGGCCTTCGAGGCGGATGTGGCCGCAGACCGTGGCGCTGCCGTAGTGCTCGCTGAAGGCCAGGAACTCCGAGCCGTCGGCGATGCGCGCGATGACCTCGCGCATGTCCACCGGCCGGCGACCGTCGGCGGGCATCAGGCCCATCAGCTCCTCGGCGTCGTGGCGCGGCGGCGCGAAGGTACGCGGCGCCTCGTCGTGCACCCAGTCGATGCCGCCGAGGATGGCGCGCGCGATGCGCAGCGCATCGCGGTCGTCCTCGGCCAGGTAGTCGCCCAGGCCCGAGATGTGGGTGTGCATGACGGCGCCACCCAGTTCTTCCTCGGTGGCGATCTCGCCAGTGGCGGCCTTCAGCAGCGGCGGCCCGGCCAGGAAGGCCCGCGTGCGGTCGCGCACCATCACGATGTAGTCCGACAGGCCCGTCTGGTAGGCGCCGCCCGCGGTCGACGAGCCGTGCGTCACGGTCACCACCGGCAGCCCCGCGGCCGAGAGCCGCGCGAGGTTGCGGAAGATGTTGCCGCCGCGCACGAAGTCCTGCACGCGGTACTGCATGAGGTTGGCGCCCGCGCTTTCCACCAGCTGGATGAAGGGCAGCTTGTTCTCCAGCGCGATCTCGTGCAGGCGCAGCTGCTTGTCCAGGCCCATGGGCTGCAGCGCGCCGGCGTCGATGCCGGAGTCGGAGGCGCTGATCATGCAGCGCACGCCGGCCACGCGCCCGATGCCGGCGATCAGGCCGCCGCCGGGCACGCTTTTCGAAAGGTCGGGGTTGTCCTGGCCCAGGCCTGCCAGCGTGGCCAGCGGCAGGAAGGGCGCGCCGGTGTCCAGCAGCAGCGCGAGGCGTTCGCGCGGCAGCAACTGGCCGCGCTTGGCGAAGCGCTCGGCCGAGGCGCTGGAGGCGGCCACGGCGCGGGCTTCATGGGACCGGACCTGGTCCAGCAGCGAGAGCATGCTGGCGCGGTTGGCCTGGTAGGCGTCTCCGGCGGTGTGCAGCCGGGATTCGAGGAAGGGCATGGGGGTCTGTGCGGTGCGCGCGTGTCGTTTCGCACAGACTTTAGGAGGCGGACCCCCGGCCCGCTTGCGCCAACTAGCTGGGGCGTACGCGCCGTTGTGCGGCGGGCGCGGCGTCGAGGCTGCTGCCCGTGACCACCCAGTAGATGAAGATCAGCACCGCGCCGGCCGTGCCGAACACCGTGAGGCCCATGTAGCTGCCGCCCAGCGAGAGCGCGTCGACCGGGGCGGCCGCCGTGCAGATCATGCTGGCCGCGCTCATGCCCACGTAGTGCATGGTGCACACCGCCACGCCCATCACGGCGGCGGCGGCCACCTGGTGGCTCAGCTTGCGCAGGTTGAAGGCCAGCCACAGCGCGGCGGCGGCGGCCGTGATGGCGATGACCACCGACAGCGCGACCATGCTGAAGTCGAAGCTCATCGTGGCCCGCATGTTCATCGCGAACATGCCCATGTAGTGCATCACGCACACGCCCAGGCCCGCCAGCAGGCTGCCCGCCAGCCAGCCCGAGCGGCTGAACTTGGCGCGTCCGCCCGCCAGGTACAGCGCAATGCCCGAGATCAGGATGGCCGCCACCAGCGACACGATGGTCAGCGGCATGTTGTAGGCGATGCCGAAGGGCAGCCGGTAGGCCAGCATGCCGATGAAGTGCATCGACCAGATGCCGATGCCCCCCAGCGCCACCGCGGCGCAGGCCACGATGGCCAGGTTGGGTTTGCCGTCGGCGCCGACCATGCGCCCGGCGCAGATCAGGGCCACCAGCGAGCCGAAGAAGGAAATGACGAACGAAAGCGCGACCAGCCCCAGGGAGTATTCGGGCGATAGCACTTGGCCTACGACGAGTGGAGTCATGCGATGTCCCTTCGGAAAGAGCGCTTCGCAGACCCCGACTGCCCTATGCGATCGGAACGCTGCGACGCGTCCCGATCAGTTTGTAATATGTGTTTATAAAAGTAAACAGAAACTTGTACTAATTGTTACCCTGAATGACAGGCCGAATTCGATAGATCGAATTGTTCCTGTCGGCCGCCACGTAGACCGTGCCGTCGCGCCCCACGGCCACCCCCGTCACCACGTACGGCGGGGGCAGGCCGGGCCCGGCCGCCAGGCCGATGGGCAGGTTCTCGGCGACGGTGCGGCGGGTGCCGGTGGCCGGGTCGATCTCGACCAGCCGGCGCGCCGCGCTCTCGGCCACGATGAAGCTGCCCCACGGCGTCTGGGCCAGGCCCTCGGGCAGCGCCAGCCCGTCGGCCACGGTGCGCAGCGGCGCGCTGGCGTCCAGCGGAATGCGCAGCAGCTTGCCGGCCGCCTCGGTCACGTAGAGCGCGCCGTCCTGGCCGACCACCAGTTGCACCGGGCCGTTCAGCCCGCTAGCCAGCACTGACTTCTCTGCAAACTTCGGCCCGCTGGCGCGCGTGATGCTGCCGGTGGCGAGCTCGGCGTAGATCACGCTGCCGTCGGGCATCGGCAGCGCGTCGAACGGCGCCTTCAGGCCGTGGATCGTCTCGACCGTCTTCAGCGTCTGGCGGTCGACCAGCTGCACCGAGCCCGTGAACCACGAGGTGAGCGCGAACAGCTTGGGCGACAGGCCGACTGCGAAGGGGTAGTCGAGTTCGGGGTCGCGCTGCATGCGGAACACGTCGCGCACCTCGCCGGTGCGCACGTCGACCTGCCGGAAGCCGAAGACGTCGGCCACCCACAGGTCGTTGCCGTCGATCTTCAGGCCTGCGGGCACCGCCACCTTGCCGCTGGTGAGCGTGCGCAGCTCGCCGGTGGCGGGGTTGAAGGCCTGCACCTCGTTGTTGGCCATGTTCGAGACGTAGATGGTCCCGTCGGGCGTGTCCTTGGCGATGGCGAGGTTGTCGAGCGACGGGCGCAGCTGCTTGGCCACGGTCTTCTTGCCGCTCGCAAGATCGACCTTCACCAGCTCGCCGCTGCGCGCATCGACCACCCAGAGGTTGCCCTTGCCGTCGAGGTTGGCGGCGGCCGGGATCTTGAAGCCGTCGGCGATCACGGTCAGGTTGCCGTTCGCCGGGTCGATCTTCACGACCTGGCCCTTGAACCACAGCGGGCCGTAGAGCAGCCCGTCGGGCCCGACCTCGAAGCCGTTGAAGCCGCCCATGTCCTTCTTGATGAGCCGGGGCGGCTGCTTGCCCTCGCGGTCGATTTCCCACAGCGCATCGCCCAGAAACACCTGCGAGGCGTAGAGCTTGCCGTTTCGGCGGTCGAAATCGAGCGAGTTCAGGCCGGGCAGGTCCTTGGCGAGCACGCGCAGCGGCGCGCTGTCGTTCTCGCGGTAGCGCAGCATGCCCATGAGGTAGTTGGTCCAGGCCAGTTCGCCCTTCGGGCCGACCGCGATGTCGTCGGCCTGGCCTTCGGGCGCGTCGATCAGCACCTTGGCGGCGCCGGTCTGGCGGTCGACCTCCCACAGCGTGTTGCCGAGCACGGAGCCCGCCAGCAGCCGGCCCTTCGCATCGATGGCCAGGCCGTGCACGCCCGCGAAGGACGACGGGGCCACGAGCACCTCGGGCGCTGCCCAGGCGGCGGGGCGCTTGGGTGGCGGCGACAGCGAACTGCAGGCGGCGAGCAGGGCGAGGGCGGCGGTCAGCGCGGCAGCGCGGATCGAGCGACGGGGCATGGCGATCTCCTCTGGGTTGGCGTTGTGACAGATGCGGCAGTGCGCCGCAGTCTAGGAGCCGGAGGAGGCCGCGCAGTCGCTCGCGGGACAAGACGCGGACTTTCGTCCGCTGCGGATAACCCGCAGCACCCGGTGATTTTTCAGCCGCGCAGCAGCTGCGTCGCCGTGTGGATCAGCAGCCCCACCAGCCCGCCCACCAGCGTGCCGTTGATGCGGATGAACTGCAGGTCGCGCCCGATGTGGCGCTCGAGTTCGTCGGTCATCTCGTGCGCGTTCCACTCGCCCACGCGCTCCTCGATGTAGCGGCGGATGTCCTCGCGGTAGCGCTCGATGGCCGCCGGCGCGGCGGCTTCGAGCTGCTCGTTGATCCAGGCGCGGATGGCCGCGTCGTTCTGCAGCCGCTGGCCCAGCGCGCCGGCCATCGTCGCGATGCGCTGGCGGATGGTCGAGTCGGGGCGCCCGAGGTCGTCGTGCAGCCAGCCCAGCAGCTCGCCCCACAGGCCGTGCAGGTAGTCGCCCAGCGCCGGGTGCGCGATGAGCTCGGCGCGGATCTGCTCGCCGCGCTGCTGGAACTCGGGGTCGAGCTTCAGGCGCACCACGAAGTCGTCCACGAAATGGTCGAAGCGCTTGCGCATCGGGTGGTCGGACTCGGCCGCCAGCTCGGCCAGCGTGCGCGCGATGGCGGCCACGATCTTGCGCGTGGCGAGCTTGGCCGCCACCTGGTCCAGGCCCACGTAGCGCAGCGTCTTGATCTCGCGCGCGATGGCCTCGGTGATGTGCGCCTGCACCTCCTCGCCGTCGAGCAGCTCGGCCACCTGCTGCAGCACGTCGTCGAGCAGCGCCTGGTGGCGCCCGCCGGCCGTGAGCGCATCGAGCGCCTGGCCGGTGAGGCGAGAGAGGTCGATCTTCGCCAGCCCGGCCGCCGCGGCGCGGCCCATGAAGTCGCGCACCCGTTCGTCGTCGAAGGCGGCCAGGCCGTAGCGCGTGGCGGCCACGCCCCATTCGCCGAGCCGCTCGCCGCTGGCGGGCCGGGCCAGCCACTCGGCGATGCGCCCCGCCGCATCGAACTGGCGCAGCTTGGCCAGCACCTGGGCGGTGCTCAGGAAGTTGTCGCAGATGAAGCCCGCGAGCTTGGCGCCGATGCGATCCTTGTTGCTCGGGATGATCGCCGTGTGCGGGATCGGCAGGCCCAGCGGGTGGCGAAACAGCGCCACCACCGCGAACCAGTCGGCAATGGCGCCGACCATCGCGGCCTCGGAAAAGGCCGCCACGTAGCCCCAGGCCGGGTGCTGGCCGTGCAGCGCGCTGGCCAGCGCATACAGCGCCGCCGCCGCGCACAGCAGGCCGAGCGCGACGCGTTTCATGCGTTGCAGTGCGCCGCTGCCGTGGTCTTCAGCCAATGGTGTGCGAGGTCGCGAGGCGCTCCATGAACAGCTCGCAGCGCGCGAGCTGCTCAAGACTCACGAACTCGTCGGGCTGGTGCGCCTGCTCGATGCTGCCAGGGCCGCACACCACCGTGGGGATGCCGGCGTTCTTGAACAGGCCCGCTTCGGTGCCGAAGGCCACCAGCGTGGTGCGGTCTTCGCTGGCCAGGCGCTGCGCGAGCAGCGTGACCGGATCGCCGGCCGCGCCCAGGAAGCTCGGGATCTCGCAGATCGTTTCGAACTTGAAGCCCGCGTCGGGCGCCACCTTCTTCATGGCGGGCTCGATGCTCGCGGCGTAGGCCAGCACGTCGGACTGCATGCGCTTGGCGTCGGCCGTGGGCAGGTCGCGGAATTCGTAACGGAACTCGGCGTCGCGCGGCACCACGTTGTCGGCGATGCCGCCGTGGAACTGGCCCACGCTGGCGGTGCTGAAGGGCACGTCGAAGCCGTCGTAGCGCGGCTCGCTGCGCTCGAAGTCCTCGGCCATGTCGCGCACCTTGCCGATCACGCGCGCGGCCATCTCGATGGCGTTGACCGACTTCGGCGTGAGCGACGAATGCGCCTCCTTGCCGCGCACGCAGCACTTGTAGCGGTACACGCCCTTGTGGGCGATGGCCGGCACCATGCTGGTGGGCTCGCCCACGATGCAGGCCAGCGGCTTGATGCCGGCGTCGCGCATGTCGGCAATGAGTTCGCGCACGCCGAAGCAGCCGATCTCTTCTTCATACGTGAAGGCGAAGTGCACGGCGAAGGGCGCGTCGCCCTCGAGGAAGCGCTGGGCGTTGGCCAGCGCGATCGCGATGTAGCTCTTCATGTCAGCGGAGCCGCGGCCGTACAGGCGCTCGTTCTGCACCACGGCCGACAGCGGGTCGACGCTCCAGGCCTGGCCGTCCCAGGGCACCGTGTCGGTGTGGCCCGAGAGGATCACGCCGGCCGGCTTGCCCTCGCCCAGCGTGGCGAACAGGTTCGCCTTGGTGCGCTCGGCGTTGTAGGTGATGCGGCTCTTCACGCCGAGGGCCGCGAGGTGCGCCTGGGCGAAGTCGATCAGCTCGAGGTTGCTGTTTGCGCTCACCGTGTTCATGCGAACCAAGGTTTGCGCCATCAAGAGGCTCTGGGGAGAAAGCGTGTGCTGCATGCAACAGATTGTCCGGGAAGTTGAACGCCCGCGCAGATGGGTATCGGCGTTGTCACGCGCAGCGGGTAGCCTGCCTCCTCTTTTTTCTTTGTTTGGATGGAGAAGACAACATGCGCATGTCCCTGCAGATCACCCTGACCGCCGCGGCCGCCCTGAGCCTGGCCGCCTGTGGCACCACCGGCCCGGCGGCGAACAAGCTGCTCACGCTGGACGGCAACCCGCCGCTGGTCATCGCCCACCGCGGCGCCTCGGGCTACCTGCCGGAACAGACGCTGGAGTCGTACGCGCGCGCCATCGAACTGGGCGCCGACGTCATCGAGATGGACCTGGTCTCCACCAAGGACGGCGTGCTCATCGCCCGCCACGACCCCAACCTGGCCATCAGCACCGACGTGGCCAAGCACCCCCGCTTCGCCTCGCGCAAGAAGACCATCCAGGTCGACGGCGAGACCCAGACCGGCTGGTTCAGCAACGACTTCACGCTGGCCGAGATCAAGACCCTGGGCGGCATCTCGACCGACGCCGAACGGCCGCAGGAATTCAACGGCAAGTTCAAGGTCGTGACCTTCCAGGAGATCATCGATTTCGCCAAGGCCAAGACGAAGGAAACCGGCCGCACCATCGCGATCTACCCCGAGACCAAGAACCCGACCTACTTCCGCGATCTTGGCATGCCCATGGAAGACAAGGTCATCGCCGCCATCAACGCCGCCGGCTGGAACAGCAAGACCGCGCCCATCTACGTGCAGTCGTTTGAGCCCGGCAGCCTCAAGTACATGAAGAGCAAGGGCCTGAACACCCGGCTCATCCAGCTGATCGACGGCGACGGCATTGACATGAAGACCGGCGCCATGACCTACGCCGTGCCGGTCGACCGCCCCTACGAGTGGACCAAGGCCGGCGACAAGCGCAACTTCGACGTCATGGTCACGCCCGCCGGGCTGGCCGAGATCAAGACCTACGCCGACGGCATCGGCCCCTGGAAGCGCTACATCGTGAGCGTCAAGGGCACCGTGGGCGCCGACGGCAAGGTGGTGGACGTCAACAAGGACGGCAAGATCAACGACGCCGACGCCACCTCGACGGCCCCCACCACGCTGATCGCCGACGCCCACAAGGCGGGCCTGTTCGTGCACCCCTTCACGTTCCGTAACGAGTCGCGCCGGCTCGCGTCCGACTACAACAAGGACGGCAAGAACGAATACGCGGTCTATTACAAGCTCGGCGTCGATGGCGTGTTCACCGACTTCACCGACACCGCGCTGGCCGCGCGCGCCGAGTACCTGAAGAGCATCGGCCGCTGAGGGTTTGCCCGGCACGGTCTTTGCGGCGCATTCCGCAAAGCCTAGACTGTGTCTTATGAAACTCATCGACTCGCTCGTCACGCAGGCGGCCGGCATCGCGGCCGTCCGGCGTGACCTTCATGCCCACCCTGAACTCTGTTTCGAAGAAGTCCGCACCGCCGACGTGGTGGCAGGCAAGCTCACCGAATGGGGCATTCCCATCCACCGCGGCCTGGGCACCACCGGCGTGGTCGGCATCGTCAAGAACGGCACCAGCAACCGCGCCGTCGGCCTGCGCGCCGACATGGACGCACTGCCCGTCACCGAGCTCAACACCTTCGCCCACGCCAGCCAGCACCACGGCAAGATGCACGCCTGCGGCCACGACGGCCACACGGCGATGCTGCTCGCGGCGGCCCAGCACCTGGCCAAGCACCGCAACTTCGACGGCACCGTCTACCTGATCTTCCAGCCGGCCGAAGAGGGCGGCGGCGGCGCCCGCGAGATGATCAAGGAGGGCCTCTTCGAGCAGTTCCCCATGGACGCCGTCTTCGGCATGCACAACTGGCCTGGCATGAAGGCCGGCCAGTTCGCCGTGAGCCCCGGCCCGGTGATGGCCTCGGGCAACAAGTTCCATGTGAACGTGGTCGGCAAGGGCGGCCACGCCGCGCTGCCGCAGACCGGCATCGACCCGGTGCCGATCGCTTGCGAGATCGTGCAGGCCTTCCAGACCATCCTCACGCGCAAGATGAAGCCGACCGATTCGGCGGTGATCTCGGTCACCACCATCCACGCCGGCGAGACCAACAACGTGATCCCCGACAACTGCGAGCTGTCGGGCACCGTGCGCACCTTCTCGCTCGAGGTGCTCGACATGATCGAGGCCAAGATGAAGCAGATCAGCGAGCACATCTGCGCCGCGCACGACGCCACCTGCGAGTTCCGCTTCGAGCGCTACTACCCGCCCACCATCAACACCGAGGCCGAGGCCGACTTCGCGCGCCGCGTGATGGGCGGGATCGTCGGCCCCGAGAACGTGCTCAAGCAGGAGGCCGCCATGACCTCGGAAGACTTCGCCTTCATGCTGCAGGCCAAGCCCGGCGCCTACGCCTTCATCGGCAACGGCGACGGCTCGCACCGCGACGTGCACCACGGCGAAGGCCCGTGCACGCTGCACAACGCCAGCTACGACTTCAACGACGACCTCATCCCGCTGGGCGCCACCTGCTGGGTGCAGATCGCCGAGCAGTTTCTGAAGCCCGGCACCGGCGGCGCAGCGGCATGATCGGCATCGGCGAGGCCTTTTCGCCGCGCTACGCCCAGGCGCGCCAGAAGTTCCTGCAGGGCTGCGTCAGCGCCGGCCTCACGGTCGAGCCGCATGCGCACCCGCTCAAGGGCCGCGACGGCGAAGAGCTGTCGATGGACGTGGCGCTCGACGGCGACGCCAACGCCGAGCGGCTGCTCGTCGTCACCAGCGCCTGCCACGGCGTCGAAGGCCACTGCGGCAGCGGCGTGCAGGTGTTTGCGCTGCACGATGCCGAATGGCGCGAGAAGGCCAAGGCGCAGGGCGTGGCGGTGCTGTACGTGCATGCGCTGAACCCGCACGGCTTTTCGTATGGCCGCCGCGTGACGCACGAGAACGTCGACCTGAACCGCAACTTCCTCGACTTCTCGAAGCCCGTGCCGGTGAACGAGCCCTACGCGAAGCTGCACCCGCTGCTGCTGCCCGACACCTGGCCGCCGACGCCGGACAACCAGGCCGCGATCGAGAAGTGGATCGAGAAGCACGGCGCCACCGCCTACCAGGCGGCCGTCACCAGCGGCCAGTACCAGTTCGACGACGGCCTGTTCTTCGGCGGCAAGGCGCCGACCTGGAGCAACAAGACCATCCGCAGCGTGTTGCGCCGCCATGCAGGCCATGCGAAGCGCCTGGCCTGGATCGACCTGCACACGGGGCTCGGCCCCAACGGCCTGGGTGAGCGCATCTTTGCCTGCCGCGACGACAAGGTCGCCTACGCCCGCGCCAACGCGTGGTGGGGCACGCCGGCGGCGCCCGTCACCTCGATCTACGACGGCTCCTCGACCTCGGCGCTGCTGCGCGGGCTGATGTGGGACGCCGTGTACGAAGAGTGCCCGCAGGCCGAGTACACCGGCATCGCGCTCGAATACGGCACGCTGCCGATGCTCGAAGTGACCGGCGCCCTGCGCGCCGACCACTGGCTGCACAAGCACCCGGACGCACCGGCCGACCTGGCCGACGGCATCCGCGCGCGGATGGTGGAGGCGTTCTACACGGACTCCGACGCGTGGCGCGGCCAGATCGTGAGCCAGGCGCGGCAGGCGATGTTCCAGGCGGTGGACGGCCTCAGCGCCTGATCGCACCCCAGCTGCGTGCCCCCGTGCCCAGGACACTGGGTGCTTCCCGCAGCGAAATCAAGGAGGAGGCCGCAGGCCGGGGGACATTCGCGGAGGGAAGTACCCGGTGGCCTGTGCACGCGCCCCGAACCAGAGCGCGAAAAAACTACGTCCGCACCCGCCCATCCCCCGTCAGCATCGACAGCTCGACAAACTTCGAAGCCACATGGCTCTTCGAAGAGAACGACACCTCGAAGCCGCCGAACTGCTGCCGCTCGATGCTTTCCAGCCCCGCGATCAGCCCGTCGCGCGTGCCTTTGCCGCCCGGTGCGCGGCGCAGGCCCTCGGTCAGCACCTTGGCGGCCAGGTAGCCTTCCATGCTCGAGAAATTGGCGCTCGCGCCGCCGCCCGCCTTGCGCACCGCTTCGGTGAACTCGCGGGCCAGCGCATTCGCCTGGTTGTAGGGCGAGGGCACCACCTGCGTGACCATCACGCCCGCGGCTTCCTTGCCCAGCTCGTCCGCCAGCGCCTGCGTGCCCACGAACGAGAGGTTGAAAAACACGCCGCCGTAGCCCGCCTTGCGCATCTCTCGGATGAACGCCGCGCAGGCCTTGTAGGCACCGACTTGGACCACCGCCGCCGGCTGGCTCGCCATGATCGTCTTCACCGCCGCGGCCACGTCGGCCGAGTTGCGCTCCACCGTGGCCAGCGCCACGGGCTTGAGTTCCTGCTGGGCCAGCGCCAGCGTCACCCCGTCGAGGCCGGCCTTGCCGTAGGCGTCGTTCTGGTAGAAGACCGCGATCTTCTTCATGCCCAGGTGGGTGAGCTGTTTCACCATCAATGCCGTCTCGTCGTTGTACGAAGCGCGCAGATGGAACACGTTGCGGTGAAAAGGCTCGCGCAGCGACATCGCGCCCGTGAACGGCGCGATGAACGGCACCTTGTCCTTCACCGCCAGCGGCAGCGCGGCCAGGCTGGTCGGCGTGCCGATGTAGCCGAACAGCGCGAACACGTCCTCGCCGATCAGCTTCTGCGTGTTGGCCGCGCAGCGGTCGGGCTCGTAGCCGTCGTCCAGGTTCTTGATGACCACGTCGCGCTGGCCCGGCTGGGCGTTGTACTGGTCCAGGAACAGCTTGGCGCCCTGGTGGAACTGGATGCCCAGCTGCGCCGCTGGCCCGGTGAACGGCGCCGACTGGCCCAGCACCAACGGCGTGTCGCCCTGCGCCCGGGCGATGCCGAAGCCGCCCAGCGTGGCGGCGGCCGCCGTGGCGATCGAAAAATGCCTGCGATTCAATTGCATCGTCATGGTGAAATCCTCCCTCTGCCCTGTGTGTTGATACTCAAATTAGACTTGTCCGATGGCCCACGCAACGGATTCCCTCCTCGACACGCCCGACGCCTCCGCACCCTCCACGGTGCTGGGCGCCTGCCCGCACGATTGCCCCGACACCTGTGCGCTCGTCACCACCGTCAAGGACGGCGTGGCGGTGAAGCTGCAAGGCAACTCCGCCCACTCGCACACCGGCGGCGTGCTGTGCACCAAGGTGTCCCGGTACATCGAACGCAATGACCATGCCGAGCGGCTGGTGCAGCCCCTGAAACGCGTCGGTCCCAAGGGCAGCGGCCGCTTCGAGCCCGTCTCGTGGGAGGCTGCATTGGACGATATCGCCGCGCATCTTCGGGGATTGCAGACTGAACCGGAAGCAATTCTCCCCTACAGCTATGCGGGCACCATGGGCCTCGTGCAGGGCGAATCGATGGACCGGCGCTTCTTCCACAAGCTGGGCGCCTCGCTGCTGGACCGCACCATCTGCTCGATGGCGGGTGGCGAAGCCATGGTCTACACGCTGGGCGCCAAGGTCGGCATGCGCATCGAGTTCTTTGCCGAGGCCAAGCTCATCCTTATCTGGGGCAGCAACTCCATCGCCAGCAACCTGCACTTCTGGCGCCACGCCCAGGCCGCCAAGCGCGCCGGCGCACGGTTGGTGTGCATCGACCCGCGCAAGACCGAAACCGCCGACAAGTGCGACGAGCACATCGCACTGCTGCCCGGCACCGACGCCTCGCTGGCGCTGGCGCTCATGCACGAACTCATCGTGCACGACTGGCTCGACCACGACTACATCGCCAACCACACGCTGGGCTGGGAGCAGCTGCGCGAGCGCGCGCTGCAATGGCCGCCGTCGCGCGCGGCCGAGGTCTGCGGCATTCCCGAGGCGCAGATCGTGGCGCTGGCCCAGGCCTACGGCACGACCAAGCCCGCCGCGATCCGCTTGAACTACGGCATGCAGCGCGTGCGCGGCGGCGGCAACGCGGCGCGCGCCATCGCGTGCCTGCCGGCGCTGGTCGGCGCCTGGCGCGACCGCGCGGGCGGCCTGCTGCTCAGCAGCTCGGGCCACTACCCGGTCGACCGCGCCGCGCTGCAGCGCCCCGACCTGCTGGCCGGGCGCAAGCCGCGCACCATCAACATGAGCACCATCGGCGATGCGCTGCTCGACACCGCCAAGCCGGTGAAGGCCGTCGTGGTCTACAACAGCAACCCGGTGGCGGTGGCGCCCGAGTCGGCCAAGGTGGTGGCGGGCTTCGCGCGCGAAGACCTGTTCACCGTGGTCCTCGAGCAGTTCCGCACCGACACCGCCGACTACGCCGATTACCTGCTGCCCGCCACCACGCAGCTTGAGCACTGGGACATCCACTGCAGCTACGGCCACACCGACGTGCTGCTGAACCGCCCGGCCGTGGCGCCGCGCGGCGAGGCCCGCAGCAACGCCTGGGTGTTCCGCGAACTGGCGCGCCGCCTGGGCTTCGACGAACCCTGCTTTTCGGAGAGCGACGAGTCGCTGTGCCGCACCGCCTTCGCCGAAAAGGCGATCGACTTCGAACAACTGCGCGCCCAAGGCTTCACCAGCCTGAAGCTGGCCGAGGCGCCGTTCGCCGAAGGCACGTTCCCCACGCCTTCGGGCCGCTGCGAGTTCTTCAGCGAGCGCCTGCAGGCCATGGGCATGGACGGCCTGCCCGACCACGTGCCCAACTGGGAGCCGGCCGGCAGTTCGACCGAGTTTCCGCTGGCCATGATCTCGCCGCCGGCGCGCAACTTCCTCAATTCGACCTTCGTCAACGTGACCAGCCTGCGCGCCATCGAGGTCGAGCCGCTGCTCGAGATCCACGCCGACGACGCCGCCGCGCGCGGCATCGAGGACGGCGCGACGGTGCGCGTGTTCAACCAGCGCGGCGAGCACCGCTGCCGCGCCGAGGTGTCGCGCCGCGCGCGCCAGGGCGTGGTGCACGGCATGGGCATCTGGTGGCGCAAGCTCGGCATGGACGGCACCAACGTCAACGAACTGACCAGCCAGCGCCTGACCGACATCGGCCGGGGCCCGACCTTCTACGACTGCCTGGTGCAGGTCGAAAAGGCGTGATGCGACGGCTGCGCGCGCCCGCGCTGGCATTGGCCGGCGCGCTTTTCCTGACGGGCTGCGCCGACCTCGGCTACTACTGGCAATCGGCCAACGGCCACCTCGACATCCTGCGCGCGGCCAAGCCCGTGCCCGAATGGCTGGCCGATCCGGCCGTGGGCGCGCCGCTCAAGGCCAAGCTCGAGCTTGCCCAGCGCATCCGCCGTTTCGCGTCGAGCGAACTCGGCCTGCCCGACAACGCGAGCTACACCTCGTATGCCGATCTGCACCGCCCCGCCGCCGTGTGGAACGTGGTGGCCGCGCCGCCGTACTCGCTCACGCTCAAGAGTTGGTGCTTCCCGGTCGCGGGCTGCGTGGGCTACCGCGGCTACTACGACGAGGCCGCCGCGAAAACCGAGGCCGAGGCGCAGAAGACGAATGGCCTCGAAGTGGCCGTGTACCCCGTGCCGGCGTACTCCACGCTGGGATGGATGAACTGGGCCGGCGGCGATCCGCTGCTGTCCACCTTCATCGGCTACCCCGAGGGCGAGCTGGCGCGCCTCGTGTTCCACGAGCTGGCGCACCAGGTGCTCTATGTGCCGGGCGACACCGTGTTCAACGAGTCGTACGCCACGGCCGTCGAGCGCATCGGCGGCGCGATGTGGCTGCAGCGCGAAGCCGGCGAGGCGGCGCGCGCCGAATACGCGCAGTTCAATGCACAGCGGCAGGACTTCCGTGCGCTCGCGCTCAACACGCGCCGTGCGCTCACGCAGGTGTACGAGTCGCCCGAAGCCAAGGCGAAGGACTGGACGAAGGTCGAGGCACAGAAGCAGGCCGCCATGGCCGACTTCCGCGAGCGCTATGCCGCGCTGAAGGCCGCATGGACCGGCCCGCGCCAGAACGCCTACGACGGCTGGGTGGCGCGCGCCAACAACGCGGCCTTCGGTGCGCAGGGCGCCTACGACGACCTGGTGCCGGGCTTCGAGGCCCTGTTCGAACGCGAGGGCCGCGACTGGCCGCGCTTTTACACTGCGGTGCGGCGCATTGCCGCGCTGCCCACGACGGAAGAGCGCCGCAGCGCCCTGCAGGCCGCCACGGGTATCCTGCACACCCATGCGCGCCACGGCCGCACACACGACAACAACGGAGACGACGGTGCCTGACATCCAAATCGAACGCAACCACACGCTGGGCATTGCCGGCGCCCGCGAAGTCGCGCGCCAATGGGTGCATCAGGTCGAGCAGGACTACGGTCTCGAATGCACCTACACCGAGGGCACCGACTGCGACCGCGCCCAGTTCAGCCGCGCGGGCATCGACGGCACGGTGGAGGTCACGGCCGACACCTTCCGGCTCGAGGCGACGCTGGGGTTCCTGTTCAGCAGCTTCAGCGACCAGATCGAGCAGAAGATCTCGCGCAACCTCGACGCGCTGCTCGCCGAACCGCAGGGCGGCACCCGCTTCGCCTGAGGCGGGGATTTTTCTTCTTCAGGCGATGGTGTAGCCGCCATCGACCGGCAGCGCCACGCCGCTGACCATCGCCGCGCCGTCGGACAGCAGGAACAGGATCGGCGCGACCACTTCCTCGACCTGCGCGAAACGTCCCAACGGAATGTTCTTGAGCGCTGCCGCGCTCTTGGCCGGATCGGCCCACGCCTGCTCGGCCATGGGCGTGAGCGTGACGGTTGGGTTCACGCTGTTCACGCGGATGCCGTGCGGCCCGAACTCGAGGCACAGCGCACGCGTGACGGCGTCCATCGCCGCCTTCGAGGCGCTGTAGCAAAGGTGGGCGTCGAGCGCGACCAGCGAGGCCTGGCTCGACACGTTGACGATGCTGCCGCGCACGCCGGCCGCGATCATGGCCCGGCCGCAGCGCGCGGCCACGAGTGCGGCGGCGCGTGCGTTGACGGCCATCACGGCGTCGAAGCTCCCGGCCTGCAGGTCGATGGCGCGCTCGATGCGTGTGGTGCCGGCGCAGTTCACAACCAAATCGAAGGCGGGCAATGGTGCGAGCGCTTTTTCCAGTGCGCCGACGTCGGCCACGTCCAGGGCCAAGGGCGTGCAGCCGGACTCGGTCTGCAGTGCTTCCAGCGCGTCGGCGTTGCGGCCTACGGCGGTGACTTGTGCGCCTGAGCGGGCGAGCTGTGCGGCGACTGCGCGGCCGATGCCGCTGCTGGCGCCGGTCACGAGGGCGCGCTTGCCTGAGAAGTCGAAGGTGGGTGTCATGGTGTTCTGCTCATCAAAGGTGGTGGTTCAGGGCGCGTGCACAGGCCACCGGGTACTTCCCTCCGCGAATGTCCCCCGGCCTGCGGCCTCCTCCTTGATTTCGCTGCGGGAAGCACCCAGTGTCCTGTGCACACTGAGCGCGGTCGTTGTGCAGTCGATCAACAACCGCACTGCCCAACGCTCACGTCGATGCGGTGCCTTGCGCAGCGAAATCAAGGAGGAGGGGCGAAGCCCCGGGGGACATTCGCGGAGCAAGGTACCGCGTCGGCGGGAGCGTCGCCCTGGACAGTGCGTGCGTCATCCCAACCGATGCATCGCATCACGCAACGCCGGGTACAGCGAGGTGTAGATCTCGAAGCGCTCCCGGTAGACCGCCTGCGCCGCCGGCTCGGGCCGCGCGCGCTCTACCAGCGTGACCCAGCCGCGTTCGGCGGTGGCCGCGTCGACCAGCCCGGCACCGAGCGCCGCGAGCATCGCCGCGCCGAGGGCGGCTTCGACCTCTTCCTCGATCGTGAACACGCGGTAGCCCGTGACGTCGGCCACGATCTGAATCCACAGGTCGGAATGCGCGGCGCCGCCGACCACGATCAGGCGGTCGTCCAGCGGCTGGCCGCTGCGCCGGCCGGCCTCGATGTTGTGCTGCAGCGCGAAGCTCACGCCTTCGAGCACGGCGCGGTACAGGTGCGCGCGGCTATGCGCGAGCGAGAGGCCGAGGAAGGCGCCCTTGGCCTGCGCGTCCCAGATCGGGCTGCGCTCGCCCATCAGGTAGGGTAGGAAGACCAGGCCGTCGGCGCCGGGCGGCACGTCGACCGCGCGGCGTTCGATGAGGGCGTGCGCGTCTTCGCCGGTGCGCGCGGCCTCGGCCACTTCGGCCTGGCAGAAGGTTTCGCGGAACCAGGTGACGGCCGCGCCGGCCGTGATTGCGCCGCCGAACACGTAGCTGCGGTCCGCGCCGCGGTACACGTGCGGCATCGTGATGAGCTGGTGGCGCGCGTCCACCGTCGGGCTCACGAAGCCCCAGCACATGCTGGTGCCGATCATCGCGACGTGGTCGCCGCTGCCGGTGACGCCCGCACAGAAGGTGGCCACCGCCGCATCGACGCCGCCGGCCATCAGCGGCATGCCTTCGCGCAGGCCCAGCTGCGTGGCCCACTCGGCGCTCAGGTGGCCCACCACCTCGCTCGATTCGACGAGCCGCGGCGGCATCATGCGCGCCGGAATGCCGAGCATGTCGAGCGCCTGCGCCGACCAGCGCCGCCGCGCCGCGTCGTACACGCCGCCGATGTTGCCGGCCGAGCTGTGGTCGACCGCGAGCTGGCCCGTCAGCCGCCAGTTGATGTAGCTGTTGGGCGGCAGGAAGTGGTGCGTCTTCGCCCACACCCCGGGCCGGTGCTCGCGCAGCCACAGCATCTTGGTGAAGCCGTAGTAGCTGTCGACGCCGTTGCCCGTGATGGCCTGCAGCCGCGCCACGTCGACCGTCGCGTTCACCGCGTCGACCTCGGCGGTGGCGCGGCGGTCCATCCAGATCAGGCAGGGGTGCAGCGGACGCATGGCCTCGTCGACCGGGATGCCCGCGCCGCCGTAGAGGCTGCTCACGCACAGCGCGGCGATGTCGGCGGCAGCGACGCCGCTTTGCGCCACGCAGGCGCGCACGCTCTCGCACACGGCGTCGAACCAGACCTCGCAGTCCTGCTGCGCCCACAGCGGCTTCGGCGTCTCGGGCTGGTAGGCCACGCTGGCCTGCGCGTGCACCTTGCCGTCGATGCCGACCAGCAGGCACTTGGTGCTCTGCGTGCCGATGTCGACGCCGACGACGTACTTCATGACACTGCGTGGGGCTGCGGTTTGAGCAGCACCTTGATCGAGTCGAGCGAGTTGGCCAGCGCGAAGGCGTGCTCCCATTCGGTCAACGGAAAGTCGTGCGTCACGATGCCCTTCGAGGTGACGAGCCCGCGCGCCAGCAGGTCGATGGCAACCGGGTAGCAATACGGGCCCAGGTGCGCGCCGCGCACGTCGAGTTCCTTGCGGTCGCCGATGATCGACCAGTCGGCGCTCGTCTCCGAGCCGAACACGCTGAACTCGACGAAGCGGCCGAGCTTGCGGATCATGTCCAGGCCCTGTGTCACGCCGATGGGCGCGCCGGTGGTCTCGATGTACACGTCGCAGCCGTAGCCGTCGGTGAGGCCCTTGACCAACGCATCGGCGTTCTCGGTCTTCGGGTTGATGACGACGTCGGCGCCGTACTGCTTCGCGAGTGCCAGGCGCTCGGGCACGAGGTCGATCACGATGAGCTTCTTGGGCGTCTTGAGCGCCGCCACCTGCGTCATCATCAGGCCGAGCGGGCCGGCGCCGGCGATCACCACCACGTCGTCGAGCTGGAGTTCGCCGCGGTTCACCGTGTGGATCGCGCACGCCAGCGGCTCGATGATGGCCGCGTCTTCCAGCGAGATGCCGTCGGGGATCTTGTGCACGCGCGAGGTCGGCGGCAGGCGCATGTAGTCGGCCATGCCGCCGTCGGCCACGATGCGCTGGAAGCCGAAGATGTGGTGGACCTCGCACATCCAGTACTTGCCCGAGGTGCAGAAGCGGCACTTGCCGCAGGGCACGATCTGCTCGGCGATCACGCGGTCGCCTTTCTCCACGCCGAAGTGTTCCGCCGCGCCTTCGCCCAGCGCCTCGACGTAGCCGAAGAATTCGTGGCCGGGAATGACCGGCGCCTTGACCCACGAGGGCTGGCCGTCGCCGCCCCAGAACATCTTCGCGCCCGAGTGGCATTTGCAGTCGGAAGCGCAGATGCCGCAGGCCGCGATGGAAATGAGCAGTTCGTTCGGGCCGATGGTGGGCATCGCGACGGTTTCGAGGCGGTAGTCCTTGGGGCCGTGGCACACGACGGCCTGCATGGCGGCGAGTTCCCCGATGGCGCCCGTGGCGCCGGGTTGGAGCTTTTGATAAGACATGGATTCCTTGAGATCAGGAGGGGGGCGAAGAAGCGGAGGAGAAGAGGTCAGCGACGGGCTTCGCGGCTGATGAAGATCGCAAGGAGGACGATGCCGCCCTTGATGATCAATTGCAGGTACGGCGACACGCCGATCATGTTGAGACCGTTGTTGAGCACGGCCAGCAGCAGCGCGCCGACCAGCGTGCCCACGATGGCGCCGCGGCCGCCCGCGATGGACGTGCCGCCCATCACCACCGCCGCGATGGCGTCGAGCTCGAAGCCCACGCCCACGCCGGGCTGGCCGCTGGTGACGCGCGCGGCCTGCACGATGCCCGCGATGGCGGCCGTGAGGCCGCTGAGCACATACACCAGCAGCTTGTAGCGCGACACGCGCACGCCCGACAGCCGCGTGGCTTCCTCGTTGCCGCCGATGGCGTACACGTAGCGGCCGAAGGGCGCCATGTTGAGCAGCACGTAGGCCACGAGGTAGGTGGCCAGCATGATGAGGATCGGCACCTTCAGGCCCGCGAGCGTGCCGCTGCCGAGAAAGGCGAACGATTCGGGCAGGCCGTCGATTGGGTAGCCGCCGGTGTAGATGAGTGCGATGCCGCGCGCGATGCCCATGGTGGCCAGCGTCACGATGATCGGCGGCATGCGCAGGTAGGCCACGCAGTAGCCGTTGAACAGGCCGATCACCGCGCCTACGCCGAGCCCGAGCGGCACGGCGAGCACGGGCGGCAGGCCGAAGTGCACCATCAGCCCCGAGGCCAGCGTGCCCGACAGCGCCACCACCGCGCCCACCGAGAGGTCGATGCCGCCCGTGAGGATCGCGGCCGTCATGCCCACCGCGATGATCGCGTTGATGGACGACTGCAGCGCGATGTTCTGCAGGTTGCTCACCGAGAGGAAGTTGTCGGTCGCCACGATCATGAAGATCGAGATGGCAATAAGGCCGACCAGCGGCAGGAAGGCCGTGGAGCGGCGCAGCTGCGTGAAGAACCCGCCCGCGGGCGCGGGCGGCGTGGGATGGGTGGCGGTGGCAGTCATGAGGGGCTCCCGGAGGAAGAGGGAAGGGAGGGAGAAGACGATGTCGCGTGGCGCATGATTTCGCCCGCGTTGATCGCGTCGCCCGTGAGCGTGGCCACGATGGCGCCGCCCGAGAACACCGCGACGCGGTCGCACAGGCCGACGATCTCGGGCAGCTCGCTGGAGATCATCAGGATCGATTTGCCCTGGCGCGTGAGTTCGCGCATCAGCTGGTAGATCTCGGCCTTGGCGCCCACGTCGATGCCGCGCGTGGGCTCGTCGAAGATCAGCACATCGCAATCGTGGCCGAGCCAGCGCGCGATCACCACCTTCTGCTGGTTGCCGCCCGACAGCGTGGCCACGCGGGTGTCGATGCCCGGCGCCTTCACGCCCACGCGGCGCGAGAGTTCATCGGCAGAGCGTTTCTCCGATGTCGTGTCGACCACGCCCGCGCGGCGGTGTCGCCCGAGGTTGTTCAGCGAGATGTTGAAGCGGATCGTGAAGTCGGTGATCAGCCCTTCGACCTTGCGGCTTTCGGGCAGCAGGCCGATGCCGTGCGCGAGCGCCTGCGTCGGGTCGTCCAGGCGCACGGGCTGGCCGTTGCGCAGCACCGTCTTGCGGTGCGCGCGGTCGGCGCCCATCATGCCCAGCGCGAGTTCGGTGCGCCCCGAGCCCACCAACCCCGCGAAGCCGAGGATCTCGCCCGCGTGCAGGTCGAAGCGGTTGACCGGACCGTCCTTCACGAGCTGGATCTCGGGCACCTCGAGCACCTTGCGGCCGTTCGGCGCGGGCTGCGGCTTGGGCGGAAAGCTCTGTTCGATGCGCCGGCCCACCATCATCTCGACCAGCGCGTCCACGGTCGTGGCGGCCACGTCGGCATGCCCGGCGTTGGCGCCGTCGCGCAGCACGCTGATGCGGTCGCACACCTCGAAGATTTCATCGAGGTGGTGCGAGATGAAGATCATCGCCACGCCCTTGGCGCGCAGCGCGCGCATCACCTTGAACAGGTGCTCGGCCTCGTTGGGCGTGAGCGTGGCGGTGGGTTCATCGAGCACCAGCAGCCGTGCCTTCAGCGACAGCGCCTTGCCGATCTCGACGAACTGCTGCTGGGCCACCGAGAGCTGGCAGATCGGCACGCCGAGGTCGATCTGCACGCCCAGCTCGTCGAACACGGCGCGGGCCTCGCGCTGCATCGCGGCCTGGTCCATGAGGCCGAAGCGGTTCGTGAGGTAGCGGCTCAGGAAGATGTTCTCCACCGCGTTCAGGTACGGCACCAGGCTGAACTCCTGGAAGATGATGCCGATGCCGGCCGCGATGGCGTCGCCGTAGCCGGCGAAGTGGCACTCGGTGCCGTCGATGACGATGCGGCCCTCGTCGGCCTGGTGGATGCCGCCGAGGATCTTCATCAGCGTCGACTTGCCCGCGCCGTTCTCGCCGAGCAGCGCGTGCACCTCGCCCTGGCGCACCGAGAGGTCGATGTTCGACAGGGCCTTCACGCCCGGGAAGCGCTTGGACACGCCTTCCAGCCGCAGCATCTCCCGGGGTGGTTCGTACGTGACGGTCACGGGCGGCGCGTCCGGCAACTTACCAGCTGAAGGTCTTGGCGCCTTCGGCGTCGATGAGCTTCACGTCGACCGGCACGGCCGCGGGGACGTTGGCGCCCCACTTCTTGGCCAGCGCGATGCCGATGGCCAGGCGGATCTGGTCGCGCGGGTACTGCGCGGTGGTGGCGATGAACTTCGAGCCCGCCTTCTGCATCGCCTTGATGGCCTCGGGTGCGCCATCGACGCTGGTGAGCTTCACGTCCTTGCCGCTGGCTTCGATGGCGGCGAGCGCGCCCATCGAGCCGCCGTCGTTCACGCTGAACACGCCCTTGAGGTTCTTGTTGGCCTGCAGGATGTTCTCGGTCACGGTGAGCGCGGTGGCGCGCTCCTGCTTGCCGTTCTGCGTGCTCACGACCTTGATGCCGGGGTACTTGGCCAGCGCTTCGCGGCAGCCCTTCACGCGCTCCAGGATCGGCACGACCGGGATGCCGTCGAGGATGGCCACGTCGCCCTTCTCGCCGATGTTCTTCGCGAGGTACTCGCAGGCCAGGCGGCCGGCGTCGAGGTTCTTGGAACCCACGAAGGAATCGACCGGGCCCTGCGCGTTGGCATCGACCGCCACCACGATCACGCCGGCCTTCTTGGCCGAGCGCACCGCCGACTGCACGCCGGCCGAGTCGGTCGGGTTCAGCAGCAGGATGTCGATTTTCTTCTGGATCATGTCTTCCACGTCGCCGATCTGCTTGGCCACGTCATGGCGCGCATCGGTGGTGACCACGGTGGCGCCGATGCTGGCGGCGGCTTCTTCCAGTGCCTGCTTCATCGTCACGAAGTAGGGGTTGTTCAGTTCCTGGAAGGTCATGCCGATGCGCAGGGGCTGCTTGGGCGCCTGTGCCAGTGCGGCGGTGGTGCCGCAGGCGAGGGCGGCGACGAGGGCGGTGGCTTTGAGAAGGCTCTTCATTGGGTTGTCTCCTTGAGTGGGTGGTGTGACGGTCGGCAAAAAAACGCAGGCAAAGGGCCGCCCCGCGCGGCGCGCAAGGCGCCGCGCCAGGAACGACGCGGGGAACACGGGGCGGCGCGCTACGGCGGGCTGTTGGCGGCGCGCGATGCAGCGAGCTGCATGCGATGGAAATGGCGGAACTTGGTCGGCGGCATGCGCTTGTGCAGCAGGAACTGCCGGTTGAAGTTCGACACGTTGTTGAAGCCCACGTCCATGCAGACGTCGAGCACGGGCTTGTCGCTGTTGGCGAGCAGTTCGCAGGCGCGGCCGATGCGCAGCCGGTTCACGTAGCGCACGAACGACTGGCCCGTGTGCTTGCGGAACGACCGCGAGAACGCGCTCGGGCTCTGGCCCACCAGCTCGGCCAGCATCGGTTCGCGCAGCTCGTCGCCCAGGTTGGCGGCGATGTGCGCCAGCACGTTGTTGATCGCGTGCGACATGAAGGCCTTGGGGTCGGGCGTGAACGCGGGGCTGGCCAGCCGCTGGCGGTCGTCGCTGGCCACCAGCAGCTCGAACAGCGACAGCAGCAGCACCACGCGGCGCAGCCCGCGCGCCTCGAGCAGCGCTTCCATGATCGGCTTGGCCGCGGCGGCGGTGGCGGCCGAGAAGAGCAGGCCGGAGGCCGACTCGGCCAGCAGCGGCTCGATGCGGCGGAACTCGGGGAAGGTGGCCGCCATGTTGCGCACCAGCGCGGCCGGGAACTGGATCACGATGCCGCGGCGCTCGACGCTCTGGCCGGCGGGCACGTCGCTGATCCAGTTGTGCGGCAGGTCGGGGCCCATGAACACGAGGTTGCCCGGCTCGAAGTGGCCGACGTGGTCGCCCACGAAATACACGCCCTGGGTCTCGACGATCAGCTGGATCTCGTACTCGGGATGGAAGTGCCAGCGCACCGTGCGATACGGATAGCCGTGCGCCCAGGCGGTGAACGATTCGTCACCTTGGACTTCGACGATTTCCAGATCGGGTTGCATGGCCGGCGGTCTTTCCTCTGTGTATGGCCCCCGGGTTGGGGGTGAGGCGGACTGTACGAATCGCTCCGGATGCCAACAACCAGCGTTGGGGTGCGCAACTGATACTTTTTTGAGTCGCGGTCCTGCCTGGTAGCGAAGGGCGCGACGACGCGCTGCGCTGCAGCAAACCCCTTTCTCCTCGGGGCGTGGCGCATGCCGGAGCGCAATTGCTGCGGTGCAAAAGAGTCGCTTCGCGCCGTGTCAAGATTTCATAGGTGTTTTCCCGGCCCGACCCGGCATCCGGGGCGGCACGGCACACTCCCAAGCCATGACGCAAAGCTCTCTTTCCCCTCCGGCCGCGGGTCCGCTGGCCGGCCTCAAGGTCGTCGAACTCGGGCAACTGATCGCCGGCCCCTTCGCGGCGCGCACGCTGGCCGACTTCGGCGCCGACGTGGTCAAGATCGAACCGCCCGGCGCGGGCGACCCGTTGCGCACCTGGCGGCTGCTGAAGGACGGCACCTCTGTCTGGTGGCAGGTGCAGTCGCGCAACAAGCGCTCGCTGGCGCTGGACCTGCGCCAGCCCGAGGCGCAGGCCATCGTGCGCCAGCTTGCGGCCGAGGCCGACGTGCTGGTCGAGAACTTCCGTCCCGGCGCGATGGAAGGCTGGGGCCTGGGGCCCGACGAGTTGCTGGCCGCCAACCCCGCGCTCGTCATGCTGCGCATCAGCGGCTACGGCCAGACCGGCCCCTACCGCGACCGCCCCGGCTTCGGCGTGGTGGCCGAGGCCATGGGCGGGCTGCGTCACCTCACGGGCGAACCGGGCCGCGTGCCGGTGCGCGTGGGCGTGTCGATCGGCGACACGCTGGCCTCGTTGCACGGCGTGATCGGCGTGCTGATGGCCATGCAGCACCGCCACGCCACCGTGAGCGCCGAATTCCCGAAGGGCCGGGGCCAGGTGGTGGACGTCGCGCTGTACGAGGCGGTCTTCAACTGCATGGAAAGCCTGCTGCCCGAGTACGCCGAATTCGGCGCGGTGCGCGAGGCCGCCGGCAGCGCGCTGCCGGGCATTGCGCCCACCAACGCCTACCGCTGCGCGGACGGCGGCTACGCCATCGTCGCGGGCAACGGCGACAGCATCTTCAAGCGGCTCATGGCCTGCATCGGCCGGCAGGACCTCGCGGCCGACCCGGCGCTGGCCGGCAACACGGGCCGCGTGGCGCAGGTCGGGATGCTCGACGCCGCCATCGGCGACTGGGCCGCGCAGCGCACGGTGACCGAGGTGCTGGCCGCGCTCGATGCGGCGCACGTGCCGGCCGGGCGCACCTACACCATCGCCGACATCGCGGCCGACCCGCACTACGCCGCGCGCGGCATGCTGCAAGAGGTGAAGATGCCCGACGGCAGCGCGCTCGCGGTGCCCGGCTTCGTGCCCAAGCTGTCGCTCACGCCGGCCGGCCACCGGCGCAATGCGCCGGCGCTGGGGGCGGACACGCAGGCGGTGCTGGAGGAGATCGGCTTGAGCGCCGGGCAGATCGCCGCGCTGCAGGAGCGCGGGATCGTCGGTTGATCGGTCAGCCTCGGAGGGACTCGATCAGGTCGATGTACTTCTGCTTGGCTTCGTCGGCGGTGGCGCCCTTCTGGGCGGTCCACGCGTCCCACTTGGCGCGCGCGACGATGTCGCTGAAGCTGGGCTTCTTGGCGGTGTTGTCGCCTTCGGTCGCCTGCTTGAACAGGGCGTAGATCTTCAGCAGCGTCGGGTTGTCGGGGCGCTCGGCCAGCAGCTTGGAGTTGGCCTGGGCGGCTTCGAATTGGGCGTTGAGGTCGGACATGGCGGTCGGGAAGAAGGTCAGAAACCGCGCATCTTAAATGGATTGGTACCAAGTGGTACCAATCGTGAGCGTTCAGGCCCTTCAGTCCGTCAGGCCGGCGCGCGCCAGCTCCACATCCAGCCGCTCCCGCGCATCCGCCGGCGTCAGCGTCGCCGCCTTCTCGTACAGCCCGTTCGCCTCGCCGAGGCGCGACTCGCCGTGCAGCATCAGCAGCGCACGCGCGTACTCCATCATCCCGGCCGCCGATTGCGGGTGCAGCGCCAGCCCGCGCTCGAACAGTTCGATCGAGGTCTCGGCGCGCACGCCGTAAGTCATGCGCCCGACCAGCGCGCCGACCTTGTCGATCACTTCGGCGTGGAAGGCGGCCAGCGCGAGGTGCGCGTCGCCGTGCTCCGGCTGCAGTTCGATCACGTGCTCCAGCGCACCCTTGAGCTTGGTGCCCAGGCCCTGCGCCAGGGCGCGCGCCACGCTGATGCCCTGGCTGTAGCGGCCCAGCGCGTAGGCCTGCCAGTAAAGCGCCTGGCAGTTGTCGGGCTCGGCGGCGACCTGCGCGCCGGCGCGCTCGATCACCTGGCGGAACATGGCGAGCCGCACGGCCTCGCGCGGCTCCAGGTAGTTGGCGTAGATCGCGGTCGCCTGGTTGGCGAGCGCCAGGCCGTCGGGGCCGTGGCGCAGGCCGAGGGCGGCGGCGCGTTCGAACTCGCCGCTGTGGTACAGCGCCCAGCCTTCGGCCAGCGGCGCGTCGGGCGCGGGCGGCGGCAGCGCGTGGCCGGCGTGCAGGCGCTGCCAGTGGGCGAGCAGGCTGCGCGCGTCGTAGCGGGGCACGTCGGGGTAGGGAAGGGGCGTCCAGGGTTCGGTGCCGGCGGTGGCCGTGGCCGCGGCAGGGCCGGCGGACAGCAGCGAGAGCGGTTTGAAATCGGAGTGGGGCATGGATGTTCTAGGCCGCCATATCGACCGTCGGTGGCACGGGGCTGGGGTTGCTGGCGGCGCTTTCGCCGTTGTAGGCATTGCTCAGCGCCAGCAGGTGGCGGCGCTGGTCGCGTGCGAGGTAGGGCGCGAGCAGGTGCAGCGTGTGGTGGCCGCCGCGCATCAGCGCGCCCTGCGCGTGCGCGGGTTCCAGCGCCTGGCGCGGGTTGCGCACGTACTCGTAGCTGAGCCAGTAGGTCAGCACCACGACCATGCTCTGGGCCAGCGTGTCGACCTCGTGCGCATCGATGTCCAGGTGACCGGCGCGGCTCAGGCCGGCGATCAGCTGGCGGATGGCGCGCGCCTTGTTCTTGAGCACGAGCTGGAACTGGGTCTCCAGGTGCCGGTTCTTGCTCAGCAGGTCGTTGAGGTCGCGGTACAGGAAGCGGTAGCGCCAGATCAGCTCGAACAGGCTGTGCATGAAGAACCAGGCGTCCTCCACGTCGTGCACGCCCTCGCTGGCGTGCAGCAGCTCGTTGAGCTCGGCTTCGTAGCCTTCGTAGAGCTTGTTGATCAGCTCTTCCTTGGCGGGGTAGTGGTAGTAGAGATTGCCGGGGCTGATGTTCAGTTCGCCGGCCACCAGCGTGGTCGACACGTTCGGTTCCCCGAAGCGGTTGAACAAATCCAATGCGGCTTCGAGGATGCGTTGCGCAGTGCGGCGTGGCGCCTTCTTTGCCATGTCGGTGCCCCCGTGGTTTCTCTTGGTCTTGGGGGCACTCTAGCGCATGTGCGCTGCACCATGAACGGTGCGGGACATGTTTTGCGGCGCTGAATTTTTGTGCAGTGCCGCAATTACAGAACGATGTCAGCCGGCCTTGGTGCGGCGCAGGGTCTTCTTGGCGGCGGGGGCGGTGGCGGCCTTGCGCGCGGCGGACTTGCGGGGCGCCGTGGCGGCGGTCTTGGCATCGCGCTGCTTGAGCTGGGCTTCGAGCGCCTCGACGCGCGCCTGCAGCGCAGCCACGTCGGCGGCCGAGGGCACGCCGAGCTTTTCGAGCGCGCGCGCCACGCGGTCTTCGAAGATGTTCTCGAGCTTGCCCCACTGGCCGGCGGCCTTGGTACCGAACTCGCTGGCGAAGCCGGCCATGCGTTGCTGCGCCTGGGCCAGCGTTTCTTCAGCGGCCTGCTGGGTCTTCTTCTGCATGCCGGCGCCGTCCTTGACCAGCGCCTCGAAGGCCTTGCTGCCTTCCTGCTGCATCTTGGCGAAGGCGCCGAGGCCGGCCAGCCAGATCTGCTGGGCCGAGTCCTTGATGCGGTCGGTCTTGTCGTTGCTGTCGTCGTCTCGGGAGGTGGCCATGCGGTGTGTTCCTTGGGATGCAATCGCACGACTCTAGCCGCCCGGGCGCCCCGTGGTTAGGGCGCGCCGCCTATCCCCGCGCCGGGGATCAGGGCGTGCCGCCGGCGGCGCGGCTGGCGTCCAAGTGCGCCTTGGCGCGCTCGGCCAGCGCCATTTCGCCGGGCGTGCCGGGCACGAAGGCTTCCACCGGCAGCGGCCGGCCGTGCGAGTCGACCGAGACGAACACGATCAGGCATTCGGTGGTCTTTTCCATCACGCCGCCCTTCATGTCGCCGCTGCGCACCTCGACCGAGATGTTCATGCTGGTCTTGCCGGTGTAGGCCAGGCGGGCCTCGACCTCGACCAGGTCGCCGATCATGATCGGCCGGTGAAAGCGGATGCTGCCGATGAAGGCGGTGACGCAGTAGCGCTTGGCCCAGCTGGTGGCGCAGGCGTAGCCGGCCTCGTCGATCCACTTCATGACCGTGCCGCCGTGGACCTTGCCGCCGAAGTTGACGGTGCTGGGTTCGGCCAGGAATCGGAGGGTGATGGAAGACATGGGGCGCCTTTTTTCTGTGGGCTGTGGGTGGGGAGCCGCGATTATGCGAGCGCCCGGGCGTCCTTTGGCGCCCGCCCGCCGCTGTTCAGCTGCCGCTGAACAGCTGGGCCAGCGTGCGGCGCAGCCAGGCATTGCCCGGGTCGGCATGAAAGCGCTCGTGCCAGTGCTGCTTGACCGCATAGGCCGGCAGCGTGAAGGGCGGCGCCAGCACCTTCACCGGTTCCTGCGTGGCCAGCACGTTGCCCAGGATGCGCGGCACCACCACGATCAGCTCGGTGTGGGCCACGATGCGCGCCACGCTCAGGAAGCTCGACAGCCGCACCACCACGTTGCGCTTGAGGCCCAGGCGCGCGATGGTGGTGTCGACGATGGCGTGCCCCGTGCCCGAGCTGGACACCACCGCGTGCGCCTCTTCCTCGAAGCGCTTGCGCGTGAGCTTGGCGCCGATGCGCGGATGGTTCTGCGCCGCCAGGCAGACGAAGTTCTGCATGAACAGCACCTGCTGGTAGAAGCCCGCGTCCAGCTGCGGCATGAAGCCCACGGCCAGGTCGACGTCGCCGTCCTGCAGCCGACGGCCGCTGTGGGTGGAGATGATCTCGGTCTCGATGTGCACGCCCGGCGCCGCATGGCGCAGGTGGTCGAGCAGGCCGGGCAGCAGCACCACCTCGCTGATGTCGGTCATGCAGATGCGAAAGCGCCGCTGCGCGCGCGCCGGCTCGAAGCTGCTGCGGTTGCCCTGGGCCTGCGCCAGCTGCGCCAGCGCCTCGCGCAGGTTCGGGTAGATGCGCTCGGCGTGCGGCGTGGGCTGCATGCCCTGTGCGGTGCGGGTGAACAGGCGGTCGTCGAAGTGCGCGCGCAGCTTGTTCAGCGCCGTGCTGGCGGCCGCCTGCGCCATGCCCAGGCGCTCTGCGGCCTTGGTGACGTTGCCGGTCTTGTAGACCTCGTCGAACACGGCGAGCCATTCGAGATCGAGCTTGGACATGGGGTGAGGCGGGACGGAGCCCTGAAGGCGAAAGGCACCATTATCGAAATTTCGAATTCCGTGTATTGGCACGCGGTCTTGAGGAAATAGTGGTGCGGGTCAACAATGCCGCCAACGGAGACACCGACCCCATGAACCCCGCTTCTTCCCATGCCGCCAGCGCACCGGCCAACGCCGCCGAGCGCCGCGACTACTACGCCCGCATCCGCCCGCTGAACCTCTCGCCGCTGTGGGAGTCGCTGCACGTGCTGGTGCCGCGCGAGCCCGCAAGCCCGTGCGTGCCGGCGCTGTGGCGCTACGACGAGATCCGCCCGCTGCTCATGGAATCGGCCGACCTCATCACCGCCGAAGAGGCCGTGCGCCGCGTGCTGGTGCTCGAGAACCCGGCGCTGCCCGGCAACGCGTCGATCACGCAGTCGATCTACGCCGGCCTGCAGCTCATCATGCCGGGCGAGGTGGCACCGTCGCACCGCCATGTGCAGTCGGCGCTGCGCTTCATCGTGGACGGCAAGGGCGCCTACACCACCGTGGGCGGCGAGCGCACGACCATGCACCCCGGCGACTTCATCATCACGCCCTCGTGGGCCTGGCACGACCACGGCAACGAAGGCATCGAAGGCGTGACCGAGCCGGTGGTCTGGCTCGACGGCCTCGACATTCCGATGCTGCGCTTCTTCGACGCCGGCTTCGCCGAGAACGACGACGCCAAGGTGCAGCACGTGGCGCGCCCCGAAGGCCACAGCCTGGCGCGCTTCGGCCACAACATGGTGCCGGTGCGGCACGACCACACCTCGGCCACCTCGCCGATCTTCAACTACCCCTACCTGCGCAGCCGCGAGGCGCTGGCCCAATTGCAGAAGCAGGAGGCGCCCGATGCCTGGCTCGGCCACAAGCTGCGCTACATCAACCCGCTGACGGGCGGCTCGCCGATGCCGACCATCTCGACCCAGCTGCAGCTGCTGCCGAAGGGCTTCGCGGGCCAGGCGCACCGCGCCACCGACGGCACCGTCTACAGCGTGGTCGAAGGCCACGGCACGGCCGAAATCGCCGGCCAGCGTTTCGACTTCGGCCCGCGCGACACCTTCGTTGTGCCCTCGTGGGCGCCGCTGCGCCTGTCGTCGCCGAACGAAGACACCGTGCTCTTCAGTTTTTCCGACCGCCCCGTGCAGCAGGCCATGGGCATCCTGCGCGAAGCCTTCCTCGAAGACGCCTGAAAGCGCGGCGACCTTCTTTCCTTCTTTTTTCTTGTTTGTCTGATGTGCCGTCCCACGCGGCAGGAGCTTCCATGTCCTTCGTCTTCACGCCCCCTTCCATCGTCGGCCTGCCCATCGTGGGCTCCGACCAGCAGTTCCCCGTGCGCCGCGTCTACTGCGTGGGCCGCAACTACGCGGCGCATGCGCGCGAGATGGGCTTCGACCCCGACCGCGAACCGCCGTTCTTCTTCTGCAAGCCCAACGACGACGCCTCGGTCGTGCCCGTGGCCGAAGGCGCCACCGTAGCCATTCCCTACCCGCCGCTCACGAGCAACTACCACTACGAAGCCGAGCTGGTGGTCGCCATCGGCAAGGGCGGCAAGGACATCCCGGTCGACCAGGCCGCCAGCCACATCCACAGCTACGCCGTGGGCCTGGACATGACGCGCCGCGACCTGCAGATGAGGATGCGCGAAGCCGGCCGCCCGTGGGAGATCGGCAAGGCCTTCGACTTCTCGGCCCCCATCGCGCCGTTGCGCACGCTGGCGGACGTGGGCGAGATCAACGCCGGCGCCATCACGCTCGAGGTCGACGGCCAGGTGCGCCAGAACAGCGACATCACGCACCTGATCTGGTCGGTGAACGAGGTCATCGCCAACCTCTCGACGCTGTTCGCGCTGCAGCCCGGCGACCTGATCTTCACGGGCACGCCCGAAGGCGTGGGCGCGGTGAAGCCGGGGCAGACGATCAAGGTCAGCATCGAGCGACTGCCATCGCTCACGGTCCGTATCGACTGAGCGCCCCGGCCCGCGCATGACCTTCTCGAAGCATCCTCCCTCCGTGCTGCTCGTCGGCGGCGGCATCGGCGGCATGGCGGCCGCGCTCGCGCTCGCACGCCTGGGCGTGGCCATCGACCTGCTCGAACAGAGCGCCGTCATCGGCGAGATCGGCGCCGGCCTGCAGCTCGGCCCCAACGCCTTCGCGGCGCTCGACGCGCTGGGCGTGGGTGAGGCCGTGCGCCGCAGCTCGGTGTTCACCGACCGGCTCGTGATGATGGACGCGGTCGACTGCAGCGAAGTGGCCTCGGTGCCCGTCGGCGAGGCCTTCCGCGCGCGCTTCGGCAACCCGTATGCCGTGAGCCACCGCGCCGACCTGCACGGTGCGATCCATGAGGCCGTGAAGCAGCATCCGCTGATCCGCTTCCACACTTCGGCGCAGGTCGAGGCGATCGACATCGGCGCGCACGGCGTCACGGCCGTCACGCGCGACGGCCGCCGTTTCCAGGCCGACGCCATCGTCGGCTGCGACGGCGTGAAGTCGGTGGTGCGCGCCAAGCTCATCGGCGACGCGCCACGCGTGTCGGGCCACGTGGTCTACCGCGCCGTCGTGCCCGCGGCCGACATGCCCGCCGACCTGCAATGGAACGCGCCCGTGGTCTGGGCTGGCCCCAATTGCCACCTCGTGCACTACCCGCTGCGCCACGGCGAGCAGTACAACCTGGTCGTCACCTTCCACAGCCGTGAAGCAGAAGAGTGGGGCGTCACCGACGGCAGCAAGGACGAGGTGCTGTCGTACTTCGAAGGCGTGCACGCCCGCCCGCGCCAGCTGCTCGACCGCCCGACCTCGTGGCGCCGCTGGAGCACTGCCGACCGCGACCCCGTCGAGCGCTGGAGCGACGGCCCGGCCACGCTGCTGGGCGACGCGGCGCACCCCATGATGCAGTACCTCGCGCAGGGCGCCTGCATGGCGCTCGAAGACGCCGTGACGCTCGGCGAGGCCGTGAAGGCCTGCGACTTCGACATGACCGCCGCCTTCCAGCGCTACGAGCAGGCCCGCATCGCACGCTGCGCGCGCGTCGTGCTGTCGGTGCGCGAGATGGGGCGCCTGTACCACGCCCAGGGCGTGGAGCGCCTGGTGCGCAACAGCCTGTGGACCGGGCGCACGCCCGAACGTTTCTACGATGCGGTCGAATGGCTTTATGCCTGGCGACCCGAGCACTGCCTGGGCGAGGCGCCCGCGCCGCGCTGACACGGTTTTTCTGCAATATCCCTACCCACGAGGCCGAAGGCCCAGGAGACACCCCATGAACTTTCCACGCGCATTGCTGACGACCGCCGTCCTGGCCCTGACCGCCGCCTCCGGCGCCTGGGCGCAGGGCAGCGACTACCCGAGCAAGCCGGTGACGCTGATCACCCCGTTCGCGGCCGGCAGCGGCCCCGACGCGGTGCTGCGGCTCGTGTCCGACAAGCTCTCGCGCCTGTGGAACCAGCGCGTGGTGGTCGACAACCGGCCCGGCGGCGGCGGCTTCATCGCCATCGACCAGGCGCGCCGCGCCGCGCCCGACGGCTACACCTTGCTGCAGCTGGACAGCGAGCACATCGCCGCGCTGCCGCACCTGTACAAGTCGCGCAACTTCGTGACCTTGCAGCACTTCGACCCGGTCGCCTCGCTGTTCCGCACGCCCTTCTTCGTGGCCGTGGGCACCGAGTCGAAATGGAAGACCATGGGCGACCTGATCGCCGCCGCCAAGGCCAACCCCGAGGGCGTGGTCTACGGCTCGTGGGGCGTCGGCAGCCCGGGCCACCTGGGCGCGCAGCAGCTCGAGGCGCTCACGGGCATCCGCATGCGGCACGCGCCGTACCGCGAGGTGTCGCAGCTGTATTCCAACGTGGGCACCGGCGAGGTGCCGTGGGCCTTCGCGAGCATCCCGTCGAGCCAGGGCATCTACAAGGCCGGCAAGCTGCGCTACATCGCCGTGGCCGCGCCCAAGCGCATCCCGCAGATGCCCGACGTGCCCACCATGGCCGAGGCCGGCGGCCCGGCCTCGCTGGAGGTCAACTCCTTCGTGTCGCTGCTGGCGCCCAAGGGCGTGTCGGCGGCCGTGAAGGCCAAGATCAACGCCGACGTGGCCAAGGTCATCGCCGACCCGGACATCCGCGCCCGCTTCGACACCTTCGCCTTCGAGCCGCTGGCCTGGTCGCCCGAGGAGATCGAGCGCAACGCCGAGGCCAAGTCGAAGGTGTACGGGGAGCTGGTGCGCCGGGGCAACATCAGCCTCGACTGAGGAGGGTGCGCCTTGCCCAGGGCTCGGCGCGCCAGTTAAGCTGGCTCTCTTTGCATTTTTGTTTACCTTTTAACTGTCTTTTTCCATGCAAGCCACCAAGAGAGCCCTCCTGATCGCCTGCGGCCTGGCCGCCACCGCGGCGCTGCCGCTGTCCGCCAGCGCCGACACCCCCGCGTGGCCGACCAAGCCGATCCGCCTGCTGGTGGGTTTCCCGGGTGGCTCCACGCCCGACATCGCAGCGCGCACCATCGCCGAGCCGCTGTCCCGCGCGCTGGGCCAGCCGGTCGTGGTGGACAACAAGGCCGGCGCCTCGGGCAACATCGCGGCCGACCAGGTGGCCAAGGCCACCGACGACCACACGCTGGGCATCGTCATCAACGGCAACCTCACGTCGTCGAAGATGCTGTACCCCAAGCTGCCGTACGACCCGGCGAAGGACTTCACGTACCTGTCGCTGATCGCCACCGCGCCGCTGGTGCTCGTGGCGCAGAACAGCCTGCCCTCGGGCACCGCCTTCTTCGACGCCGCGCGCCAGGCCGGCGACAAGTGGAACTACGGCTCGGTGGGCGTGGGCTCGGTCGGCCACCTGGGCATGGAGCTGCTCAAGAGCCGCGTGAACGGCTTCAAGCCCGAGCACGTGCCCTACCAGGGCAACCCGCAGGTCGTCACCGGCATGTTGGGCGACCAGGTACAGATGGGCCTGATCCCGCCGGGCGTGGCCATGCCGCAGATCCGCGCCGGCAAGCTCAAGGCCGTGGGCCTCACCGGCGGACGCAGCGCGCTGGTGCCCGAGATCGCCCCGCTGGCCGAAGCCGGCGTGAAAGACTTCAACCTCGAGGTGTGGGTGGCGCTGCTCGGCCCGGCCAGCCTGTCGAAGCCCGCGCAGGCACGCATCAGCCGCGAGATCGAGATCGTCATGAAAGACCCCGACGTGCGCCGCAAGCTCTTCGAGCAAGGCTGGCAGGCCGTGGGCACCTCGCCCGACGGCATGCGCACGCGCGTGAAGGAAGAGGCGGCGATCATGAGCAAGATCATTTCCACGCGCGGGATCAAGCTGCAGTGATGACGGCGACGACGCAGCACAACACCCTGACCGAACCGGCGCGCGCGCTGCCGGTGTTCGGCGACTTCGACGTGGTCGTGGTCGGCGGCGGCCCCGCCGGCATTGCCGCCGCCGTGAGCGCCGCGCGCCACGGCGCGCGCACGCTGCTGGTGGAGCGCTACGGTTTTCTCGGCGGCATGGGCACCGCGGGCGGCGTGACCAACTTCGCCGGCCTGTACGGCAAGCGCCGCGGCGAGATGACGCAGCTGGTGCGCGGCGTGGTCGACGACCTCATCGACCGCATCGCCGGCTTCAACGGCATGAACGCGCCGCAGAACGGCATGGGCGGGCGCATCTGCGTGCGCTCGTACGACACCTCGGCCTACAAGCTGGCCGCCGACCAGCTGCTCGAAACGGCCGGCGTGCAGATGCTGTTCCACGCGTATGCGGCGGCGGTGCTGCACGACGGCAGTCGCATCGCCGCGTTGGTGGTCGAAACGAAATCGGGCCGCCAGGCGATCCGCGCCAACGCCTTCATCGACGCCAGCGGCGACGCCGACGTGGCCGCCTTCGCGGGCGTGCCCTTCGAAGTGGGCGACGGCCACGGCAGCGGGCTGTTCCCGACCACCATGTTCCGCATCGGTCAGGTCGACGCGCCGGCCGCGCTGGAAGCGGTGGGCGAGTTCTCGGCCATCAACGGTTTCATGGCGCGCGCGGAGCAGCAGCACCCGGGCAAGTACAGCTTTCCGCGCGAAGGCGCGATCCTGCGGCCCAACAAGGACCCGCGCGAATGGCGCGCCAACGTCACGCAGATCCGCAACGCCGAAGGCCGCGCGATGAACGGCGTCGATGCGCGCGAGCTCAGCGACGGCGAGCTCGAGGGCCGGCGCCAGATCGCGGCGTACTTCAAGTTCCTGCAGGCCGAGGTGCCGGGCTTCGCGCCGTCGGCCATCGTGGAGATCGCGCCGCAGGTCGGCATCCGCGAGACGCGGCGCATCCAGGGCCTGTACGCGCTGGGCCGCGAGGACATCCTCGGCTCGGCCACCTTCGACGACACCATCGGCCTGAACGCCTGGCCGATGGAAATGCACGCCGACGGCCGCATCGAGTGGGCCTTCCCGCGCGACGAAGCCAACGCCTACAACCACCTGCCGTGGCGCATGCTGGTGCCGCAGACGCTCGACAACCTGCTGGTGGCCGGGCGCTGCGCCTCGATGACGCACGAAGGCCAGTCGGCCGCGCGCGCCAGCGGCGGCTGCTTCGTGATGGGGCAGGCGGCGGGCACCGCGGCGGCCTCGCTGGGCGGCGGGCGCTTCGCGGCGATCGACGTGGCGGCGCTGCAGAAAAAGCTGGCGGCCGACGGCGTCGACCTGGACCGTTGAGGGCGGCGCGGCGCTAGAGTCCGGGGCTGGATGAACTCGAACCCCGGACACACCGTGCCTCTTTCTTCTTCGCTGTCGACCCCCGCGCGTCGGCTCTTCCTGGCGCTGGCCTGCGCCGCCTTCGGCCTGCTGCAGGTGGGCTGCGCCAGCACCCCCGAGGGCGACCCCGTCCACGGCAAGGACCGCGTGCTGAGCTTCGTGGCGGCCAAGGACGGCCGCAAGGTCGCCATCGCCGGCGACAAGTACCACTACGTGTTCGACGGCGACCCGTCCGTGGCCGCGTTGCTGCGCTGGGACGGCCGCACCAAGGTCACGCCCGCGCTCATCGGCGAACTGAAGGTGGCGCGCAACCAGAGCTTCGAAGGCCAGTACGTGCTGATGGCCTTCGACGCCGACCTGACCCCCGAGGACCGCAACTTCCTCGTCCAGACCGGTTTCGCGAAGGCCGAGGTGAAGTACGGCGACCGCACCGGGCCGGTGCTGCGCTACTTCGGCACGGTCTACGGCAAGCGCTACGCGGCGGTGGCGCTGAAGTCGGCCGACACGGTCGATTTCTCGCGGCGCCAGTACCTGAAGTACGTCGAGCAGGAAACGCTCAGCGGCCCCTTCAGCCAGGCCGCGCGTTCGCCGCTGGCGTACGGCGCCGACGGCGCGATGCTGCTGGGCGGCGTGCCGGTGCGCATGGTGGATGGCGGCACCGACCACGGCTGCAGCCTGCGCCTGATGCTGGACATCTGCTTCTTCAAGTAGGCCCGCCGGGCGCCGCTGACCGGGCCGCGACAGCGCGCGGGCCCGGCCTTTGCTATCGTCGTGGATTGCTTTTCTGCGCCGAATCCCTTCCCCCGATGACCCCCGAACCCGTCCTTGCCGCCCGCCTCGTTGCCGACCTCGTCGCCCTCATGCAGCTCGAACCCCTGGGCGGCGACCGCTTCCTGGCCCAGAGCGAGGACATCGGCACGCCCGCCGTCTTCGGCGGCCAGGTGCTCGGCCAGTCGCTCATGGCCGCCAGCCTCACGGTGGGCGCCGAACGCCCGGTGCATTCGATGCACGCCTACTTCCTGCTGCCCGGCGAGCACGCGCCCATCGAGTACAGCGTCGACCGCGTGCGCGACGGCCGCAGCTTCACCACGCGCCACGTCGTGGCGCGCCAGCAGGACCGCATCATTTTCGAGATGTCGGCCTCGTTCCAGACCGTGGACGAGGGCGTCGAGCACCAGTTCCCCATGCCCGCGGTCGAAGGCCCCGAGGGCCTGACCAGCGAACTCGACCAGCGCATCGCGCTCGGCGACCGCCTGCCCGAACCCTGGCGCTCCAAGGCCATCCAGCCGCACGGCATCGAGTACCGGCGCGTCGACCCCGAAGACCTGCTGCGGCCCGAGGTGCGCCCCACCGAGAACCAGAGCGCCATCTGGATGCGCGCCATCGCGCCGCTGCCCGACGACCTGACGGTGCACCGCGCGCTGCTGGCCTACGCCTCCGACCATGGCCTGCTGCGCGCCGCGATGCTGCCGCACGGCCTGAGCTTCATGAGCGGCCAGGTGCGCCCCGCCAGCCTGGACCACGCGATGTGGTTCCACCGCGATTTCCGTTTCGACGACTGGCTGCTCTACGTGGTCGATTCGCCCAGCGCGGGCGGCGCACGCGGCCTGTGCCGCGGCAGCCTCTACACGCGCGACGGCCGCCTCGTGGCCTCGGCGGCGCAAGAAGGCATGCTGCGCATCCGCAAGCCGGGGTCGCCGCGCACGCCGATCACGGGCTGAACGGCCTGCCTCTTCTTTCAACACCTATTCACTCGATCGCTCCGGCCATGAAGATCTTCTTCTCTCCCGCGTCTCCCTTCGTGCGCAAGTGCATGGTCGTGGCCCACGAGCTGGGCGTGGCCGACCGCATCGAGAAGCTGCCCAGCGCCGCCGGCCCGGTGAAGCGCGACGCCCGCATCCTGCCGACCAACCCGCTGGGCCAGGTGCCGACTTTTCTCACCGACGACGGCCAGGCGCTGTTCGACAGCCGCGTGATCTGCGAGTACCTCGACACCGCGTACGCCGGCGGCCTGTTCCCGGCCAGCGGGCCCGCGCGCTGGGCGCGCCTGACCGAGCTGTCGCTGGCCGACGGCATGACCGGCGCCGCGCTGCTCGCGCGCTACGAGACCATGCTGCGCCCCGAGGCGCTGCGCTGGAGCGACTGGACCGACGGCCAGCTCGACAAGGTGCGCACCGGCCTCGAATGGCTGGAAGCGGCGGCGCCGTCGTTCGGCGATCGCGTCGACATCGGCACCATCGCCTTCGGTTGCGCGCTGGGCTACATGGACTTCCGCTTTCCCTCGGTGGACTGGCGGGCCCAGGCGCCGAACAGCGCGAAGTGGTTCGCCGTGTTCAACCACCGGCCGTCGATGCAGGCCACATTGCCGACGGCCTGAGCGATGACGTTCGACGATCTCTCGCGCCGCACCGGCATCGAAATTCCCCCGCTGCTGCAACAGCTCCTCGCCAGCGGGCCGCCCGATCTGGTCGGCTTCCCCGACTTCGAGTGGCGGGACGCCGAGCAGGCGGCCAACGACCTCGATGAGTGGCTCGACGCCAAGTGGCAGGACGGCCGCCGCTTCCTGCCCTTTGCGCAATCGGGCGCGGGCGACGCCTACTGCCTCGTGCCGCTGGACGGCGGCGCCGTGGGCGTGGCCTTCGTGTGGCACGACGATGAGGAAAGCAGCGTCGGCCACGGCTCGTTCGCCGATTTCGTCTGCGCGAAATTCCTGGAAGCCTTTGTCGACCTGAGCTACCTCAGCGACTGGGACCTGTCCGAGCCCGAGATGGCCGAGCGCATCGCGGCCGACGTGGCCACCGTCACGGCTTTCATGGACGACACGGAAACCGCCGCCTACCTGCGGGCGCTGAGCCGGCAGCCGCTGGTGTCGCGGCCCTTCAAGACGGGCCCGCGCGCCAGGCCCGAGCAGGTGCCCTCGCTGATGCCGCAGGCCGGGTTCGAGGAAGACCTGAAGCGCTTCACCCTGCAGGACAGCGCGCCTTTCCCCGTGAAAGCGCGCTGGGACATCGAGGGGTAGGCTACGGGGTTTCATCCGAAGGAGGAACCCACCATGTCAGATCAGAAAGTAGCCATCGTCACCGCCGGCGGCAGCGGCATGGGCGCCGCGGCGGCGCGCAAGCTTGCGGACGACGGCTTTCGCGTGGCCATCCTGTCCTCGTCGGGCAAGGGCGAGGCGCTGGCGCAGGAACTCGGCGGCCTCGGCGTCACCGGCTCCAACCAGTCGAACGACGACATCCAGCGCCTCGTGGACAAGGTCATGGCCGAATGGGGCCGCATCGACGTGCTCGTGAACAGCGCCGGCCACGGCCCGCGCGCGCCGATCCTGGAGATCAGCGACGACGACTGGCACCGCGGCATGGACGTCTACTTCCTGAGCGCCGTGCGCCCCGCGCGCCTCGTGGCGCCGCACATGGTGAAGCAGGGCGGCGGCGCGATCATCAACATCTCGACCTTCGCCGCCTTCGAGCCCGACCCCGTGTTCCCGACCTCGGGCGTGTTCCGTGCCGGCCTCGCGGCCTTCACCAAGCTCTTCGCCGACCAGTACGCCAAGCACAACGTGCGCATGAACAACGTGCTGCCCGGCTTCATCGACAGCCTGCCCGAGAAGGACGTGTTCCGCGAGCGCATCCCGATGGGCCGCTACGGCCGCAGCGCCGAGATCGCCGCCACCATCGGCTTCCTGGCCTCCGAGGGCGCGGGCTACATCACCGGGCAGAACCTGCGCGTGGACGGCGGCATCACGCGCTCGGTCTGAACCCGGCAAAGGCGCCCATGACCGCCCCCACCCCGGTGCACGAGCACATGGACCGCACCCTTGCGTCCTACGAAGCGTCCGCGCGCGACTACAACGCGATCGTCGCGGGCCACCGGCCGCCCGAGATCGAGGAGGCGGTGCGCCGCATGATGCAGCGCGTGCCCGCCGGTGGCAGCGTGCTCGAGATCGGTTCCGGGTCGGGGCAGGACGCCGATCTCGTCGAATCCCTGGGCGGGGTCGTGAAGCGCACCGATGCGGTCCAGGCGTTTCTCGACCTGCAGGCCGAGCGCGGCAAGCAGGGCGAGCTGCTCAACGTCGTCACGGATGCGCTGGGCGGGCCCTACGACGCGATTCTTGCGATGTGCGTGCTGATCCATGTCGATCGCGCGCAGATCGCGCCGGTGCTGCGCAAGGTGTTCGACGCGCTCGCGCCCGGCGGGGTTTTTCTCGCGGCCATGCGCATCGGCGAAGGCGAGACCCTCGGCGACTACCAGACCGTGTACTGGCCGAAAGACGCGTTCGCCGACGCGCTGGCGGCGGCGGGCCTTGACCTGCAATGGGACAGCCAGTGGATCGGCCGCGACGACGTGACGTGGGCCAACTTCCTGGCGTGCCGTCCGCGCTAGCGGACGAACACAGACTCAGACTTACACGCCCAGGTAGCGCGTCCAAAGCGACCGGTCGGCGTCGAGCGCGGCCGAGTCGCCCTGCCACACCACGCGCCCGCGTTCGAGGATCACGTGGCGGTCGGCCAGCGGCAGCAGGCGCTGCACGTACTTGTCGACCACGAGGATCGCCTCGCCTTCCGACTTCAGCGTGGCGATGCAGTGCCAGATCTCCTCGCGGATCACCGGCGCCAGGCCTTCGGTGGCTTCGTCCAGGATCAGCAGGCGCGGGTGCGTCGACAGCGCGCGCGCAATGGCCAGCATCTGCTGCTCGCCGCCCGAGAGCTGGTTGCCCGCGTTGGCCTTGCGCTCCGACAGGCGCGGAAAGAGCTTGTACAGCGCCTCCACGGTCCAGCGCGGCGCGCTGCCGGGGCGGGGCCGCGCGAAGGCGCGCAGGTGCTCGTCCACGCTCAGGTTGGGGAACACGTGGCGCCCCTCGGGCACGATGGCCATGCCGCGCCGCGCGATGGCGTCGGGCCGGTGGCCACCGATGGCCGTGCCGCAGAACTGCACGCCGCCGCGCATCGGGGCGATCGTGCCGGTCAGCACTTTGAGCAGCGTGCTCTTGCCCATGCCGTTGCGGCCCAGCAGCGCCATCACTTCGCCCGCACCGACGCGCACGTCGATGCCGAACAGCACCTGGCTGGCGCCGTAGCCGGCCTCGATGGCGGTGGCTTCGAGCAGGGTGGATGTCGTGGTCGTGGTGCTCATGCGTGTCCTTCTGCTTCGGTGCCGAGGTACACGGCCTGTACGTCCGGGTGGCCCCGCACTTCGTCGGCCGTGCCGCTCATCAGCACCTTGCCCTGCACCAGCACCGTGAGCCGGTTGGCGAGGCGGAACACGGCGTCCATGTCGTGCTCGATGAGCAGGATGGCCATCGATTCGCGCAGCGATTCGATGAGATCGACCATGCGCGCCGACTCGTCGGGGCCCATGCCGGCCATCGGCTCGTCGAGCAGCAGCAGCTTGGGTTCGGCGGCCAGCGCCAGGGCCACGTCCAGCGCGCGCTGCGCGCCGTGCGGCAGCGTGCCCGCGATGCGGTGGCGTTCGCTGCCCAGGCCCACGCGGTCGGCCAGTGCGTGGGCGCGGTCGACGAGGTCGCGTTCGTTCGCGCGCGGCGCGAGAAAACGCAGGCTGCTGCCCGCATGGGCCTGCGCCGCGAGCATCAGGTTGTCGTGCACCGTTTCTTTCGCGAACACGCGCGTCACCTGGAAGCAGCGCGACATGCCGGCGGCCACGCGCTGGTGGTCCTTGTAGGCCGTGATGTCCTGTCCGTCGAGCATCAGCCGGCCCGCGTCGGCCTCCAGCAGGCCGGTGATGAGGTTCACCAGCGTGGTCTTGCCCGCGCCGTTGGGACCGATGAGCGCATGCACTTCGCCGCGCTCCACCGTGAGGCTCACATGGTCGGTCGCCAGCAGGCCGCCGAAGCGCTTGACCAACCCTTCGATTCTGAACAGGCTCATGGCTTGGCGCTCCCTGCAGCCGTTGCAGCGGAAGCCGCTGCTGCTGCGACCGTGCGGCGTTTCGTGGACAGTGCGGCCAGGCCGCGCGGAGCCCAGAGGGCGACGGCGATCAGCAGCAGGCCCAGCGGCATGTGCCAGTGTTCGGTGTGCTGCTTGAGCGCTTCCTCGAGCACCAGCCAGACCACGGCGCCCACCGGCCCGCCCCAGCTGCGGCCCAGGCCGCCGATGACGACCATCACCACCAGCGTGGCCGACTGCGTCCAGTGCATGGTCGCGGGGCTCACGAAGCCGTTGCCGCCGGCCAGCAGCGCGCCGGCCAGCCCGGCGATCGCGCCGGCGATGGCGAAGGCCACGAGCTGCAGCCGGAACACCGGGTAGCCCAGCGCGCGCATGCGGGTCTCGTTGTCACGGATGCCCATCAGCGCATGGCCGAAGCGCGCCTGCGTGGCGCGGTGCAGCCACCACAGTGCGAGCGCGACCACCACGAGCACCACCCAGTAGAAGGTCGACTCGTTGCCCAGGTCCAGGCCCGGCAGCAGCGTGGGGCGCGACATGAGCGTGTAGCCGTCGTCGCCGCCGTACTTGCGCAGCGACACGACGACGAAGTACAGCATCTGCGCAAAAGCCAGCGTGGTCATGATGAAGTACACGCCGCGCGTGCGCAGCGCCACCGTGCCGATCAGCGCGGCGACCAGGCCGGCCACCAGCGCGGCCAGCGGCCACAGGATCCAGGCCGACATCACGCCGGCGTCGCTGAGCGCCACCACCGTGTAGGCGCCCATGCCGATGAAGCCCGCGTGCCCGAGCGCCACCATGCCGCCGAAGCCGAGGATGAAGTTCAGGCTCGCGGCGGCCAGCGCGACGACGAGCACGCGCCGCACGAAGCCGATGTAGAAGTCGAGCCCGAACAGCGGCGCGACCAGCGGAAAGGCCGCGAGCGCCACGAGGAGCAGCCCGAGGCCGAAGGTGCGTGACGAGGGTTTCATGCGCGGGCGGAGAAAAGGCCCGAGGGCCGGAAGATCAGGACGACGACCATGAGCGCGTACATCGCCACTTCGGCGAACAGCGGCCCCAGGTCGGCCGCCGTGGCGGGCGGCAGTGTGGCGCGCAGCAGCATCGGCACGAAGGCGCGGCCGATGGTGTCGACCACGCCGACCAGCAGCGCGGCCACGAAGGCGCCGCGCACCGAGCCGATGCCGCCGATCACCAGCACCACCAGCGCCGGGATCAGGATGGCTTCGCCCATGCCCACCTGCACCGCGACGATCGGGCCCATGAGCGCGCCGGCCAGTGCGGCCAGCGCCGCGCCGAGCAGGAACACGCCGTTGAAGATGCGGCCCACGCGCACGCCCATCAGCTCGGCCATCGGCCGGTCGGACGCGCCTGCGCGCACCCGCATCCCGATGCGCGTGTGGTTCACGAGCACGTACAGCGCCAGCGCCATCAGCACGCCGCCCGCGAGGATCACGAGGCGGTACGAGGGATAGGGCAGGCCGTCCATCAGCTCGACCGGGCCCGAGAGCGCGGCCGGCGTGGGGGCCATCACGGGCGAGGGGCCCCAGATCATCTTGACGATGTCGTCGGCCACCAGGATCACGCCGAAGGTGGCGAGCACCTGCGCCAGGTGGTCGCGCTTGTAGAGGCGGCGCATCAGCAGCACCTCGATCAGCAGCGCCACCACCACGGTGACGAGCACCGCCACCACGATGGCGGCGGCGAACGAGCCGGTGCGCGTGTGCGCCTCGGCCGCCACGTAGGCGCCGGCCATGAACAGCGAGCCGTGCGCCAGGTTCAGCACGTCCATGATGCCGAACACCAGCGTGAGGCCCGCCGCCAGAAGAAAGAGCATCAGGCCGTAGCCGATGCCGTTGAGCAATTGCTCGAGGACAAGAATTCCGCTCATAGCATCCAAGGAGTGCCCGTATTCATTTCGGAAAACACCGAGGAACCGGCTTTGCCGGGCCTCAGGTGTTGCCCCCGGTCGGGGGTTGGCGAAGCGACACGAAGTGCGCGAAGGCTGGGGGCGAGCCTATTTATTTCATGCTGCACTTGGCGGCGTAGCTGTCTCCGTAGTTCGTGAGAACCGTGTTGATCAGCTTGTTCGTCACCTTGCCTTGCGCGTCCTTGCCGATCACGCGCAGGTAAAAGTTCTCGATGGGGAAGTGGTTGTTCGCGTACTTGAAGGTGCCGCGCGTCGAGGCGTAGTTGGCCTTCTTCAGGGCGGCCACCACGGCCTCGCGGTTCTGCGCGTTGCCGCCCGATTGCTTCACGGCGGCGTCCATCGCGAGGATCGCGTCGTAGGCCTGCGCGGCGTACACCGACGGGTAGCGGCCGTTGTATTCCTTGCGGAAGGCGGCCACGAAGGCCTTGTTGGCGGCGTTGTCCAGGTCGTGCGCCCAGTGCGAGGTGTTGAACAGGCCGAGCATGGGCTCGCCCACGGCACCGATCACGTCCTCGTCGGCCGAGAAGCCGCTGGTGACGAGCGTGATGTCCTTGGACAGGCCCGCGCCCACGAACTGCTTGATGAAGTTGATGCCCATTGCGCCGGGCAGGAAGAAGTAGATCGAGTCGGGCTTGGCCGCGCGCAGCTGCGCGAGTTCGGCGGCGTAGTCGATCTGGCCCAGCTTGGTGTACAGCTCGTCGGCCACCTGGCCCTTGAACTGGCGCTTGAAGCCGCCCAGCGCATCCTTGCCGGCCGGGTAGTTGGGGGCGATGAGCACGATCTTCTTGAACGCGCGGTCTTGTGCGAACTTGCCGGCGGCCTCGTGGAACTGGTCGTTCTGGTAGGCGGTTCCGAAGAAGTAGGGGCTGCACTGGGCACCGGCGAACTGGCTCGGGCCGGCGTTGGCCGACAGGTAGGGCACCTTGGCGTTGAACAGCGTCGGGCCCACGGCCAGCGCCACGTTGGAGCCGATGGGGCCGCTGAAGATGTCGATCTTGTCGCGCTGGATCATGCGGTCGACCAGCTGCTTGGCCTGGTCGGGGCTGCCGGCCATGTCGGCCTGCACGAACTCCACGTCCTGCCCGCCGAGCTTGCCGTTCAGCTGCTTGATGCCGAGCGCGAAGCCGTCACGCGCCTCGGCGCCCAACGCCGCGAAAGGCCCCGAGATGTCAAGGGCCAAACCCACCTTGACCGGCGCGGCCACGGCCGACACCGAGGCCCCGAGGGCGGCGCCGCACAGCAGCAGCGAGATCAGGGTGCGCGGCAGCGCGGGCGATTTCAGGAACGTGGGGCGCATCGGGTTCTCCGGCTAGGGAAGGGTTGAGACAACTGAACTGTTGATAGTTAAATACTTTAGCCGTAAACAATTCGGTGTCAACGGTACTAGCACGAATGGTGCCAGTGAACCCCGTGACTTCCGGCACGCCGACCCCTCGCCAAAGGTTACGCAAACGTCAACCGAAGGGGCTGGCCGTCGCGAACCAGAGGCCGATGCCCGTTGCGATGATGAAGGCCCCGTCGGTCACGCCGGCGACCAGGAAGAACTTGGTCTGCAGCGTGTCGACCAGCTCGGGCTGGCGCGTCGTGCCTTCGAGGAACTTCTGGCCCACCAGCGCGATGCCGATGCACGAACCCAGTGCGGCAATGCCGATCAGCAGGGCAACGGCGAGCGGGAGGATGTTGAAGCCGGTCATGGTTTTTTCTCCTGGTTGATGAATCGATGGACCCACTGTTCCAGAACGGGTGCATCGAATCCATGACGCGGGAGGTCATGCGCCAGACGAAAAAAAGGCCGGCCGTCGAAACGGCCGGCCTGGGGTCAGGCGCGAAGCGCAGGGCTTACGGCAGCTGTGTCCAGTTCTGGTTGTTGCCGCCGTTGCAGGTCCAGGTGATCAGCGCCGTGTCCTGCGTGGTCGAGCCGTTCGGCACGTCCAGGCACGAGCCCGAGGCGCGGTTGCGCACCGTGCCGCCCACCAGGCTCCACTGCGCCGTGTTGCCCGACGAGCAGGCCACCTGCACGACGGCCGCGTTCGTGGTCGCCGTGCCGTTCTGCGCCAGGCACAGGCCGCTGTGCTCGGCGATGAACTGCACGTAGCCGCCGGTGACGGGCGTCATGGTGAACTTCTCGTTGCCCGCGTTGCCGCACGGCCATTGCACCGCCGTCGCGCCGCTGGTGGTCGAGGCGCCCTTGATGTTCACGCACATCGTCGGGTTGAGGTCGGAGCGCAGTCGCGTGACCACCGCCGGGGCGGTGTCCTGCGAGCGCACGTACTCGCGCAGCGCCACCACGTCGTTCGCCGGCAGGCTGGAGGCGTTGCCGTGGCCGCCCGCGAGCAGGTCCTGCAGCGTGGCCGCCTGGCCGTTGTGGAAGAACGCGGTGGTGTTCCAGGTGCCCGACAGGGTCGGCGTGTCGAAGCCCACACCCGCCAGCGGCTGGTTGCTGCCCTTGCCCGACGAGGCCTGGATGGTCCCCACGTCGTGCCGCAGGCCGTCGCGGAAGGTGGCGCCCGTGTGGCAGGTGGCGCACTGGGCCGTGTTGAACACGGTCTGTCCGCGCACCGCGTCCACGCTCAGGCTGCCGTCCGCGGCGCGCGCCGGGCTGCGCATGTACTTGTTGAGCGAGCCCAGGTACACGGCCAGGTCGTCCAGCTGCGCGCTCTTGCCGGCCTTCGGGGCGCCCAGCGGGGCCTGCGTGGCGGTCCAGTCGGCATTGCTCAGGAAGCCGGTGCCGCCGAACTCGTTGCGGATGTCGTTCTCGAAGTCCTGCACCTCGTCGAAGTTGGCCGTCCAGTGCAGCTTGCCGTGGCTGGTGCCGCGCCGCCCCTGCAGGCTGATGGTGCGGCGCAGGCCCTCGCCGCGCTGGGTGAAGTCCCACACCATGCCGTCGTCGCCGCCGTCCGCGTGGCAGCTGGCGCAGGAGATGTAGTTGTCCTTGCTCATGCGTCGGTCGGCCGCGTTGTAGAACACCTGCTTGCCGCGCAGCGCGGCGGCCGCCATCGGCTCCTGCGCCACGGTGGACACGTTCTGCAGGAAGATCGCCGCGTTGGTCTCGGCCGACAGCACCTTCGCCACGTCGTGCACCGACACCGAGCGCGCCAGGAAGTTGTTCACGAACAACCGCTTGCGCGCCGCGTCCAGGTACAGGCCGTGCGGGGCGCTGCTGGCGTTGATCTCGCCGCGAATCGCGCGGGTGTAGCTGTCGACGATGGCGACGCGGTTGCCTTCCATCTGCGCCACGAACAGGTAGTCGCCGGCGGGCGAATACAGCGCGGCGCGCGCGGGGGCGCGGTCGTCGAAGTCGATCTGCTCGGAGAACACCTCGGCGGCGCTTTGCAGGTTCACCTGCGACAGGATGGAGCGCACCGTCTGGTCGTGCGGCAGGTCCTTGCCGTCGCGGAAGCGGCCGCGCACGATGTTGTCCTTCTTCGAAGGCAGCACGGCACGCGAGCCGTCGGGCGAGATCACCACCTGGCTCAGGTAGTTGGCCACGCCGCGCGCGCGGCTCTCGGTGTCGACGGTGGTGGTGTCCACCGGCAGCGGGATGGTCTGCAGCGCGGTCAGCGATTGCAGGTTCACCTTGTGCAGCTGGCCGCCCGTCATCTTCGACTTGAAGCGCGTGACGTAGGCCACCTGCGAGTCGGCGCTCACGGCGATGCCGCGCACGCCGCCCTCGAGTGCCAGCGCACCGGTGGTGGCGCCGTTGCTGGGGTCGAAGCTCATGAGCACCGACTTGCTTTCCAGCGTGAGCAGGCCCTTGGCGCCGTTGGGCGTGAAGGCCACGCCGTACGGGCCGCTGCCGTAGGCCAGCGGGATCGACACCGACTGCGAGCCGTCGGCGGCGTTGAGCGCCACCAGCTTGTCCTCGCCCTGCACCGCGACCCAGATGCGGCCGTCGGGGCCGACGGCCAGCGTCTTGGCCTCGTCGCCCACGCGCACTTCCCACAGCTTGGCAAGGGTCTGCGCGTCGATGGCGGCCACCGTGCCGCTGTCGGGGTTCACCGAGTACACCCGGCTCGCATCGCCCGCGATGTTGGTCGTGTGCGTGGGCGCGGTCGCGGTGACCGGCGCGATGACGGTCACGTTGTAGGTGTAGTAGGTCTCGCGGCCGCTGCTGTCCTTCACCGTCAGGGTCACCGTGTAGTGGCCGGGGGTGGTGTAGGTGTAGCTCGTGTTCGGCTGGTTCGAGAAGGCCGTCTGCGTGCCGTTGCCGAAGTTCCAGCGGAACTGCACGCCGCTGGCGCCGAGCGTCGCGGGGTTGAAGCTCAGTTGGCCGTTGACCAGCTTGGGCCCGCCGCCCAGGCCCGGGTCGCCGATGATGGCCTGGCCGCGCAGCGTGTCCACCTCGGCCTGGCCGAGCACGCGACCGTACACGCGCACCTCGGCCAGCGTGCCCTTGAAGAGCGCGGTGTTGCCCTGGATCTGCCCCATGACCTGGAACTTGGTCGACAGGCCCTTGGTGCCGGTCGGCCCGGTCGAGGTGGTCTTCACGCCGTCCACGTACACCGCCTGCGCGCCCGAGGCCGCGTCGCGCGTGAGCACGACGTGGTGCCAGTTGCCGTCGTTCACGGCCGCGGTGGAGGTGGTGCCGCCGTCATTGCCCACCGAGAGCTTGATGCGCCCGCCGGTGTCCAGCCAGCCCCAGAACACGTCGTCGGTGCCGCCCGACTGGTCGCGACCGAAGATGCCGGGCGCGGTCCACGAGTTGGCAGCGCCGGCCTGCGTGGTCTTCATGTAGAAGCTCAGCGAGGCGGTGCCGCCCAGCGCGCTGGCCACGGTGTCGTTCTTCAGCGGCACGCCGGCAGTGCGGTTCGCGAAGTTCAGGCCGATGCTCTCGAACGCGTCGCCGGTGGCGGGCGTGCCGTTGTTGGCGCCGATCTGGTCGCCCAGGTTGCCCGTCAGCGGCCAGTGGTGCATCAGGTTGATGTCGCTGGCGTTGCCGGTGTTGAAGGTGGAGCGGTAGTCGGCGCCGATGGCGTTGCCCGCATAGTCCTTCACGCCGTTGGCCGGCAGGAACACCTCATAGCTGGTGCCCGGCAGCAGCGGCTGCGCGGGATGGAAGTTGACGATGCCCAGCTGCACGCTGTAGGTGCCCGCCAGCGTGTTGCCGCCCACCGGGCGCACGATGAAGGTGTTGCTGTTCACGCTCTCCGGCAGGATGTTGTCGGTCATGCCCAGGCCGATGCGCGAGCTGAGGGCCTGCTGCTTCGCACCGTTGGCGGGCGAGACCTGCTTCACTTCGGGCTTGGTGGTGTCGGGGTCCACCGCGTGCACGACGAAGCCGCTGCCCGAGCCGTGGTCGTTGCCCACGAAGACGAGGTTGCCGAACATCGCGACCTGGCCGTTGTCCGAATGCGAGAAGTTCGGGTCGTCTTCGCGCAGGATGCTGCCGCGGCCCACTTCCACGTGGTTCAGCGGGTTGCTCACGTCGACCTTGTGGATACGCGTCTGCGCGCCCTGGATCACGTAGTTGTCCTGCGTGGCGCAGTACAGCTGCTCGTCGATGACGAGCCGGTTGTCCTCGGCCACGAAGCGCGAGCGGTCGCTCAGGTCGTAGCTGTACATCTTGGCGCCGCTGCCGCGCGCGGAGGCGTGCACGCTCTTGCCGTCGAAGCAGGTCGCGTAATAGAACGGCGTGGCGCCGGCGATGGAATCGAGCACCTTGGGGTTGAGCGGATCGGAGATGTCCAGGCTCGCGAAACCGCCGTTGCTTTCCATCGCGGTCAGCACCATGTGGTTGCCCATCGTGAAGATCGGGCCGAGGCGGAAGCCGCCGAGTTCGCCGGTGGGCACCGGGTTGGGCTTGCCGGCGCCGCGGTTGGCGACCACCGCGTTCGCGGGGTCTGTCGCGTCGACGATGAACATGCCCCGGCCGGCCGAGGCCACGTACAGGTAGGGCGCCTGCCACCACAGCTGCCAGGACACGTTCTCGTAGTCGCCCGAGTTGACGCCGGGCAACACCAGCTTCTTCACCTGCTTGATGTCGTTGATGTCGGTGAAGTCCCAGAACTCGACGCCATTGATGCTGGGCAGCACGACGTAGGTCTTGCCGCCGATCTTCGCGGTGCCGAAGGAGTGCGTTTCGCGGAATTCCTTGGTGCGGCCGCCTGTCGCGTCATCGGGCTCGTAGATCTTCTTGACGAGCCTGATCTGGCGCGGGTTCGACACGTCGTACAGCAGGAAGCCGCCGGGGCCGAGGCCGCTGTCCGGCGCGAAGGAGGTGAGGAAGTAGCCGTTGACCATGATGCCGGCGTTCATGCCGTAGTCCTTGCGGCCCGGGTACGTGGCGGGCACGTCGCGCGCCTCGTAGGCGTCGCTGTGCGCCGGATCGAGCGGGTGCGCGGCGCTGGTGATCATCGACACCGGCTTGAACAGTTCCGCCGAGGTGTAGGTGAGGTTGCCCAGGCCCGGCCCCTGCAGCGGGAGCGGGTCGGCCACGACGGCGGCAGCCGCCGTGGCCATCTTGTTGAGGGTCGTCATCGGACTGACCCCGGTGATTGCCGCATGCGTCAGCAATGTGACGCACGGCACCAGGAACGCCATCAGGAAATACCGGATCTTCATCGTCGCCTCCAGGTTGTTTGAAGTTCGCAGGGAACCCTCTTGTCCTTGGTTCTCTCGAGTCACTCGGTCGCTTGCAGGGAAAGCGCACGCGCAGGCGCGCCCCCGGCGGGCAACGCATGCGTTGTCCGCCGTCCACTTCTTCTTCTGTCTTGCTCTCCCGCTGGTTGGCGCCGGCGCCTTCCGCGTGGAAGGCACCGGCGCCTGGGCGCTGTTACTTCACGCCGCCCGATTCGTAGATGGCCCAGGCCGCTTCGGCGCTGGCACCGTCGTGGATCATGGCCATCAGTGCGCTCACCACCGCCGAGGGGTTGGCGTGCTGGTAGACGTTGCGGCCGTACACCATGCCGACCGCGCCCTGGTCCAGGAGCACGCGCGAACGCGCGAACACCTGCTGCAGGTCTTCGCGCCCGCCGCCGCGCACGAGCACGGGGCAGCGCGCGGCCTGCACCACGCGGTGGAAGTCGGTGGCGTCGGTGGTCGGGTCGGCCTTGACGATGTCGGCGCCCATCTCGCGCGCCAGGCGCGTGAGCGTGACGATCTTCTCGGCGTCGCCGTCCACCATGTAGCGGCTGGTGGCGGTGGGCGCCTGCATCACGAGCGGCTCGATCATCAGTGGCATGCCGTAGCGGTCGCAGTCGGCGCGCACGCGGGCGATGTTCTGCACGCACTGGCGGAACAGGTCGGGCTCGTCGGGCAGCATGAACAGGTTGACGACCACGCAGGCCGCGTCCCGCTGCACGGCGGGCAGCACCGGGTCGTCCTGGTTCTGCAGCACGGCCCACATCACGCGGTGGTGCATGGCGTTGTAGGGGTTGCCCATGTCCAGGCGCATCACCAGCGCGGGGCGATCGCGCCCGGGCCGGTCCTGCAGCAGGTCGGACTGCCCGTAGTTCAGCTGGATCGCATCGGGCTTCGCAGCCACGAGCTTGTCGATCACGCCGGGCATGTCCTCCAGGCCGTCCAGGAAGGTGGGTTCGTTGCACACGCCGTGGTCCAGGGCGATGTCCAGGCAGCGGCCGTTGTGCAGCAGGCGGTTGAGCCGCGCGGTCTTGTCTTTCGACATGAAGGAAGAACTCCGTGTTGAGGAAAAAAGGAAGGAATGGCGCGCGCTCAGGCGAGCGCGTCCAGGTGGCGCTTGGCCGCGGCGTCGATCAGCTGCAGGGCTTCGCCGTCGAGCACGACCGCACCGGCGCCGGCGTTCTCGATCGCCTGCTGGCGCACGCGCGCACCGCACAGCGCCACCGAGACGGTGCCGCGGGCCACGGTCCAGGCGATCATCATCTGGCCGAAGGAGCAGCCCAGGTGCGTGCGCAGCGGCTCCAGCGTGTCGAAGAAGGCCTTCAGCTTCGCGCGGTTGGCTTCGCTGAAACGCGGGTTGGTGGCGCGCTGGTCGTCGCCCTTGAACTCGCGCGCGGGGTCGATGGGCCCGGCCAGCAGGCCCAGCGCCAGCGACGAGTAGCCCAGCACCGCCACGTTGTGCTCGGCGCACAGCGGCGCCAGCGTGGTCTCGATGCCGCGGTCGATGAGGCTGTAGAGCTCCTGCGCTGCATCGACCGGGCCGTGCTTCAGGTACTCCGAAAGAATCTCGGGCGTCGCGTTGCTCACGCCGATGGCGCGGATCTTCCCCTGCTTCTTGAGCGCCAGCAGCGCGTCCATGGTCTCGGCCACGGGCGTCGTGTGGTCCTGCCAGTGCGTGATGTACAGGTCGATGTAGTCGGTCTGCAGGCGCTTCAGGCTTTCTTCGCATTCATGGAAGATCGAATCGCGCCCGAGGTAGCGGTACACCGGATGCCCGTCTTCCTCGAAGAAGTGCGTGCCCTGCTGCGTGTGCCACACCAGGCCGCACTTGGTGGCGATCACGGCCTCGTGGCGGCGGCCCTTGAGCGCGGTGCCGACGATGCTCTCGGAGCGGCCCAGGCCATAGGCCGGTGCGGTGTCGATCAGGTTCACGCCCGCATCGAGCGAGGCCTGGATGGCGATCACGGCGGCTGCGTTGTCGCCGCCGCCCCACATCCATCCGCCCATGGCCCAGGTGCCCAGGCCGATGGCCGAGCATTCGATGCCCGAGGGGCCCAGGGTGGTTGTCTTCATCTGTGTTGCGCTGCTCATCGCTTGGTCTTTCTCGTGTTCAGGATGTGGTCGATGGTCACGGCCGCGAGCAGGATCAGGCCCTTGATCACGTCCTGCCAGTAAGGCGACACGTCGAGCAGGATCAGCGAGCTGGTCACCACCGACAGCAGGGCCAGGCCGAGCACGGCGCCGAGCACGGTGCCCGAGCCGCCCTTGAGGCTGGCGCCGCCGATCACGGCCGCGGCAATCACGTTGAGTTCCATGCCCATGCCGAAGGTCGGCGTGGCGGCGCCGAAGCGCGCCGTGTAGATCACGCCGGCCAGGCCCGCCGAGGCGGAGCACAGCACCGTGACCCAGAACTTCACGCGGCCCACGCGGATGCCGGCGTACAGCGCGGCCTTCTCGTTGCTGCCGGTGTAGAACACGCGGCGCAGCAGGGTGGAGCGGCGCAGCACGAAGTCGCTCACGATCACGATGGCCAGGAAGATCAGGATCACGGCCGGCACGCCGAACAGCGTGCCCTGGCCGATGAACTTGAACTCGGCCGGCAGCGAGAACAGCGACTGCGGCGTGCCCTGCGTGAGCGCCAGGCACAGGCCGCGCACGATCACCATGAAGGCCAGCGAGGCGATGAAGTGATTCAGCCCGATGCGCGTGACGCAGCCGCCGATCATGGCGCCGATGAGGCCGCTCGCGCCAATGGCCACCAGGCTCGCAAGCCACGGGTCCATGCCCATGAGAAAGAGCTTGCCCGTCACCACCATCGCGAAGCACACCACCGAGCCCACCGACAGGTCGATGCCGCCGACGATGAGCAGGATGGTCATGCCCACCACCACGATGCCTTCGATGGAGAAGGACAGCAGCATCGCGCGCACGTTGTCCCAGGTGAGGAAGTAGGGCGATGCGAAGCTCATCGCGACGCACAGCGCCACGATGATCAGCACCAGCCCGGCCTCGCGCATGCTCGTGAGCTTGTTGGCCTGCTTCACGGGGTCTCCTGTTCGGCGGGGTTGCAGGGAGCCGGCCGTGGCCGTGGCCGCGGCGCCTGCGTCGATTCTGGTCGGAAAGTTCATGCCATTGCCTCTTCGGGTTCGCAAAGTCCGGAGGCCAGCCGCAGCAGGGCTTCCTCCGTCATCTCGTCATGGGCCAGTTCGCCCGCCAATCGCCCTTCGCGGATCACCAGTGCGCGGTCGCACAGGCCGATGATCTCGGGCAGTTCGGAAGAGATCACCACCACGCCCACGCCCTGGTCGGCCAGGTCGCGCAGGATGTGGTGGATCTCGGATTTCGCGCCCACGTCCACGCCGCGCGTGGGCTCGTCCATCAGCAGCACTGCCGGTTGCGTGGCCAGCAGCTTGGCGATGGCCACCTTCTGCTGGTTGCCGCCCGAGAGGCTCGACACCTCGATCGCCACGCCGTCCGACTTCAGGTTGAGCTTGGCGCCCAGCTGCACCGCGAGCCGGTGCTCGCTGGCGCGCTGCAGCAGGCCCAGGGCCGAGCTCACGCGGCGCAGCGCCATCGACGAGATGTTCTGCGCGATCGGCAGGTCGAGGAACACGCCGGCCGCCTTGCGGTCTTCGCTGAGGTAGGCAATGCCTTCGCGCAGCGCGTCGCTGTACTTGCGGATCGACAGCGTCTTGCCGTTCAGGCGCACGGCGCCGCGCCGCGCGGGGCGCAGGCCGCACACGGTCTCGGCCAACTCGCTGCGCCCGGCGCCCATGAGCCCGGCGATGCCGAGGATCTCGCCGCGCTGCAGCGAGAAGGAGATGCCGTGCACGCGCTCGTCGTCGGCGATGCCGTCGACTTCGAGCACGGGGCCGGCGTTCGTGTCAGCGGCGGCGGCGGATTGCTTGGGCGGGTAGTAGTTGCCCAGGTCGCGCCCGACCATGCGGCGCACCAGCTCGTCGGGCGTCATGCCTTCGAGCGGGCCGCTGTGCACGTTGCGCCCGTCGCGCAGCACGGTGGCGCGGTCGCAGTGCGTGAAGATCTCGGCCATGCGATGGCTGATGTAGATGATGCCGATGCCCTGCGCCTTGAGGTCGTGCAGCACCCGGAAGAGCGCGGCCGATTCGTTGTCGGTGAGGGCGGCGGTGGGCTCGTCGAGGATGAGCACCTTGCAGTCGAGCGTGAGCGCCTTGGCGATCTCCACCAGCTGCTGGCTCGAAATGCTCAGGTCGCGCACCAGCGCGGCCGGGTCGATGTCCTGGCCCAGGCGCGCCAGCACTGTCGCGGCGCGCGTGTTCAGCGCGGAGAAGTTCATCCACGCCTGCTTGCCGGCGTTGATTTCCGGCATGAAGATGTTCTCGGCCACGGTGGCGTCGGCGCACAGGGCGATTTCCTGGTGCACCAGGCCGATGCCCAGGCGCATGGCGTGGGCGGGGCCGTCGATGACGACCTTCTGGCCGCACAGCACGATCTCGCCTTCGTCGGGCTGGTGGATGCCGTCGATGATGTTCATCAGCGTCGACTTCCCCGCGCCGTTCTCGCCGCACAGGGCGTGGATCTCGCCGGCCTGCAGCGAGAAGTCCACGCCCGAGAGCGCGCGCGAAGCGCCGAAGCGCTTCGCGATGCCGCGCAGTTCAAGCAATGCGGCAGGGGTGCTCACTCGCCGATTCCCTTGGTGCCACGGCGGGCAAGGTACTTGTCCCAGTAGAAGTCGTCGGCGTTGGCCTTGCTGACCACGGCCAGGCCGTTGTCCAGGAAGGGCACCGACATCGGGTTGGTGCCGTTGCGCTTGGCGTCGTTCATCGGGTCGATGAGGCCGGGGTTCTTGGCCAGGAACAGCATCATCATGCCCATGTAGCCCTGCATGCCCTGGTTCGGGTTGATGGCACCGAACACGTCGCCCGACTTGATCATGTCCAGGATCTTGGCGTTGACGTCGCAGCACATCACCTTGATGTTCTTCTTGGTCTCGACCTTGGCCTGCGCCGCGCCGAGCGCCGAGTTGGCCTCGGGCATGAACAGCGCGCCCAGGTTCGGGTTGGCCTGCGCCAGGCTCAGCACGGCCTGGTAGGCCTTGTTCGGGTCCTGGTTGCTGGCGGCGCGGCCGACCAGCTTCATGCCCGGGTGCTTGGCCTTCATGCGGTTCACGAACGCGGCGATGCGGCGGTCGTGGTTGTCCTGGCCCGGGTTCTCGAGCACGGCGTACTCGCCCTTGCCGTTGAGCGATGCGGCGATGGCGTCGGCGGCCTGGTTGCCTTCGCGGTCGTTGTCGGAGGTGATGAACGAGGTGCGCTTGGAGTTGGGCGAGTCGGCCGCGAAGGTCACGACCGGGATGCCCATCGCGGCGGCGCGGTTGATGGGTTCGATGAACGGATCGGGATTCATCGGGTGCAGCAGGATGCCGGCGGGCTTGCGCGCCAGTTCCTGCTCGAACGATGCGAGCTGCTTGTTCACGTCGTACTCCGGCGTGCCGGTGTAGCGGGTGCGAACGCCCAGCGTGCGGCCGAGCTGCTTCATCATTTCGTAGACCGGGAACCAGTACTCGACGCCCGAGACCATCACGTTCATCACGTAGACGTCGCTGGCATTGCCGCGCAGGCCGGCACCCGCCGCGGGGGCTGCGGCTTGCTGTTGCGCGAACGCGCTCGCACCGGCCAGGCCGATACCGGCGGCGGCTGCGGACTTCAGGAAATTACGCCTCATTCTTTGTCTCCTCACGTTGACTGGCAGAGCTTTCGGCCCGCCGTTGCGTGGCGGACCTGTGGACCGTGGTGTCACGACAGTTGTTATGACAGGCTAGAATGTAATGGCGGGCCGTTTCTCCCGATAACTAGGGGAAACGCTACTGGTGACAGCCTTTTTTTCCGCCGAAGCTGTTATGACATGAAGACCAAAATACTGATCGGCATCGACATGGGCTCGAGCAGCCTGAAGGCGCTGGCCCTGGACGCGGGGAGCGGGCGCAGCCTGGCCGTGTCGCGCCTGCCCCTGCGGCATGCGCGGCTGCCCGGCGGCGGGTGCGAGGTGGGCGCGGCGGCGATCCGCGCGGGGCTGACCCACGTGCTCGGCGACGTGGCGCGCCAGCTCGGCCCGCGCGCGGCGGACGTGTGCGCCATCGGCTGCACCGGCCACGGCGCGGGCCTGTACGCCCTCGATGCACACAACGAACTCGTCGGCGGCCGGGCCGTCGCCTCCACCGACCAGCGCGCCGATGCGCGCGCACTCGCCCTCTCGGCACGCCACGGCGACCGGCTGTTCGCCGACGTGGGCTGCCGCCCCTGGCCTGGGCAGCCCACGGTGATCGCGGCCGAGCTGCTCGGCGCCGACGCCGTGCAGCGCGGCGAACTGCACCGCCTGCTGTTCGCCAAGGACTACCTCGGCTTCCTGCTGACCGGCGAGATCGCCACCGACGCGAGCGATGCCAGCACCGCCGGCCTGCTCTCGCTGGCCAGCGGCGACTGGTCGAACCTCGCCTTCGAGGTCGCGGGCATCGACGGTCTCGGGCCGCGCGCCTTCGGCCCGCTGGTGCCCAGCGGCCAGACCATGGGCCGGCTGCGCGCGGCCGAGGCGGCGCTGTGCGGCCTGCCGGCCGGCATTCCGGTGGCGATGGGCGCCATCGACCTGCTCGCCTCGATGACCGCCATCGGCGCCGAAGACCGCGGCCGTGCCGTGTCGGTGCTGGGCACGTGGTGCGTCAACGCCGTCATCGGCCCGGTGATCGAGCCGCAGCCCGAGGTCGCCGCGCTCGTCAACTTCGGCCGCACGCGCGAGCGCCTGTACATGGAGAACAGCCCCTCGTCGATGGCCAACATCGCGTGGCTGGCCGGTGCGCTCGGGCTGCCCGATGCGCGCGCCGTGGTCGACCTGGCCATGGGCGTGCCGCTCGGTGCGAACGGGCTGCGCTTTCTGCCTTTCATCAATGGTGGGGGCGGCATCACGGCCGGCTTCGTCGGGCTCAAGAGCCACCACACGCCGGCCGACATGGCGCGCGCCGTGGTCGATGCCGTGGCCGCGCTGCATGCGCGCCACACCGCGCGCCTGGCGTCGCAGGGCCTGCCGGTGTCGGCCTCCAGCGTGCTGGGCGGCGGCGCCAGCGATGCGCGCCTGGTGCGCCTGCTCGCGGCGCTGCTGGGCCACCCGGTCGAGCGCTGTGCCGACGACGAAACCGGCGCGCGCGGCGCCGCCCTCTATGCCGCGATGTCGCAGGACCTCGACGACGCGGGCCCCGCCAGTCCGCTGCGCGCGCCCTGCGAACTCATCGAACCCGACGCGCGCGACGCGCGGGCCCATGCCGATTTCAACGCCGAATTCAACGAACTGATCGATCGCATGTCTCCTGTCTTCAACCATCTTTCGGGCGGTGCGTCATGAGCGCGTGGCAACTGCCCTTTGTCCGCCCAGCCTCTCTTGAGGGCCGCCACTTTTCGACGGTGATCGTCGGCGCCGGCATCAACGGCGTGGGTGTGTTCCGCGACCTGTCGCTGCAGCGCGTCGATTGCCTCATCGTCGACAAGGGCGACTTCGGCGCGGGCGCCAGCAGCGCGCCCTCGCGCATGATCCACGGCGGCCTGCGCTACCTCGAAAACGGCAGCTTCTCGCTGGTGGCCGAGGCCACGCGCGAGCGCAACCTGCTGCTGCGCAACGCGCCGCACCTGGTGCAGCCGCTGAAGACCGTGGTGCCGCTGTCGAGCTTCTTCGGCGGGCTGCTGAGCAGCGCGCTCAAGTTCTTCGGCCGCACGCCACCGCAGCGCACGCGCGGCCTGCTGGCCGTGGCCGCGGGCCTGCGCCTGTACGACCTGCTGGGCCGCCGCCAGCGCGTGATGCCGGGCCACCGCATCAGCCGCGTGCCCACCAACGACCGCCGCCTGTTCCGCGCCGCGATCCGTTGGACCGCCACCTTCTTCGACGCCTGGATCAGCCATCCCGAGTGGCTGATCCTCGAGCTCATCGGCGACGCCTGCCGCGACCAGCCGCGCTCGGCCGCCGCCAACTACTGCCGCGTGACGGGCTGCGCGGGCAACATCCTCACGCTGCGCGACGAGATCACCGGCGCGCTGGTGCGCGTCACGGCCGACACCGTGGTGAACGCCACCGGCGCCTGGCTCGACCGCAGCGCGGCCGTGCTCGGCGGCGCCGGCCCGCGCGTGATGGGCACCAAGGGCTCGCACCTCGTGCTCGACCACCCGGCGCTGCGCGACGCGCTCGAAGGCCGCATGGCCTACTTCGAGGCGGTGGACGGGCGCGTGTGCATCGTCTACCCCTTTCTCGACCGCGTGCTGGTGGGCTCCACCGACATCCCGGTGGAAGACCCCGACCAGATCGTCACCGAGCCGGCCGAGATCGACTACCTGATCGACGTGCTGCGCGAGGTGTTCCCGAACATGGCCTTCGACCGCCAGCACGTGATCTACACCTACGTCGGCGTGCGCCCGCTCGCGCGCTCCGACGCCGACAAGCCGGGCCAGATCTCGCGCGACCACTCGGTGGTGGTCGACCCGCCGAGCGCCACGCGCGACGTGCCCATCGTCGGCCTCGTGGGCGGCAAGTGGACCACCTTCCGCGCGCTGGCCGAAGAAGCCACCGACCACGTGCTGCGCCACCTGGGTCGCTCGCGCAGCGCCTCGACCGAGTCGCTGCCCATCGGCGGCGGCGCCGAGCTGCCGGCCGACGCGGCCGCCATCGAACGCTTCATCGACAAGATGACGGCCGGCTCGGGCCTGGACCGCGCGCGCGCGCTGGGTCTGCTGCGCCGCTACGGCTCCAAGGCGCTGCCGCTGGCGCAGCGCCTCGCGGCCTCGGGCGACACGCCGCTGCGCCACGCGCCCGAGTACTCGGCGGCCGAACTCTCGTACCTGTGCATGGAGACCGGCGTCGTGCACCTGGACGACCTCGTGATCCGCCGCACGCTGCTGGCCATCCGCGGGCTGGTCACCGACGACGCGCTCGCCGAGATCGCCGCCGTGGCCGCCGAAGCCCTCGGCTGGGACGCAGCCCGCGCGCACCAGGAACTCAGCGCCTGCGCCGCCGCCCTGCGCGAGCGGCATGGCGTGCGCCTGCAGCCGGTGGCGGCCAATGAGCCGGCGCCTTCCGCTTTCGATGCATCATTGATGGCCAGCCCCGTCCTCGGCCCGACCTAACGTGACCCTTTCCACCGCCCCCGACACCGTGTCGACGACCTCGCTCGACCGCAACTCCGAATCGCCGCTGTGGGCGCAGTTCCGCGACGCCATCCGGCTGCAGATCCTGCAGGGCGTGCTGCCCATCGGCGCCAAGCTGCCGTCCGAGGCCGAGCTGGGCGAGCAGTTCGGCATCTCGCGCATCGTGGTGCGCGAGGCGCTGGCCGACCTGGTGCGCAACAACCTCATCTACAAGATCAAGGGCCGCGGCGCCTTCGTGTCGGCGCGCGAGCGCGACGAAGATTTCGTCTCCACCGTGCTGGGATTTTCCGACGAGATGGAACGCAAGGGCCGATCGGTGCGCACGCAGATCCTCGTGCAGGAACTGCGCGCCGCCACCGCGCAGGAAGCCGCCGCATTGGGCCTCACCGAAGACGCGCAGGTGGTCGGCCTCAAGCGCCTGCGCAGCGTCGACGGCGAACTGCGCCTCTTGGTCGAGACGGCCGTGCCGGCCGACCTGGCGCCGGGCCTGCACCGCACGCGGCTGGACGACCGCTCGCTGTACGACGTGCTGCGCCGCCAGTACGGCGTGCGGCTGGTGCGCGCCGAACGCTGGATCGATGCCGTGCTGCCCGATGCGGAAACCTGCCGCCTGCTCGACCTGCCGCAGCCCGAGCCGCTGCTGCGCATCGAGTCGATCGCCTACGGTGCCAACGGCCGGCCGCTGGAACACTACCGCGCGCTGCACCGCTGCAAGACCAGCCGCCTGCACGTGCAGACGACGACCTGAGCTCAGGCCTTCGCGCTGCTGCTGCTGCTGCTGCTGCTGCGTGAAGGCAAGAGCACCGAGGCGATGGCGACCATCATCAGCGCCACCGCCACCCAGTCCTGCCAGTGCACGACCTCGCCGAGCCACACGGCGCCGCTGAACACGCCGAGCACGGGGATGAACATCACGCTCAAGGTCGAGGCCACCGGCGGCAGGCCGCGCGCCAGGTAGAACCAGGCCGCGTGCGCGAAGCCGAAGATCAGCACCGCGTTGTAGGCGATCGATCCCCAGGTCACGGCGCCCGGCGAACGCCACTGGTCGCGCTCGAACAGCAATGAAAGCACCGTCATCACCACGGCCGTCATGGCCGTCATCCAGAACGAGAGCGTGAGCGTGGGCAGCCCGATGCGCGTGTGGCGCAGCAGCTGCGTGCCCAGCGCCCAGGTGGCGGCGGCCACCAGCGCCAGCGCCACGTAGCCGGGGCGGCCCGCGAAGTCGGTGAGCTCGTGCCACAGCAGCAGCCCGACGCCGATGGCGCAGGCACCCACGCCGGTCCATGCGCGGCGCGTGAGCACGGCCGAGAACAGCAGCGCGCCGATGACGGCGGAGAACACCGGCATCGTGTAGCCCAGGATCGCGGCGCGCCCGCCCGAGAGTGCTTTCACCGCGAGGATGATGCAGGCGTGCCAGACGAACATGTTGGTCGCGCCCAGCCACACCAGCTCGGGCCACGCGCTGCGCGGCACGCGGAACGGCACCTTCATCACCACCAGCGCGATCGCCAGCACGGGCACGCCCAGCCAGATCGAAATCGCGCGGAAAGCCAGCGGCGGGTAGTCGGCCACGCCGAGCTTCATCACCGGCCAGTTGAAGCCCCACGCGAGGGTGAGGAGCACAAGAAGAACGAACTGGCGCGGCGTGAAGGAAGGCATGGGCCGCGATTGTGGCGCGGCCCGCGCATTCGTGCTGGCGGCGCGGCTACAGCAGGCGCTTGAGGTAGCGGCCCGTGTGGCTCGCCTCGTTCGCCGCGATGTCTTCCGGCGTGCCTTCGCCCACCACCGTGCCGCCGCCGGCGCCGCCTTCGGGGCCCATGTCGATGAGCCAGTCCGCGGTCTTGATGACGTCCAGGTTGTGCTCGATGACGACGATGGTGTTGCCCGCGTCGCGCAACTGGTGCAGCACCTTGAGCAGCAGCTCGATGTCGGCGAAGTGCAGGCCGGTGGTCGGCTCGTCGAGGATGTAGAGCGTGCGGCCCGTGTCGCGCTTGCTCAGTTCGAGCGCGAGCTTCACGCGTTGCGCCTCGCCACCCGACAGCGTGGTGGCCGACTGGCCGAGCTTGATGTACGAGAGGCCCACGTCGAGCAGCGTGCGCAGCTTGCGCTCGATGGTCGGCACGGCCTTGAGGAACTCGTGCGCCACCTCGACCGTCATCTCGAGGATCTGCGCGATGTTCCGGCCCTTGTACTGGACCTCGAGCGTCTCGCGGTTGTAGCGCTGGCCGTGGCACACCTCGCAGGGCACGTACACGTCGGGCAGGAAGTGCATCTCGACCTTCACCACGCCGTCGCCCTGGCAGGCCTCGCAGCGCCCGCCCGCCACGTTGAAGCTGAAGCGGCCCGGGCCGTAGCCGCGCTCGCGCGCGGTGTTGGTCTCGGCCATCAGCTCGCGGATGGGCGTGAACAGGCCCGTGTAGGTGGCCGGGTTGCTGCGCGGCGTGCGGCCGATGGGCGACTGGTCGACGTTGATGACCTTGTCGAAGTACTCGATGCCTTCCACCGACTCGTGCGCGGCCGGCTCTTCGTGCGCGCGGTACAGCGTGCGCGCCACGGCGGTGTAGAGCGTGTCGTTCACCAGCGTCGACTTGCCCGAGCCCGAGACGCCCGTCACGCAGGTCAAGAGGCCCACGGGGAAGGCCACGCTCACGTTCTTCAGGTTGTTGCCGGTGGCACCGACGACGCGGATCTCCTGGAGGTCGGTCTGCGAAGCCAGATGGGCCGCCTCACGCGCGGCGCGGCGTTCGGCCGCGGGGCTCTGCGGAAAGCGCGAGGGTTTCTTGCCTTCGTTGAAGGCCGGCTTCTTCACGGCCGGCAGCCAGGCGGTGCGGTGCTTGGGCACCTCGATCTTCTTCACTCCCGAGAGGTACTGGCCGGTGAGCGATTCGGGGTTGGCCGACACCTGGGCATACGTGCCCTGGGCCATCACGCGCCCGCCGTGCACGCCGGCGCCGGGGCCCATGTCGATGACGTGGTCGGCGGCGTGGATCATGTCCTCGTCGTGCTCGACCACGATCACGCTGTTGCCGATGTCGCGCAGGTGTTTGAGCGTGCCGATGAGGCGGTCGTTGTCGCGCTGGTGCAGGCCGATGCTGGGCTCGTCGAGCACGTACATCACGCCCGTGAGGCCCGAGCCGATCTGCGACGCCAGGCGAATGCGCTGCGCCTCGCCGCCCGAGAGCGTCTCGGCGCTGCGGTCCAGGCTCAGGTAATTGAGGCCCACGTCGTTCAGGAATTTCAGGCGCAGGCCGATCTCGCGCACCACCTTGTCGGCGATGTCGGCCTTGGCACCGCGCAGCTTGAGCGTGCTGAACCAGGCGTAGGCGTCGCGCAGCGTGAGGTGGCTGAGTTCGAAGATGGCCATGCGCGGCGGCTCGCCGCCGTTCGCGCCCACGTGCCCGGCGTCGTCCACCAGGAACACGTTGCGCGCCTCGCGCCGCAGCCGCGAGCCGCCGCAGTCGGGGCAGGGCTGCTGGTTGCGAAAGCGCGCGAGGTCTTCGCGCACCATCACCGAGTCGGTCTCGCGGTAGCGCCGCGTCATGTTCGGAATGATCCCCTCGAAGGGGTGCTTCTTCGTGAGCTTCTTGCCCGCGAAGTTGCCCGACTCCATGGTGTAGTTGAACTTGATCTCTTCACCGCCCGAGCCGTGCAGCAGCGTCTGCTGCACCGAGGCCGGCAGCGACTCGAAGGGCGCGTCGACGTCGAACTTGTAGTGCTTGGCGACGCTCTCGACCATGCTGAAGTAGTAGCCGTTGCGGCGGTCCCAGCCCTTGATGGCGCCGCTGGCGATCGACAGCGACGGAAACGCCACCACGCGCACCGGGTCGAACACCTCGCGGTGGCCCAGGCCGTCGCAGCTCGGGCAGGCGCCCACGGGCGAGTTGAACGAGAACAGGCGCGGCTCGAGCTCCGACAGCGAGTAGTGGCAGATCGGGCAGGCGAACTTGGCGTTGAACAGGTGTTCCTTGTCGGGCGCCCCCGCAGCGCCATCGGCGCTGCCTTCCGGCTTTGCGCCCAGCTCCAGCGCAATGGCGCGGCCCTCGGCCAGGCGCAGCGCGGCCTCGAAGCTCTCGGCCAGGCGCTGCTGCATGTCGGGGCGCGCGCGCAGGCGGTCGATGACCACGTCGATGTCGTGCTTCTCGGTCTTCTTGAGCTTGGGCAGGTCGTTGTATTCGTAGGTCTGCCCGTCGACGCGAAAGCGCACGTAGCCGGCGGCCTGCATCTCGGTGAACAGCTCGAGGAACTCGCCCTTTTTCTCGCGTGCCACGGGCGCCAGGATCATCAGTCGGGGCTCGTCGGGCAGGGCCAGCACCGCGTCGACCATCTGCGACACCGTCTGCGCCTGCAGCGGCAGGTGGTGGTCGGGGCAGAAGGGCGTGCCGGCGCGCGCGTACAAGAGGCGCAGGTAGTCGTGGATCTCGGTCACCGTGCCCACGGTCGAGCGCGGGTTGTGGCTGGTGGCCTTCTGCTCGATGCTGATCGCGGGCGACAGGCCCTCGATCACGTCGACGTCGGGCTTGTCCATGAGCTGCAGGAACTGCCGCGCATAGGCCGAGAGGCTTTCCACGTAGCGCCGCTGCCCTTCGGCATACAGCGTGTCGAACGCCAGGCTCGACTTGCCCGAGCCCGACAGGCCGGTGATCACCACCAGCTTGTTGCGCGGGATGTCGAGATCGACGTTCTTCAGGTTGTGGGTGCGCGCGCCGCGGATGCTGATGCGCTGCTGGGCGAGCAGGGCGCCAAGGTAGGCGTCACGCTCCGGGGTGTCTTCAGTGGTGGGTGAATTCAAGGGGTGCGGTCGTCCGAGGGCAACCGGACATGATAGAGGCGCCGGCCCCGCCTGTCATGACCAGGGGATGGACGGCGGCGGACGCCCCCGCCCAGGCTGGCCGGCGCCGGGCCGATTTCGGCTCAGGCAGAATGGAGGGTTCCTCTCAACCTCCTCCTTCATCTACTTATCAGGGGCAGTGCATATGGCATCGGTCAATAAAGTCATCGTCGTCGGCAACCTGGGGCGCGACCCCGAAATGCGGACATTCCCGAGCGGCGATCAGGTCGCAAACGTCACCGTGGCCACCACCGATCGCTGGAAAGACAAGCAAAGCGGTGAGATGCGCGAAGCCACTGAATGGCACCGCATCGTGTTCAACGGCCGCCTGGCCGAAATCGCCGGCCAGTACCTGCGCAAGGGCTCGCAGGTGTATGTCGAAGGTTCGCTGCGCACGCGCAAGTGGACCGACAAGGACGGCATCGAAAAGTACACCACCGAAATCCGCGCCGACCAGATGCAGATGCTGGGCAGCCGCCAGGGCCAGGGCGGCCCGTCGGGTCCGAGCGACGACGACGGCGGCTACTCGCAAGGCGGGGGCGGCGGCGGTGGTTACTCGCAAGGTGGTGGTGGTGGCGGCTACGCCCCGCGTGCTCCCGCAGCCGCACCGCGTGCCCCGGCACCGGCGCCGCGCCAGGCGCCGGCCAAGTCGTCGTCGGGCTTCGACGACATGGACGACGACATTCCGTTCTGAAACCGGCTCCTCGAGCTTTTCAATGAAGGCCTGCCTTTTCGAAGGCAGGCCTTTTTTTTGCCCTTTTTATTTCGAATTCTCTCCATGGGCGGTCGTGCCCGGGAAAGTGCTGTTTTGCCAAGGAAATGCAGCCTCTTTGTTCGTCTGGCCGTTGAGCGCAGGGGAAGCGCTTGACGGGAGCCCCTTTTCGACGGCAATGACTGTGTTCAGAGGGGCAATTCCCGGCGGCAATCAACCCATTGGCTCCGGCCGTTCTGCTGAATAGCGCCGTTCAGCAGCGCATCGCCAGAGATGCTCGGCCGTCGCGAAGAAGCAGGGCGTCGCACGGCCACGCTGTCTGCGGACGTCGGGGGCCACAAGGGGCAGCGCGGATCGCCGCGATTGGTCCGCTTCGGCGCACGGAATTGGTCCTTGTCCCGCACCGTGCGGCGTCGGAGCATGCAGGCCATAGAACACCGAGACAAGCACGACATGCAGAGCGCCGCCTCCCACTGCCCGCCATCGACCGTCGCACGCGCCGAAGTCCAGGCCCTGCGGTCCTCGAAGATCCGCGAGGTCGCCAATGCGGGCATGGACCGCAAGGACATCCTGCCTTTCTGGTTCGGCGAGCCCGACGAGGAGACGCCGGACGAGATCTGCGGCGCTGCGATCGCCGCCCTCGAGAATAGGCGCACCTTCTACGTCCAGACGCTGGGCGAGCCCGCGTTGCGCGAGGAGATCGCCCGGTACCTGTCGCGCTGGCATGGCCCGATCGGCGTCGAACGGGTGGCGGTGACGAGTTCGGGCACGCATGCGCTGATGCTGGCCCTGCAGGCGCTGCTGAACCCCGGCGACCGCGTCGTGGCCGTGACGCCGCTGTGGCCCAACCTGGTCGAGATGCCCAAGGTGCTGGGCGCGCACGTCGAGACCGTGGCATTGCAGTTCACCGCGGCCGGTTGGGTGCTCGACGAGCAGCGCCTTCTGGAAGCGCTTCGGCCGGGCACCCGCGCGCTGCTGCTGAACGCGCCCAACAACCCGACGGGCTGGACGCTCTCGCGCGAGTCGCAGCAAGCCATCCTCGCGCACTGCCGGCGCCTGGGCATCTGGATCGTCAGCGACGATGTCTACCAGCGCATCAGCTTCGATGCGCCGTGCGCGCCGTCCTTCCTGGACATCGCGACGCCCGAGGACCGGGTCATCAGCTGCAATTCCTTTTCCAAGGCCTGGCGCATGACCGGATGGCGCCTGGGCTGGATCGTCGTGCCGCCGGCGATGCTGGGCGACATCGGCAAGCTGATCGAGTACAGCAGCACCTGCGCGCCGCCCTTCGTGCAGGCGGCGGGGGTGGTCGCCCTGGCGCGCGGGGAAGATGCCATTGCCCGGACGGTCGAGCGGCTGCGCCAGGGCAGGGACCATCTGGCGGCGCGCCTGGGGAGCGTGCCGGGGGTCGAGCTCGCCGCGCCCGCGCGCGGCGCGATGTACACCTTCTTCCGTGTCGACGGCGTGACGGACAGCCTCGCGTTCTGCAAGCAGCTCGTGGCCGAGGCCGGGCTGGGGCTGGCGCCCGGCGTGGCCTTCGGCCCCGAGGGCGAAGGCTACCTGCGCTGGTGCTACGCGAGCGGCACGCCGCGCCTGGACGACGGCGTTCGCCGCCTGGCCGCCTACCTGGAACACCACCCAACCACACGATGAGGATGCGATGAACACCCAAGACATTGCGGGCGCCCTTTGGCAAGCCATGGAGGACGGACGCCACATGCCGTCGGAATGGGCCGGGAAGTTTTCCCTGCAGCAGGGCTATGAAGTGCAGTTGGCCTTGTTGCAAAGGCGCCTGGCCAGGGGCGAGCGGCAGACGGGCTGGAAGGTCGGCCTCACCGCCGAGGCCATGCGCGTGCAGCAGCAGGTGCACGAACCCTGCTTCGGCTATCTGCTGGAAAGCGGCCGGCATGCGAGCGGCCAGGCCTATCGCTTCTCCGATCTGATCGCGCCCGGCTTCGAGAACGAGCTGTGCCTGACCATCGGCAAGACGCTGCGCGGACCCGGCGTGAGCCTGGAGGAGGTCGCTGCCGCCGTGACGCACGCGGCGCCGGCCCTGGAGATCGTGGAGGTCCGCGGTCCGTTTGCCGGCAACCTGGCGCTGGCCATGGCGGACAACGCGCAGCAGAAGGCCTATGTGACGGGGGCGGCCGTGCCGCTGACGGCCGACAACCGCGACCTGGCCGGCGCCAACGTGACGGTGCAGGTCGACGGCGCCGTCAGCGAGACGGCCTCCGGCTCGGCGGTCATGCAGGGCGGCGGGCTGCTCTCGGTGCTGTGGCTGGCGAACAAGCTGGCCGAATTCGGGCTGGCCCTCGAGGCGGGGATGCAGGTGATGTCCGGCTCCTTCACGCGGCAGTACCGCGCCTCGCAGGGCATGCGGGTGCAATCCTCGTTCGACCGCTTCGGCACGGTCGCCGCGAACTTCATCTGAAGCAAGAGGTCTCCATGGATCTGGGAATCAAGGGCAAGACGGCGCTGGTGTGCGCCGCGAGCAAGGGGCTGGGTCGGGCATGCGCGTTCGCACTGGCGGAGGACGGCGCATCGCTCACCATCGTGGCGCGCGGCGCGCAGGCGCTCGAGGCCACCGCCGACGAAATTCGCGAGGCCACCGGCGTGCACGTGCGCACGGTGGTCGCCGATGTCACCACGGTGCAGGGGCGGGCGCTCGTCCTCGAGGCCTGCCCCGCGCCGGACATCCTGGTGACCAATGCCGCGGGCCCCAAGCCGGGCGACTTCCGCCAATGGACGTGCGACGACTGGATGGTGGCGCTCAACGCCAACATGCTGACACCCATCGAGCTGATCAAGGCGACGGTGGACGGCATGATGGATCGCGGCTTCGGCCGCATCGTCAACATCACCTCGTCCTCGGTGAAGGCGCCCATCGACATCCTGGGCCTGTCCAACGGCGCGCGCAGCGGGCTCACCGGCTTCGTGGCCGGCCTGGCGCGGCGCACGGCGCATCGCAACGTCACCATCAACAACCTGCTGCCCGGTTCGTTCGCCACCGACCGCCTGCGCGCCACGGTGGAGGCTGCCGCGGCCGGGTCGGGGCGCTCGTTCGAGGCCGAGCAGGCCGAATGGCAGGGCCGCAGCCCGGCCGCACGCTTCGGCGATCCGATGGAGTTCGGCCGCGCCTGCGCCTTCCTGTGCAGCACCCATGCCGGCTACATCAACGCACAGAATCTGCTGCTCGACGGCGGGGCCTATCCCGGGACCTTCTAGGCGAAGCGCCAGCACCGTTCAAAAGGAACTCACTTGAGCGACCCCCAACGACAACAGGGCAGGCAGATCGTGTCTGCCACCGGCATCGAGAAACGCTTCGGCGCGCTGGACGTGCTGCGCGGCATCGACCTGTGCGCCCACGAGCACGACGTGGTCACGCTGATCGGTGCCAGCGGCTCGGGCAAGAGCACCTTCCTGCGCTGCCTCAACCTGCTCGAAGTGCCCGACGCAGGCACCGTCGCCATCGATGGCGAGGAGATCCGCATGCGCCGTTCGCCGGCAGGGCAGTCGAGCCCCGCCAGCAAGAGCCAGGTGAACCGGCTGCGCGCGGGCATCGGCATGGTGTTCCAGAACTTCAACCTGTGGAGCCACATGACCGTGCTGGAGAACGTGGCCATGCCGCCCATGAAGGTGCTGGGGCTGTCGCGCCGCGAAGCGACGGAACGGGCCGAAGCACTGCTGGCGAAGGTCGGGCTCGGCGACCGGCTGCGGCACTATCCGGCCCACATCTCGGGCGGCCAGCAGCAGCGCTGCGCCATCGCCCGCGCGCTGGCCATGGAGCCCAAGCTGCTGCTGTTCGACGAGCCCACGTCCGCCCTCGACCCCGAGCTCGTGGGCGAGGTGCTGAAGGTGATCCGCCTGCTCGCCGAGGAGGGGCGCACCATGGTGATGGTCACCCACGAGATGGCGTTCGCACGCGAGGTCTCGACCGAGGTCGCCTTCCTGCACAAGGGAAAGATCGAGGAACGCGGGGCGCCTGCCGACGTGTTCGGCAATCCGCGCAGCGAGCGTTGCCGCAAGTTCCTCGACAGCGTTCTGTAGCCACGACATCACGAACCAAGAACTGGAGACGAAATGAAGAAATGGTTGTTCGCAGGCCTGCTGGCCGCGTGCTCCGTCGCCGCCATGGGGCGCGAGATCAAGGCCGGGGTGCAGTGCACCTATCCGCCCTTCAACTACCGCGATGCGTCGGGCGAGCTGAAGGGCTTCGAGATCGACATCGCCCGCGAGATCGGGCGGCGGATGAACGCCAACGTGCAGTTCGTCTGCCTGGGGTTCGACGGCCTGATTCCCGCGCTGCTTTCCAGGAAGATCGACATCGTCACGTCGAGCCTGTCGATCACCGAGGCGCGCAAGAAGAGCATCGACTTCTCCGTTCCCTACCGGGCCTCGACGGCGCGCTTCGTGGGCCGCAAGAACGGGGGGCTGCTCCCGATGAAGCCCGACAACACGCCCAACGCGGGCGCGCTCAAGGGCAAGGTGGTGGGCGTGCAGCGGGCCACCACGAACGACAGCTACCTTGCGGGCGAGTTCGCCGGCGTCGAGATCACGCGCTACGACTCGGCCGAGAACATGCTGCTGGACCTCGTGGCCGGCCGCATCGACCTCATGCTCGTGAGTCCCATGAAGGTTCGCACCGACTTCCTGGAGAAGCCGGAAGGGCGCAACTACGAGTTCGTCAGCCCCGAGATCGAGGCGCCCAAGTACCTGGGCGAAGGCGTGGCCGTCGGCTTGCCCAAGGGGAGCACGGCGCTGCGCGACGAGATCAACGCGGCGCTCAAGGGCATGTTTGCCGACGGGACCTTCAAGGCGATCAACCAGAAGTACTGGAGCTTCAGCGTGCTGCCCGCGGTCTGGCACTGACGCCGTCGTGCCGCCGAATCCGCTCATCGAGGGCTGACGACACCATGGACATGTTCAACGGCTGGGGGCCGACCATCGCGCAAGGTGCCTGGACGACCGTGGAGGTGGCGCTGGTGTCGTCGGTGTTCGGCATCGCGCTGGGGTTGTTGGGCGCGGCGGCCTGCCTGTCCCGCTTCAAGGCGGTGCGCTGGCTGGCCGAGGCCTACATCACGGCGATACGGGGCATCCCGCAACTGCTGCTGATCCTGATGGTGTACTTCGGCAGCACGGTGGTCCTGAGCCGGCTGCTCGCGCTGGTCAGGCCCGACGCGGGCATGGTCGAAATCCCGCCGTATCCGGCGGGCGTCTTTGCACTGGCCCTGATCTTCGGCGGCTACGCCTCGGAGGTGTTCCGCGGCGCGCTCACGGCCATTCCCCGCGGGCAGGTGGAGGCCGGCATGGCCGTGGGCATGGGCACCCTGCAGATCTTCTTCGTGATCCAGTGCCCGCAGATGCTGCGGCTGGCGCTGCCGGGCCTGGGCAACATCTGGATCTCGACGCTCAAGGACACGTCGCTGATCTCCATCGTGGGGCTGAGCGAGCTGATGAAGGCCTCCGAACTGGCCACCAGCGACACGCGCCGCGCCCTGTTCTTCTACCTCAGTGCCGGCGCCATCTACCTCACGCTGACCGTGCTGAGTTCGCTCGTGCTGCATCAGCTCGAGCGTCGCGGCGCCCGTGGCGAAAGGACGGCCTGACCATGGATGTCGAACTCATTGTCGAGAGCCTTCCGGTGCTCTGGCAGGGCGCGCTGCTCACGCTGGAACTCTTCGCGATCACGATGGTGCTCGCGACGCTGCTGGCGGTGCCGCTGGCCATCGTGCGCGTCCAGAAGGCCTGGTGGCTGCGCTGGCCCGTCGAGGTGTTCTCGCAGGTCTTCCGGGGCACGCCGCTGCTGGTGCAGATCTTCATCGTGTACTACGGCATTGCCCAGATCGATGCGGTGCGCGACAGCTGGGCCTGGCCCTACCTGCGCAAGCCCTACTGGTGCGCCGTCATCACCTTCGTGCTGAACACGACGGCCTACGCCGTGCACATCTTCCGCGGGGCGATCCAGGCGGTGCCGCACGGGGAGGTCGAGGCCGGGCAGGCCTTCGG